>DASZQK010000067.1:0-49148 GCA_035549695.1 Caulobacterales bacterium | reverse complement strand
GACGATCTCAAGCGCGTCGTGTACGGCCAGGACTCGGCCATCCACGCGCTGTCATCGGCGATCAAGTTCGCGCGTGCGGGCCTGCGTCAGCCGGAGAAGCCGATCGGCTGCTACCTGTTCGCCGGCCCGACCGGCGTCGGCAAAACGGAAGTCGCCCGCTCGCTCGCCAACATCATGGGCATCGAGCTCTTACGCTTCGATATGTCGGAATATATGGAGCGGCACACGGTCTCGCGTCTGATCGGCGCGCCTCCGGGCTATGTCGGCTTCGATCAAGGCGGCTTGCTCACCGACGGCGTCGACCAGCATCCGCACTCGGTGCTGTTGCTTGATGAAATCGAAAAGGCGCACCCGGACCTGTTCAACATCCTGTTGCAGGTGATGGACCATGGCGCGCTCACAGACGCGAACGGCAAGAAGGTCGATTTCAGGAACGTCATCCTGATCATGACCACCAATGCCGGCGCATCGGACGCGTCCAAGCAGGGCATCGGCTTCGGCGCCGGCAAGAAGGATCACGAGAATGAAGAGGCGATCAAACGCCTGTTCACGCCCGAGTTCCGCAACCGGCTCGACGCGGTGATCCAGTTCGCCGGGCTGCCGCAATCGATCGTCCGCAACGTCGTGCAGAAGTTCATCATCCAGCTCGAAGCGCAGCTTTCGGAACGCAATGTCCAGATCGAGATCACCGAGAAGGCGACCGACTGGATCGCCATCCGGGGCTACGACGAAAGCTTCGGCGCGCGCCCGCTGGCGCGGCTGATCCAGGAACAGGTGAAGAAGCCGATGGCCGACGAACTCCTGTTCGGCAAGCTGAAGAACGGCGGCATCGTCAAGATCGACATCGATCCGGCCGACAAGGAAAAGCTGAAGTTCGACTACTTCCCGGAACTGCCGAAGGCCAACCCGCCGCAGCTCAAGCGGCCCGAGCGAGCCTGAGGGCCAGCATCAGGAAGGCAAACGGCGGTCGCTTGAGCGGCCGCCGTTTTCTTGTCAGCGCCAGTGGCCCTCCACGAACACCCACTCGCCGCGCCGATGCGTCCAGTGCGGCGCGACCCACACGGCGCGCGGGTTCGGGCGGCGCACCCAATGGCCCGGAACCCAGTCGAAGTCATCATGGCGCCAGCGCCAAAAGCCGGGCTGCCAGTACCAAAGGTGCGCGGGGCCGGGCCGCGCGACGACAATCTCGTGGCGCAGGGGCGGCGGGGCGCGATGGACGACGATGAGTTCCGCCGCCGCGGCGGATGGCGAGGTCAGCGCCATGGGCGCGAGGGCCAGGGCGCAGGCGGCGAAAAGAAAGCGGACGTGAGTCATCATGCACTCCGAAGCGAAGCATCGTCCCTCGCTTGCTTGTACGCGCGCTTCCCGCGTTTCCGTCGCGCTCAGAGGAGCCGCTGGCACTCGCTCCTGAAGTCGTAGCTTAGCGCTGCGTCTTCCGCACAATCAGGCCACGCGCCGGTGTCCCGCCAATAGCGCGCGAGCCCCAGCCGGGCGCAGAGGCGCGGGAAGGCCGGGTCGAGCCGGAGCGGGCGCGTGGTCTCGATGAATAACAGCGCCGTTTCGTAGCCAACGTGCGGACGCAGCGCGTCGGGGGCGTCATTGCGCCAAGCTTCGATGTTGTCGAGAGCTTCTTCGAACAAGGCGAACGCCGGTTGCGTGAGTCCGAGAATGGAGAGCGCCACGGCGAGATCGAGCGCGCACGATGGCTGTTGCTCCGCCATACCCGTGAACGCCTCGCCCAACTTAACAAACGCCTCCGGCGTGGGCGCGGCGAGCATGTCCTGCGTCATCTGCCCGCTGACGATGATGGGCGAGTCCTCGAGGCCGGGCAGCAGCGTCGCCGCCTGGGCGCGCAGCGCGTCCGCCGTGGCCATGTCGCCCTCGAGCGCTGCCGTAGACAGCCGCAAATACCAGAGGAACACGTTGTCGGGGTGCCGCTCGGCTGCGCTCTCCAATATCTTGCGCCCTTCCGGCCGCGAGCGTGTCTCCCACACATTGAAGCCGTAAAACGCCGCGAACATTGGATCGAGAGGATCGAGCTCGTACGCCCGCGCCTGTTGCGCGTAGCCCGCAGCCACGCGCCCGACGCTCACCAAGGTCTGTCCGTGTCTAAACAGCAGCAGCGGGTTGTTCGGCTCCGCCGCCAGCGCGCGTTCCAGCAGCGCTTCGCGCTCGCTCCAGCGCCCGAACTCGGATTCGAGCGCGGCGAGCACGGCGAAGGCTTCCCCGATACTCTCATCGATGCCGATTGCGCGCTCCGCTGCGCGCCGCGCCCCCATCATCAGCTCCGGGCGGTCCTCGGGAGAGTAGCGCGCCTGCTCGAGCCGCGTGAACGCCAACGCCGACCAGGCGCGGGCGAAATCGTCGGCGCGGGCGACGATGTCTTCAAACATGTGCGCGGCGGCGGCCACCCGATGCGGCGCGCCGGATTTCAGATGGTCGCGCGCTCTCAGATATTCGTCGAACAGCGCCGCATCGAGATTGGCCGAGCGGGTGCGACGCACCTCGCCCAAGGTCAGCGTCAACGCCTTGGCGACCTGATCGGCGATGTCGTCCTGCACTTCGAAGGCGCCGGCCAGGTTGCAATCGTATTGCTCCGACCATAGCACGACGCCGCTCTCCGCTTCGCTGAGATGCGCAGAGACACGCACACGCGCGCCGTTGCGGCGCACTGAGCCGTCAAGGATATGGGTCGCTGAAAGCGCGCGCCCGGCGTGTTGCTTCTCGCGTCCGCGGAAGGCGAAACTTGATGTGGCCCCGATCACCTTGAGGCCGGGCGCGCGCGAAACCTCATAAAGGATTTCCTCCGAGACGCCGTCTGAGAAAAACGCGGTGTCAGGATCGCGCGAGCGGTTATCGAACGGCAGCACGGCGAGTACGGGCGTCGTCGGCGCCAGATGCGGCGTCGCCCCGTCAGGCGCCCAGGCATAGACGCTGAGCATCTGGCGCATCTTGGCGAGCTTGATGCGCCCGCGCGCCGATAGCCGCTCCGCCAGCGCCGCGTTCACGGTGTCGCGAACGACCTGTGAAACCAGCACGCCGCCATTGGCCGCCTGCGCCTGCAATCGTGCGGCGATGTTGACGCCGTGGCCAAGTAGATCGCCGTTCTCCGCGATCACCACCTCGCCCATGTGCACGCCGAGCCGGAGCGGGGGGTCTCGTTCGGCCTCGCAAAGCGCGATCGCGGCGTTGAGAGCGTCGGAGGCGCTGGCGAATTCCAACATCGCGCCATCGCCTGCGGTCGAAAAAATTCGCCCGGCATGCGCCATCGCGATTTCTTCCATGCGGTCACGGATGCGCGCGACGTGCGCGGCGGCCAAATCCTGGTCGCGCTCGGCGATGGCCGAATAGCCGCAGATGTCCATGCAGACGATGGCGGCGAGCTTGCGGGGACTATGCTCGACGGTCATCGCTCATAGTGCGGCCGCGATCTCGCGAGCCACCTGATCGAGTTCGGCGACATCGGCCCTCTTGGAATGCCCGTGCCCCGCCAGCGGCACGCCGTCATAGCGCGGAATGACATGAAAATGCACATGAAAGATGGTCTGGCCGGCGGGCGCTCCGCTGAACTGGGTGACCACCACGCCGTCCGGCTTCAGCGCCCTTTCCACCGCGATCGCCACGCGCTGGACGCGCTCCATGAACGGCCCGACCCGCTCGCGCGGCAGATCGAGGAAATTGCGCGCTTTCACGTCCTTGGGAACGATCAACGTGTGCCCCTTCGCCTGCGGAAACAGGTCCATAAACGCCAAGGCGACGTCATCCTCCAGCACCTTCACGGCGGGGATCTCCCCACGCAGGATTTTGGCGAACAGGTTGTCTTCGTCGTAGCTTCCGTGAAGGCTCATGGGCACACCCCTTGGAACGGAGGTTAAAGATGGGCGCGACCAGTGGAAAGGCGTCAACGCTCACGGAGCGCCAGCAAAAATGGTTCGCCAGCGTTCAAGCGAGCCTCGAACGCGACACCGGCAAGACGCTGGAGCAGTGGGTGAAGATCGCCAAGACCTGCCCGGAGACGGCCCCGCGCAAGCGCGCGCTTTGGCTGAAGGAAAAGTACGGGCTGGGCGTCAACCGCGCCGCGCAAATTCTGCACGCGGCATTTCCCGAAGGGCCGGCCTGGGATGACGCGGACGCGCTGCTCGACCAGCTCTGGAAAGAGAAGGACGGGCGCGCGATCTATGAGGCGCTGGCCAAGCTCGTGCGCAAGGAGTTTCCGGAGGCCATCATCGGCCCGCGCAAAACCTTCGTGAGCTTTTCCCGCAAAGTGCAGTTCGCCGGCGTGCTGCCGCTCAAGGGCGGGAAGGCCGAGCTTGGCCTGCCGCTGCCGGTGAAGGAAAGCGCGCGTCTCTCGCCGATGAAGAAGCGCCCGTGGGCCGAACGCCACACCGCGATCCTTGTGCTGTCCTCGCCGAAGGACGTGGACGCCGAAGTGAAGCGGCTGCTCAAACTCGCATGGGAAAAGGGATGACGCGCATTCCGCTCGACGACGAGCCGTTCGATGCGCCGGATAAGACCACGCCCGCCCGCGCCGCGCGTCCGCGCGACGCCGCGACGCTGATCCTGATCCGCGGCGGACGCGAGGTGCTGATGGGGCAGCGCGCCAAGGGGCACGTCTTCATGCCCGACAAGTGGGTGTTTCCCGGCGGACGCGTCGACCCCGGCGACGCCCGGGCGCCCGCCGCGTCGGAGTTCCGGCCGGAAACCGAGGCGCTTCTGCGGCGGCGCAGCGCCCGCCGTCCGCCCCGCGCGTTTGGGATCGCCGCCGCCCGGGAGACGCGCGAGGAGGCCGGCCTTCTCGTCGGCGGCGCATCGGGTCCGCCGCTCGACCGGCTTGCTTTCGTCTGCCGCGCTGTCACCCCGCCTTACCGCCCGCGCCGCTTCGACGCCCGCTTCTTCATGGCCGACGCGGAAGCGGTGCTGGGCGACGACCGGCCTCAGTCTGGCGAGGAGCTGTTGGACACGCGCTGGTTCTCCCTGGCGGAGGCCGAAGCGCTGGATCTCCCCTCGATCACCCGGTTCGTGCTGAGCGAGGTCAAGGCCCGGCTGGCGGGCGAGACGCCCGCGCCGCCTTATCTGCGCTGGGCGCGGGGCGGGCATCAGTTGGAGCGTTTGAGTTGACTTTGGGCCGTCCCCGCGTATTTTCCCGCGCTCTTTGAACACCTGAGATTTCGGGCGCGACCCCAATGGCAAAACCAGCAACCATCAAGATCCGCCTGAACTCGTCCGCGGACACGGGCTTCTTCTACGTCACCAAGAAGAACCCACGCACCAAGACGGAAAAGCTCAAGTTCAAGAAGTACGATCCGATCGCGAAGAAGCACGTCGAGTTCGTCGAAGGCAAGATTAAGTAATCTCGCCGGTCCGGCGTCAGGCCGGTCATCCGAACATTCCCCGTTTTTAGTCATTCCGGGCGGCGAAGCCGGGCCCGGCGCCCGACCGACTTTCTAGGCCGCCTGATCCGCCGTTTTGCCGATGACGCGGTTCCGACCGGCGCGTTTGGCTTCGTAGAGTCCTTCGTCAGCGCGCTTGAGCAGCGTTTCCGCGCTTTCGTCGCCGCCTTCGGAGGCCGCGACACCGATGCTTACCGTCAGTTCAAGCTCGTCGGCGGGGCCGGCGATGCGGAACGGCGACGCGCAGATGTTGCGGCGGATGCGCTCGGCCGCGAGGCAGGCGAGATCACCCGACGCGGCCGGCATGATCACCACGAATTCCTCCCCGCCGAGGCGGCAGGCGAAATCGGACGGGCGCACATTGGTGGCCAGGCGCGCGGAGAATTCCTTCAGCACCTCGTCGCCGACATCATGCCCATAGGTGTCGTTGATGCGCTTGAAGTGATCGAGATCGATCACCATCACCGAAACCTGATCGCCCCCGCACTGCGCGCGTTGAACCAGCGGATTGAGCTGCGCGAACAGGAAGCGGCGATTGTAAAGCCCCGTGAGCTGATCGGTGACGGCCAGTTCCAAGCTGTGGTCCAGGCGCGTGCGCAGCGCGTCCATGTATCGTTTGCGGCGCATCAAAGTGCGCGCGCGGGCGACGATTTCATCTTCATCGATCGGCCGCACGATGACGTCGTGCGCGCCCAGTTCCAAGGCGCGGATGGCGCGCGCCCGGTCGTCGGGTTCGACAATCGCGAGGATCGGCAAATGCCGCGTCGGCTCCGATGAATGCATGCGGGCGACGACGCGAAAGCCGTCGAAGCTCTTGGCCGTGACGCCGACCACGATCAAGTCCGGCGTCGCGGAGGTGGATTCGTCGCCGCCCAGCACGGTCACGCGGTGCTCAACGCCCAGCGCGGCCTGGATGCGCTTGATCTGGTTCTGGTTGTCGTCGACGACGAGCACGTTGCCGGCGGTGAGGCGATGGACGTCGAGCGGATCGGGGCGCAGCTCCTCGCCGATCACGCCTAGCTTGCGCCCGTTCGCTTCGCGCGCACGCAATTCGTCGATCACGACCTTCAAACTCACCAGGCTTTTGACCCGCGCCAGCAATTGCACGTCGTCGAAAGGCTTGGTGAGAAAATCCTCGGCGCCCGCTTGCAGCCCGCGCAGTCGGCTTTCGCGATCGTCGAGCGTCGTCAACATGACGACGGGGATGTGGCGCGTCTCCGGCATGGTCTTGATGCGGCGGCAGGCCTCGAAACCGTCAATGCCGCCGGGCATCATCACGTCCATCAGCACGATGTCGGGACGCTCGCGCTTGGCCTTCTGCACGGCTTCCTCGCCGCGCGTGGCCATGATGACTTCGTAATATTCCCCGCCGAGCCGCGCATCGAGCAGACGCAAGTTCGCCTCGATGTCGTCGACGATGAGGACACGCGCGCTCAAGCGGGCCTACCCGATGAACTTGCGGATGGTCTCCAGAAAGGTCGACACCGAAATCGGCTTGGACAGATAGGCGTCGCAGCCGGCGGCGAGGATTTTCTGCTCGTCGCCGCGCATCGCGAAGGCCGTGACCGCGACCACCGGAATGGTCTTGAGCGCGGGGTCCTTCTTGAGCCGATCGGTGATGTCGAGGCCGGAGATTTCCGGCAACTGGATGTCCATCACGATGAGATCGGGCTTGTGCTGGCGGGCCAGGGGCAGGGCTTCGCGTCCATCCCGGGTTTTGACCGTGCGATAGCCGAAGGCCTCCAACAGATCGTTGAACAGCCTCATATTCAGTTCGCTGTCTTCGACGATGAGTACCGTCTTGGCCATTCGCCGCACTCGCCCCCGCGGCCGTCTTACCTCAGAGGACTTAACAACCCTTACGACACCCAGCAATCTCGCTGGCTGCGTTAACAAATCGTTTGGGAGTATTTCGGCGTCGTGATGAAGCTTGCGGCACAAGAAGTCGTCGGAAGACCCCTTGCGGGCCAGGGGTTTGCGGGATGAGGCTGTGCCGCGCCTGCGCCGCTCCCCTGGAAGGCGAAGGACGGTGCGAGTCGTGCGGGGGGGACGTTCCCGTTGCACACTCGGAACTGAACACGCTCGCCATCGCCCATCTCGATTGCGACGCCTTCTACGCGACAGTCGAGAAGCGCGACGATCCGAGCCTTGAGGCCAAGCCGCTGATCGTCGGCGGCGGCAAGCGCGGCGTGGTGACGACGGCCTGTTATGTCGCGCGCGCCTTCGGCGTGCGCTCGGCCATGCCGATGTTCAAGGCGCTGCAGCTCTGCCCGCACGCCACCATCGTGCCGCCGAACATGGCCAAGTACGCCGAAGAAGGGCGCATCGTGCGCAAGCTGATGCAGGAGCTGACGCCGCTGGTCGAACCCGTCTCCATCGACGAAGCGTTCATGGATTTGTCCGGCACCGACGCCCTGCACGGCGGCTCGCCCGCGCAATCGCTGATCCGGCTGCAGAACCGCATCGAGGAGGAGCGGCGCATCACCGTCTCGATCGGCCTCTCGTTCAACAAGTTCCTGGCCAAGACCGCGTCCGATCTCGACAAGCCGCGCGGCTTCTCCGTGATCGGACGCGCCGAGGCGCTCGATTTCCTCAGCACACGCTCCGTCGCCACGCTCCCCGGCGTCGGCCCCGCCGGCGCAAAAGCGCTTGAGCGCGAAAACCTCCGCTGCATCGGCGATATCCGCGCCGTCGGCCTTGTCCGCATGCGCGCCATCTATGGCGATTGGGGCGCGCATCTCTTCGCGCTTTCGATGGCGGAGGATGCGCGCCGCGTCGATCCCGACGGCGAGCGCAAAAGCATCTCGGCGGAAACGACCTTCTTTGAAGACGTGGCCGATGTGGGCGAACTCGAAGACATGCTCTGGCCGCTCTGCGAACGCGTCGCCGCGCGCTGCCGCGCTGCCGATGTCGCGGGCCGCACTTTGACGCTGAAACTGAAAGACACGCGCTTTCGCGTCCTGACGCGCCGCCGTCAGCTTGGCGAACCCACGCTGCTCGCCGCCCGCATCTTCGAGACGGCGCGCCAGCTTTTGGCGGCGGATGCGGACGGGCGCACCAAGTTCCGCCTGATCGGCGTCGGCCTCGCCGATTTCAGCGCCGCCGCCGACGCCGACAAAGGCGACATGCTTGATACGGAAACGCCCAAGCGCGCCGCAGCGGAAGCCGCCATCGCCAAAGCGCGCGGCAAGTTCGGCCAGGGCGCCGTGCTCACGGGACGGGCGCTGAAGACCAAACAAGAAGATTGATTATCTCTCCGTCATCCCGGACAGCGCGCAGCGCTGATCCGGGGCCCAGGGCCAAGCACGCAGCCCTATGATCTCTGGGTCCCGGCTCCGCTCGCCCGGGATGACGGAGTGCGCATATGGTTCTAGGAAGAGTTTGAAACCAAGGGAGAGGGCAATGGGGCGGATCGAGGCGCGGCTCGCGGAACTCGGGATCAATCTGCCGACGCCGCCGGCGCCGGTAGCCTCTTACGTGCCGTATGTGATCGCCGGCGGGCTCGTGCATGTCTCCGGGCAGGTCTCTGTCGATGCTCAAGGCGGCATCAAGGGAAAGCTCGGCGCCGAGATCGAGGTGGAGGAAGGACAGGCCGCCGCGCGCCTCTGCGCGCTCAATCTGCTCGCGCAAGTAAAGGCCGCGTGCGCGGGCGATCTCGACCGTGTGAAACGAGTCGTCAAGATCGGCGGCTTCGTCAACGTAACGCCCGATTTCGCGCCCATACCGCAAGTGATGAACGGCTGTTCCGATTTCATGGTGCAAGTGTTCGGCGATGCGGGCCGCCACGCCCGCGCCGCCGTCGGCGTCGCCAATCTGCCGCTCGACTACGCGGTGGAGGCGGATGGAATTTTTGAGATCGCATGAGCGGGCCCGGCAAAAGCGTGACGCGGTTTCGCGTCCGGGCCCACGGAGACCAATAAGTGGACGGCGGCGGCGCGCTTTCGCTGACGATCGTCGATGCGCTGGCCCGGATCGATAAAGCATCGTGGGACGGCCTCGCCAACCCGCAAGGCGAACCTTTCGATCCATTTCTAAGCTGGGACTTTCTGCAAGCTTTGGAGGAAAGCGGCTGCGTCGATGGCCGCTCGGGCTGGACGCCCGCTCACGTCGTCGCGCGCGATGCGCAAGGCGCGCTGGCGGGCGCGATGCCGCTTTACGCCAAGGATCATTCCTACGGCGAATACGTGTTCGACCATTCCTGGGCCGACGCCATGCGCCGCGCTGGCGGACAATATTATCCCAAGCTCCAATGCGCCGTGCCGTTCACACCCGTACCTGGGCGGCGCCTCCTCGCGCGCGATCCGCAAGTGGCGAGTGCGCTCGCGCAAGGCGCGGTGGCGCTGGCGCAGCGCGCGGAGGCGTCCTCCGTCCACGTCACCTTCGCGAGCGAAGCGCAATGCGAAGCTCTGCGGCCGCTCGGCTATCTCACCCGCACGGGCCTGCAATATCATTGGTTCAACAACGGCTACGCCCGCTTTGAAGATTTCACCGCCGCGCTCTCCTCCGGCAAACGCAAGAACGTGCGCCGCGAGCGCGCCAAGGCGCAGGAGATCGCGATCGTCAAACGCTTGCGCGGCGCCGACATCAAAGCGCGCGATTGGGATTTTTTCTTCCGCTGCTACATGGACACGGGCTCGCGCAAATGGGGCTCGCCGTATCTCAATCGCGAATTCTTCGAAGCGCTGGGTCAGCGCATGGCCGATAGAATCGTGCTGTTCGTCGCCGAACACGAAGGTCGGCCTATCGCGTCCGCACTCAACCTCCTGGGCGATGAAGCGCTTTACGGTCGCTATTGGGGCCGCATTGACGATGTCCCGTTCCTTCATTTCGAGCTTTGCTATTACCAAGCCATCGAGCTCGCCATCGAACTCGGCCTGCCGCGCGTCGAAGCTGGCGCGCAGGGCGAACACAAGCTGGCGCGCGGCTACATGCCTGTGCCGACTTATTCCGCGCACTGGATCGCCCATCGCGGCCTGCGCAACGCCGTCGCGACCTATCTTCGCGCGGAGACGCCGGCCGTTGTCGAAGAAGCCGAAATCCTCGCCGAACACGCGCCATTCAAGAAAGGCGATTGAGCCATGTGCCGCAACATCAAGACGCTGTTCAATTTCGATCCGCCGGCGACGGACGAGGAAATCCGCGCCGCCTCACTGCAATTCGTGCGCAAGCTCTCCGGCTACAACACGCCGTCGAAAGCCAACGAGGCCGCCTTCAACGCCGCCATCGAGGAAACCTTCGCCGCTGCGCGCAAGCTGATCGACTCGCTCGAAACCACCGCGCCGCCGAAGGATCGCGAGATCGAGGCGGAGAAGGCGCGCCAGCGCTCCGCGGAGCGTTTCGGCAAGCAGCCCGCCTAGCGGCGGCGCTTTCCGCGAAACGGCCGGCCCTGCGGCGTCTGCCGGCTCGTGCGCGCTTTGCGCCAACCTGGTTGCGGCGGCTGGGGTTCGGTGAGAACCGTAAAGATGAGCCCGCCGGACACGGGCGTCGCTTCCTCAAGCCGCACCTCGACGCGCATGCCGAGCGGAAAGCGTGTTCCCGTCGTTTCACCCACCAGCGCATGCGCCGCTTCGTCGTGATGCCAACGCTCATTGCCAAGCGTCGCGATGGGCGCGAGCCCGTCCGCTTGCGTTTCATCCAACCGGATGAAAAGCCCAAACCGCGTCACGCCCGTCACGCGCCCCTCGAATTCCGCGCCGACGCGATCGGCCAAGTACGAAGCGATGTACCGGCTCGTCGCGTCCCGCTCGGCCGCCATCGAGCGGCGTTCGCATTGGCTGATGTGCTCGGCGATATCGTCGAGCTTTTCTTCTTCCGCCGCCGTCAGCCCGTCGTCGCCGAATTTCAGCGCCTTGATCAAAGCGCGGTGAACGATGAGGTCGGCGTAACGGCGGATGGGCGAGGTGAAGTGCGCGTAATGCGAAAGGTTGAGGCCGAAATGGCCGATATTCTCGGGGGAGTAGATCGCCTGCGCCTGCGTGCGCAGCACCACTTCGTTGACGATCTCCGCGTTCGGCCCGTTCTGGGCTAACGCCAAGATACGATTGAAGCGCTCGGCGGTGACCACCTGGCCCTTGGCCCAGCTCATGTTCACGGTCGGCAGGAAATCCGTCAGCGCCGCGATCTTCATATCGCTCGGTCGATCGTGCACGCGATAGATCAGCGGGCGGCCCTTCTGTTCCAACGTCTCCGCTGCGCAGACATTGGCCTGGATCATAAACTCCTCGATCAGCTTGTGCGCATCGAAGCGCTCACGCTTCTTCACGCCGGCGACGCGCCCGTCCTTGAAGATGATGCGATGCTCCGGCGCGTCGATCTCCAGCGGATGGCGCCCATCGCGCGCTTTCTTCACGGCCGCATACGCCGCCCAGAGCGGCTTCAGCACGCCGTCAAGCAGGGGCTTCGTCTTGTCGTTCGGTTTTCCGTCGATCGCCGTTTGCGCCATTTCGTAAGAGAGCTTCGCCGCTGATTTCATCAGCCCGCGCGCGAATTTGTGGCTCTTCTTCTTGCCGTTGGCGTCGAACACCATTTCGACCGCCAGCGTCGCACGCTCTTCGCCTTCGCGCAGCGAGCAGAGGTCGGCGGACAGCGTCTCCGGCAGCATCGGCGCGACGCGGTCGGGAAAATATGTCGAGTTGCCGCGCTTCAGCGCGCCGCGATCGAGGGCCGAGCCGGGCGTCACGTAGTGCGCTACATCCGCAATCGCCACCCACACGCGCCAGCCGCCGGGATTCTTCTTGTCGTCATCGGGCGCGGCGAAGACGGCATCGTCATGATCGCGCGCGTCTTCCGGGTCGATAGTGATGAGCGGCAGATGCCGGAGATCGGTGCGCCCTTTGAGGGTGACGGGCTTCGCCGCCGCTGCTTCGCGTTCCTCTTCCTGCGAAAAGCCCTCGGTGATGCCGTGCGTGTGCATGGCGAGGATCGAGGCCGCGCGCGGATCGTCTTGTCGGCCAATGATTTCCTTGATCAGCGCGAACTTGGGCCCGTGCGGGCGATGCCCGCCCGCCAGCTCCACCATCACCAGATCGCCGTCGCGCGCTTCGCCGACGTGCTCGGGCGCGACGATGAGATCGTGCCGGGCCTTGCGGTCGGCGGGTTCGACACGCCCGGCGCCGCGCGCACGCGGGTCTTTGCTTTTATGGAAGACGCCAAGGATTTTATGCGCGCTTTGCCCGAGCCGCTTGATGACGCGCGCTTCCGGGCCATCCGGCGTCTTCGTGATGCGCGCCAGCACGCGGTCGCCCACGCCAATCGCCGGCTCGCCCTTGCGCCCGCGCGCTTCGCCGGGCGCAAGCCGCACGTTCGGGCCGAACAGGCCATCCTCGCCGCGCATGCGCGCCAGCAATTCGCCATCGCCGTCGCGGTCGACAATTTCCATGACGCCCGTTGGCGGCAACGCGGTCGCTGAAGCAAAGCGTTTCTTGCCCGTACGCCCCAGCGCGCCGTCATTCTCGAGCGAGCGCAGGATCGCGCGCAGTTCTTTCTTCTGATCCGCCGGCACGTCGAGCACCCGCGCGAGATCCTTCTTCCCGCCCGCGCCGCCCAGTTTTTCGATGGCCGCGAGCACGCTTTCGCGGGTGAGAGGCTGGGGTGTGTGGTCGCGCCGCTTAGCCATGGTGGGTCACCTCTCCCCCGCGAGGGGGAGAGGTCGATTGCGAAGCAATCGGGTGAGGGGGCGAGGTGCAGGATTGAGGGCGGTATCGATGAAGAGTGCAGTTCTGAAACGCGCCCCCTCATCCGGCCGCTTCGCGGCCACCTTCTCCCCCTCGCGGGGGTGAAGGGACGCCGTCATCACCCCGCCGCCTTTTTCTTCGCGGGCGCTTTCTTGGCGGTTTTCTTCGGTGCGGCCTTGGCCGCCTTCTTAGGCGCAGCTTCTTTCTTCGCCGTCGCTTTTTTCGCAGCGGGCTCTTTCTTCGGCGCAGCCTTCTTCGCGCCGCGCTTCTTCTTGCCGCCGCCGGCCATGGCGCGCGCCTCTAACAGCGGCAGCGCTTCGTCGAGCGTCAGATCTTCCGGCTTCTTCTCTTTTGGAATGTTGGCGTTGGTTTCGCCGTCGGTGACGTACGGCCCGTAGCGCCCGCTCATCACGTTCACCGGCTTGCCCGTCACCGGGCTGTCGCCCAGCACTTTGAGCGGCGCCGGCGCGCCGCGCTGGAAGCGGGCCTTTGGGTTGGCCTTCTTTTCGTCGATCAGCGCGACCGCGCGGTTCATCTGGATTTCGAACACGTCTTCGGCGCTGGGCAGGTTCACATAGAGCTTGCCCATCTGAATGTACGGGCCGAAGCGGCCGATATTCGCAAGGATCGTCTCGTGCTCGCTCGGATGCTGCCCCACCGTGCGCGGCAGCGAGAGCAGACGGAGCGCATAAGCGAGATCGACATCGTCCGGCGTCTTGCCTTTGGGAATGCCCGCGCGCTTCGGCTTGTCTTCGCCGTTCGGCATTTCGACATAAGGTCCAAAGCGCCCATTTTTCAGGGTGACGTCTTCGCCCGCGCCGTTCTTGCCCAGCACCTTGCCTTCCGCCGGCACCGCGTCCGCGCCGTCTTCGGCAGGCGCGAGCTGGCGGGTGAATTTGCACTCCGGATAGTTGGAGCAGCCGACGAACGCGCCGAACTTGCCGAGGCGGAGCGAAAGCGTCCCCGTTCCGCAATTGGGGCATGAACGCGGGTCGCTGCCGTCTTCGCGCGGCGGGAAGATGTGGGGCCCCAGCACGTCGTTCAGCGTCTCGATCACGTCGCCGATGCGCAGATCGCCGATATCGTCGACCGCGGCGCGGAACTCGCTCCAAAATTCGCGCATCAGTTTTTTCCAGGGCAGATCGCCGGAAGAGACCTCGTCCAATTTCTCTTCGAGGTCCGCCGTGAAATCGTACTCGACATAACGGCGGAAGAAATTCTCCATGAACGCCGTGACGATGCGGCCGCGATCATCGGGGATGAAGCGGTTCTTCTCGGTCGTCGCATACTGGCGCTCGCGCAGCTTTTCGAGGATCGCCGCATAAGTGGAGGGGCGCCCGATGCCCAGCTCTTCCAGCTTCTTGACGAGGCTCGCTTCGGAATAACGCGGCGGCGGCTCGGTGAAGTGCTGATCGGCCTTGGCGCTGACGACCTTCACGCTCTCGCCTTGCTTCAGAAGCGGCAGACGGCGGTTTTCTTCGTCCTCTTCGTCGTCGCGGCCTTCCTGATAGAGCGCGAGGAAACCGTCGAATAGGATCACCTGGCCCGTCGCCCGCATCTCCACCTTGCCCGTCGGCTCGGTGAAATCGACGGTGGTGCGTTCGATCGAGGCCGCCTCCATCTGCGACGCCATCGCGCGCTTCCAGATAAGATCGTAAAGCCGCGCCTGATCGCCTTCGAGCCGCAGGCGGTCCGGCATGCGCTGCGGATCGGTCGGGCGGATCGCTTCGTGCGCTTCCTGCGCGTTCTTGATCTTCGAGGTGTAGCGGCGGGGCGCATCCGGCACGTATTCATTGCCGAAGCGCGAGCCGATCACGGTGCGCAGATCGCGGATCGCGCCGTCGTCCAGCGTCACGCCGTCCGTCCGCATGTAGGTGATGAGGCCGACCGTCTCGCCGCCAATATCGACGCCCTCATACAGGCGCTGCGCCACCTGCATGGTGCGCGTCGCCGAGAAGCCGAGCTTGCGCGCCGCTTCCTGCTGCAGCGTCGAAGTGGTGAACGGCGGCGGCGGATTGCGCCGCGTCGGTTTGGCTTCAACGGCGTCGACCCTGAACTGGCCGCGCTTCACCGCGTCCAGCGCGCGGTCGGCCATGTCCTTATTCTCGATGTCGAGGCGCTTGAGCTTCTTGCCTTCGAACGCCGAGATGCGCGCCAGGAAATTCTCGTTGCGCGGCGAGGCCATCGTCGCGTCCACGGACCAATATTCCTGCGGGCGGAATTTCTCGATCTCGACCTCGCGGTCGACGATCAGGCGAAGCGCCACCGATTGCACGCGCCCCGCCGAGCGCGCGCCCGGCAGCTTGCGCCACAGCACGGGCGAGAGCGTGAAGCCGACGAGATAATCGAGCGCCCGGCGCGCCAGATAGGCGTCGACCAGCTCCATATCGATGTCGCGCGGTTGCGCCATCGCCGCCTTCACCGCGTCCTTGGTGATGGCGTTGAAGGTGACGCGCTGAACTTCTTTGTCCTTCAGCGCCTTGCGCTGCTTCAAGGCTTCCAGAACGTGCCAGGAAATGGCTTCGCCTTCGCGGTCAGGGTCGGTGGCGAGGATGAGCCGGTCGGCGCTCTTGAGCGCGTCGGCAATGTCTTTCACGCGCTTGCTGCTGGCGCCGTCCATCTCCCAATCGAGCGCGAAATCCTCGTCGGGGCGCACCGAACCGTCCTTGGAGGGCAGGTCGCGGATATGGCCGTAGCTCGCCAGAACTTTGTAGTCCGAGCCCAGATACTTATTGATGGTCTTGGCTTTGGCAGGGGATTCGACGACGACGACGTTCATGTTGAGTTCGGCTTCTCCGAGGTGCGGGCCGGCGGGTCGGAAGGCGGCGGGAAACTGGGGGCGAGGCTGGCGGCTGTCAACGCGCCGCGGGCGGAGCTGCTCCTGAATCGCCGGCGCCGGAAGCGGGCCGTCCGCCGTTAAGGGCCGGATAATACGCTGTTTTACGGGAGGTCTCAGCCCGTTCGATTTGTCTCTGGCGAATACACGTACAAGATGTTATCTCCAACTCAAGATTGAAATGAGGGAGCCGGCATGCTTGGTGAGTCACTCGAAGACGCCGAGGACATTTCTGCGTTCGACGCCGCCAATTATGCCTTCGAAATGACCGCTGAGCTCTCGCGGATGGCGCGCGATGGCGGGCTTGATGCGCTGGCGCACTCCCTAGAGCAGGCCCACGCCCAGGCGGCGCAAACGATGGTTGAACTCCGGCGCGCCGCCAAGCCCTAACCCATGAAACTGGCGCTGGCGGCGGCGGCATAGCCGCCGGGCAGGGAAGCCGCGGCGCCTTCGATCTCGAGTTCCACGAGCGCCGCGGCCACCGCGCCCGCCGGCGCCTCCGTCAGGCGCGCCAGGTCGTTGATATGGATCGGCGTCGGCGAAAGTAGCGTCGCGATCTTGGCGGCGAGCCCTGGGGGCGCAGGGATCGGCTCGGCGAACAGGGGACCCGGCGACCGCGGCCGCAGCGCTACGTTCCCCTCCAGCGCCGCGATCACATCCTCTGCGCCTTCCACCAACGTCGCTCCGGATTTGATCAGCGCGTTGCAACCGCGTGCGCGCGGATCCAGTGGCGAGCCCGGGACGGCCAGCACGTCGCGTCCCTGTTCGGCCGCGGCGCGTGCGGTGATGAGCGTGCCGGAGCGCAGCGCCGCTTCGATCACGACGACGCCGCGCGCCAGGCCGGAAATGATATGATTGCGGCGCGGAAAATCGCGCGCCCGCGCGACGAAGCCGAGCGGCGCTTCGCTCACGACGGCGCCCCGCTCGAGGATGTCTTCGTACAGCTTCGTGTTCTGGGGCGGATACGGGCGATCGAGCCCGCCGGCGAGCACCGCCACCGTGCCGGTGGCCAGCGCGCCGCGGTGCGCAGCGGCGTCGACGCCGCGCGCGAGGCCGGACACGACCACAAACCCCGCGCGCCCGAGATCGGCGGCGATCCGCTCGGCCAACATAAGTCCTGCCGCCGAACCTTCGCGCGCGCCGACCAATGCGATCGCCGGGCGCGTCAGCAATTGGATGTCCCCGCCAACGGCGATCAGCGGGGGCGGCGCGTCGAGCGCCGCGAGAAGCGAGGGATAGTGGGGCTCGCACGCGGCGACGATGCGCGCGCCGAGCCTCTCGAGTGCGTCGAGTTCGCGCTCAATGCGATCGCGTGGCGGCGGGACCAGGGCTTCGGCCCGATGGAGATGCGGCAACGCCTCGAGCGCGGCGGCGGCGGTGCGGTGGCGCGCGATAAGGCGGTGGAAGGTGATGGGCCCGATGCGCGGCGTGCGCGCAAGGCGCGTCCACGCGACACGCTCCGGGCGCGACAACGTGCGTGGGCTCATTCGGGGGCGGGCGGCGGTTCAGGCGCGGCGTCGTTCACTGCGGGCGCCGGCGCCGCCTCTTCGACAGGCGTCTGCTTCTTCTCACCGATTCTCGGTTCTGCACCCGTGAGCAGGCGCTGGATGTTGGCGCGGTGGCGCCAGAAAATGAGGGCGGAAAGCGCGAAACAGAAGACCACGCCCGACGTATCCGGCGATCCGCCCGCCAACGCGAACAAGGGCGCGACCGCTGCGGCGGCGAGAGCGCCGAGGGAGGAATAACGGAAGATCGCCGCAGCAGCGAGCCACGTTACGCCGGCGACGATGGCGATCGGCCAGAGTCCCGCGAACAGAACGCCGAAGAATGTCGCAACGCCCTTGCCTCCCTTGAAGCCCAGCCAAACCGGATAGCAATGCCCGATAAAGGCCATGCCGCCGGCGACATAGGCAGCCTCGGCCCAATAGGGCGCGCCGCCCCAGATTGCGCGCGCGAGCAGCAGCGCAATGCCCGCCTTGCCCGCGTCGAGCAGCAGGGTCGCCAGGGCGAGATCCTTGCGCCCCGTGCGGAGAACGTTGGTCGCGCCGATATTTCCGGAACCGATCTGGCGGATGTCCCCCAGTCCCGCGAGCCGCGTCAGCACCAAGCCAAACGGAATTGAGCCGAGCAGATATCCGCCAAGAGCCGCAAGCACGAACGCCCAAATCATCGCCTCGACCTGTAGCAGCGGCGCGGGGTGAAAGGGAAGCGCGCCTTCCTGCGACGGAAAGCTAGACGCCGCGCCTCTGTCCGAAGAGATGGATGTGCAGGCGGTCGGAATAGCAGAATCCGCGGGCGCCGACGGCCTCGGCCAGCGCGCGCCCGCGTTTCGTCACCGCTTCGCTCGTGACCCCCTCCGGCATGACGTAGATGCGCCCGGGCGCGATGCGATACCGCGCGGCCAATTCGGCCACGCGATCGAGGTCCGCCGCGTCGCGCGCCACGATCTTGAACACGGCTTCGTTCATCGTCGCGAACGCGTGCAGCGCCTCCGGCTTGAGCGCGATCGCTTCCTCGTTGCCGGAATGGGGCAGTTTGGGCGAGACGACAAAGAGGTCGACGCGCGCCGCCAGCGCTTCGGATGGGACGAGCGAGCCATTGGTCTCGATCTCGCGACTCATCACCAGATCGCGCCCGTTGAGCGCGTCGATCAGCGCCACCAGCGCGTCCTGCTGCAAGAGCGGTTCGCCGCCCGTGATCACGAGCCCTTCGCCGGCCGACCGGGCGATGAGATCGGTGGCCGCGTCCACATCGAGTTTCACCATCTCTCTCGCGGGATCGTATTTCGTCGCGTCCTCATGGGCGAAAGGCGAGCCGGTCCAGTTCCAGGTGTAAGCCGTGTCGCACCACACGCAGTGCAGATTGCAGCCCGACAGGCGCACGAATGTCCGCGGCCGGCCCGCACGCGGCCCTTCGCCCTGAATCGAGCGGAAGATTTCGGGCGCCCCGGCATCGTTGCGCGCGAGGCGCAGCTCCATGGCTCAGCCGCCGCGGCAAGAAGTCGGCGCGCGTCTGCCGACTTCCCAATTCGTCTGAGCGCCGCGCCCGACCAGCCCATAGCGTCCGTTGCTGTAGTGCGGCGCGTCGGCCGTGCCGATATTCGGCAACACCATCGAATAGCCGCCGATCACCGCGACTTGCGCCTGATTGTTGTCGAACGTCACCGAGAGCTGCGTGCCGTCGGCGCAGGTGTAAACGATCGGCCCACGGTCCGGCAGCGGCGGCGCCGGACCGCGCTCGCCGATCTGATCGGTTTCACACGCGGCGAGCAAAAGCAGAGCGCCGAGCAGGAGATAGCGCATCACGCACCTCTAGATTGGAAACACGACTTTACCGCCGACGAACGTGCGGTGCACGGCGCCTTGCAGCAATTTCTCATCGAAGGGCGAGTTCTTGGATTTCGACAGGAGCTTTTCCGAGTCGAGCCGATACGGCTTGCCGAGATCGACCAGGATCAAATCCGCCGGCGCGCCCTTGGCGATGCGGCCTTGCGGCAGCCCAAGAATTTCGGCGGGCCGCAGCGTCATCGCCTTGACGATGGAGAGCAACGGCGCGTCGCCATTGTGATAGAGCGAAAGCGCGCCCGGCAGCAGTGTCTCAAGCGCGGTGGCGCCAAACGCCGCTTCGTCGAACGGCAGGCGCTTGTCTTCCGCCGGACGCGGATCGTGCCCGGAAACGATCACGTCGATCAGCCCTTCGCGCACCGCCGCCGCCAGCGCCACGCGGTCTGTTTCCGCGCGCAGAGGCGGCGAGAGTTTCGCGAACGTCCGGTAACCGTCGACGTCCATTTCATTCAGCGCGAGATGATGCACGCTGACGCTGGCGACGGCGGTCACGCCGCGCTCCTTGGCGCGCTTCAGCGGCGCGAGCGTCAGCGCCGATGAAAGCATATCGAGCAGCAAGCGCCCGCCTGTCAGCTCCGCCAGCGCCAGATCGCGCTCGGCCATGATCACTTCCGCCATGGCCGGAATGCCGGGCAAACCGAGCCGCGCCGCGAGCTCGCCCTCATGCATTACGCCGCCCGCCGCGAGATAGGGGTCCTCTGGCCTATGAGCCACCAGGGCGCCAAACGCCGTCGCATACGAAAGCGCGCGCCGCAGCACGCGGCTGTCCGTAACCTGTCGGTCGCCATTGCTGAACATCACCGCGCCGGCTTCCGCGAGCAGGCCGATCTCGGTCATCTGCTCGCCCTCAAGCCCCTTGGTCAGCGCCGCCGCGGGCAGAATGCGCACGCCCGTCCGCGCCGGCCCGCGCCGCAGCACGAAATCGACCAGACTTTGATCGTCGATCACCGGCGTGGTGTTCGGCATCTGCACGAGCGTCGTCACGCCGCCCGCCGCCGCGGCGCGGCCCGCGGATTTGAACGTCTCCTTATGCTCCGCGCCCGGCTCGCCAATGACGACGCGCATATCGATGAGGCCCGGCAGCAGCGCGAGCCCATCGCCGTCGATCACCTCCGCGTTCGCGGCTTCGACGCGCGGCCCCACGTCGAGGATCGTCTCGCCGAACAGCACGGAGGCCGTTCCGTCGAACCCGCTCGCGGGATCCACCACGCGCGCATTGCGGATGAGGGTCGGCTTCGTCAAACGCTCAGCGCCTCGGGTTCGAGAGGTTCACGGTGGTGGAGAAGGCGAACGCGATAATCGCCGGCACCCAGATCGGCAGAGTGCCGAGGCCCGGCGCATTCATCGCCGCCGCGAGGTGATCGTCCACGCACCACCAGAGCAGGAACATCCACATGAGGCGCCTCCTTCATTCGACAGCAGCGTTCGCGCCGCTCTCCGCCAGCGCTTCGAGCACGGCCATGCGCATGGCCACGCCCATGCGCACCTGCGTCTCGATCAGCGACACCGCGGCGTCGTCCGCGACGCGCGAGTCGATCTCCAGGCCGCGGTTCATCGGTCCGGGGTGCATGACGAGCGCGCCGGGCTTGGCCAGTTTCAGCTTTTCTTCGTCAAGCCCGTAGAACCAGAAATACTCCCGCGCCGAAGGGAAGAAGCCGCCCTGCATGCGCTCGCGCTGCACCCGGAGCATCATCACGACATCCGCCCCCGCGATTCCCTTTTTCATGTCGTGATAGATGTCCGCGCCCCAGCGCGCCGCGTGCGCCGGCATCAAAGTTGGCGGCCCTACAAGGCGCACATGCGCGCCAAGCAGCGTCAGAAGCGCCACGTTCGAGCGCGCCACGCGCGAGTGCAGCACGTCGCCGCAAATCGCTACCTCCACGCCCTCGATGCGCCCCAGCGCATTGCGGATGGTGAAGGCGTCGAGCAGGGCCTGGGTCGGATGTTCGTGCTGCCCGTCGCCCGCATTGATCACGGAGCAATCGACCTTGCGCGACAGCAGCTCAGCCGCGCCCGATGAACCGTGCCGCACCACGAGCAAATCCGCCCGCATCGCATTCAGCGTCGCGGCTGTGTCGATCAGGGTCTCGCCTTTCGCCACGGACGACGTTTTCACCGACATGTTCACCACATCCGCGCCCATGCGTTTGCCGGCGAGTTCGAACGAACTCTGCGTGCGCGTCGAGTTTTCGAAGAAGAGATTGATGAGCGTGCGCCCGCGCAGGGTGTCGAGCTTCTTTACGCGCTGCTCCAGGAGCGGCGCGAAAGCTTCGGCGCGGTCGAGCAGGGATTCCGCTTCGAAGCGGTCGAGATCGGCAATGGCCAGGAGGTGCTTGTGTCTGAATCGAACGGGGCTCGCGCGCGCTTCGTTTTTCTTCGTCGTCGACGGCGACTTCTGAGCCATGAGCGCGCTTGTTACGCGCTCCGCCGCGCTCCGCAAGGGCGGGACGAGAGATAGGGGATTTGGGATTAGGGACTGGGGTGACCGAGCCCCAAAATCCCTCATCCCTAGTCCCTCATCCCAAATTAACCATTTGCCCTATTGCCGCCGCGGACTCGGTGCTGTACTTGTTTTGTTCTAAACAAGAACACGAACCCGATTGTTTCGGGACGGGTATTTCGGAGGGTGTCATGCAGCGCAACGACCGCGCGCGGGACGAAGCATCGGCCTTGAAGCCGATCGGCAAGACGCTGGCCGCCGTGGTGGCTGGCCTCGGCGTGGCGGGGCAGGCCCAGCCCGTCGACGCGCATCCCATCGCCCCGCTCGATCCCACGACCAATACGCGCGAACACTACGTCGATCCCACCAACGACCCGCGTCTCGACGAAGATCCGACGCTCATCCTCGGCCCGAGCGAGCCGGTCGAGCCGTTCGCGGATGCGCCCGCGCCAAAGCAGAAGGATCTGTTCGACCTCTAAGGTTCAGCGCCCCGCCAGCGCGATGGCGATCGGCATGGTGACGCAGGACGCTAGCGTGGTGGCCGTGACGATTGCGGCCATCAGCTTGGCGTCTCCGCCCATTTCCCGCGCCATCGTGTAGCCGGCCGCCGCTGTCGGCGTGGAGCCGACGCCGGCCGCGATTGCGGCCGCCACTGGCCCCGCGCCGCAGAGCTTCGCTGCGAAGAACATGACGAGCGGCGCGATTGCGAGCTTCATAACGCACGCCGTCGCCACCGGCAGCGGCGTCGCGCGCAGCGCTTTGAAGTCGAGCCCCGCGCCGACGCACACCAAAGCCACCGGCATCGCCGCTTGCCCCAGCAGCTTCAGCGCATCCGTCACCGGCCCCAGCTCGTGTACGCCAACCGCGCGCGCCGCGAGGCCGGCGAGGCAGCTTAAAATCAGCGGATTGGCGATGATCTGATCGAGCAGCGCCCGCCAGCTCGCCGCGCGCTTCTCGCCCCAGCGCGCCAGCACCGCCACGCACACGGCGTTGACGAACAGCACCAGCGGCCCAAACGCCAGGCCGATCAGTTGCGGCCCAAGCGGGCCGTAAAGTTTGGGCGCCGCTGTCAGCAGCACAAACCCGTTCCACCGCACCGAGCCTTGAAAGACGCTGGTGAACGCCGGCCCGTCCTTGAAGAACGGCTTCAGCAGGAAAGCGAGCGCGATCATCACCACGAAGCCCGCGAGCACGCCCAGTACGAAGGGCCCGGCGTCGCCGCCCGAAACATCCGCGCTCGAACTCAAAGTGAAGAGAAACGCCGGATAGAGCACAAAGAAGCCGAACCGGTTCACGTGCCCGAACGCTTCGGCGCTGGCGATGCGCGTCTCGCGCGCGACGAAGCCGAGCGCGATCAGAATGAAGACCGGCGCCAGTTCGGCGATGACGTCCGTCATGCGCCGCGCCGTTCCTGCATCGCGTCGAGCGCGCCCTGTAGCATGAAGCCCGCCGCCACCTTGTCCACGACTTCGCCGCGCCGTTTGCGTGAGCTATCCGCCTCAATCAGCGTGCGCGTCGCCGCCGCCGTCGTCAGCCGCTCGTCCCACAGAAGCAGCGGCGCGTCGCGCAAGCCCAGCAGGTTGCGCGCGAATGCGCGCGCCGCTTGCGCCGAAGGGCCGGACGATCCGTCCATGTTGAGCGGCAGGCCGATCACGAACCCCGCGCAAGCGCGCGCGTCGTAAAGCGCGAGGATGCGCGCGGCGTCCACGCTGAACTTGGCGCGCGTGACGATCTCGATCGGCGTGGCGATCAGCCGGTTCACGTCGCTGACGGCGACGCCGATGCGCTTCTCCCCGGGATCGAGCCCGATCAGCGCGCCTTTCGGGGGCAGCGTTTCGGCGAATTGAGGAAGATCAAGCAGCGGCAAGGTGCGCCCTTATGGACCGCCGGCGCCCCGGCCGGCAATCGCGGCGCCCCTGGCCTTGAACGGCGCGGCGGGCGCTGCTAGCTCCGCCTCATGGCGATCGACGAAAAAACCGTGCGGAAAGTGGCCAAGCTGGCGCGCCTGGCGCTGCCGGAAGAGCGCGTCGCACCCATGGCTCAGGAGCTCACCTCGATCATGGCCTGGATCGAGCAGCTCAACGAAGTCGACATCGAAGGCGTCGAGCCGATGACCAGCGCCGTCGAGGGCGCAAAGCTGCCGCTGCGCGATGACGTGGTGACCGACGGCGACGATCCCGCACGCGTGCTCAAGAACGCGCCGAAGAGCGAAGACGGCTTCTTCGTCGTGCCGAAGGTGGTCGAGTGAGCGAAGCGAACGAGACCATCCCGGGCGCGCGCAAGCGCGATCCGGGATCGTGTGCAAATTTCACCATCGCCGTCGAAACGCCGCTCTCGGACGACGTGCGTGCGCTGGTCGCCGCCCTCAACGAATGGGCGCTGACGGAGACGCCGCGCGAATTCTGCCATCACATGACAGTCGAGCAGATGGCCGAGCCGAATACGACCGTATTCATCGCGCGCGGCGAAAACGGCGCTGCGGTCGGCATGGGCGCCTTGAAGCGCCATGGCGAGGGGTTGGGCGAAGTGAAGCGCATGTTCACGCGCCCGGAAGCGCGCGAACGCAACATCGCGGGCCGCATCGTGCAGCACATCGAAGCTTTGGCGCGGCAGGAAGGCTTGGCTCGCCTCGCGCTCGAGACCGGCGCCACGCCGGGCTTTCATCCGGCATGGCGCGTTTACGAGCGCGAAGGATTTCAGCGCTGCGGCGCGTTTCTCGATTACCCCGCCGATAGCCCGCACAACATCTATTACGAAAAGCTTCTCTGATGACTGACCTTACGTCTCTCACCCTCGCCGACGCCCTCGACGGCATGGCGAAGAAGCAATTCTCTTCCGCCGAACTCACTGGCGCGTTCATCGACGCGATCGATAAGGCCAATCCGCATCTCAACGCCTATGTCGTGGTCACCGCAGATCGCGCGCGCGAAGCGGCGGCGCACAGCGATAAACGCCGCGCCCATGGCAAAGCCGGCCCGCTCGAAGGCGCGCCGCTCGGCGTCAAGGATCTCTTCTGCACCGAAGGCGTGCGGTCGACGGCGTGCTCGGCCGTGCTCGGTGAATTTACGCCGACTTATGAAAGCACCGTCACCGCCAATCTCTTCCGCGATGGCGCACTCATGCTGGGCAAGCTCAACATGGATGAGTTCGCGATGGGCTCGTCGAACGAGACGAGCGCGTTCGGCCCCGTGGTCTCGCCCTGGCGTCGTGGCAATGAAGACGCAAAGCTCACGCCCGGCGGTTCGTCTGGCGGCTCGGCGACCGCCGTCAGCGCCGATCTCTGCCTCGGCGCCACCGCGACCGACACCGGCGGCTCGATCCGCCAACCCGCCGCCTTCACCGGCACCGTCGGCATCAAGCCGACCTACGGGCGTTGCTCGCGCTGGGGCATCGTCGCGTTCGCGTCTTCGCTCGATCAAGCGGGTCCGATCGCCAAGACCGTGGAAGACGCCGCCATCCTGCTGCAAAGCATGGCCGGTCACGACCCGAAGGATTCCACCTCGCTTCCGGTCGAAACGCCCGATTTCCGCAAAGCCTGCGGCAAGTCGCTCAAAGGCATGACGATCGGCGTGCCCGAGGAATATCGCGTCGACGGCATGCCGCCGGAGATCGAGAAGCTTTGGATGCAAGGCGTCGAATGGGCGAAGGACGCCGGCGCCAACATCAAGACGATCAGCCTCAAGCACACCAAGTACGCGCTGCCCTGCTATTACATCGTCGCGCCCGCCGAAGCGTCGTCGAACCTCGCGCGCTATGACGGCATGCGTTTTGGCGCGCGCGTCGCCGGCAAGGATCTGGTGGCCACCTACGAACAGACGCGCGCCAGCGGCTTCGGCCGCGAAGTGCAGCGCCGCATCCTCATTGGCACCTATGTGCTGAGCGCTGGCTATTACGACGCGTACTATCTGCGCGCCCAGAAAGTCCGCGCCCGCATCGCCGAGGATTTCCGCGAGGCGTTCCGATCAGTCGACGCCATCATCACGCCGGCGACGCCATCGGCCGCGTTCGCGCTCGGCGAAAAGTCGGGCGATCCGGTGCAGATGTATCTCAACGACATTTTCACCGTGACGGCGAATCTCGCCGGCCTGCCGGGCCTTGCTTTGCCGGCCGCACTTGATGCGCAGGGCCTGCCGCTCGGCCTTCAAGTGATCGGCAAGGCGCTCGACGAGGAGAGCGTGTTCGCCGTCAGCTCTGCGCTCGAAAAAGCCGCGAACTTCCGCGCCAAGCCGACGAAATGGTGGATTTGATCCGCAATCCTGTGGGGGAACTGATGAACTGGATGAAAACGATCGCCGTCGCTACGTGCTTTGCGCTCACAGCCGGATCCGCATTCGCGGACGATCTGTCGGGCGTGTGGCAGGGCCTCTATTGGGGCGCGGGCAATCAGCCCACGCTGTTTCAGGTGACGCTGCACGACGACGCCGGGCCCGGGTTCACCGGTTCGACGGTGGAGCTGAACAATTTCGGAAACGAAGGCGATCCGTTCCTGCTTGCGACGCTGGAGGGCGAAGTCAGCGACGCCAACATCACGTTCACTAAGACCTATGACGGCACGGGGGCCATCTCCCACAGTGTCAGATACAGCGGCCAGATTGTTTCCGACCGGCGGATTGTCGGCACGTGGGCGGCCGGCGGCGCGAGCGGACAATTCGAAATGGCCCGCTGAGCGCCTGCAAATCGCGTTCAAATGGCGGGTTTCGCACGCAACTCTCGCGCTCGTGGAGAAACCACGCGACCGGAACGCTCGCACGCCCGAACAATGACGCGTCTGAGTTCGAAGGCTGCCGGCGATGCACGAACTGCTCGAGCGTTTGGGGCGCGGGGACGCGCGCGTGTTGGCCCAGTGCGCTGCGGCCAACCGCGCGTGGAGCGATTTTTTCACCGAATTGGAGACCGCCGACGTCGGCACGGTGAGCGCGCGTCTGGGCTTCTTCCAGCCGACCGTCGAAAAAATTTTCGAGAGCAAAACGCTCGGCGAAACCATGATGGCGTGGACCGCCTTCGCCAACCTCTACGACACCAAAAGCGGCTGGGGCGTCAATCAGCGGCGCGCGCAGGAATTGATCGTCGCCTTCGCGAACAGCAATTGCACGGCCGAGGTCAAGGAGGAGGCGCGCAGCGCGGCCATCTCCTATGGCCTCGATCGGGCCCCGCCCAACGTCCGCCAGGAAATGCGGCGCTGATTGCGTCCGCGTAACAACACCCGGCCGAGCGGCGGGTTGGCGCGACTCGTGTTAGAGCGCGCCGCATGGCCAAGAAGCAAACTGTATCCAAAGAACGCCGCCGGACGCGCTCCGAGATCGACCGCAACTATTTTTTCGGCGACGTGCTGATCAAGACAGGGGTCGCTGTCGCCTTCGCCATCGCCGCCATCGCGCTCTATACGCCGTTCTCGGTGAAAGAAGCGATGCAGCGCCACATGTACGACTACCTCTCGGTGATGGCCGCGTTCGGGATAGTCGGGGTTGCGGCGTTTTTCGGCGGGCAGCATCTGCGCCGCGTCGCCACCCACTGGGATTTTGACTGACTTTTTCCGGAATGCAGTGCGGGGCGCTTGACCTCGCCACGCGAACGGCCGACTTCTTCCCGCCGAAGGAGTTCCGTCGTGGACAATCCCGAAATCGAACGTCTGCAAGCCTATCTGCGCCGCCTCCTGGGGGCGTCGGGCCTTGGCGTGCGCGCGGAGGGCGCCGAGGAGGCCGCCGTGCTCGTCGGGGACCAGAAGATCGCCGAGATCAGCAAGGACGACGACGAAGGGGAGCTTTCCTATTTTTTCAACATGGGTCTGCCCCGTGCGAAGGGCGCCGCGCGCAACGCTCCGCTCGACGAAAGCGAGCGCACGCGGTTGCAGGCGGCGCTGCGCGAGAAACTGGGCGCGCCCAAGCTCGAAGTCCGTCAGCGGCCCCGGAAAACGGATTCGGCCGAGGTCTATGTGGAAGACGAATTCATCGGCACCCTCTCGGCCGACCCCGATTCCGCGGAGATCGGCTACTTCCTGACGATGAGTATTCTCGACATCGATCTGCAATAGCGCGCCGCACGGGAACACACGGTCAATTCTCGTCTTCCCGCAACATCGCCGCCAGTTGGTCCAATTGCCTCTCGACCAAGGAGCGGCGGTCGTCCACCCAACTGCGCAGCACCTGAAATCCATCCGCGCGCAACTGCGCCGTCCGCACGCGCCCGATCTTCTCGGTGCGCACGAGGCCGCATTCCTCGAGCACCTGTAGATGTTGCGCCACCGCCGTCAGCGTAATGCCCAGCGGCGCAGCCAGCTTCGAGACGGAGTGCGGCCGTTCGCTCAGCTTCTCGACGATGGCGCGCCGTGTCGGATCGCCCAGCGCACTCAACACGGCGTGGGCTTTGAGCTTCGCCATTACTGCAGAAACTCCGCGAGCCGGTCGAACAGGGCGCGCCAGCCTTGTTCGCGGATCGCCGGGCCGTCCGCGCCCTCGAAGAAGGCCGCCTGGTGCGTACAAATGAGCGTCGTGCCGCCGCCGTCCGCCGCCATCAGCTCGAACGTGATCAGCGCGACCGAGACGCGCCGGCCGCGGAAATCCATCGACTGGGCGATGACGATGCGCTGGTTGGGAACGATGTCGGCGATTTCCATGTCGTAGCCAACCGCCGCGCCTGGAAACGGCGTGTTCGCGCCCATCCGAATCTCCAGCCGTTCGCGCCCGCCTTGGCGGAAATCCAGTTCGTACGCGATCAATTCGTGGCCGCGACCTTCCGCGTACCAGCGCTTCTTCTTCGTGGGGTCGGAGAACGCTGCGAACACCTGATCCGGCGCTTTCGCCAGCGTGCGCTCAATCACGAACGTGTTGTGGATGGTGCCGGGCTCTTCCATGACGCTCTCCATTAGTGAAGCATACACTTCAGTAACGATGGGCGCGTCAATGGTCAAGTATAAACTTCAGTAATGGACCCTCAGTCATTCCGGGGCGGCGCAGCCGAACCCGGAACCAGGGGATCGTGGGGCGCAGCTCCAGGTTCCGGATCACGCTCCGCGCGTCCGGAATGGCTGAAGCTGTGCGTACAAAGAAAAACGGCCCGCGAAAGCGCGGGCCGAAGCGAAGGGAAAATTCCAAAAACCCAGTGTCGCCACCAGCGCCAATGAGGATCGGCGAGGCGGGCGCCTCCGCTACAAGACGCCCAACATGCTGGCCACCAGCGGGTGACGGACGATGTCAGCATCGCCCAAACGGATTACGGAAACGTTTTTAAGCGCATCGAGCCGGTCGGCGATGGTCGCGAGGCCGGAAAGATCCGGCAGCAAGTCGGTCTGCGCCGGGTCGCCGGTGACGACCATGGTGGAGTTCCAGCCGAGCCGCGTCAGCAGCATCTTGATCTGCCCGTACGTGCAGTTCTGCGCTTCGTCGATCACCACGAAGGCGTTGTTCAGCGTGCGCCCGCGCATGAAGCCCACCGGCGCGATTTCAATCAGCCCCTCGGCCATCAGCGCTTTCAGCCGTTTCGCCGAAAGGCGATCGGTCAGCGCGTCGTAGAGCGGCCGCAGATAAGGAGCCAGTTTGTCCTCCATCGCGCCCGGCAGAAAGCCCAGGCTTTCGCCGGCCTCCACCGCGGGGCGGGAGAGAACGATTCGGCCGATCTTACCTGCTTCCAATGCTTCGACCGCCTTGGCGATCGCCAGATATGTCTTGCCCGTGCCCGCGGGCCCCAGGGCCAGCACGAGGGCGTGCTGGTCGATCGCCTCCATCAGCGCCTGCTGGCCTTTGCTTTTGGGACGCACGTTTTTGACGAAGCGCTGATCGCGCGTGTCGTTGGCGGGGCTCCAGCCGCCATCCAGAACCTGGAGATTGCGGGCGCGCGGCTCCTCGCGCTGATAATCTTCCACACTGACCACGCGGGCCGGTGCTCTGCGCTTCGCGCTGCGTTTCGCCATGGCGATCTCCTTCTTGGATCGGACGGACGAGGGCGCCCCCGGCCTATTGCCGGAGGCGGGCGGATCGAAAAACTTTTGGGAATCGAAAGAGTCCGCCGATGTTTCGGAGCGGCTTAAGTAGCCCGGGGCATGTGCGCTTTGACGGCGCCGTTGAGCCACGTACTCCCCCACAAGAGGCGGCCCGACGGCGCCTCGGAGACGGGACGGATCGGAATTTCGATCCGATGTTGAGTAGGGTGCGGCAAGGTAGTTAACGAGTGATTGCGGTCGCGAAAACTTCACGGGAGCAACGCAGATGCCGATCTACGCCCTGGCCGACGCAGATCTCGAAGTCGAGGAGGACGGCGCCTGGTGGATCGCCCCGTCGGCGGTGCTGATTGGGCGCGTGGTGCTGAAGAGGAACGCCTCGGTCTGGTGGGGCGCGGTGCTGCGCGGCGACAACGAACCGATCGTGGTCGGCGAAAACTCCAACGTGCAGGACGGTTCAGTGCTGCATACCGACATGGGCGCGCCGCTCACCATCGGCGCCAACGTCACCATCGGCCATCAAGCCATGCTGCACGGTTGCGCCATCGCCGACAACGTGCTCATCGGCATCAAAGCCACTGTGCTCAATTACGCCCGTATCGGCGAGAATTCGCTGGTGGGCGCACACGCGCTCGTCACCGAAGGTAAAAGCTTCGACCCCGGCCTACTCCTCACCGGCGCGCCCGCGCGCGTGGCGCGTTCGCTCGATGACATGCAAAAGCAAATCATTGCCGGCTCGGCATTGCACTACGTGGAGAACTGGAAGCGCTACGCGCGCGATTTGAAGCCAAGTTCTGCAGAAATGAATTAAGGTGGAGCGAAAGCTATTTCCGTTCCGGCTTCAGCGGCGCGTTCCAGACCTGGCCGATGGCGACATCGACGCCCGGGCCCAGGCTGAACCAGGCGAGGCGGTCGCGCGTGGCGTCGATCACCACGAAGCGGTCGCCCTTTTCGAGTGTTTGCGACAGCGTGTTGCGCACGACGCCGGCGCTCAAGCGCGTGCGCACGAGCCACAGACCCGGCGCGAGTTCGCAGATCGGGCCCATGCTTTCGAGCGCGGCCATGAAAGCACCCCAGGCGCCCGTGACGATTTCGGCGTGCACGAAGATGTTGGCGCCTTCGGCGGCGGGTGATTCCTCCTGGCCCGCAGCCCCACGCAACGGCGACATCAGCGCATCGACGCGCCGCGCCTCGATCCATCCCTTGGAGGGCTGGTCCGAGATGCGTGTGGCGGGGCGGACGCGGCCTTCTTCGACGAAGTGCGTCATTTGCTCCAGCGTGTACGGACCATAGGCGTGGCCGCGCACCTGGACCCACCAGCCGGGCCGGGCGGAAGTTTCCGCGGGTGCTGCAACTTCGCTCACGTCATGGCTCCAATTCGAGACAGAGGCGGTCTTCGCCTCCCCGACGAATGGATGCGCGTGCAATCCCCATGCCGGAATCGCCCCCCGCGCGAAACGTTCCATAGCGGACACAGCATTTGCGATTGATTAATTGTGCGAAGAATTGCCGCCGCGCGGCTCAAAATCCACGGCGAAGCCGCCATCGATGCGCCGGGCCACCCGTCCATAGGCGCCTCCTACGCGCACCCACACGCCGAGCGGCGGAGGCGGTTGCGGCGAACGGATGGTCATGCCGGCGAGCGAAAAGTCGAGCACCTCTCCGTCGATGATTTCGCCGTCGTCGGTCTCGATGCGGGCATAGTGAAGGCCCTGCCGCAGCGCGAACTTGGGGGTGTCTTCGTCCAGGCCGAGCGGGGCCTTGTTCATGATCCAGATCAGCGCTTCGGCGAGCTTCTCGCGCTTGTGCGCGCTGATGTCGAAAACAATGGCGAATTCGTTCTCGCCGCAAGCACGTACGACGTGGCCCGCCACGCGTCCGAACCCGTCAAGGTAAAGAACGACGCGCTGGCCAACGTCGAGCGCGATCGGCGCAGCCAAGCGCGCGTCTCCCGGCGAGAGATCGGCCGTGCGGCAATCATGCTCCCTGCCGAGCGGATCGAGCATGCGCCCGCCGACCACGATTGGGGCGCGGTAAAACCGCCGACGCTCGCGTGAGCGCGGCGGCGCGAGGCTCTGTGCGGCGCTCTCGAACGCGACCATGCCAGGATGAATGCGCCTTCACCGTAAACACTTTGTTTACGTGACGGACCGGCAGGGCCTTGCATAGCGGGGCCGCATCGCTTCAGTCATGCCATATCGGACCAGCGGTCCGCCTGGATTGAGGAGCCGGCGAGTGGCCGAAGACATGGAACGCTACGATTACGTCATCGTCGGCGCGGGGAGCGCGGGATGCGTGCTGGCGAACCGGCTGAGCGAGGATCCCAGCGTGAAGGTGGCGTTGCTGGAAGCCGGCGGGCGCAACGCGTCGATGCTGGTCCGCATGCCCGCCGGCGTCGGCCGGCTCATCCGCGAAAAGAGCGCCTTCAACTGGGGATTTGAGACGGTCCCGCAGGAGCATCTCGACGGGCGGCGGCTCTATCAGCCGCGCGGACGCGGCTGGGGCGGTTCGTCGGCCATCAACGGCATGATCTACGTGCGCGGCCACGCGCGCGATTACGATCAATGGCGTCAAACCGGGCTCACCGGTTGGGGCTATGCCGACGTGCTCCCCTATTTCAAGCGCGCGCAGCACCATGAGGACGGCGGCGATGCCTGGAACGGCGAGGACGGTCCGCTCTGGGTCTCGCGCGGGGCGCCGGGCAATCCGCTGTTCAAGGCGTTCGTTCAGGCGGGCGCGCAAGCGGGCTATCCGGTCACGCGTGATTTCAACGGGCGCCAGCAAGAGGGCGTGGGCCCGTATCATCTCACCATCAAGAGCGGGGCGCGCTGGAGCGCGGCCGCCGCTTACCTTGCACCGATTGCGCACACGCGGCCCAACCTCACCATCCTCTCCAAGGCTCTGGCCAGCCGCATCCTCTTCGAGAACGGCGTCGCGGTGGGCGTCGAGTTTTCGGCGGGGCCGGGCAAGCCTGTGCGCACGATCCGCGCCGAACGTGAAGTGCTGGCTTGCGGCGGCGCTTTCCAAACACCGCAATTGCTCATGCTCTCCGGCGTCGGCCCGGCCGATCATCTCGCGGGGCTCGGCATTCCCGTTGTCGTGGACGCGCCGCAGGTCGGCGAGAACCTGCAAGATCACCTGGATGTCAGCGTCATCTCCGAATGCACCAAGCCGATTACCGCCTATTCGGCGACGAAGGGCGCGCGCGAGGTCATGGTCGGCCTGGAATATATGGGACGGGGCACCGGCGCGGGAACGTCGAACTGGCTGCATTCCGGGGCGTTCTTGAAGACGCGGGGCGAGCTTGATCGCCCCGATATTCAACTGCACTTTGTCGCCGCGGTGATGATCGAACACGCCAAGGTAAAGGCCGATCGCGACGGTTTCACCATCCATGCCTGTCAGCTGCGCCCCGAAAGCCGGGGGCAAGTGCGGCTGGCGTCGGCCGATCCCTTCGCTGCGCCGCTGATCGATCCGCGTTACCTCTCAGCGGAGAACGACCGCCATACGCTGCGCGATGCGGTGCGGGTCTGCCGACAGATCATCGCCCAGGATGCGTTCAAGCTCTATCGCGGCGCGGAGATGCGCCCGGGCGCCGAGGTGCGCACCGACGCGGAAATCGACGCTTGGATTCGCCAAACGGCGGAGACGATCTACCATCCCGTCGGCACCTGCCGCATGGGCGCCGACGACAAGGCGCCGGTCGATGGCGACCTTAACGTGCGAGGGGTGAGCGGGCTTCGCGTCGTCGATGCGTCGGTCATGCCGACGCTGATCGGCGGCAACACCAACGCTCCCACCATCATGATCGCGGAAAAGATTTCCGACACGATTCGCGGCCGCGCCCCGCTGCCGCCGCAGGATGCGCCCATCGCCGAGGACGAAACCGCGGCCTAGTCGAGCGCGTGACGAGACCGCGCTGGAACAAGCCCCCTGAACATTCGTTCATTGCGCGGAAGGGGCCGATGGCCGCGCAAGATTCTCTCAGTGGCGCCGTACGTATGTCGGTCGCGGCGCCGACAGGCTCCGGTTTCACGCTGACCGCGCTCAAGCTCATCGCCTTCTGTATGGCCGTGCTGACGCTTCTGGCGCTGGGTTTCACCGCCTATGCGGCGCGCGAATTTCTGGTGCCGATCGCGGTCGCTTTTCTGCTCGCCGTCATGACCTCGCCGATCGCGCGTTTCCTGGAGATGCGCGGTTGCTCCTCCTTCTTGTCGGCCGCGCTTGTGACCTTTTTCGTGGTCGCCTCGATCGGCGGCTTCATCTGGCTCGTCATTCCGGAAGTGACGCTGCTTTCCGAACAATTGCCCCGGAGCATCAACGCGCTGCACCAGAAGATCGCGGGCTTCCGTTCGACCATGCTGCAGCTTCAGCACGCTTCAAACGCCATTCAGTCGGCGACGCAAACCGTGGGCGCGGCGCCCGCCAGCCATCCCGTCGTGATTCAGGAAGCTTCCCCGCTTGAGCTGGCGCTCTCCAGCATCGCCCGCATCGCCGCGCAGGGCGCGGCCGTGTTCATTCTCATGTTCTTCCTGCTGTCGCAGCGCCGAAGGATGAAGACCATCGTCGTCGCCATGGCGCGCACGCATTCCACGAGGAAACGCCTCGTGACGATGTTCAACGACATCAAGACGCGCATTTCGACTTACCTGCTGGCCATTTCCTGCACCAGCATCGGCCTCGGCGCGGTGTCGGCGGCGGCGCTCTACCTCATGGGGTTTCCCAACCCGCTGCTCTGGGGCGCGGCCGTGACGCTGTGCAATTACGTGCCGTTCGTCGGGCCGCTTGTCGTGCATCTCGCGGCGCTGTTCGCGGGCGCGATGGTGTATCAGTCGTTTTGGCCCGCCGTCGCCCCCGCCGCGGTGCTCTGGGGCCTCAACATGATCGAGGGGCAGTTCGTCACGCCCTGGTTCGTCGCGCGCCGCGTCGTGCTCAATCCGCTCTCGGTGTGCCTGGCGGTGATATTCGGCGGCTGGATTTGGGGCGTGGCCGGCGCCGTCGTCGCCGTTCCCGCGCTGATCGTCGCCGCCAGCGTGATCCAGCATTGGTGGGCGCCGTGCGCCACGACGGGTAGGCGCCCCATCCTGGCGGGCGCGCCGCATGTCGAGTGGCGCGGCTGGGCCATTCAGGGCGCGCTGCCGATTTTCTATGGCCGCCGCGTGCGCAGCGTCGCCGCGGTCAAGCCGCGCGACATCAGGGAGCTCTAGTCGTTCACGACGACGAGGCGCATGCCCTTCGGTTCTTTCGCTTCCGGAGGGTGCAGCGAGCCCAGCCGCAGCCGATGAATGGGCTTGCCTTCCAGGAATGCTTCGCCGCCCAGCGATTGGAACAGGCACAGATAGCGGTCGCCGAAGCTTGGCTCGACACGCAGCGGCGTGATGAGGATCTCGGCGCCGAGGCGGCGTCCGGGCGTCGTTTCCGCCATCACCCGCGCAATCGCCGGTTCGCCGGCCGCGGCCGAAGCGTCGATCAGCGCCGCCATCAGCTTGAGGTCGGAGGCGAGCCAAAGCCGCGCGAAGTCGTGTTCTTTGAGGTCGCGGCCGAACAGAGTGACCAATTCCTGCCCGAACGTGCGTACGGGCCAGCGCCCGTCCGCCGCCCGCTCGATCACGAACAGGCGCTCCAGCACTTGATCGGCGCCGCCTTTTCTAGGCGGCGCGGCAGACCCCGCAAGCGCGCGGCCATAGGCGAGCAGGGCCCGCGTGTCGGGGTGGAAGGTCTCTTCGCCGATCATGATTAGTTTTTGTCGCCCCGAATTTGTTTGCGGGAGACGCAAGGGTCGGGCCCGCCCGCGAGACGCGAATTGCGTCCGGCAATGACAGGCTTTCCCGCCAAACGCGAAGCGTGGCCGCGGACTTGCAGCGCGGCGGGCGAGAAACAGGAGGGCCGGCGCGTGCGCGTTCCGATCCGGTACATTTTGGCGGCCATCGCCTTCGCCATCGCGGCGCTCGGCTTCATCTTGCTGCCGACCAGAGCACATGCCGACGATTGCCGCGCGTGCCAACCGCCGCCGCCTTGCCATTGCGAACCGCCGCCGTCCTGCAACAGCGCGTGCGCGCACTCCGAAGCTCACGCTGAAGCGCATGCGAACGCCTTCGCGGTTAACGTCGCCCGCGCCCGCACGCCCGACGTCGTCATCCGCAACCGCGGCGGCGGCGTCGATGTCAGCGTCTCCGCCGGCGTCGAAAGCTCCCTGTTTCTGATGGGCGCAACTGAACTGCATGTAACCGAAGCGGGCGCCTCCAGCGCCGCCGCCGCATCCACGGACACCGAAGATCAAACCCCATTCGCGGACGCCGCCGCACCCGGCGGCGTCGGCCAGGACGTCACCTGGTGATTCGAAGCTTCTGACTCCCCTCGAACCTCAAGGCGCTTGGCCTGCCCCGCGAAGCAATTCGCGGGGTTTTGTTTTTGAGGCCCCAGGGCGGGATGATGGGCGGGACGATGGGGCGGGATGACTGATCGGGGCGAACCGCCTAAATAGCCCCCATGACCGAACTCGACGTCCGCAGCGCCCGCCCTGATCAGCTCGTTCCCGGCATGAAGGGGGAATGGGAGATGGTGATTGGCCTCGAGGTCCACGCGCAGGTGACGTCGAACGCCAAGCTCTTCTCCGGAGCCAGCGCCGCTTATGGCGGCGAGCCCAACGCGCATGTAAGCCTCGTCGACGCGGCCATGCCCGGCATGCTGCCGGTGATCAATCGCTTCTGCGTCGAGCAGGCCATCCGCACCGGGCTTGGCCTCAACGCCGAGATCCATTTGAAGAGCCGCTTCGACCGCAAGAATTACTTCTATCCCGATCTGCCCGCCGGCTATCAGATCAGCCAATACAAGGAGCCGATCGTCGGCGAGGGCGAGATCGAGGTCGAGCCGGACGGCGAAGCGCCCATCGTCGTGCGCATCGAGCGCCTGCATCTCGAGCAGGACGCCGGCAAGTCGATCCACGATCTTTCGCCGTCGGAAACCTATGTCGATCTCAACCGCGCCGGCGTTGCGCTGATGGAGATTGTCTCGCGCCCGGACATCCGCAGCGCGAAAGAGGCGGCCGCCTATTTCAACAAGCTGCGCTCCATCGTGCGCGCGCTCGGCACGTGTGACGGCAACATGGAGGAAGGCTCCATGCGCGCGGACGTGAACGTCTCGATGCGCAAGCCGGGCGGGCCGCTCGGCACGCGCTGCGAAATCAAGAACGTCAATTCCACGCGCTTCATGCAGCAAGCCATCGAGTTCGAAGCGCGCCGGCAGATCGAAATCCTCGAAGACGGCGGCAAGGTCGATCAGGAGACGCGCCTGTTCGACGCCAGCACCGGCGAAACCCGCACCATGCGCTCCAAGGAAGAGGCGCACGACTATCGCTACTTCCCCGATCCCGACCTGCTGCCGCTCGTCTTGGATCAAGCCTGGGTCGATGAAATCAAGGCGAGCCTGCCCGAACTGCCGGACGCCAAGAAGAAGCGCTTCATGGAGAGCTATGGCCTCTCGCCCTACGACGCGCGCGTGCTCTCCGGCGATTCCGAAGCGGCGGCGTATTATGAAACGGTGGCCAATGGCCGCGATCCGAAGCTCGCCGCGAATTGGGTGACGCAAGAACTGTTCGGCGCGCTCAACAAGCAGGGCATCGAACTCAGCGCCTCGCCGGTAAGCGCCGCCAACCTCGGCGCGCTGGTCGATCTCATCAAGGACGGCACGATCAACGGCAAGATCGCCAAGGACGTGTTCGCCAAGATGATGGAAACCGGCGATGCGCCCGGCGCCATCGTCGAACGCGAGGGCCTCAAACAAGTCACCGACACCGGCGCGATCGAGAAAGCCATTGACGATCTGATGGCGCAGAACGCCGACAAAGTCGCCGACGTGCAGAAGAACCCGAAAGCCTTCGGCTGGTGGGTCGGCCAAACCATGAAAGCCACCGGCGGCAAAGCCAACCCGGCAGTCGTGAACGAGATTCTGAAGAAGAAACTAGGCGTGTAGCGCGGCCTGCCCATCTCAAGACAGGCGACGGCGGATTCTTTGACTTGATGAAACTAGGCGGCGAGCGTCCGCTTCCGTGCGCGCGGCGTCCGCGCGGGCAGGGTCTCCAGCGCGGCCTGCGCAGCGCGGATCTGGTCATGCACCGTCGCGCGCGCGGGAGGCGGCGCGAACTCCGCATCGCGCGAGGCCCATCCCAGCGTCATCACCGGACGCTCGACGCTTTGGCGAATCTGATTTTGAAGCGCGTTGGCCTGCAAGGCAGCCAATCGTTCCCCATTCGGAAAGAAGGCTGACGTCATCACGCACAGCCATACGAACATCAACATGGCATTCCCCCTACGCCGCAGAGCGCCCTCACGCTGCCGTGAGTTTGGTTGATGCCGCGTTAAGCATCTCGCACATGCGAAACCGTCCCGGAGGCGGGGGGCGACCTCCGGGACGGCTCTGCTCGGCCTCAGATGCTGTCGGTTAGTAGCGGTCCGACAGGATGGAGCCGAGGATTACGCCGGTTGCGATGCCCACGAGCAGGTAGGCGCCGCGATCATCGCGAACATAGTGGTAGCCGCGCGGCGGCGGGCGCAGATGGTGTGAGCGCCAGTCCACGACGGCGTAGCGCGAGCGGTAATAGCCCGGCAGCCGCTCGCCGCGACGCCATTCATGCCAGCCGGGGCGATAGTCGTAATAGCCGGCGGGCGCGGGCCCATAGTACCAGCGGTTCTGATAGTAATAGCCATTGTATTGGCGGTGATCCCAGCGGCCGTCGCGATAGCCTTCGCGATAGCCATGACGTTCATGACGGCGATCGTCGCGCCGGTCGTCACGCCGGTCATGGCGATCGCCATGGCGCGGCGGATCCGCCGCTGCGACGTTGCCGGCCAGCGGCGCGGCAAAGGTGGCGGCGGCCAGCACGGCGGTGAGGACGGTCTTCATCTCAGGCTCCTAGCTTAACCCTCTGGCCTTGAACGGCTCGATCCAAGGAAAGCTCCCTCTGTGCTGATGAATCTGCGCGCCCGGAACTGAACCTCGACTGAATGAATCCAGGAACAAGGGCGCGCAATCTTGCCGGCGTGTGTCACGCGCGCGGGCTTGTAACGGATCGACAAAATTCGCGCCCGTTCGCAGCTTTTCTCGCTTCTGCTTCAGTTTGCCTGCGGCGCCTGCGGCAACGGCGCGGCTTGTGCGCGAGCGCGCCGCGCCTCATCTCGCTTGTGCAGTAGGAGAGCCGATGCCGCCGATCGAAGTGTTCTTCTGGCCGACGCCCAATGGCCACAAAATGACGATCGCGCTCGAGGAGATGGGGCTCCCCTACGTTTTCAGGATGGTCAACATCAACGTGGGCGCTCAGCGCAGCGAAGACTATACCCGGCTCAATCCAAACAATCGCATGCCGACGGTGGTGGATCCCGAGGGTCCGGACGGGCGTCCGATCACGATCTTTGAATCCGGCGCGATCCTGCAATATCTCGGCGAAAAAAGCGGCAAGCTTTATCCTCGCGACTGGCGCGCGCGGGTCGAGGTGGACCAGTGGTTGTTCTGGCAAGTGTCGGCGCTCGGTCCGTTCGCCGGCCAGGTCGAGCATTTTCGCGATTATGCGCCAAGGAAGGTGAGCGATCCGGCGCAGCTCGCTTACGCGCTCGATCGCTACACAAAGGAAGTCGATCGCCTCTATCGCGTGCTTGAGCGCGGTCTCAAGGGACGAGACTTTATCGCCGGAGAGTTTTCCATTGCCGACGCCGCGATCTGGCCGTGGTTGCGCGGTTCATATCAGCAGAGCTTCGAGGGCTTGCCGCGCCTTGCCGCGTATTTCGAGCGCGTGCATGCGCGTCCCGCGGTTCAGAAAGCATTAGCCATAGGCGCGGCCGCGCGTGCGCGCGGCGTGCGCGGCGAAGACTTCGTCGATCCGGCCACGCTCGATTTGGTCAAGAAACACAGCTGATGCGGCTTTAACGTTATTTTCAAGGAACCACGGCATTTGTTCTCACCGGCGGCGCGAATTGTGCACGTCAGTGGGGTGGAACGAATGACGCCATAGGCGCGGCGTTCCCAAATGGACCAAGGGAGCGTTTCACATGGCGTTTACGGATGCCGAAATCGCGGAGGCGCATGCTGCGGCGCGCACCGCTCAAAACAGCGAAGATCTTTACAAGCTCGGCCTCATCTACGCGACCGGCCAGGGCGGCGGCGCCGACCTCGTGCAGGCGCACATGTGGTTCAACCTTGCTGCGGTGCGCGGGTCGGAAGCGGCCAAGGAAAGCCGTCGCGAACTCTCCGGCCAGATGAGCGCCGCCGAGATCGCGCAGGCGCAAAAGCTGGCGCGCGAGTGGCTGTCGACGGCGAAGCACTAAGCCTAGCGATTGCCGCGGTTGAGGTCGTAATAGAAGCCGAACTGCACCGGCAGCGCGTCGCGCACGTATTGCTGCATGAACAGGTTCACTTCGGCGATATGCGAACGCGGCACGAAGACGACGTCGTAGCGTGAAAGCGCCTGTGCGCCGGGAAAACCGTTTCGAAGCGCGCGCGGAGAAAGGTCCACCGCGCGCACATCGGCGGCGCCCGCCGCATCGCGGCTCAGCACCAAGACTTCTCCGCGCCGCGCGCTCGGCAGGAAGCCGCCCGCCAGCGTCACGGCCTGAAACGCATCGATCGAAGCGGGCATTTCGTAGATGCCGGGACGCGCCACTTCTCCGCCCACAAACACTAGGCGCGATCCAAACGCCTTCGCGGAAACATGCAGTTCCGGCGTGCGCAATTGCTGCGCGTACGCCGCGACCAGCTCGTCATGCAGTTCGTTGGCCGTGAGATTGACGGCGCTGACCGGCTCGATGAGCGGAAGCGAAACGCGCCCATCCGGCGCCACCGTGACCGTGCGTGTTAGTTCCGGCGCCGAATAGATTTCCACCTCGATCTGGTCGCCGGGATAGAAACGATAAGGGGCTGCGTCGGAATAGGACGGCGGCGCGTCCGCGGGCGGGGGCGCGGCCGGCTGTCCGTGTGCGGTGGCCGCGCAGCCGGCGAATCCGGCGGCGACGAGTACGGCGAAAGCGGCGGCGGCGCTGCGGGCCATGGTACGGAATTGCTCCACATTGCGAGGGTGTCGCCGCCGATCCAAACCTCGTGCCAGCGCCGACGATTCGCCTGCGTTTCAGACTGACCATCCGATGGTGAATGATCGTTTACCAAATCGCTTGGATGCTGCGCGCGCAGGAGATTCGCGGGAACCGATGCGAAGCAGTCGGGAACAGGCAAAGCACGCGCACGCATTGAGCTGGAGCGACGCGCCGCGATTGGGGCCCGTCGACCTCGTCGCCATGCTGTGGGCGGAACGCGCGACGCTGTTCGGCGTGGCGGCGATGATCTGCGCGATCGGCTTCGCGGCGGCGCTGCTGTTGCCGCGCACGTATACAGCGCGGTCGGAGCTGCTGGTGCGCCTCGGACAGGAATATGTCTATCAGCCGAACGACGGCGCCGGTCAGGGCGTCGCACCGGACATGCAGAGCGTGCTCAATGCGGAAATGCGGATGCTGGGCTCTGGCGTCGTCGTGCGCCGCGCCATCCGCGAAGTGGGCTTGACCAGCCTTTATCCGGAACTCGCACGTGCGTCCGGCTCGGAGGAAGCGCGCATAGCGGCCGCGGAGCGCGCCTTCGCGGCCCATTTAACGCTGGAAACGGCGCCGCAGACCCCCTCCATCGCGCTCTCGTTCAAACACAAGGATCCGTCGGTCGCCGCCCGCGCGCTCAATGCGCTGGTGGACGCGTATCTATCGCGTCGGCGAGAGGTGCTGGTCGGCGGCGAGTCCGACGCGCTTCAGCGTCAGAGCAGCGAGCTTGACGGCCGCGTGCAGGCCGCCAACGCCGCGCTCAGCGATTTCCTCACCACCAATCGCATTGGCGATTTCGAGTCGGAATTGTCCTCCGCCGCGCAACGTCTCAACGAAATCGACGCCCAATTGCTGGACGCCGACGCCAAGCGCCGCGAAGCGGATGGGCGGCGCACGTCGCTGCGCGCGCGCTACGCCGCTGAGCCGGCGGAGATCGAACTCTATTCGGAGTCGGACGCGCGCCGCGCCCTGGTGCAGGCGCAGCTGGAACGCGAACAGCTGCTCTCGCGCTACCAGGAGGATGCAATGCCCGTGCGCGAAGTGGATCGCCGCATTTCGCAGCTGCAATTGTTTCTCGCCGGCGGCGACCCCGCGAGCTTGACGCGGCGCGGGCCAAATCCGGTGCGCCAGGACATCGCCACGCAGCTCATCACCGCCGAAGCCGAGATGCGCGCGCAGAGCGGGCGCGCCGATGCATTGCGTCTGCAGCGCGCCGGCGTCGCCGAGCGTCTGCGCGCGCTGCAGAATCTGCAGCCGGATTTTACGCGGCTCATGCGCGCGCGGACGATCCTGGAACAGAGCGCCGGCAATTTCGCCTCGCGTGCGGAGGAGGCGCGCTCGTTCAGTCAATTGCTCGGACGCAGCACCGACAATATCAGCGAGGTCGAACGCGCGTCGCCGCCGACGCAAGGGCAGAGCCTGCGCCTGCCCGTCGCCATCGCCACCGTGCTGCTTTCCGGCTTGCTGGGCGTCGCGGCCGCGTTGGGGCGCGGCTTGATGCGGCGCGGCTTTCCAACGCCGTCGAGCGCGGCGAGGACGCTGGGCGCGCCGGTGCTCGCCGTATTGCCGCGCAAGCGCGGGCCGAAGAACTCAGCGCCGGATCGGGCGCTGCGTCCCAGACCCGATCTCCGCGTGGTGCAGAATTCGTGAGCGAGGAGCGCTTCCAGCTTGCGGGCGTCCTTGCGGCGGCGCGCGCGCAGCCGGAGAAGAGCCCGGGAGGGCGCGCCATCATGTTCATGGCGGCGCGGCGCGGTGAAGGCGTCACCACGGTCGCGCACGCCGCGGCGCTCGCGGCCGCCGCGAGCGAAACGGTTTACGCAATCGATCTTGACCTGCACCGCAACGCGCTTGCCCGCATGTTCGCCGAAGAGAACCCCCCGCTTGGGCCGCGTATCGACGCGCGCCTCAACGGCGTCGCGTTCCACCAAATACGAGGGGCTGACGGTCAGCCATGGATCGCATTCAAGCCCGCGTTCAACTTTCATCGCGTCGGGCGTTCACGCATCTATGCCAGCGTGTTCGACGCCCACGAGCTTCCGCAGGGGGGACGCATCTCCATCTCCGGCGAACCGCATTATTGGAACGCCGCCCGCGCGGGCGGCGCCACCGTCATCGTCGACGCCCCGGCGCTCGAACGCAGCCGTGTCGGCTTGAAAGCCGCGCCGCACATGGATGGCGTCGTTCTTGTCGTGGCCGGCGACGACGGCGCGGCCCCTGCGGCGATGTCGGCGAAGGCTGAAATCCTAGCCGCCGGCGGCGCGCTGCTGGGCATCGTCTATACCCAGGCGAGCGCGCCAGTGATGGCGATGCACCGCTTCCTGCCTCAGGCCGTTTGACGCTTCGCCAGCGCTGCGCCGTAGAAGCGCTGTTCGCAGAACCAGAACACCTTGCCAGCGCCGCGCACGGCGCGGTCGAGCCAGCGCACGGCATCGGGCCGGCGTGCGAGCGACGCCAAGCCGGCGACGGCCCCAAAGATGAGCGCTTGCGCCGCGCCGATGCTCATATGCCGCACCAGCGCCGCAAAATCGCGCTGAGCCCATGCTGTTTCAGAAGGGCCTTGGCCGTAAGCGAACGCGCGTTTCAACGCATGGCTGACGCGCAGACGCGCCGCCTCGACATGCTCGAGCACCCAGCCATGCGCCGACCACGCGAAGCGCTTGCCTTGCGCCTTCGCCGCAGCGAACAGGCGATCGTCCTCGCCTCCGGTCTGATCCGCGCGCAAGTCGAACGGCGCGGAGTTGGCGAAGAAATCGCGGCGTTGCATCGAATTGCCGACGCCATAGGTCGCGCTCACGACTTGATCTTGGAACGGCCCCGCGCGGGCGTAGAGCGCTTCGAGATACGCACGATGCCGGCTCTGCGGCGCCAGCGCTTTGACCGGGCCGAAGACGCAATCGGCCCGCGTGGCCTCGAGCGTGTGCAGAAGAGTGGCGAGCCAATGCGCGGGCGCCTCTTCGTCATCGTCGAGCCAGGCGATGTATCGGCCGTTGGCGAGCGCCAGCGCCGCGTTGCGCGCCTGGGCGACGCCGGGGTTCGGCGCATGGGCCCAGCGAAACGGGATCGGCGCCTCGCGCGCGAGCTGTTCGAACATCGCCAGCGCGCCGCCTTCCGGCGAATTGTCGATGGCGATCAGCTCGATGTCGGTCAGCGTCTGCGCGAACACGCTGCGGGCCGCGCGCATGAACCCCAGGGAGCGGCGGAACGTGGGTATGAGGACGCTAATGTGCGGCATGGATCGTCCGCTCCAGGGCCGCGCTCACCGGCGCGAGCATGAAGCCCGCGTCGCGCGCGCGGACGATAAAGGCCCGGAAATCCTCCATGTGCGTGCCCCATGGCGAGGGCGCGTCGGCGACGTCATGCGTGAAGGCGATCACCCAGGCGTTTGCGCGCGCGCCACGTTCCAAGGCGCGATGCGCGCGCGCCAACCCGTCGCCGAACAAGGCGTAAGCGCGCAGCTGCGCGAGATCGGTGCGCCCGGCGTTGAGGCCGGGCTGGATGCCGCGCGCGCTGCCGAGGCGAGGCGGCAGCGCGGCCTTGAGCGCAGGCGAGGTCTCGCCATAAGGGTAGGCCAGCGTGCGCAACGGCGCGGCATGCCCCATTTGCGCCAACGCGTCGCGATTGCGGGCGATATCGACGAGCACGTCATATGCGCGCATGCGTGCGCAGTCGCTGTGCGAGAAGGTATGGCAGCCGATTTCGTGTCCGGCCCGATGCAGACGCGCCAGGTCGTCGGCGGAAAAGCCGGGACCGCAGGGTCCATCCTTCAGCGCCAGGTCGGCAGAGGCGTAGAATGTTCCGCGACCGCTATAGCGCTCCAGAATGGGCGCTCCGTGCGTGGCGGCGCTGCGGGGAAAATCATCGAAGCATACCGACAGGATCGGCCGATCGAAGACAAGATGCGCGAGATGAGCGGCGCGCCACTGGGTTAGGCGCCGCTGCACCTTCGCCGCGAGGGAGCGCGGCGGCGCATAGGCCTCCGCCGCCGTCACGGCAAATGCTCCGCATAGATGGAGGTGCGATAGAGCTTGAGCGCGGCATGGCGCAGCGGCAGCGGCGCGGCGCTGCGGGCAAGGGCCGCGAGCGGGGGCCGCAAACGCTTCTGTCCCGGCAGCGCGCGGAGCGCGCGCGCAGCCCGGTAGCTCGCGAAGCGGCGCGCGCGCGGATGTTTGCGCAACAGGCGCTCATAGTTCGGACCGGCTTCGCGGCACTTTCTCAACAGCGTCGCGGCGCTGTCGAGGCCTGCGTGTGTGGCGGGATTGTCGATGTGACGTATGGGGCCGATCTCGGCGGCGCGCAGCGCCCAATCGACGTCCTCCCAGCCCCAGCCGTGAAAGCCGCTGTCAAAGGGCGTGCGCGCCAGCACGTCGCGGCGCACGAGCAGGTTGCTCGCGGCGGTGAATTGCGCGGCGTCGCGCGCGCGCGCGGCGGCGTCGCGGCAATCGGATCGGCCGAACAGGAAATGGTGCAGCGCCGTATCGCGCTTGCGCGGGGCCTGCTTGAGTGAAAGTCCGCCGAACGCGGCGGCGGGCCCCTCCGCGTCGATCAGGTCGAGCCAGCGGCGCAGGAAGTCCGGCGCGTCCGGGATCATGTCCGCGTCGAGAAACAACACGTAGACGCCGCGCGCTTCGGCGATCAGGCGGTTTCGCGCTGCGGCGCGCCCGCGATTCTTTTCCCAAACGACGAGGCGGGCCGGAAACGGCAGGCGATCCGCCGCGCGAACGACCGTGCTGACAAGGTCGATGGAGCCGGAGCCGTCGTCGAGCAGCACCATCTCCGCTTCATCGCCCGCCATCTGCGCAAGCCGTTCGAGCAGCGGCGAGGGATCATGACGGTGAAACGGCGTGAGAATGCTGAGCCACGGACGCGTCATGCTTGCCGCGCCGGTGCGGACGATGCGTTCTTGCGCGGTCATTGTGCTTCCTCCGCCAAGGCCGGTGCGAGGCGTCGGGCGGTCACGCGCAGCGCCAGCTGGCGCGTCCACGCGCGCAATTCGCCGACGTCGAGCAGCCACGCCGCGGCGGCGTAAGCGAGGCAGCCGGCCGGCACGCGCATCGCCAGCGCGTCCGCCGGGAGCAGGCTTACGACGCCGGCCATCGCGGCCGTCGCCAGCAGGACGCGCCCAAGCACCGCGCGCGGGACGGGAAGAGCCACGATCTGGCGTCCGATCAATCCAAGCAATGCGGACGCGCACATCGCCGACGCGGCGGCGGCGATCGCTCCCCCGAGCGCCCCAAGACTCGGCGCAAGGGCGTAGGTGAGCGCGAGTTGCAGTGCGCCGGGCGCCAGCATCACAAGCGCGCGCAGCCCAGTGCGGCGCGAAAGCTGGAACGCCTCCGACCAGTAATAGACGTTGAGGCCGCCGAACAGGCCGGCAAGCGCAAGCCAGGGTAATGCGGCGGAGGCGTTGGCGCTCAGTGCGCCGCCCACCAGCACTTGCGCCAGCGGATGAGCCACGAGCGCGAGCCCGGCCGCGGCCGGCAGCGCAAGCGCCAGCATTGTCGCGAACACGCGCCGTGCTGCGCTCTGGGCGCCCGCCTCGCCCGCCTGTTCGTACGCGGCGAGCATCAGCGGCGTCAGCGCCGCGCCGGCCCACATGAAGACGAGATCGAGCGGGCGCGCCAAACCGAACGCCGCGGCGTAGGCGCCGAGCGCCGCCGGGCCGGCTTGATGCGCGATGAGAAAGCGCGCCAGCGTCTGCACGCCCATGTCGACCGCGATCGCGAGCGCGAGCGGGGCGCCGTAGCCGGCATAGGCGCCGATCCGCGCGACGGAAGGCGCGCCGCCCTTGGCCCGCGCGAAGATCCGCGGCGCGTCGACGGCAAACACGACGAGCCCTGCCACCATCAGCCCGGCGAACGGCGCGGCTGCGCCCAGATGCAGCGTCATCAGCGCGGCGACGCCCGCCGCGAAGCCGATGGCGAGATAGGCTGTCTCCGCCGCCGCGTAGCGCCCCATGGCGAACGCGGCGCGCTCGGTTTCCCGCGTCATGCGCGTGATGAAGCGGAAGAGCGCCGCGCAGGCCGCAAACACGGATATGGCGGCGATGTCGGCGCGCGGATCGATCAGGAACAGCAGGCCGCCGGTGAGAACCAGAGCCGCGCCGCCGAGGATGGCGGCGATGACGAGCAGCGTCGCGAAGTGGTCGCGGAGGCGCCGCTCGGCCTTGGCGGAGGCGAAGAAACGATAAGCTGCCGCTTCCGCCCAGGTGAACACCAGCGTGTGCGCGAACATCGACACCGAGAGCGCCAGCGCGTAGCGGCCGAATTCCTCGGCCGTCATCAGCCGCGTAAACGCGGCGATGGCGCCGAATCCCACGGCGGCCTGCGCCAGCTGCAACGGAGCCAGCGCAAAGATCCGCTTGCCGATCATCGCGTCGCCTTGCCGTCGCCAAGCAGCGCCGGCGCCGTGCGCGCGAGAATCCATAGATCGAAAAGCAGCGAAGCGCGCGAGACGTAGTCGAGGTCGAGGCGTACGCGTTCGCGCACGGCCGCGGGCGTCTCGATCGGGCCGCGCGAGCCGTTGATCTGCGCCCATCCGGTGATGCCGGGCTTCACGCGGTGGCGATGCGCGTATTCGGCGACGATGTGCTCGAGATCGCGGTCGGCCGCCTTCATGCCGATCGCGTGCGGGCGCGGACCGACGAGACTCATGTCCCCGCGCAACACGTTGAACAATTGCGGCAGTTCATCGAGGCTCGTGCGCCGGAGGAACCTGCCGATCCGCGTGATGCGCGGATCGTTCGGCTGAACCTGGCGCAGCGGCGCCTCCGGTTCGTGCCGCATGGTGCGGAACTTGTAGATGGTGATGACGCGGTTGTTGAAGCCGTGGCGGCGCTGGCGATAGATCACCGGGCCTTTGCTGTCGATCCGCACGGCGATGGCGATGGCGAGCATGAACGGCGCGAAGGCGAGCAGCAGCGCCGCGCCCAAAATCAGGTCTTCGCTCCGCTTGATCAGCGCGCGTGCGCCCGTGTGCGGGCGCCCGGAGACGCAAGCAAGCGGCGTCCGCGCCAGCGAGGCGACGCGCGCACCGCGCACGGCGTCGGCGTCGTAGTCCATCAGAAGGTCGATGCGATTTGGCGCGACGCGCAGCTTTTCAATCATGGCGCGCACGCGCGCTTCGGCCTTTTGCGTAACCGTGATGACGATGCGGTCGACCTCCGGCAGCGAGCGCCAGGCCAACAGATCTTCGATACTGCCCGAGACCGGGGCGCCGCGCACCTGAAGCGGCGCGCGCGCGAGACGGTCGTCGACGACCGCAACGACGCGCGCTTCGCCGGTCTCGCCGATCCGGGTGATGAAGCGGTCGGCCGCTTCGGTGGCGCCGATGACGACGACGTTTTCGGCGAAGGCGCCGCCCTTGTGCGCGCCTGACAGCCAGACAGCGAACCCTGCATGCAGCCCCGCCAGCGCAATGGCGCCGAGCGGGAGCACCGCCGAGATCGCCGCCGCCGCGCGCGCGTCCGGCGCGATCGCCGTGGCGAGGCCGAGCCCGATGAGAGCGCCCAGCGCCAGCCCGCCGACGCCGTGCTCGGCCTTGATGCGCTCCGGTCCCGCGGCGTACGCGCCGGTGAGCCAGAGCCCGAGCTTGAGCGAGAGTGCGGAAGCCAGGAAGGCGAAGGACTGGCCAAGCGTCAGCGCGGCGAGGCCGAGCCCGCTGGACCAGCGCGCGGCGAGATCGGCCGCCAGCAGAACCAGCGCCCAGTCGAGCCCCTTCAGCAGGGTGCGCAGCATCGAAGGATCCAGTTTCGCGCGCCGCCGCGGCAGCTCGGGAAACGCCGCGCGGGGCATTGGATCGTTGGCGGGCTGAACGTGCTCGATCTGCGGGCGGAAGGGCGCGGCCGCTTCGGGGACGCCGAACATTTCGAACGCCGCCCGAAGGTCGGCCAGGCGCGCCAGATTGGCCTCGGCCTCGCCCTCGGCATGCGCATATTGCGGAGTTTGCTCCGTTTTGGCGCGGCGGAAGCGCCAGGCGGCCTGCGACATGGGAAATTCGCCCCTCGGAAGAGTTTTCTGAGGCCGCTTCGCGCAAGCGCCGTGCCGGTTAACCAGAACCGGCTGCCGAAGGCGGCGCTTGTCGCACCCCCCGGCGCAGGCTAAAGCCCCTGACTTGCCGGAGACGTGGCCGAGTGGCTGAAGGCGGCGCCTTGCTAAGGCGTTATACTCGAACAGGGTATCGAGGGTTCGAATCCCTCCGTCTCCGCCATTTAGTGTCCCAGGTCGTCCCAGAGCGACCGGTTAACCACCTGTTTCTCAAGAAAAAGTTGACTAATTGCTGGTAACGCGTTGTGGATTACGGGCCGCAGCGGCCATGGTCTTTTACGGGGTTTTTTCGACCGCCTCCGAAAAATACCATGGCCGCTGCGGGTTCGAGTCCTTCGCGCTGCGAGTTCGAGTCCCATGCCGCTTACCGACGCCCAAATTCGTGACGCCAAGCCGCGCACTGGCGCCTACAAGATTTCCG
>DASZQK010000066.1:0-23163 GCA_035549695.1 Caulobacterales bacterium | reverse complement strand
CCGGCGCCGGCGCCGGGCAATCGTTGATGTTGTCGCTGGAAATCACCGGCCCGCGGAACATCCGATCGGCGGCGCTATAAAGTCCGGCCTCGATAAAGCGGCTCTGGCCCGCATCGGTGAGGATGTCGCGGTGCTCCGAGGCGCGCAGCAGCACCAGCCCCGCGAGCGGCGCCTCCTTCTTGTCGAGCGCCTCCACCAGCAGCCGGTTGCCCCACTCCGCGTTGCGCTGGGTCTGATTGGCCGCGTAGATCGCGCCGCCGAAACCAGTGACGGCCATGACCGCGAGCACGCTCGCCACCGTCAGCGCGCGGCGACGCATGCGCCGTTCGGCCTCGCGCGCCTTCTCCCGCTCCGCCGCCACGCCCGCGTCGAGATAGACGCGGACCTTGGCGATGATGTCTGCGGGCGTGACGCCGTCGAGCAGGCGCCTTTGCTGCGTGCGGGCGATGAAGGCCGGCAAGGTGGCGCCGCGGCGCTCCACCATTTCAAGGTAGCCGGCAAGCGAGGCGCCGCGCGGGGGATCGTCGCCGCCATAGGCGCGCGCCACCAGCGTGTTCAAAAGATCGGCGTCGGATTCCTCGTTGCGGGTCCAGCTTTGCAGCTGGTCCCACTGGCGGATGAGGCTCTCGTGCGAGATGTCGAGCCGCGCATCGTCGGTGAGGCCCTCGCGCCCGCTCAGCACCAGGAAATTCTTCCCCGGACCGGAGAACGCCTTGTAGACCGCCTCGATTTCCTCGCTGCTGGCGCCGGTGTAGGCGCATGCCTCGGCCACCGTCAGCGGGTTGCGGATGTCGCGTCCGCCCACGCCCGCGCTCGGACGCACGAGGCCGGTGAAGAGAAGGCGCGAAACCTCCTGCAGGCGTTCGGGCAGCGCGGCGCGCGTTTCGTTCAGGTGCTTGGAGAGCGCGCCGTCGACGCCGCCGAGCGATTCATAGAGCGCAAGCGTGAGCCGCGGCGGCGCCGAGGAGCGCGACGCCTCGATCTCCCACATCCGCGCCAGCACGTGCTGCATCAGCGGCAGCAGGTCGGGATTGTCCCACGCGGCGGCGCGTTCGCGGTAGGTGTCGGTCGCCATGTCGTTGAGAATGCGTCCCAGCAGCGCCTCGTCGACGCTGCCGCCCATCACCTTGGCGGGCTCGGCGATCGCGCGCGCGGCCTGCTCGCGGGTCAGTCGCGGCACCAGGAATTGGCCGTCGCTGACAGCCTCGGCCAGCCCTTCGAAATTGGCGCAATCGTCCAGGAAATCGACGCGCATCGTCAGCACGACGTAGACGCGGTCGGCCCCGTTCTTGACGCTGTGCAGCAACAACTCGACGAAGCGCTGCGCCTCCTCGCGCTGCTCAAGCCAATGCGCGCGATTGGCGTCTTTGTGATTGTAACGGAAAATCTCTTCGAACTGGTCGACGATCAGCAGCAGGGACTCGGTCGGCTTCCCGGCCTCCGCCTTCGGATCGAGGGACTTGATGACGTCGATCAGGCCGCTGGCGCCGCGGTCCAGCATCGCCCGCAGATGATGCTGTTGCAGGCCGAGTTCGCTGCCGGTGGCGATCGTGTCTTCGAGCGCCTTGGCGAGCGCGGAAATGGGCGCCGCGCCGGGCCGCATCATCACCACGCGCCAGCGCATGCCAGGCTTCGGCACAAAGCCGGCGTCGATCTCTTCGACCAGCCCCGCCCTCACCAACGAGGATTTGCCGCAGCCCGACGAACCGGTGACCGCGAGGAGCCGCGAATTGGTCAGCCGGCGCAGCATGTCGTGAACCAGCAGCTCGCGGCCGAAGAAGAGGTGCGAGTCCTCCTGCTCGAACGGCCTTAGCCCGGGATAGGGATTGTCCACCATACTTTGCGCCTCCCCCGAGGGCGCTTTCTTTTATGCGAGCATCGCCGATATCTGTTGTGCGACGCGCGCCGGTTCGGGCGCGCCTTCAAATTCCGCGAATTCCAACCCTTGCACCAACACGCTCGGCTTCACCGCGCTCGCCTTGGGCTGCAGCAGGCCCAACCGGCGAAGCGGCTCGTCGCGGCGCGCGCGCACCCGCGTGTAGCGGCGCAATTGCGCGTTGACCCAACTCGGCACGGCATTCACCCGCAGCAGCACCGCGTCGTCGCAATATTGATAATTCTCCTCGGTTTCCTCGGCCACCGTCTTGGAATCGGCGCCCGTCTCGGTCGGCAGGAACACGGCGAACGATGAATCGTGCAGCGCCGTCGCGACGCTTTGCGCCAGCGAAAAGTCTTCGGGCGACGCGTTGAGGAACAGCGCGCGGCCGCTGCCCGTGTCCTTGCGCTCCTTGGGCGTGGTGATCTCGTCGAGCGCGGCGTCGAGCCGATTGAGAAAGCTCGGCACGGTGTCGGCGATCGCCCCCGCGCTTTGCAGGATGGCGGCGTCGGCGGCGCAGAACTCGCGCGGCTCGCGCTGCAGATTGCGCAGGATCATCATGCGCAGGCCCGCCTCGCGCGCGAGATTGAATTGGCGCGTGATGTATTCCTCCGGCATGCCCTCGGCGCCGCCCTTGCCGGAGCCGATCAGCTGCACGTAGAGCGAGGGCGTGTTGCGTAATTCCTCGATCATCGGCCGGATTTCGCCTTCGAACGCCGCGCCGCTGCGCAGGCGCGGCCAGAACGTCGTGCTTTCGGCGGGCTGCACCAGACAATCGCCGCGCTGGCGCAACCGTTCGGCGATCTGCTCGCGGTTCACACGCAATTCGTCGGGCGCGAGCGCCAGATAGACGCGCGCGCGCGGCTCCGCCACGGAAGCTCGTCTCGGCGCGATCTCGCCTTCGGCGGCCACGTTCGTCGCAACGCGCGCGCCATTGTCTTCGAACCATTCGGCGGTCGTGCGCAGGCCGTGCGCCAGTTCGTCGACCTGGCGCATGAACCGCTTCACCTCATCGGCGTCGTTGGTGAAGGCGAGCCCCAGCGAGTGGCTTTGGCCGAGCCGCTCCTCCCAGAACAGAAAGCGCCGCTGGCTGCGCGCGAATTCGACGACTTTGGCGATCTTGCCCTGCATCTCGCCTTCGGCGCGTTTCAGGATGCGGTCGGCGAATTCCACCAGGCAATTGTCGCGCTCAATGATAATCGCGCGCTCCGGAACGAAGTCCGGGCGCGCCATGAAATGGGTGAGCTCGCCGATGCAGTAGGAGGAGCGCAGATAGGCGCCGCTCATGAACACGATCATGAGACCGCAATTGTCGATCTCGCCATTGATCATGGAATTGAGATTGCCGGAGTGCACGAGGTCGTCGCGGTCGAACACGACATGGTCCAGCCGGTAGCCGCCGTGGGCGGGCATCAGCGAACTCAATTCGTGCAGGACGCGAGTGACCCAGCCCCTGCCGCCGGCCAACGACTGATCGTCGTCGCGTGCGTAGCTCACGAACACGTCGTTCTTGAACGCTGGCAATAGGCGATGCGACGACATCCGTCCCCCTAGGAGGCCACGCCAAGCTCGGATGATGAGACTATTTTAACCCTGGGAGAATTGCTAGCCGATACAAAGTACGCGGCAGAACCATGCCCAACCCGTTGGCGCCCGCCTGGCGCGGGGCCACCGCCGCCCGGTACCCCGGGCGCTAGCGGCCGCGCAGCCCCTCGCCGTTCTGCGCTTGCGCCGGCGCTTCGAGCGTCCCCTGGGAGGCGAGCATCTGGCGTTCCGCCACGACCAGGTCGTGTTCGGCGGCCGCCAAGGCGAGCTGCGCATCCAAAAGATCCTGCTCCTGGTTCAGCACGTCGATGGTCGAGCGCAGACCCGTCTCGCGCTCGAGTTGGATGCCCTGGTATGCGAGTTGCGCCGCCTCCACCTGCTCCCGCGCCGAGACCACGGCCGAACGGGCGCTGGCGAGGCTCGTCCACGCCACCGTCACGCTTTGCTGCACCGCGCGCTGGGCGTCGGCCAGATCGAGATTGGCGGCGCGGCTCAGGGCCCGCTGCTGGCGCGTGCGGGAGAGATTGAGGCCGCCCTGGAAGATGTTCCAGGACATGCGCACGCCCACCGAGTCCGATGAGAAGCGGTCGGTGTTGGGCAGATTGTCTTGATCGTCGAAATTGTTGCCGACCGAGGACCCCGCGACGAGATTGAACCGCGGCAGCGCATTCGATGCGGCGGACCAGACCAGCGCGTGCGCCTGCTGGGCGTTGGCCTGCGCGCCGAGCAAGAGCGGGCTGTTCTGGCCGGCGACTTCAAGCGCGGCGTCGAGCGTTTCCGGCAAGCCTTGCGTTTCCGCGGGCGCCTGCAGGTCGGACGGGGGATGGCCGATGAGGCGCTGATAGGCCTCCACCGACGCCGACATCAGCCCCTGCGCCTGCACCAATTGCGTGCGCGCCTGCGCGAGGCGCGCCTGCGCCTGAGCCACGTCGGTGCGGGTTACGACGCCGGCGTCGAACTGCGCCTGCGCATAATTGTAGAGCTGCGTCAGGTTCTCGACCGACGTAGTGCGCGCGGCGACGACCGCTTGCGCCTGACGCACGTCGGCATAGGCGGTGGTCACGTCGATCAGGAATTGCTCGACCTGCGCGTTGTAATTGGCGACGGCGCCGCGCACCTCGGCGCGCGCCGCGGTCAGGTTGGCGAGAAAATGGCCGGAGGCGAACAGCAATTGCGAGGCGCTGGCCGAGCCGCCCCAAGAGTCGTTGCGCGGCGTGTTGCCCGAGCCGTGCCCGTCGTCGCGCGTGGCGTCGGCCGACAACGAGACTTGCGGCAGCCCTTCGGACCAAGCCTGCGGCACCGCCTCGCGCGCGGCGCTGAGGCGCGCCCGCTGGGCGGCGAGCGCCGGATTGGAGGCCACCGCCTCATTCATCGCCTCGTCGAGGGTTTCGGCGCACGCCGGCGTGACCGCCGCCGGCGCCGCCGCCGCCAGCGCGGCCAGAGCAATCGTCGTCATCAAGCGCATGAGAACTTCTTCCTCACTCCCGCCGGAGCGCTTCGATGGGATCGAGCCGCGCCGCCTGCCACGCCGGATAGGCGCCGAACACGACCCCCACCAGCCCCGAAAAACCAATCGCGATCATAGCCATGACCGGTGAAAGCACCAATGGCACCTCGAACGCCGAGGTGACGCCCCAAGCCGCCGCGCACCCCAGCACCAACCCCACCATTCCACCCGCGAAGGAAAGCGAAATCGCCTCCAGACCGAACTGATGCAGAATGTCGGTGCTTCGCGCCCCCAACGCCTTGCGGAGACCGATTTCGCGCGTCCGTTCCGTCACGGACACCAGCATGATGTTCATGATGCCGATGCCCCCGACCAACAGCGAAATAAAGGCGATGCTGGCGATCAGCAGCGTCATCGTTTGCGTCGTCTGCTGGATGGTCTGGGTGATCGAGGTCAGGTTCTGCACTGTGAAATCGTCCTGCCCCTCCTCCGTGCGATGCCGTTGACGCAGCAATGTCGTAATATCGTCCGTCACCTGCGGAAGGGCAGTCTCACTCGTCGCTTTCACCGAAATGTTGCTGACTGTGTCGGCGCGGCCATTCCGGCCGGCGATTGTTCGCTTCACCGTGGTTAACGGAGCGAGAACGAGATCGTCCTGGTCCTGCCCCATGCCGCTCTGGCCCTTGGAGGCGAGCACGCCGATCACCGTATAGGACCCGCCGTGGATGCGCACGGTCTGGTCGATCGGATCCATGTTCGGGAAAAGCTCGTCGGCCACTGTGTGCCCGAGTACCGCCACCTTGCGCGCCTGGCGGTCTTCATTGTCCTCGAACATGCGGCCGCGCTCGATCTGCCAGTCGCGCGCAATCAGGTACGCCGGCGTCACGCCGATGATGCGCGTGTTCCAATTGAGGCCGCCGGCGACGATCTGCTGGTTGCTGTTCTGCGCCGGCGCGACCACGGCCACGTCTTGCACCTCGTTCTGGATCGCTTCGGCGTCGCCGAGCGTGAGGGAATTCCAGCCGCCGGCGGCGCCGCGCACGCCGCCGCCGCCGCGGAACGCCCCGGGCACGACGATGATGAGGTTCGAGCCCAGACTCGAAATGTTGGCTTCGATCTTGGCTTGGGAGCCGTTGCCCAGCGCCACCATGGCCAGCACGGCGGCGACGCCGATAATGACGCCGAGCGCGGTCAGCGCCGAGCGCAGCGGATTGGCCTGCAGCGAGCGCGCCGCCGCGCCGACGAGATCGGCCGAGCGGATCATGCCGCCACCGGTTCGTTGACTTTGTCGCTGATGATCTTGCCGTCGCGCATTTCGATGATGCGCTTGGTGGCGGCGGCGACCGCGCGATCGTGCGTCACCAGCACGACGGTCGCGCCTTCGCGATTGATCTCGGCGAACAGGGAGAGGATTTCCTTGCCGGTATGGGTGTCGAGCGCGCCGGTCGGTTCGTCGGCCAGCAGCAGCGCGGGCCGGCCGGCAAGCGCGCGGGCGATCGCCACACGCTGCTGCTGGCCGCCGGAGAGCTGAGTGGGGCGATGGCCCATGCGCTCGCCAAGCCCTACGCGGGCGAGCAATTCGGAGGCGCGCGCGTGGCGTTCGCGCGGCGCGATCCCGGCATAGATCATCGGCAGTTCGACGTTTTCGAGCGCGGTCATGCGCGGCAGCAGGTTGAAGCTCTGGAACACGAAGCCGATCGTGCGATTGCGAAACAGCGCCAGGCCCTCGTCATCGAGCTGGCCGATGTCGGCGCCGTTGATGACGATGCGGCCCTCGCTCGGCCGGTCAAGCCCGCCGAGGATGTTCATGAGCGTGGATTTGCCTGAGCCGGAGGGGCCGATAATGGCGCAATAGGCCCCGCGCGGGATGTTGAAGCTCACCCCGTCCAGCGCATGCACGGTCTCGTCGCCCATCTGGTAGAGCTTCACGACATCGCGGGCGTCGATCAGCATCAGCCGCCCCGGATCCGAACGCCGCCGCCCATCGGGCCGCCGCCCATCGGGCCGCGTTGCTGTTGCTGGTCGTTGCGCGGACCTCCGCCGATGATCACTTCGTCGCCGGCCTTGAGGTCGCCGCCGACAAGGGCGGTATGCCCGTCGTCGGCCACGCCAACCGTGACCTGGATCGGCGTCGGCTGGCCGTTCCGCAACACCCATACAACCGCTCTCCGACGCACTTCGCGCTGTTCGCTCATGCCGCCGCTGCGCATCTGCGCCAGCAATTCTTGTTGATGCGGGGTAAGGCTCGGTTGGATGCGGGTGATGACCGCTTCGCGTATTCGGCGAAACAGCGCGCGGCGCTGATCCTGGGGCATGTCGCCCATGGCCTGGAAACCGCCCGCCGCCGCCATCTCTTGCTGAAACGCCTCGGTGGCCTGGGCTTTTTGCGCATCGGTCAGCTGTAGCGCCTCGGCGAGCTGATTGACGCCGCGCCCGGCGCCGCCGCCCTGGCCGCGCTGGCCTCCGCCTTGCCCCGGCGCGCCCTGCGCCGACGGCCCGCCGCCTTCGCGGCGGCCCTGGCCCTGCCCCGCGCCGGCCTCGCCGCCGCCCGCCAGCGCCTGACCACGCGCCGCCAGCGCCGGATCGGATGGACGGAAGCGCAGCGCCGCGTTCGGAAGACGCAGCACGTTGTCGACCTGCTGAACGATGATTTCGGCGTTCGCCGTCATGCCCGGCTTCAGGCGCATGCCGGGATTGTCCGACTGAACCACGACCGTGTAGCTGACCACGCCCTGGTCGCTCACGCCTTGCTGACGCACTTGGCTGACCGCGCCCTGGAATTGCGTGTCGGGAAACGCGTCGACGGTGAAGCGCACCGGCATGCCTTCGCGCACCTCGCCGATATCGGCTTCATCCACGGTGATGTTGGCCTGCAGCCGCGAAAGATCTTGCGCGATGGTGAAAAGGGTGGCGGCCGAGAAGCTTGATTGCACGACCTGGCCGACATTCACTTGGCGATCGACGACGACGCCGTTGATCGGCGATCGGATCGTGGCGCGATCGAGATCGGTGCGCGCGGCGGCGAGTTGGGCGCTGGCCTGCGCGACGGCGGCGCGCGCGGTGTCGCGCGCGGCGCGTTGCTGGTTCATCAATTGCTCGGAGGCGAAGCCCGACTGGTTCAGCCGCTCGTAGCGCTGATAGTCGGCGTTGGCGACCGCGGCCTGCGCCTGCGCCTGCGCCAATCCGGCTTGCGCCTGGACGATGCGCTGCTGGAACGTGGTGGGATCGAGCCGGGCCAGCACCTGGCCCTCGGTGACGCGTGAATTGAAGTCGACCAGGATCTCCTTCACCGGCGCCGACACCAGGGAGCCGACATTGGCCGAGACGATCGGCTCAAGCGTGCCAGTGGCGCTGACGACGCGCGTGATCGCGCCCTGATCGATCGGCGCGGTCCGATATGGTTCGGCGGTCTTGTGCGGCCCGAACACCATCCAGCCGACGATCACCGCCAGCAGGGCCGCCGCGAGCGGCCAGTACCGGCGCAGACCCCGCGCGCGCCGGACGATCGCCGCGACCGGCGAGGTCGGTTCGGTGGTTCGCGCTTGTGCGTCCATGGCGTCATCCAGCCTTCATAAATCCGTGGGCGGCCCCGGGGCGGTTTCTGGCAATGGACAAAACCGCCTCAGCGTCAACGCCGCTCGCCTCTCATGGCGCCCGGACCGCCATGTCACGTTGCAGTTAAACCGCTCCGGTTACGGATGAGTGACGCGCCGGCCCGGAAAGTCCCCGGGCCGGCGCGCCGGACCTAGTGCTCCTGGCGATCGCCGCCGTGGCGGAAATGACCGCGCTGGGCGTTCATCTCATCAGCGGTGACGCGTCCGTCGTGGTTGGCGTCGAGGCGATCGAACATCGAGGCGCCGGCGGCGTTGAACTCGTCGCGGCTGATGAGGCCGTCCTCGTTGGCGTCGATCTTCGGCCGTTCGGCGCGCGCTTGTTCGAAGCGGGCGTGCGCCGCCTCGCGCGCGGCGGAGCGTTCATCGGCGGAAATGACCCCGTCATGATTTGCATCGAGCCGTTCAAACTGCGCGATGGGACCGGCGAGGAATTCGTCGCGGCTGACATTGCCGTCATGGTTCGCATCGGCGCGCTCGGCCATCATTTCGCGGAAGTGGCCGCGGCCGCCTTCGCCGCGCGGGCCATGACCGTCGCGATGACGTCCCGCGCGCATCTCGTCGCGCGTCAGCGAACCGTTGCTGTCGGCGTCAAGGCGCGTGAACATGGCGTCGCGTCCGGCGTCGAACTCCTGACGCGTCACGACGCCGTCGCCATTGGCGTCGAAGCGCGCCAGCATGCCGCCGCGATGATGATTCTCGTTCGCGGCCGGCGCCGGCGCGGAACCCGCCGCCCCGCTCGCCGCCAGCGCGGCGCCGCCGGCGACAAGAACGGCGGCGACGGACGCGGCGATCAAATACTTACGCATGGGATGTCTCTCCTCCAGTTGCGCATAGGCTCGGACCCTCGCTCATTTCCTTAGCCGGGGCTGTTTTCCCCCGTTGGTCGCCGCTGCGCCAAAGTGTGTCATGCGACGAAAAACGGCCGGTGCGGGGGGCGCACCGGCCGTCTTGTGATCCGGCGCTGCTAGGGGGAGGGTTTCGCGCCGGCGGAGCGTTTCGGGGAGGGGCGCTCCGGATCATCGACGCTAGCGCCGCCTCATGTCGCGATCATGTCGCCAACCGGCGCGCATGCGCCAAAACGTGTCAGCCGCCCGGCGGCCTGCGGCCGCCGCCGCGCCGCATGTCCTCCCGCCGCTCGTGCATGGCCGGACGCGTTTGGTTGATGGTGCGAATGAATTCGGCGCGGGTCAGCACGCCGTCTTCATCCGCATCATAGCTGTGTGCGCGCGCCGCCAGTTCGTCGTGAAATTCTTCGGCGGTGATCGTGTTGTCGACGTTGCGGTCGAAGTCGAGCCGATACGGCGGCAGATTGGCCCCGCCGAGCGCGGCGTTGCTCCAATTCTGGAATTCGATCGGCTGCAGCGCCCCGTCATGGTTGACGTCGGCGCGGGCGAACTCGCGCGTGATGCCCGCTTCGAGTTCGGCGCCGCTGACTTTAAGATCGCCGTCGGTGTCGAAGGTCGCGAACACGAGCGCGTCGGCGGAAATCAGCGCATGCAGCGGGGGCGGGGCGTTGCGGTCCCGGCGCGGGTCCGGACTGGTCGCGCACGATGCAAGGCCGAGCATCCCCAGGCCCAGCGCCAACCCCATGGAAAGCTTCATCGCAATCTCCGCAGCGGATGCCTGGCTCATCGCGTTCAAAGGCGGCGGCTCTATGGCTTAAACACCGAGTTTTATGTCGAATTGTGTCGCCAGGCCATTCACGGCAAGCTTTGGCGCCGGACGGCGACGCGAGTTGAGTAGATTTTTACGCGCCCTGCGCTCACATCAGCTCCATGGCGCCAGATGATCCGCAAATCCTCGTCGTCGACGATCACCGCGAAATCCGCGAGTCGCTGGCGCTGTTCCTGAAGAAGAACGGCCGCCGCGCCATCGCCGTCGACAGCGCCGAGGCGGCGCGCAAGGCGATTAAGGAAAACCGCATCGATCTCGTCATCCTCGACATCATGATGCCCGGTGAGGACGGGCTCTCGCTCTGCCGCCATATCCGCGAAACCAACCACATCCCGGTGATCCTGCTCTCGGCCCGCGCCGAGGAGCTCGACCGCATCGTCGGCCTTGAGATCGGCGCCGACGATTACGTGGTGAAGCCCTTCAATCCGCGCGAACTCTTGGCCCGCGCCGACGCCGTGCTGCGGCGCACGCACGCGCTGCCGCCCAATGTCGAGGCGCCCACCGGGGAAATGCTGCGCTTCGACCGTTGGACGCTGAAGCTCGCCGAGCGCGAATTGATCGACGAAGGCGGGGAAACGCACGAACTTTCCACCGGCGAATATCGCCTTCTGCTTACATTCCTGCAGCGCCCCAAGATCGTGTTGACGCGCGATCAATTGCTCGATCTCGCCTTCGACCGCGGCGCCGACGTTTTCGACCGGGCCGTGGACACCCAGGTCAGCCGGTTGCGCCGCAAGATCGAAGCCGACCCGCGCACGCCGAAATTGATCAAGACGGTGTGGGGCGGAGGTTACGTCTTCACCGCGCCAGTCGAAAAAGCCTAAAGCGAAGGCGTGATTTTCAATCCCCTCCGCACCCTGTGGGGCAGGCTGGTGCTGGTGACGATCGCCGCGATCGCGATTTCCCACGTCGTCGCCTTCACTCTGTTCGCCAGCGAGCGCGCGCGCACGTTTCGCCGCGAGGCCGAGAACCGCATCATCGAGCGCATCGTCGACGCCACGCAGGAGGTGCGCGCTGCGACGACGCCGCAGACGCAGGCCGAGCGCGCCCGCGCCTTCTCCAATCGCGGCATGCGCTTCTACCTGGTGGGCGAGAGCGCGCCCGGCGATGCGTTGGGATCGGGCGCGGCGATCGCGCGCGCCGTCGCCGCGCAAATCGAGGCTGCCGAGGTGCGCGGGCGCACGCGCACGATCCAGCTCCGCTGGCGCCCGCGCATGCGCGATCTCTCCGGCCGCGACGATCCCCCGCCCGACGAGCCGCGCAGCAGGCCGGTCACGCAGATCACCGTGGACGTGCGGCTTGGGCCCGCGCAATGGCTGCGCAGCACCGCCCTGCTGCCCGCGCCGCGCCCGGTGCCGGACTATCTCTGGATCGGCGCCCTCGCGTCCATGATCGCCGTCGGCGTCGGCGCGGCGCTGATCGCGCAGCAGATCGGCCGCCCGCTTTCGGACCTCGCCACCGCCGCCCGGCGGCTCGGCATGGGCGAGACCAAGGTCTACGCGCCCGTCAGCGGCCCGCAGGACGTGCGCCGCGCCTCCACCGCCTTCAACTCGATGGCTGAACGGCTCGGCCGCCAGATCGACCGCCAGCGGCAAATGCTGTGGGCGCTTTCGCACGATCTGCGCACGCCGATCACGGCGCTGCGCCTGCGCGCCGAACTGATCGAGGACGAAGCGTTGCGCCAGCGCCTGCTCGCGCCGCTGGCCGAAATGGAACTGTTGACCGAACAGGCGCTCTCGCTCGCGCGCGCCGGCGCCAGCGAGGAAAAACGCGAGCGCGTTGATCTGGCCGAGATCGCCCGCACGCTCTGCGGCGAATTGCAGGACATGGGCGTCAATGCGCGCGCCGAGGCGGAGGCGCCCGTGGTCGCCGAATGCCGGCCCGAAGAAATCGCCCGCGCCATGCGGAACCTCGCGGAGAACGCGGCCAAATACGCGGGCGAAGGCGTCGTGCGCGTCTACCGCTCGCCCACCGGCGAAGCCGTGATCGACGTGCTCGACGATGGCCCCGGCCTGCCCGACGCCCTGCTCGCGCGGGTCACCGAGCCGTTTTATCGCGCCGACGAGGCGCGCTCCACGCACGCGGAAGGCGCCGGCCTCGGCCTCGCCATCGTGCAGGCCATCGCCGACGGCCATGGCGGGCGCCTCGAACTCGCCAACCGCGCGCCGCACGGTCTCAGCGCCAAACTGATCTTGCCCGGCTAGCGGCTTGGGGGAGGGAAAATCGGCCCTCGCCTCGCTAAGCTCGCACCATGACGAACGGAAGACGACGCGGCCGGCCCAGATCGGACGACGCCCTCACGCCGGGCGAGTGGCGGATCGTCGATGCCGTTCGTCACGGCATGACCAGCCGTGAAATCGCCACGCGGCGCGGCATCAGCGTCGACGCCGTGAAATATCACGTCGCCAACGCGCTGCAGAAACTCGGCCTCTCAAGCCGGGCTGAGCTTCGCTTGTGGAACGGCGTCGCCCGCGCCAGCGCCCTTGCCGCCATGGAGAGAAGGATGAACGCGCAAACCACGATCGGCCCGATCGGGCAAATCGCGCGCACGGTGACCGACATCGCCGCCGCGCGAACCTGGTACGCCGATATTCTCGGCCTGCCCCACCTCTATTCCTTCGGCGACCTCGCCTTCTTCGCGTGCGGCGGCGTTCGCCTGTTCCTCGCGCAGGGCGAAGGCGGCGCCGACAACGCTTCGGTCATCTACTTTCAGATCGAGGATATCCACGCCGCGCAAGCCGCGCTCGAAGCGAAGGGCGTCGTCTTCACGCATGCGCCGCACATGATCCATCGCCACGAGGATGGAACGGAAGAGTGGATGGCGTTCTTCAAGGATAATGAAGGCCGCCCGCTCGCACTGATGGCGCGGACACCCAAGCCCGCCGGCTGAGCCGTTTCGGCGGCGCTGCGCGGCGCATCGGCAAAGGCTCGCGCGCGCCCACGTTCCCGGCTACCTTCGTCGATCGTAGGGAGCCTGAGAACGGATGGGGCCGGACAAGAGCGGGCGGCGTCTGGCGACCATCCTCGCCGCCGACGTGTGCAATTATGCGCGCCTCGTCGAGGCCGATGAAGAGCGCGCGCTCGCGGCTCTTACGGCGCTGCGCCGCCGCTGGGAAACGGCGGTCGCGGAGCATCACGGGCGCATCTTTCACCGCGCCGGCGACGGCATCCTCGCCGAATTCCAGAGCCCGGTCGAAGCCCTGCGCGCGGCCCTGGAGATGCAGGGCTGCGGCGCCGAACTCAAATTCCGCATCGGCCTCAATCTCGGCGACGTGGTGGTCGAGGCGTCCGGCGATCTCTTGGGCCACGGCGTCAATATCGCCGCGCGCCTCGAGAGCCTCGCCGCACCCGGGGAGATCCTGCTCAGCGAGGCCGTGCACGATCAGGTGCAGGGCAAGACCGACGCCAAGCTGCGCGCCATTGGGCGCGAGCGCTTGAAGCACATCGACGAAAAGATCGCCGTCTATTCCGCGTCAGCCGCCGAGGCCGCGCCAACGCCCCTATGGGCGCGCATGCAGCGCTCGGCGCGCCGCCATGCCGGCGCCATTGCGCTGGCGGCGCTCAGCCTTGTCGTCGTGGCGCTCGCGACCTGGCGTCTGCAGGCGCCTGGCGCGCCCGAAGCAGCGCCCGCTTCGACCATCACGCTGGCGGTGCTGCCGTTCCAGAATCTTTCCGGCGATCCCGCGCAGGGCTATTTCGCCGACGGCCTCACCAGCGAAATCACCACCGCGCTCGCACGCATCAGCGCGCTCTCCGTCACCTCGCGCCGCACGGCGTTCCAGTATCGCGGCGTCGACGATCCGCACGAGGTCGGTGAGAAGCTCGGCGTGCGCTATCTGCTGCAAGGCGGCGTGCAGCGCGCCGAGGGGCGGGTGCGCATCAATGTGCAGCTGATCGACGCCGCGGACGGGCGCCATCTCTGGGCCCGCAACTACGATCGCCGCGCCGCCGACGTGTTCGCCGTGCAGGATGACATCGTCACCGCCGTCGCCACCGAACTTCGCCCGCAACTCTACAACGCCGCGCGGCGCGCCATCGCCAGCCGCGCCACCCGCGATCCGAGCGCCTGGGAATTGTTCCTACAGGCCACTTTCGTCCCCGGTGACGCGCAGGACAGCCTCGCCTGGGAGCAAAGCCGCATCGCGCTTGCCCGCCAGGCCGTCGCGCTCGATGCGAATTTCGGGCCGGCGCATTCCGTGCTGGCCGACAAGCTCGCCTATCTCGGCAGCAGCGATCCGCCCTCGGATACGCCGGCCATCCGCGCGGAAGCGGCGCTGCACGCGCGCCGCGCGCTCGATCTCGCCCCCGGCGACGCCGACACCGTGTTCAACGTCAGCCTCTATTATTGGCATTCCGGCGATCTGGACCGCGCGCTCGAACTTCAGCATCGCGCGCTCGAACTTGATCCCAACCACATTTTGGCGCGCGCGCTCGCCATCGCCACGCCCTACACCTGCGCCGCCGCGCCGCAGAGCGTCATCAATGAAGAACGCGCGCTGGCGGAGTCGCTCGCCGCCGACAGCCCGCTGCGCGGTGTCGCGCTGGAGCGGCTGGCCTGGCTTTACATGAACAACGGCGATCTCCGCCGCGCCGACGAGACGATGCGCCGCTCGGTGCAGATCTTCAACACGCCGATCTCGGCGCTGACGCTCGCCGCGCTGAAAGCGCGCAGGGGCGATGCGCGCGGCGCCCGCGCGGCGCTTGCGAACGAACGGGCCAATTGGCCCAATCTCGACGCACGCCACTTCGCCGAAATCGCACTGCCGCGCCGCTGCGGCGGCGGCGACAAGACTGCTTATGTGGTTGGCCTGTTCCGCGAACTCGCCAACGACGTGCGCTAGAACGCCTTGCGATACACCACAAAGTGCGAGTGCTCGCCCGTCTGGTCGTAGAGGCGCGTCGCGGTCGCGTTGGTCTCGTGCGTGTGCCAATAGACGCGCGGCGCGCCATGCGCCTTGGCGCGCTCGTACACGCCTTCCATCAACGCGCGCCCCACGCCCTTGCCGCGCGCCTCGGGCGCCGTGAACAGATCCTGCAGATAGCAGATCGGCTCGATCGTGTTGGTGCTGCGGTGGAAGATGAAATGCGCGAGCCCGATCAGCTTGCCGCCTTCTTCGGCTACCAAGGCGTGCACCGGCTCCTCCTCCTCGAAGAAGCGCGCCCATGTGGCCTCCGTCACTTCCTCCGCCAGCGCCGTCGGTCCCTCGCGTCCGTAAAACGCGTTGTAGCCATCCCAGAGCGGGCGCCAGCGCTCGTAATCGTAGCGATAAAGTGGGCGGACAACGACGCTCACTCAACGACCCTTTGCTGATCCGAAGCGGCGATCATTCTCTTGATACGCGGATGCAGAAACCAAACGCCGACCGGCAAATAAAACTCAAGCAAGAACGTGCCTAAAACTTTAGTCCAGGTCCGCTCGGCGGCGCCGGCCTCATAAAGGACGAGCTCCCGCGCCGCGCACCAGATCGACACGAAATAGCTAAGATGCGTCGGAATAAGTACAATCCAGACAGCGTCGGAAAGCGGAAGCGCTGTCCACGCTAAAATGGCGATCAGCGGCCCCACGAAGAGAAGCGCGAGACCCGGCGATCTCGCACGCGCTCGCATCGCTTCCCTATAGAGGCTGTAATGCCAAACCATCAGGGGCGCGATCAGTGCGAACATTGAACCCCAAAATGCGATCGACCACGCGCGACCACGGAGTGGCGCAAGGTCGATCAGCACATCGGCTGCAACAAACAGCAGGACAAAGCCCCCCGTGACGACGGCCGGGGGAAGCGTGACGATCCTCCTCGTCCACCTCATCTCCAAGCCGCGAAATGCTTCGAGAGCTTCAGCCCCTGCCCCTGATAGCTCGAGCCCGCTTCGCCATAGAGCCGGTCAACCGGGCCGCTCAAGGGTTCGAACACCAGCTTGCCGACCGGCTGCGCGTCTTCGACGAAGAACGGCACGTCGCGCGAGCGCACTTCAAGAACAGCGCGTCCCTCGTTCGGCGCGATGCCGAAGCCTGGATCGAAGAAGCCCGCATAATGCGCGCGAAACTCGCCAAGCTCGGGCCGGATTGGCGCCATCTCGGCAGCTTCGTCCGCTGGGATAAGCACGTTTTCGCGCGAGGCGAAAATGTAGAACTGGCCGGGATCCAAAACGACGCGCCCGCGCCGCGCCTCCATCGGCTCCCAGAAATCGCGCGGATCGTACGCGTTCAGCCGCTCCACATCGATGACGCCCGAATGCCGCTTGGCGCGAAAGCCCACCGGGCCTTTGAGCGACAAGTCCATGGTGAAATCGATCTCGCGCTTTGGATGCGGCGGTCCGCGCCGCAGCCGCACCTGACTCAAACGCGAGCCCGTGCGCGCCAGGATCGAAAACGTGCAGGGAGAAATCTCCGCCCAGAGCGGCCCGTGATACCCCGCCGGGATGTAATCGAAGCTCGCCGCGCCATCGACAATGAGGCGCGTGAACACATCGATGCGCCCCGTCGAGCTTTTCGGATTGGCGGCGCCGTGAATGTGCGGCGGCAGCGCGAAGCGCTCCTGCACTTCCGCGAGATAGACGCACCCCGTCTCCAGCACCGCGCCGTCCGTCAGGTCGATGGCGTGCATCACCACTTCGTCGTCGAGCCGCTCGCGCACCGAGACGCCCGCGCCCGGCAGAAAGCTCGCGCGCAGCCGATAAGCGATGCGCCCGAGACGCAGATCAAGGCTCGCCGGCTGCAGCTGCTCGTCGATGAAATCGCTCGCCGCCGCGATCCAGCCTTGCTGGATCGCCCGCTTCAATTCGCTGTCCGGCAGAACGCCGTGCTGAGCCGACACGAATCTCTCCTCCGAAACGGTGCTCGCGCGCCGGTCCGGCTTTGTCCAGCTTCTAGGCGCCCGCGCAGCTGCCGAAAGCGATCCCGTTTGGCCGCTGGAACGGTCCGATTTGCGTGGTTGCGAACGTATGAGGATCGACGGCCGTGATGTAGGTTTCGCCGACGCTTGGGATGTATGCGCGCCCATCCGGCCCGGGCACGGCCATGGTCGGCGTGCGGCCCGGCGTGACGCGCGCACGCTCCGCGCCCGTCGCGAGGTCGAGCGCGACGACGACGTTCTCCCCCGGCGCCGGCGCGTAGATGAGGCCAGCGTCTTCATCCAACGTCGCATAAATGATCTGCGTTACGCCGCTCACCGGCACGCGCCGCGCGACACTCAGATCGCCCGCGTTCAGAAACACCACCTCGCCGCGCCCGGCGACGAGCACTTGCCTCTGGTCGCGCGTCATCATCACACTGCGCGCCGGCGAACCGATATCCGCGTGCGCCAACACGCGCCCGTCGCGCGGATCGATCTTGTAAACCCCATTCGCCGCCGCGAAGGCGTAGATCACGTCGTGCGCGAACAGAAAGTGGTGCACCAATTCCGGCAGCGGGAACGTACGTTTCACCGCGCCGGTGTTCTGATCGAACACCACCATGCGGTCGCCGATCTCGGCGTTGGTGAACACTTCCCCGCCATGCGCGCGCACGCCATGGGGACCACGCACGCCCTCCGGCAACATCCAGTTTTGGGTCTCGCCGCTCAGCAGATTGATCCGCGTGATGTGATCGCCCGGCGTGCCGATCGCATGGTTTGCATCGCGCATGCCGAATTGCGAGACGTAGGCGTACACGCTGTTGGGCGACACCTCCACCTCGTGCGGCATCGGCCCGACAGGGTAGAAGTGGCGGTCGTTGGTCGACAAATCGAGCTGCACCAGCCCGCCGCCATCTTCCTGCACCGAGAGCAGGCAATAGTGCTGGATGTTATCCGACGCCCGCTCGACAGGCGTCGCGCAGCCCCACAGCGCCAAGCATGCCGCGCCCATTGCCATCGCCCGCATATCCGCTTCCCCGCACTTTAGTTTTTCCGCGCTTGACGCGTGTTCCTTCTCTGATAGATCGAAAACGCGCCGATTTGAACTCAGCTTGCGGGCGCTTCTATAAATGCAGCTAAAGCGAGGCGAATGGGCGGTTTCGCTCAATCCCTCACCCGCAAGCAGATGCACTTCGGACCGCCGGCGTCCTCGCCGGCGGTATAAAACGCATGTTGAGTTTCCCGCCGGCGAGGACGCCGGCGGTCCGGGAAGTCGAGCATGTCTGAAGAGAAATCCCCCCGTCTCGCCACGCGCCTTGTCCGCGCTGGTTTGAAACGCAGCCCCAACAAGGAAACGGCGGAGGCGCTCTACATGACCTCCGGCTTCACCTATGACGAAGCCGCCGAGGCCGACGCGAAATTCGCCGGCGCGATTCCGGGCTACGTCTATGGCCGATACGGCAACCCGACCATTCGCGTGTTCGAAGAGCGGCTGATGGCGCTTGAAGGCAAAGGCGCGGAGGAATGCCTCGCCACCGGCTCCGGCATGGCCGCCGTCAACGCGGCGATCCTCGCCAATGTCAAAGCCGGCGATCACGTCATCGGCGCGCGCGCCATGTTTTCATCGTGCCTCTGGATTCTCGACGTGCTGCTGCCCCGCTACGGCGTGAAGGTGACGCTCGTCGACGGGCACGACCTCAATCAATGGCGCGACGCCGCCAAGAACGGCGTGACGCTCGCGCTGATCGAAACGCCGGCCAACCCCACGCTCGGCGGCATCGACATCCAGGCCGTCGCCGACATCGTGCATGCCGCGGGCGGTCTGCTCATCGTCGACAACGTGTTCGCGAGCCCGGTGCTGCAGAAGCCGTTCCAGCTCGGCGCCGACATCGTCGTCTATTCCGCCACCAAGCACATGGACGGCCAAGGCCGTTCGCTGGGCGGCGCCATCCTCGCCTCGAAAGAGATCATCGACCGCGAAGAAGGCATTCGCCAATTCCACCGCCACACCGGCCCGGCCTGTTCGCCCTTCAATGCCTGGTTGTTCGCCAAGGGTCTCGAGACGATCGAGCTGCGCGTGCTGAAACAGTGCGAAAACGCGGCGAAGATCGCTGATGCATTGGCGCAACACCCGAAGGTGGAAAAACTGCTTTATCCTGGCCGTAAGGATCACCCGGATTACGCCGTCCACAAGAAACAGATGAAGGCCGGCGGCACGCTCATCAGCTTTGACGTGGCAGGCGGCCGCGAGGGCGCCTGGGCCTTCCTCGATGCGCTGGAAATCGTGGATATTTCCAACAATCTTGGCGATTCCAAGAGCCTCGCCACGCATCCCGAAACCAGCACGCATCGGCGCCTCAGCGCCGAGGACCGCGCCCGCATCGGCATCAGCCCCGGCTCCATCCGCCTTTCGGTCGGCCTTGAAGACCCGACTGATGTGATCGAAGATTTGTCGGCGGCGCTGAACCGCGTAAAGTAAGCGCAGCGGCGGGGGAGTCGGGACATGTACGAGCAGGAGACGGCGGGCGTTTTGGTGCGCGTCGAGCCCCAGTTCCTGCCCGACGAATCCGAGCCGAGCGAACACCATTTCGTATGGGCCTACACCATCGAGATCGAGAACCGCTCGGGGGACGCCGTCCAGCTCATGTCGCGCTTCTGGCGCATCACCGATGAGAACGGCGTGACGCAGGAAGTGCGCGGCGCCGGCGTGATCGGCCAGCAGCCCGTGATCTCGCCCGGCCAGTCCTTCCGCTACACCAGCGCCGCTCCGCTCGGCGCGCCGTCCGGCCTGATGATGGGCGCCTATTCCATGGTGCGCATCGACGACGGCAAGGAGGTCGAGGTCGCCGTACCCGCCTTCGCGCTCGACAGCCCGTATCAGTCGCGGCTGGCGAACTAAGCGCCGCTCAGCCCTTCAATCCTTCCGGATCGATCAAATATTCCCGCGCGCAGAATTGACAGCGCGCGTGCAGTTTGCCGTCTGGCTCGATCAGATCGCTCACCTCTTCGGCGGTGAAGCTGCGCATCAGCCCGGACAGGCGTTCGGCGCTGCACGTGCATTGATCGGCAAGCGGCGCCATCTCGCCCATGCGCACGCCTTCTTCGTGAAACAGCCGATAGAGCAAACGGTCCGCCGCGAGCTCCGGATCGATCAATTCGTCATCGCCCACCGTGTCGAACAGGATGCGTGCGCGCGACCAGTCCTCATCCGTGTCCCCGCGCAGGGCGTCGCCGGCGATACGCTGCATCAGCAGGCCGCCGCCCCGCCAGGCCCGGGGGCCATGCGCGCCCTGCACCTCGCCGACGGCGAGACGGACGCGCGAAGGCGTCTGCTCGCTGGACTGGAAATAGTTTTCGGCGCAACGCGCGAGTGTTTCGCCTTCCAGCGGCACGACGCCCTGGTAGGTGGGCGCTTCGCCGCCTTGATCGATCGTCAGCACCAATTGTCCCGATTGCAGCAATTCCGCCGGCGGCACGCGATGCGATCGCGCCAGCGCCGTCGCCGCACCGTCTGCCAGGCGCGCATAGCCGCGCAGCCCGCCGTCAGAACGATGCTCGGCGACCAGCAGCGGCACTGGCCCGTCCCCTTGCGCCTGCACGACGAGACGGCCCTCGACTTTCAGCAGCGCGCCCACGAGAGCGGCCAGCGTCAGCGCTTCGCCCAGCAGCATCGCTACAGGCGGCGGATAATCATGCCGCCGCAAAATCGGGTCGAGCGCTCCCGCGCCCAGCCGCGCAATGCGTCCGCGCACCGGCGCCGCATCCAGACTGAACGGCGCGACGATGTCGTCCGCGTTCATATCTTCCCCCGCTTGCGGGGGAAGTGTCGAGAGCGAAGCTCACGACGAAGGGGGCAGCCGCACGCCGCCCCCTCAGTCACGCTTCGCGCGACAGCTCCCCCGTAAACGGGGGAGCACCAACTTAGATTTTCCCGAAGCACCACAACAGCACCGCTTTCTGCGCGTGAAGGCGGTTCTCCGCTTCGTCCCAGATCGCCGATTGCGGCCCGTCGATCACGGAGGCGCTCACCTCTTCGCCGCGATGCGCCGGCAGGCAGTGCAGGAAGATCGCCTCTTTCGCCGCGCGCGCCATCAGCTCGTCGGTAACGGAGAACGGCGGAAACGCCGCCATGCGCGCGTCCTTGTCGACATCGCCCATCGACACCCACGTATCGGTGACAACGATATCGGCGCGCTCCGCCGCCTTCTTCGCATCATGACTCACATTGATGGAAGCGCCAGCCTTGCGCGCGGCCTCCACCTCTTGCGTGCGCGCCGCATAATTCACCGGCGTGGCGATGTTCAGCGTGAAGCCGAACTTCTCCGCAGCGTGAATAAAGCTGGTGCAGACATTGTTGCCGTCGCCCAGCCACGCAATCGTCTTGCCGCGCACATCGCCCATGCGCTCTTCGATCGTCATCAGATCGGCGAGGATCTGGCACGGATGCGAGAGATCGGTGAGGCCATTGACCACCGGCACGGATGACTTCGCGGCGAAATCCACGACGTCCTGATGCGAATTGGCGCGGATCATCACCGCATCGACCATGCGCGAGAGCACGTTGGCCGTATCCTCGACGCTTTCGCCGCGCCCGAGCTGGGTGTCGGCCGCGCTCATCATCAGGCTCGAGCCGCCGAGTTGGCGCATCGCCATCTCGAACGAAACGCGCGTGCGGGTCGAGTTCTTCTGGAAGATCATGGCGAGCGTCGCGCCCTCGAGCGGGCGGTCGTCGTCCGCCGCGCCCTTCAGCTTGCCGGCGCGCGCGCCTTTGCGGCGATGCGCTTCATCGAGGATCGCGCGCAGCTCGCTGCGCGGAATCGGCGCGAGATCGAGAAAGTGCCGCGGCGCAGAAGACGCCTTCACGCGCCTGCCTCGGCCATGTGCGTCGCCAGCACCGTGTCGACGATATCGATCGCCTGGCTGATCTGCGCCTGATCCACGATCAGCGGCGGCGCGAAGCGCACGACATTATCGCCGGCCACGCCCACGAGCAGCTTGCGTTCCCTGAGCTTGCCCTGGATGCGCTTGTTGTCGACCGAAAGCTTGATCCCGCGCAGCAGGCCCTTGCCGCGCACTTCGAGCACCAGCTGAGGATGACGGTCCTTCAGTCCTTCCAGCGCCTGCCCGAACGCATTCGCCATGTCGCGCACATGCGCCAGGAATTCCGGCTTCGAGAGTTCGTCATAGACCGCGTTGCCGACGGCCATCGCCAGCGGATTGCCGCCAAACGTCGAGCCGTGCACGCCCTTGGTCATGCCCTTGGCGGCCTCGCGCGTCGCCATGAACATGCCCATCGGGAAGCCTCCGCCTATGCCCTTGGCGCAGGCCATCACGTCCGGCGGCACACCGTCCCACTCGTGCGCCCACATCTTGCCGCTGCGGCCCGCGCCCGATTGCACTTCGTCATAGATCAGCAGCGCGCCATGCTGTTCGCACAACGCACGCAAGCCCGCGAGGAAACCTTCCGGCGCCGCGCGCACGCCGCCTTCGCCCTGGATCGGTTCGACCAGAATGCCGGCCGTCGTCGGCCCCATCAGCTTTGCAACCGCGTCGAGGTCGCCGAACGGCGCATGCTTGAAGCCCGGCAGCAGCGGCCCGAAGCCTTCGACATAAGACGGATTGCCCGCCGCATTGATGCCCGCATAGGAGCGGCCGTGGAACGAACCGTTGAAGCCGATAATGTCGATGCGCTCGGGATTGTTGTTGGCGGTGTGATATTTGCGCGCGAGCTTCAGCGAGCCTTCGATCGCTTCCGTGCCGGAGTTGGTGAAGAACACCACGTCGGCAAACGAACTCGACGTATATTTCTCCGCCAGCGTCTCCTGCCCCACGACCTTGAACATGTTCGAGGTGTGCCAGAGCTTCTGCGCCTGTTCCGTCAGCGCCTTCACCAGCACCGGCGGCGCATGCCCCAAAGCGTTCACCGCGATGCCGGCGATGAAGTCGAGATAACGCTCGCCCTTGTCGTCGAAAATCCAGCAGCCCTCGCCGCGCACAAAGCGTTCTTCCGGCGGCGAATAGACCGGCAGAATGTGGCTTTCGGCGGGATTCATGGGCGTGCTTTCTGGCGTCCTAAGTTTGGGAAAGGCGGGCTTGTGCGCCGCCGCTTGGAGTGCGTCAACCCCGGGCGGCGACAGCGGTTGCCGGCAAGGACGCCGGCGGTCCATAGGAACGCAT
>DASZQK010000065.1:0-28158 GCA_035549695.1 Caulobacterales bacterium | reverse complement strand
CCACGCCATGGGAGACGCCGAAACTGCGCGCAAATTCGCCGCAGACATCGTGCTCCTGAAGCTGGTCGGCATCCATCCGGTGGTGGTGCATGGCGGCGGGCCGCAGATCAGCCGGATGCTGGAGAAGGCGGGCGTCAAATCTCAATTCGTGGACGGCCTCCGGGTGACGGACGCCGACACCATGGAAGTGGCGGAAATGGTGCTGTCCGGCAGCGTCAACAAGGAACTCGCGCACCTCATCACGGCCGCCGGCCGCGAGGCCGACGTGCGCGGCGTCGGTCTCTCCGGCAAGGACGCGCGCCTGATCACGGTGACGAAGGCCGTCCGCACGCGCAAGGATCCCGACAGCATGATCGAACAGGCCGTCGATCTCGGTTTCGTCGGCGAGCCGACCGATGTGGATCCCACTTTGATCCAGGCGCTGATCAACGCGCCGGAAGATTACATCCCGGTGGTCGCGCCGATTGGCGTGGCCGAAGACGGCGCCACCTACAACATCAACGCCGACACCGCGGCGGGCGCCATCGCTGGCGCGCTTTCGGCCAAGCGCTTCCTGCTGCTCACCGACGTTCCCGGCGTGCTCGACAAGAATGGCGGTCTCATCCGCGATGTCAGCGTGGCCGATGCGCGCAAGCTGATCGAAACCGGCGTCGCCTCGGGCGGCATGATTCCGAAACTTGAAACCTGCATCGCCGCGATCGAATCCGGCGTCGAGGCCGCCGTCATCCTGGACGGGCGCCAACCCCACGCGCTGTTGATGGAGCTGTTCACCGAGCATGGCGCCGGCACGCTCATTCATTGAGGCGCTTACGCGCGCGTTGAGCGAGCGGCGCGGGCGCACGATGCTCGCGCTCGCCATCGTCATCGCCTGCGGGGCCTTTGCGGCGTCGGCCATTGCGCAGCAGCGCGCGCCCGCCGGCTGGTCGATCTGCAACGAGACGAGCTACGTGCTTGAAGCGGCGACCGCGCGCCCGGACGGACGCGCCATCCTGGTGCAGGGCTGGATCCGCTTGCGTCCTGGCGAGTGCCGGCTGGCCGTCGCCGCGCCGCTGGCGCGCGGCACCCACTATCTCTACGCCCGCACGTCGAGCGCGCACCACGGCGGGCGCCGGCAATGGGGCGGCGATGCCACGCTCTGCGTCGATCCCGGCGCTTCGTTCGCGATCGAGAACCCGCCGCAATGCGCCAACATGGGGCTCGAGGAACGCCATTTCCGGCGCGTGCAGATCAACAAGCGCGACAACTGGCGCACCTCGTTCGCGGAAGCTGACGGCTATTCGTTGGCGCGCGCGCAACAGGAAGGCCTCAATCGCCTGCTCGAAGACGCCGGCTATGACATATACGGCCCCCGCGGCGGCATCGATCCGCGCCGCATCGGCCAGGCGATCGCCCAGTTCCGCACCGCGGCCCGCCTCCAACCCAACGCCAGCACCAATCAATTGATCGATGCGCTCGAAACCGCCGCGCGCCGGCGCGCCGATCAGCTAGGGCTCACGCTTTGCAATCGCACGCGCGGCCGCGTCTGGACCGCGGTGGCGCGGCGGCGCGGCGAGGGCTGGGAAAGCCGCGGCTGGTGGCAGCTCGGCCCCGGCGGCTGCGTGCGCACGCTCGATGAAGCGCTGATCCAGGACGTCTATTACGTGTACGCCGCGCTCGAGACCGACGAAGGCCCGCGCTATCTGGCCGCCGGCGGCGAAAGTTTCTGCACCAGCCCCGCCCGCTTCGCCATCCTCGGCCGCGAAGACTGCGAGGCCCGCTATTACGACACCGGCCTGTTCAGCCCGATCTCCGCGCGCGGACGCGAGGGACTCGTCGTCGAGTTCGAAGAACGCGACTTCCTCGGCGCCGGCGAACAGCCGCGCCAATTGCGCTCGACGACCGCCGGCGCCGATGTGACGCGCACGGACCAGGGCCATCGCGGCCTCGCGCCCGCCGAAGCTCCGCCGGACACGAACTCGTCCGGCGATCGATGAGCTCCGCCTCCTGGCCATCGCGCGTGCGCGATTGGGTGTTCGATCTCGACAACACGCTCTATCCCGTCGACAGCGCCCTCTATGACGCGATCGGCGACCGCATGACCGCCTACATCGCCGGCGCAACCGGTGTTGACGCAAACGAAGCGGTGGTTCTGCGCGAGCGCTATTTCATTGAATACGGCGCCACGGTCGTCGGCCTTGTGCGCCACCACGGCGTGAACGCGGCGGATTTCCTGAACGACGTGCACAAGGTCGATCAGGATCTGGTCCATCCCGACCCTGAATTGCGCGCGCTCATCCAGTCCCTGCCGGGGCGAAAGCTCGTGTTCACCAATGGCGGCGGAGGCCACCCCGAGCGCATCCTCAAGCGCCTCCAACTCGACGACCTGTTCGATGGCGTGTTCGACGTGGAGGTCGGCGGCCTCGCGCCGAAGCCGCAGCGCGAAGGCTACGAGCGCATCATCGCGCATTTCGGCCTGGAACCGCCGCGCGCGATCCTGGTCGAGGATACCTTGCGCAATCTGATGCCGGCCGCCGAACTCGGCTTCATCACCGCACTGGTCGGCGCGGTCCATCCCGAACCGCGGCCGGCCTACGTGCACCACTACGCGCGCGACTTGAAATCGCTCTTGCGAGAATTCCTGGGGCGCTGACCCCACTTCCCGCGCGCGCATCTCTTTTCAAGCCTTTCAGCGCAGGCTAGCTCTCTTTCATGAAGCACGCCGACCTCGCCGCACAGATCGACGCCGCTTGGGAGCGGCGCCAGAGCCTTTCGCCCGGCGATAAGGGCGCCGATGTCGAAGCCGTCGAAGCCGCGCTCGACCTTCTCGATGATGGCGAGGCGCGCGTCGCCGAGCGCGCAGAAGACGGGGTTTGGACGACGCATCAATGGCTCAAGAAGGCCGTGCTGCTCTCGTTCAGGATCGCGGCGAACAGCGTCGTCGAAGCGCCATCGCCCGGCCCATGGTGGGACAAGGTGCCGTCCAAATTCCGCGGCTGGAGCGAAGCTTCGTTCCAGAAAGCCGGTTTCCGCGCCGTGCCCGGCGCGATCGTGCGGCGCGGCGCCTTCATCGCCAGGAACGCCGTGCTGATGCCGAGCTTCGTCAATATCGGCGCGCGCGTCGAAGAAGGCGCGATGATCGACACGTGGGCGACCGTGGGCTCCTGCGCGCAGATCGGCCGCAACGTGCATCTTTCCGGCGGCGCCGGCATCGGCGGCGTGCTCGAACCGCTGCAGGCGGGGCCGACGATCATCGAGGACGATTGCTTCATCGGCGCCCGCTCGGAAGTGGCGGAGGGCGTGATCGTCCGCCAGGGCGCGGTGCTGGCGATGGGCACATTCATCTCGCAATCGACCAAGATCATCGACCGCGCCACCGGCGAGACGTTTCGGGGCGAGGTCCCGCCCTACAGCGTCGTCGTGCCCGGCGCGTTGCCCGATCCCAAGGGCGGGCCGAGCCTTGCCTGCGTCGTCATCGTCAAGCGGGTCGACGCGCAGACTCGCGCCAAGACCGGCGTTAACGAGTTATTGCGCGACTGAAGCACGGCGCGACCGCCCCCGGGCCTCATCCTCATTTTCGCGGCGTTCGCACTCGCGACGCCGTTTCCGGCGCCTCGATGCGCCGCAAGCTGCTGGCCGTCGCCTCCTCGGCCCGCGCCGCCTAGCCGCGTCCGGGCACAATGGCGATGGCGAGGCTGCCGCCGCCGGTTTCCATGACCCAGGCGTCGCCGGCCGCCTTGTCGTCCGGAAGCGCGGCGCAATCCTCGCGCTCCGCGACGCTAAGACAGACCTCTCCGGCGCGGCGGGTCCAGCGGCCGGAAACGCTTTCGCCGTTGGCCGCGCGCTCGACGAAGGAGCCATCCGGCTCGAAATAGTAACGGTCCACCGCACCGTCGGGATGCGTGACGGTGACGGTGTTGCCGAACATCGCGTCCATCGTCTCGGCCCAGCATGGGGCTGTGGACAACACGAAGCCGAGCACCGTCAAAACCGCAAAATTCCGCATGGGGCGTCCCTCCGCCTCTTGCGCGCGCGCGCGCGCCGCTCTTGTCTGAGATGCGCCCGCCCGCGATTTGGATGCAGATGACCGATCCCCTCGCTCTCGCTCAGGATTTGATCCGCTGCGCCAGCGTGACGCCGCACGATGCGGGCGCCATGGATGTGGCGCAGCGCGCCTTGGAGCGCCTGGGCTTTCGCGTCCGGCGCTACCGGTTTGGGGAGGTCGAGAATCTCTACGCCCGGCGCGGCGAAAGCGGGCGCAATTTCTGTTTCGCGGGGCACTTGGACGTGGTGCCGCCGGGAGAAGGCTGGAGCGTCGATCCCTTCGCAGGCGAAGTGCGCGGCGAGTTGCTGATCGGCCGCGGCGCGGCGGATATGAAAACCGCCGTCGCCGCGATGATCTCCGGCGCCGAACGTTATCTCGCCAGCGCCTCGCCTGCGGGTTCGATCTCTTTCTTGCTGACCGGCGACGAAGAGGGTCCCGCCGTGAACGGCACGAAGCGCGTGCTCGCGGCCCTCGCCGCCGAGGGCGAGAAACTCGATCACTGCCTGGTCGGCGAGCCGACCAGCGAGGATCATGTCGGCGACGTGATCAAAAACGGGCGGCGCGGCAGCCTGAACGTCGTCATCACGCTTCAGGGCAAGCAAGGACACGTGGCGTACCCTCGGCGGGCGCTCAATCCGGTGGCCCCGCTCATCGACGCGCTGCACGCGCTCAAGGCGCGCACGCTCGACGACGGCGCGCCGGGCTTCGATCCGTCCAACCTCGAAGTGACGACCGTTGACGTCGGCAATCCCGCGCACAACGTGATCCCGGCGCGCGCAAGCGCCAAACTCAACATTCGATTCAACACGGCGCACAGCAGCGAGGATTTGCTTTCCTGGATCGAAAGCGCCGTAACGAGCCGCGCCGCCCAATGCGGCGTTCGCGCCGAGATCGCGGTCGGCTCCCGCAGCGAGCCCTTCTACACCCAGCCTGGACCGTTCACCGACCTCATCGTCGCCGCCGCGCGCGAAAGCTTTGCGCTGACGCCGAGGCTCTCCACCAGCGGCGGCACCTCGGACGCGCGGTACATCAAGGATTATTGCCCGGTCGCGGAACTGGGCCTGCGCAACGCCAGCGCCCACATGGTGGACGAGCACGTGCGCGTCGACGATGTGCGCGATCTCGCGCGTTGCTACGAGATCGTGCTGCGCAAGTATTTCGACGAAATGGGCTGAAGGGCAGGCCGCATCGCGCCATCATCGCCGGAGCGCGATCGTCGGCGGCCGGCGCTAGTAGTCGACGCGCATCAGATAGAGGCCGTCCGGCGGCGCCACCGCGCCGCAGCGCGCGCGGTCACGCGCGGCGAGCGCGGCCTCCACGTCATCGGCGCTCATGCGCCCGACGCCCGCCTGCGCCAGCGTGCCGACCATCGAACGCACTTGCCGGTGAAGGAACGAGCGCGCCTCGCACCAGATCTCGATCCTGTCGTCTTCGACCAGCACCTCGCAGCGATCGAGCGTTTTCACCGGGCTCTTGGCCTGGCACTGGCTGTCGCGAAACGTGGTGAAATCGTGCCGCCCGACGAGCCGGCGCGCCGCGTCGCGCATGACGTCGACGTCGAGCGGGCGCGGTGCGTGCCAGGCCTTGCCGCGATCGAGCGCGAGCGGCGCGCGGCGATGGGCGATGCGATAGAGATAGACGCGGCGCAGCGCATCGAAGCGCGCATGGAAATCGCCACGAGCTTCGTGCGCCTCCAGCACGGCGATTGGAAATGGCCGCACCAGGGCGTTGAGCGCGTCGCGCAGGCGATGCGCGGTGAGCGGCTTGGCGATATCGACATGCGCCACTTGTCCGCGCGCGTGCACGCCGGCGTCGGTGCGCCCGGCGCCCACCACGTCCGCATCGGCGCCGGTGAGCTTGCGCACCGCCTGCTCCAACACGCCCTGCACGCTGACGCCTTCGGCGAGACGCTGCCAGCCCTGGAATGCGCCCCCGTCATATTCGAGCATGAGCTTGTAGCGCACGCGAGCCTATTGCCGCCTGTAGATCAGGGATGGGCAGGCGTGCGCGCCGGATTGCCCCGGCGCCGCGGCGGTCACGCCCATGATCTTGAGACTGGCGTCGCCCGGCGTGGCCGGCTCCCAGACCAGCACGTAGGCCGGCGCGTCCGCGCCGCACACGCCTTGTCCGCTCTCCGGCTTGGTTTCGCTCGACACTTTGTAGACGACGAGCTGCGCGGCGTCGACGGGCAAGGCCATCAGCGCACGAACGGTCTGCCGGTCCACCTGCGTCGCCGGCGAAACGGTGCTGTAGGTTTCCGCCTCAAGCACGAGGTGATTGGCGCCCGTCAGCATCAGCACGTCATGCGCGGCCGCGCCTTGTTCGGCCTCAGCGGCGTCCGGCATGCGCGTGGTGATGGACATGGTCAGCGCGCCCGACGCCGCTGTCGCGGCGGGGTTGGCGGGCATGAACGCGCGCGCGGGCTCGGCTTCCGGCGCGGGCGCTTCAAGCTGCGGTCCCTGCGCGGCGCTGCTTTGCTGCGGCGCGTCGCGATTGCACGCGGCCGCGAGCGCCAATGCGGCGAAGACGATCAGAGTGCGTGCGCGCATGAACCAGGCCCTCATGTTGTGCGTGAGCCTACCGGCTCGCGTCCGCGTCTTCAATCCAGCCGGGTTCCGGCGGGAACCGGCGTTCCGCGAAGGAAATCCGCGCCCGTCATCGCCGCGCGCCCTTCGCGCTGCGCTTCGGTGATGCGCACCGCGCCTTCGCCGCAGGCGATCAGGAACGCATCGTCAAGCGCTTCGCCGGCGGCGCCTTCGCCGCGCCCCAATCGCGCGTTGAGCGCCTTGACGCGCATGTCTCCCAGCATGAACCAGGCGCCGGGAAACGGCGCGAGCCCGCGGATCAGGCGGTCAATCTCGCGCGCGGGTTTCGCCCAATCGATTCGGGTTTCCGCCGCCGTGATCTTGTGCGCGTAGGTCACGCCCTCCGCGCTCTGCGGGCGCGACGTCAGCGCGCCGCTGGCGATCTCGGGCAGCGCATCGACGATCAGCCGCGCCGCCATCACCGAGAGGCGATCGTGCAGCGTTCCCGCCGTGTCATCGGGGTCGATCGGCGTTTGCGCGCGCGCGAACACCGGCCCCGTATCGAGGCCCTCCTCCATCTGCATCACATCGACGCCGGTCACGTCGTCGCCGGCCATCACGGCGCGCTGGATCGGCGCGGCGCCGCGCCAGCGCGGCAGCAGGCTGCCATGCAGATTGAGACACCCCAAACGCGGCGCCTCGAGGATCGGCTTGGGCAGGATCAAGCCATACGCCGCGACGATCGCCGCATCGAGACCAAGCGCGGCGAATTGCGCGTGCTGGTCCGCGCCCTTCAAGCTCTTCGGCGCGCGCACGGGCAAGCCGCGCGCCTCGGCGAAATCATGCACCGCCGTCTTACGCTCCTGCTGGCCGCGCCCGGCCGGACGCGGCGGTTGCGAATAGACGCAGGCGATTTCGTGCCCGGCGTCGAGCAGGGCGGCCAAGCTCGGCACTGCGAAATCCGGCGAACCCATGAAAGCGAGGCGCATGCGCGCCGACATGCCTCAGTTCGACCACCGGAAGCAATGGAACCGGCGCCGCAGCGCCAGCTTTGCCCGGCATGCAGCGCCCGTACAGCCCCGCCTCGCTCAGCCTCGCGCAGTGGTGGTGCGTTTTCAGGGAGGTGCGCAGCGCATCGCGCCGCGCCAACCTCAATCTGGTTTCCGCCGGCATCGCCTTCTTCGCGCTGATGGCGATCATCCCCGGGCTGGCCGCCACGCTGGCGCTGTTTGCTGCGTTCGGCGATCCGCGGTTCCTGGCGGACCAATTGCAGGCGCTGCGCGGAATCGCCCCGGACGCCGTGCTCGACATCCTGGATGATCAGGTGCGGCGCCTGCTCGCGATCGACCGTGGAGCGCTTTTCGCCGGCGGGCTGCTCAACATCGCGCTTTCGCTGTGGAGCGCGCTGCAGGGCGTGCGCTGGCTGCTTCTGTCGCTCACCATCGTCAATCGCCGCACCGAGCGGCGCCGCTGGTTCCGCCAATACGTCGTGGCCGGTCTTTTCACCTTGGGCGGCGTCGCCATGGTGACGTTCACCGCGCTGCTGCTGGGCGGCGCGCCGCTGGTCCTCGCGCGGTTGCGCCTCAGCGCCAGCGCCGAGACTTGGACGCTCATGCTGCGCTGGCCGATTCTCGGCGCCGGCGCCGCAATCGCGGCGACAGCTTTGTATCGTTGGGGGCCGCTGCGCCGCCCGCCGCCGATGCGCTGGCTGTGGCCCGGCTCGATCGGCGCTCCGGTCCTGTGGGTGGTCACGTCGAGCGTGTTCACGCTGGCGCTGCGCGCGTTGCCGAGTTTCGGCGCCGCTTACGGCTCGCTCGCGAGCGTCGTGGCGTTCATGCTCTGGCTGTATGTAAGCGCAATGATTTTTCTGCTCGGCGGAGCTCTCAACGCCGAACTCGAATACTTCTCCGACAGCGCGGGCGCCGCGCGCGACCGCGATGCGCCGAAGTCTTAAAGCCGTTGCGCGGCGGCCGCAGGCGCCTGCGCCGAAACCACCGCGCCGGGCCATTTCTCAAACGGCCAGAAATTGTCGCTGGTGACGAGGTTCGCGCCGGCGTCGGCGGCGGCGCGAATGAGTCCGGGACGGCGCAGATTGTCGACGAAGAAGCGCAACCGCTGGCGCGACAGCGCCTCGCCCCAGCGCGTCATCTGGCGCACGGCGATATTGGGATCCGCGCTTTCGCGGCTCCAGGAGAGCGGGGCCTGGAAACCGGCGCCCGATATTCCGATCTGCATCAGGTTCGCCGGCGTCACATCGCTGTAGTGGAACTCGAGCAGCACCGTCTTCACGCGCGCACGCAGCATGCCCACCCAATCGGCGAGGTTGATGATCGGCGCGCCGCGCTCGATCTCGGCGATTTTGACGTACACGTGTTTCAGCTGCTGATGCGGGATCTTGCCCAGGCGCTCCAGATACGCGGCGCGCCCGAGCCGGTTCTGCATCGTTGTCGAGTGCACCGGCACGCCGATCGCCGGGCGCGTATCTTCAGGGCGATAGCGCGCAAGCGCCGCCTCGATAATGTCGAGCATCGCCAGATCGAGGCTGCAATAGTCGCGGTTCCAGAATTTGCCGTCTTCGGCGAAGCCTTCATCATAGCCGTAGCGCGGCCCGCCCTGCTCATGGTGCGCGGGAAAACAAAAATAGCTGGCGATGACCTGCGGGCCCGGCGTCCACACCGGTGCGAACAGGCACGAATCCGTCGTCGGCGCCGCCGAAGGCGACGGCGGCGGCGCGATGATGGCGTGGATCTCTTTGGAGGAAATCTGCCGATGCTCGACCTTGATGCCGAGGTTCTTGAAGCCGTCCTGGCCCAGATAGAATTCGAGCAGCATCGAGCGCAGCTCTTCGGCGCGCCTTTTCAGCAGCGCGGGATCGCCGCGCGCAAAGATGATCAGAAAGCCGTTGCCCGCCGGAATGACGAGATCGTCTTCCTCGAGACATCCCTTGAGGAACGAGACGGACCCCAGACGAATCCGGTCCTTGAGCAAAGGCCATTGCGAACCCGCCCGGGCGATGATCTCCGGCAGATTGATGAGCTGCATCTGCGCGGCGTCGAAGGTGCGGTCCTCCGTCGCCGCCGCGCGCAAGCGCTGCACCACTTCCGCCAGCAGGCCGTCTTGATCCAATACAGACATCAGGGCGTGTCCGGTGAAAGCCCCGGATACAACCGAACCCGTTAAAGGGACTCTAACCGCGCTGCTCTTGTTGGCGGCGCGTTAACCGAAAATCAGGCGCCGGCGGACTGCTCGAGCTTGGCCTTGCGCAGCTTTCTCAGCGCGCTTTCGCGCTTCAGGCGGGACAGGTGATCGATGAAGAGGACGCCCTCGAGGTGATCCATTTCGTGCTGGATGCAGACCGCGAACAGACCTTCGGCGTCTTCCTCGATCTGCTCGCCCGCATAATTGAGGTAGCGCAGCTTCACCTGCGCCGGGCGCTCGACCTCGTCGAAGATTTCCGGAACCGAAAGACAGCCCTCTTCATAGGGCTTGGTTTCTTCCGAAGCCCAAACGATCTCCGGGTTGACGAAATAGCGCGGCTGACTGTCTTCGCCCTCGCGCGCCAGGTCCATGACGATGATGCGTAGCGGCACGCCGACCTGGATCGCGGCAAGGCCGATGCCGGGCGCCTCGTACATCGTCTCCAGCATGTCATCCATGAGGGCGCGATGTTCGTCCGTCACCGGACCTTCAACCGGCTTGGATTTCTGCTTCAGCACCGGGTTCGGCGCGGTGAGGATTTCACGAATGGCCATTCCGCTCTGAGGTATGAAGCGCCGGTTTCGCAGTCAAGCTGCACCCGCGCCGCCTAGGGCAGCGGTTCCCGGAACGACGGTTAATGGCGGGCGTTGCCCTGCGTGGCGCCCCCTCCCGCGCGCCCGCCCGCCAAACCGAAGGAGTACGCGATGAGACGCCTTTTGCTCGCCACCGCCGCGGCGTCAGCGCTGGCGCTGGCCCCGTTCTGGGCCGCCGCCCAGGATGCTTACGGACCCTCGCCCCAGACCCAGACGTCGCCGGACATGAACGCCCCGCCGGCGATGCCGCCGCCAACAGAACCGACGCCGCCGCCGACCGCCGAGCCCGACATGACGGCGCCGGACACAACCGCACCGGACACAACCGCGCCGGACACCCAGGCGCAGACAGCGCCACCGGCCGACGCCTATGGCGCCAACCCCGCGCCGGCCGACAACTATGCAACCAACGCATCGCCTTCGCCGGAGATGGTCGCGCTAGTGCAGGAGATGGGGCTCTCCGGGGTGCCGATGAGCGCAGCCGATGTGTGCGCCCAGCGCTCGGTTTCGCTTGAGCCCGGCAACAGCATGAGCCGCGATCAGAAAGTGCGGTTCGCCGTGGATTATGCGTCCGTCTGCAAGACGCAGCAGGTCGTCATCCGCGCGCCGCGGAGCCAGCAGGCGCGGCTGCAGCGCATCGTCGAAGATCATGGCGTGCCCGCCGAAATGATCAGCACCGAAACTGCTTCAGCTTCGGACGCTTCGATGCAGATGAATTTCGCGGGCCTCGCGACATCGAGCGCGCAATACGCGGCGATCTTCAATCCGCAATACGCCGCCAACACGAGCTACGCGCCCGCGCCAGGCGCCAGCTCTTACATGGGGCCGACGGAAAGCGCCCCGCAAACGCCGACTCCGCCGCCGACCACGGACTACAACAACCAAACCACGACCGACACTTCGCCGAGCGACGCCACCACGGCGCCGTCGGACTCCGACACAATGCCGCCGGCGGCCCCGGCGCCGAACACCTACTAGGTCCAGGCGCAAAACCGCTCTAAGACCGGCCCATGCGGATCAGGGCCGGTCTTATTGGCTACGGATTGGCGGGGCGGCTGCTGCACGCGCCGCTGATCGCTTGCGCCGGCATCGACATCGCCGCCATCGTCACCAGCCGCGCCGCCGAGGCCCGCGCCGATTTTCCCGGCGCCGCCGTGCTGGGGAATCTCGACGAGCTCTGCGCGCGCGACGACGTGCAGCTCGCCATTGTCGTTACGCCCGATCATCTGCACGCCGGCCACGTCCGCGCGGCGCTCGAAGCGGGCAAGCACGTCGTCGTCGACAAGCCGTTCGCGCCGACCAGCGCCGAGGCGCTGGCGCTGATCCGGCTTGCGCAGGCGCGCGGGCGGATGCTCACCGTCTATCAGAACCGGCGCTGGGACGCCGATTTTCGCACGCTGCAAAAACTGATGGCGGAGAATGCGCTCGGCGAAATCGTGCACTACCAGGCCCGTTGGGACCGCTATCGCCCCGCCGCGCGCGGCGATTGGCACGATGCGCACATGCAGGGAGAATTGTTCGGGCTCGGCCCGCACCTGATGGATCAGGCGCTCGTCCTGTTCGGCGCGCCGGATTGGCTCTGCGCCGACGTCTACGATCAGCGCGGCCTCGGCACGGGAAATGACGGCTGCGAAATCCTCATGGGCAAGGGGCGTCTGCGCATCTCGCTCGCCATCAACATGCTCGCTGCCGACGAAATGCGTTCGCTGCGCGTGCTCGGTACGCGCGGCGCCTTCGCCAAGCGAGGGCTCGATCCCCAGGAGGCGCGTCTGCGCAGCCGCGAACGCGTCGACGCCCCGGATTTCGGCGCCGATGCGGAAGCCGATTGGGGCGTGCTGACGGACGCGGCGTCTCGGAACATGCGCGCCGTTGCGTCCGAACGCGGCGATTGGGCGGCCTTCTATCGCGGCGTGCGCGACGCGCTCACGCTTGGAACGGCGCCGCCCGTCGATCCGCGCGGCGCCGCGCAGGCGATCGCGATGCTCGAGGCGGCGCTGCTCTCAAGCGAAAGCGGGCGCCGCATCGATGTCCCGGAATTTCTGAAGCAGCGCGGCTTCTAGCGCAGCGACCGATCGCCTCCGCCGGCGCCGCGCCGCGGCCGCGCCTCTGCTTCGCCGCTCCGATAGCGGGCCGTTATGCGTTCTCGCGGCTGGGCGTCGGCCACCAGAGCGGGCGCAGCCGCCGGCGCGTCGGCGGGCTCGTTCGGCAGGCGCGCTGAGATGATGCGGCCGTGGCGGTCGCGCGTGATCTGCCGCACTTCGCCAAGCGGCTGGCCGTCATCGGCCCGCACTTCGAGGCCCACGGTCGAGCTTGGAAAATCCTGCGCCGACGCCACGCCAGGACAAGCAAGCGCACAAGCAGCCAGCATCATTCGCAACATCTGCGTTTCCGCGGGAATTTCGCGGCCCCTGTTGGTGTCGGATGCGTCAGGAAAACAAACACCGGGCGCGGCTGTTCCGGCGCCGGAGCGGTCTTGAGCTTGCGCGGGCGCCCGAGGCGGGCGATATGCACCCCGCAGGCAGGCGGCGGACGGCCGCCCCGCCAACCCGGTCAGGTCCGGAAGGAAGCAGCCGTAACGGGTTGCGTACGGGTCGCCGTCCTGTCTGCACCCGTCCCAGGGGTGGGAAATCCGGCCCCGTCCGTATTACATACGTTCCGTGGACGACTCAGCTTCCCTGTTTGGCGATTCCGCGCCTGGGCCCGGGTATCTGGTGCTGGCGCGAAAATACCGCCCCCGCACCTTCGCCGATCTGATCGGCCAGGAAGCGATGGTCCGCACCATCGCCAATTCCTTCAAGCTGGGGCGCATCCCGCACGCTTACATGCTGACGGGCGTGCGCGGCGTCGGCAAAACCACGACCGCCCGTCTCCTGGCGCGCGCGCTCAATTACAAAAGCGGCGACATCAACGCTCCCACGGTCGAGCTCGATCCGGGCGGCGAACACTGCCAGGCGATCATGGAGAGCCGCCATCCCGACGTGTTCGAGATGGACGCCGCCTCCCGCACCGGCATCAACGATATCCGCGAGATCTTGGACAGCGTGCGCTACGCGCCCGTCATGGCCCGCAACAAGGTCTACATCATCGACGAAGTTCACATGCTCTCGACGCAGGCCTTCAACGGCCTTCTGAAGACGCTCGAAGAGCCGCCGCCGCACGTGAAGTTCATTTTCGCCACCACCGAAATCCGCAAAGTGCCGGTGACGGTGCTCTCGCGTTGCCAGCGTTTCGATCTGAAGCGCGTCGACAGCGAACGTCTCGCCGAACATCTCGCCAATATCTGCGCCAAGGAAAAGGTGAAGGTCGACGCCGACGGCCTCGCTCTGATCGCGCGCGCCGCCGAAGGTTCGGTGCGCGATGCGCTTTCGCTGCTCGATCAGGCGCTCGTGCAGAAGCCCGGCAAGAGCGTCGCCGCAGATGATGTGCGCGACATGCTGGGTCTCGCCGATCGCGGCCGCGTGCTCAGCCTCTTCGAAGCCATCGCCAAGGGCGACGCAAAAACCGCGCTCACCGAAGTGCGCAGCCAATACGACAGCGGCGCCGATCCGGCGCTGATCCTGCGCGACCTGCTTGAAATCGGCCACGACGCCGCGCGCGCGCAGGCCTTGGGCGCGGACGCACGTTTGATCGGCGGCGCCGATTGGGTCGCGCGCGTCCGGGCGCTTGCTGAACAACTGAGCCCCGCGCAGCTTTCGCGCCTCTGGCAGATGCTGCTCAAGGGGCTCGAAGAAACCGGCCGCGCGCCCGATCCGATCGCCGCCGTCGAAATGGCCATGGTGCGCCTCTGCGCCGCGCAGACGCTGCCCCCGCCCGAAGACGCCGCAAGACTGCTGCGCGGAACGTCCTCCCCCGTGAACGGGGGAGGTGTCGCCAGCGAAGCTCGCGACGGAGGGGGCGGCCGCGGTTCAAGCCCCCTCAGTCAGTCTGCTGCGCAGCCTGACAGCTCCCCCGCTAGCGGGGGAGCATACGAAGGCGCGCTCAATTCCTACGAAGACCTCGTCGCGCTCGTCGCGAACGAGCGGCAGATCGAGCTGCAACTCGTGCTCGAACGTTCGCACGTGCTTCGCTTCGCGCCCGGCGAGATTGTGCTGAGGCCCGCGCCGAACGCGCCGCCGGATCTTGCGCGGCGCCTGATGAACTTCATCAGCGAGTTCGCCCACGAAGATTGGCGCGTGCGTGTCGACGCGCAGGCGCCGGCCGCCCCTGTCGAGAGCCTGGCGGAGCGCCGCAAGCGCGAAGAGCAGCGCGCGCTCGACGAACTCAAGGCGCAGCCGTTTGTCGCCGAAGCGTTGAAACACTTCCCCGATGCGGAAATCATGGCCGTGCGCCAGCCCGAAGCGCCGGCCGCGAGCGCCGACGTCGTGCCCATGCCCGCGCCGCAGCCGCAAGGCGCGCCGAAGCGCAAGAAGGAAGCCGATCGATGAAAGACATCTCCCAGATCATGCGCCAGGCGCAGGCCATGCAGGCCAAGATCAACGAGGCGCAGAAGAAGCTTGAGGCGATGGAAGTCGAAGGCTCCGCCGGCGGCGGCATGGTCAAGGTGCGCCTCTCCGGCAAGACCGCGCTCCTGGGCCTCACCATCGATCCTTCGCTGCTGAAGCCCGACGAAGCGGAAATCGTCGAAGACCTGATCAAGGCCGCGCACGACGACGCGCGACGTAAGCTCGAAGACGCCCAGAACGAAGAAATGAAGGGCATCTCCGGCGGCATGGGCATGCTGCCGGGATTCAAGATGCCGTTTTGAGCGAAGCGCCTGGGCGTTCGCGCGCCGCGGTCCCGGCCGACATCTACGATCCCGCCTTCGTCAAGGGTGTCTTCGATCGCTGCTCGGCGCGCTATATCGGCTTTTCCTACATTTGTTCGTTGGGATTCACCGAACGCTGGCGCGCGCAATGCGTGGCCGCGCTGCCGGACTTGCCGGAGCACGCGCTGGGCTACGATCTGATGGCCGGCACAGGCGAAGCCTGGCCGCATCTCTTGAAGCGTTTTCCGAACGTGGAAACGATCACCGCCGTCGACATCTCCACCGGCATGCATCGCCTCGCCATGGCGCGCCCGCACAAAGAGCGCCAGGGCCGCATAAGCTTCATCGAAGACGACGTCCTCGCCAGCAATTTGACCGAAGCGAGCGCGGACTTCGTCATCTCCACGTTCGGCCTCAAGACCTTCAACGCCGATCAGCAATCTGCTCTTGCACGCCTTGTGGCGCGTGTCCTGAAGCCCGGAGGCGGCTTTTCCTTTGTCGAAGCATCGGACCCGCGCGGCTGGGCGTTTCGCCCGCTCTACCTTTTTCACCTCAAAAGCCTGCTGCCGCTGATTGAGCGCACGTTTCTGCGCGGCGCGCAGGATTTCGCGATGATCGGAACCTATTGCACGAACTTTCGTGATTGCTCCGGCTTCGCCGAAGCTCTGCGCCAACAGGGCCTCGACGTGCGCGAGCGATCCTATTTCTACGGTTGCGCCTCAGGCGTTTCGGGCCGCAAGTCCGTCGGCGCCGCTTCGGCTTCGCGCGCTTGATGCGCGCAACGGCTATTTCGGCACGCGCGCGTTGATCCAGGATAGAATGTCCCCCATCACCTGCTCCTTGCCGACGTCATTCAGCAAGTCGTGATAGTGACCTTCGTAGAGCTTCAGCGTTTTATCCTTGGCGCCGGCCTTCGCGTAAAATTCCTCACTGCCTTCGTGCTTGGTCGCGTGATCCGCCGTGCCGTGCATGATCAGCAGCGGCAGGGTGAAGTTCGCGAACTCGCGCCGGATGCGATCGTCGGCGATGGCGAGCGCCGCGACCGTCGCCGTCGGCTGCGTCTCATGCAGCATCAGCGGGTCTTCATTCATCGCCTTGACGACCGCCGGATCGCGCGAAAAGTCCGCGTTGTTCAGCTTGAGCACGTGCGCGTGCGGCGCCACGTGCGCTAAACCTTTGAGCGCGGCCAGAGCGAAGTCCGGCGCAGGAAGCTGAAAAGCGAAGCTCTCGCAGATGAAACCCGCCAGCTCCTTTTGGTGGTCGAGCGTATAGATGCACGAGGTCACGCCCCCGGCGCTGTGCCCGAGCAGGAATACGGGCAGGCCCGGCTGCTCCGACTTCGCGAGCTGGATCAGCGCCGCGACATCGCTCTCATATTCGCTCACATTCTTGATGTAATAACGCTCGCCGTCGGACCTCCCGCGGCCGCGCAGATCGAGCGCATACGCCGCGAACCCACTCCCCGCGAACTGCTCTCCCGCCCAGCGGAAGTACGCGCTGTGCGAATTTACGCCATGGCAGATCGCCACGACCGCGCGGGCCGCGCCGGGGGGACGCCAGGAGCGATAGAAGATTTTGCCACCCGTTCCGTCGATGCGTCCTTCGGATGTCTGCACTTCGCTCATGACCGCCTCCGTCCTGGTAATGCCGGCGACATGCCGCGAACTTCGCAAGCGTTCAAGCCGCTTCTCGCGATCACATTCTCGGAGGGTTCGATTCAGTACGGTTCAATGCAGCTTCAGCCGCGGGCGGATGATGTGATTGACATGGCCGATGGCGATCATGGCGAGACCGCGGAGCCAGCCCTGTATCGACAGCAAGTGCTGCTGATAGAGCGCCACATAGACGAGGCGCGCGAGACGCCCCTCGATCGCCATGCGCCCGCCGATCAGGCTGCCCATGAGGCTTCCCACCGTTGAAAAATGGCTGAGCGATACGAGCGTGCCGTGATCGTGATAATGGAAATCGCGCAGCGGCGCTCCGCGCGCCAGGGCGCGCAAATTGCGAAACGCGGTTGAGGCCATCTGGTGCGCGGCCTGAGCGGTCGCCACGATCGGACGCTTTGCGCCAGCCGGCGTGAACGCCGCGCAATCGCCGATCGCGAAAATGCGGTCGTCTCGCGTGGTTTGCAGCGTCGGACGGACCACGAGCTGATTGCTGCGATTGGTTTCAAGCCCGGCGATGTCCTTCAGGAAATCCGGCGCCTTCACGCCCGCGGCCCAGACGCGCAGCTCCGCCTCGATGAACTCGCCGTCCGTCGTGCGCATGCCGCGATCGGTGGCTTCGACGACGGCGGCGCCGCTCAGCACGCGCACGCCGAGCGCCTCCAGCTCCTCGCGCGCCGCATCCGCCAGCTTCTCCGGCAGCGCCGGCAGGATGCGCGGACCGGCCTCGATCAGCGTCACCTGCAGGCGGCTTTCGTCGAACACTTCGAGCCCGTAATGGCGCAGCCCCGCGGCGGCGTTGTAGAGTTCCGCCGCCAGCTCGACGCCCGTGGCGCCGCCGCCGACGATGGCGACCCGCACGTGCGCGTCGGCGCGCGCATCGAGGCTCATCGCGCGCGACACGCGCAGGCAATGGTTCAGGAGCCTTTGTCGGAAGCGATCGGCGTCCGCGACGCTGTCCAGCACCATGCAATGCTCGCGCACGCCCGGCGTGCCGAAATCATTCGTCACCGAGCCCAGGCCGAGCACGAGGTAGTCGTAGCGGATGCGATGCCGCGCCATGATCTCGCTGCCGTCCTCGTCCAGCAGCGGCGCGATGATGACCTGGCGGTTCTCGCGGTCGATCCCCTCCATGGTTCCGAAATAGAAGCGATAGCCCCAGCGATAGCCGTGGCTGCGATAGCCCACCTCGTCGAGATTGGCGTCGAGCGCGCCCGCCGCGACCTCGTGCAGCAGCGGCTTCCAGACATGGGTCCGGCCGCGCTCCACCAGGATGATGTCGAAGCGTCGGCGGCCGAACGCGCGCCCCAGTCTCGCCACCAGTTCGAGCCCGCCCGCGCCGCCGCCGACCACGACGATCTGCGTCTTGAGGCCGTCCGCCGCGACCACCGTCGATGACACCGCCGCGTCCATGCCCTAAATGTAGCGCGCGTGGGCGGCCTTTGTATCCCGCTGATTGCGCCCACTCCCCGAACAGCGACTCGCGCGCTAAAGCTGGGCGCCCATGCGTTCCAAATCCATCACCGCCGCCCCTGAAATCGAAGCGCTTGTGGCGCTCCTGGCCAAGGTGCCGGGGCTCGGCCCCCGCTCGGCGCGGCGCGCGGCGCTGCAATTGCTCAAGAAGAAGGACGCGCTGATGCTGCCGCTCGCAGCGGCGCTTTCGGAGGCGGCGGAGAAGGTCAAGGCTTGTTCCAATTGCGGCATGCTCGACGCCGCCGATCCCTGCGCGCTTTGCACCGCCCCGGATCGCGACGATGCGCTCATCTGCGTCGTGGCCGAGGTCGGCGACGTCTGGGCGCTTGAGCGCGCGGGCGCCTTCAAGGGACGCTATCACGTGCTGGGCGGCGTTCTCTCCGCACTCGACGGCGTGCGCCCCGAGGACTTGCGCATCGCCAGGCTGATTGAACGCGCGAACGCGCCCGGCATGCGCGAGGTGATCCTCGCGCTCTCGGCCACGGTCGACGGGCAAACCACGGCGCATTATCTGACCGAGCGGCTGAGAGCGAGCGGCGTGCAGGTCAGCCGCCTCGCTCATGGCGTGCCGGTGGGCGGCGAACTCGACCTGCTGGACGATGGCACGCTGTTCGCGGCGCTACAGAGCCGGCGCCCGTTCTGATGCCGGGCCCGATCCGCCTTCGCGACTATGTCGACCGCATCGACACCACTGCCTTGTCCGACCTCGCCCAGCGCGCGCCTTGGGAGATCACCTCCAGCGCCGACGCCATCGTGCGCGCGCTGCTCGGGCCGTGCGGCGGCGAATACGCCGTGTTCGACGGCGTCGCCGTGCATCATACGGCGCTCATCGAGCCGGGCGCGGCGCTGAAGCCGCCGGTGCTGATCGGGCCGTACTGTTTTGTCGCCTCCACGGCGCTGCTGCGCGGCGGCTGCTGGCTCGAAAGCCGCGTCATTATCGGTCCGGCCTGCGAACTCAAATCGAGCTTCGTGTTCGAGGGCGCCAAGCTCGCCCACCTCAATTTCGTCGGCGATTCCGTGCTCGGCTCCGACGTCAACGTCGAAGCCGGCGCCATGATCGCCAATTACCGCAACGAGAAGGCCGACAAGCGCATCCGCATCGGCGAGATCGACACGGGCGTCGACAAGTTCGGCGCGCTGGTGGGCGATGGTTCGCGCATTGGCGCCAACGCGGTGATCGCGCCGGGAGCGCTGCTGGCCCCGCGCAGCATTGTGGCGCGCCTCGCCCTCGTCGATCAGGCGCCGCACGGCGCCTGAGGCTCAGGCGTGGTGGTGCTCAAGGCAATAGGTCCGCGCATGCGTGATGTGCGGATCCATGAGGCCCTCGCGGCGGAAGCGGGTTAGCGCCGCTTCGTATTGCTCGTACGTGATCGCGCGCGTGATCTGGTCCCAGGTGCATTCGCAAACGGAATCGTTGGCCGGGCAGGTGCGATTGAACTGCGCCTTCGCGGAGGCTGGAAAATCGTGCGGCGGCGCCTGGCAACCGCTGAGCGCAAGAGCAGCGCCGATCGCCACCAACACAGCCCGCATGCTCGCCTCCGCTTCCTGCAGAAGCGTAGGTCGCGTCGCCGCCTTTGTGCAACTGTCATTGTTAAGTGGCGTTAGGCAATCGAATTTCAGGTCGCGGGCGCGGCCCGGGTGAAGCGCAGCGTGCGTCCGTCGGCGGCGCTCAGCACGAGGACGCCCGGCGCCGGGGTGGAAACCTTGAGCGGCGCCTGCAGGGCGCCGAGATAGGCGTGTTCCTGCGCCATCAGGTCGGCGCCGTCGCGGCCGGCGCACGCCATCATGGTCGAGATGATGTGACTGAAAATCAGTTGGTCGGAGACCACGGCGACATCGGCGCCGAACGCGTTGCAGCCGGCGGAACCGCTGGCGCGCGCCTCTTCGAGGCGCAGGCTCGCTTGCGAGCCCTCGGCCACTGGAGCGCCATCGATCGCCGTCAATCGCCAATCGCCGCGCGGCGCGGCCAAGGCCGTGCTTGCGCAGGCCGTCAGGGCCAACGCCAAACACAGAATCACACCGGCGCGCATCGCTCCTTCTCCGAACCTGACGGAGCATCTTCGCAGAAGGCGGCTGAGTTTGGGCTGAACGGAAAGGCTCGGGACTTTTGCACGCCGCTCACGCCTCTTCCAGCAGCCTGCGCCCGATCACCTGCGCCTGGATTTCGCCGGCGCCTTCGAAAATGTTGAGGATGCGGGCGTCGCAGAGGACGCGGCTGATCGGATATTCGAGCGCGAAGCCGTTGCCGCCGTGGATCTGCAGCGCGTTGTCCGCCGCCGCCCAGGCGACGCGCGCTGCGAGCAGCTTGGCCATCCCCGCTTCGAGATCGCAGCGCTTGCCGGAATCCTTCTGCCGCGCGGCGAAATAGGAAATCTGCCGCGCCGCCATGATCTCCGCCGCCATCATGGCCAGCTTGTTGGCGACGCGCGGGAAATTGAAAATCTCCGTGCCGAATTGCTTTCGCTCCAGCGCGTATTTGAGCCCCAGCTCCAGCGCGCATTGCGCCACGCCGACGGCGCGCGCCGCCGTCTGAATGCGCGCGCTCTCGAAGGTCGCCATCAGCTGCTTGAAGCCCTGGCCCTCGACGCCGCCGAGCAAATTCGCCGCCGGCACGCGGAAACCGTCGAAGCCGATCTCGTATTCCTTCATGCCGCGATAGCCGAGCACTTCGATCTCGCCGCCGGACATGCCCTTGGCGGGAAACGGGCCCGTCTCGTCGCCGCGCGGCTTTTCCGCCAGCAGCATGGAAAGCCCGCGATGGTCCTCGCTCTGCGGATCGGTGCGCACCAAGAGCGTCATCAGATCGGCGCGCGCCGCGTGCGTGATCCATGTCTTGTTGCCGCTGACCGCGTAATCGCCGTCCAGCAGCACGGCGCGCGTGCGCAGCGAGGCGAGATCGGAGCCCGTGTTCGGCTCGGTGAACACCGCCGTCGGCAAAATCTCCGCGCTCGCCAGCTTCGGCAGCCAATATGCCTTCTGCGCCTCGGTGCCGCCGCTCATGATCAACTCGGCCGCGATCTCCGAACGCGTGCCGAGCGAACCCACGCCGATATAGCCGCGCGACAATTCCTCGCTCACCACGCACATGGCGATCTTGCCGAGGCCAGAGCCGCCGAACTCTTCCGGGATCGTCAGCCCGAACACGCCGAGCGCGCCCATCTCCTCGACGATCGCCATCGGGATGAGTTCGTCGCGCATGTGCCAGCCGTGCGCATGCGGCGCGACCTCCGCTTCGGCGAACTTCCGGAATTGATCGCGGATCATTTCCAGATCCTCGTCGAGCCCCGTCGTCTCCAACGTCGCGCGCCCGCGCCCCTCGCGCAGCAGCGCGGCAAGGCGCGTTTTCTGCAATTGATCGATCGTCATCCGCACCGGCGGCGGCTCGAGACCGAAATCCTGCGCGCGGATAAATTCCAACTGCGTCATCGGCACGCCGCCGGCGAGCTGCGCGGAATATTCCGCCGCCGCCATGCGCGCGAGCAATTGTTCGACTTCGCCAAACGCGTCCTTCGCCGCGAGCGCGCGCGCCCAGCCGGCGATCTCGCGCAGCGCTTCCGCATAAGTCGCGATCCAGGCGAGGCCATGTACGACGTGCTGCTTGGCGTCCAGCAGCGCGCGGTCGAGCTTGCCGCTGGGGGCCACGCGCGCGAACGCGGCTTCGCGCGCCGAACGCGCATACGCGCCCGCGTCGGCGGCCACAGAATCGAGTTCGAACAGGAAATCCTCGCCCGGAGCGGGCTTCGCCTTGGCGGGCATGTGTTTGAACGCCTCTCGCCATCCAAGACTAGTCAATCTTCCGCGCCCGCGAAATGCCCTTGACGCCGTTTGCCGGGCGCCTGCCCGGTTTGCCTATAAAAGCCGCCGAAATTGCTTCGCACTCCGCCCTTCTGTTACGCTTGCGCAAGATTGCGTGGGGGAAATCATGCTGAACAGACGGGTGCTTTTGGGCTCTTTGGCGGGCGCCGGCTTGACCGCTTCCGCAGCGTTCGCACAAACATCGCAGACCTACGGCACGCCGGGGGGAACCGCGCCGTTCACGCCCGACGTCTATCGCGCCCGGCGCGAGCGGCTGATGTCGCAGATGCGCGGCGGCGTCGCCGTGCTTTACTCCGCGGATTCGATCGAGGACGGCGCCAAACAAAATCCGGACTTCGCCTATCTCACCGGCATCGTTGACGAGGCGGGCGCCGCGCTCGTGCTCGCGCCGGAGGAGCGCACGTTCCGTCATTTCCTGTTCCTCAAGAATCGCGACGTCGAGACCGAGCGCTGGGACGGCGAGCGCATCTCGGTCGGCTCCGAAGCGGAAGCGCGCACGGGCTTCGACCGTGTCTCGCGCATGAGCCGCCTGGGCGGCGCGTTGACGAGCTTCGCTTCGCGCGCGCCGAACCTGCATTTCCTTGGTCCGCTGGTAGGACCGGCCGAGGATCCGCCCAAGGCGCTTTCGCTCTATGGCGATATCGCCGCGCGCGATCCCGGCGTGTCGATCAAAAATTCCTGGGGCCTCATACCGGCGATGCGCTCAGCCAAGGAGCCGCGCGAAATCGAGCTGATGCGCCGCGCCATCGCCGCCACCGAAAACGGTCTCAAGGCGGCGATGCGCGCCGTGCGCCCGGGCATGCATGAGTTCGAGTTGAAGGACATCATCGAAGCCGAATTCCGCCGCGCCGGCGCGCGTGGTCTTGCGTTTCCCTCCATCGTCGGCGCGGGCCGCGACAGCGCGGTGCTGCACTATCCGCTCGACAACCGCATCATCGAGCCCGGCGACATGGTGCTGTGCGACGTCGGCGCGGAGTATCAATACTACGCCGCCGACATCACCCGCACCTTCCCCGTCAGCGGCCAGTTCAGCGACGAGCAGCGGCAGATCTACGAACTGGTGCTCAACGCGCAGGACACCGCGCGGCGCGTCTGCAAAGCGGGCGTCGTTTATGAGGAGCTCCAGCTCGCGGCCAACCAGGTCTTCCGCCAGGCCGGCCACATCGATGATTTCTGGCACGGCCTTGGGCATTTCGTCGGCCTCGAAGTGCATGACGCGGGCGATTACTCGAAGCCGCTGCCGCAAAACGCCGTCGTCACCATCGAGCCCGGCTGCTATCTGCCCGCGCGCGGTTTCGGCGTGCGCATCGAGGACGATTTCCTGGTGACGCGCAGCGGCTGCGAACACATGTCCAACGGCACGCCGCACACCGTGGCCGAAATCGAAAGCTTCATGGCGGGGCGCTAAGGCCTCGAGCCCCGGGCGCTTGAGGGGCATGGGCGACAGCATCAGATCGACGCCGACAGCGAATGCGATCGGCGCGCAATAATTGGCCGCGAAGCGCAACACGTCAGCTCATCCACCTGAGCGTCGTCGGCTGGATCGGGTTCGCAAACTCGCGCCCCTCCGCGCGGCTTTGCGTCCATTCTTTCTTGAGCCGCAAATACCATTTCGCCTGCACGTCGATGTCATCGATCCAGAGCATGTTGGGCTGGTATTTGAGGCCCTCGTTCTGCAGATCGACCATGTGGCCGTCCTGATCGAGAAACTCGCGCGCGGCTGGGATGAGGATCGGTTTGATCACGTCGAGCAGCAGCGCATTCGACCAATAGGTTACTTGCGTGATGCGCGTGGAGTTTTCGTTTTCCGGCGTGAGGCAGGTGAGCGTGAACAGCCGCGCCTTATCGTTCTCCACCACTTCCCAGCGGAATCCGGGCAACATGAATTGAATCTCGGTCGTCACCGCACCGCCGAACAGGATGCGATACGGAAGCGAATTGCCGCTCGGCGCGTGGCGCGCGATGGCCCAGCCGCGTTCGCGTGGTTCGAATTTCTTTTCCTTGAGCTTCCGCCCCGTCGACGGCGGACGCCACCACCATTGATTATGCACGTAAGGCACATGCGCGGGGTCCATGAGGCCGACGACCGCGTTGTCCATGGTCGCCGCGAAGATGCGCTCGACGACGAATTTCGGCGCTCTGAGCGTCCCCAAGCCGAATTCCGGGGCGGGCGGCGGCGCGTCGGCGAAGCGCGGATCGCTCGATACGTAGATGAGGATGATCCCGTTCGCCTCGTGCGCCGGAAAATGCCGCACGCGAATGCGGCCGACCTCATAGGGCTGACCGTCCACCAGCGATGGAATGAGCTTGCACACGCCGTCGCCGCCGAAGCGGAAGCCGTGATACGGGCACTCGACGGTCGGCACGCCGCCCGTATCGACGATACGCCCCGCCGACAGCGGCACGGCGCGATGGGGACAGATATCGCGGATCGCGAACGCCTTGCCATCGTCGCCGCGCCCGAGCAGGACCGGTTCGCCGAGGATTTCGCGGCGAAACATGTCGCCAGGCTTCAACTCGGCGCTGGTGGCGGCGAAATACCAGAGATCCTTGAGAAGGTCGCTCATTCAGGGCGCGAGATATAGACACCGGCGGCGCACCGCAATCGGCCCCCGCCAGCCGGACGGGCGCCGGCCGCCCGCTCCCGGGCGCGGCGCTTCATCGCGCCTCGATCTCGACGCGAAACACCTGCGTCGGCGCCTGATCCGTTTCCCAGGGGCGGCGCTGTTCGAGCACAAGTTCGCCGCGCCCCGCGCGCGTGGCGGCGAACATCAGCACCTCCCAGTGATTGCCGCCGGCGAAGCCGGGCTGACTTTGCGCGCGCGTGGTCCCTCCGCTGGCTTCACCGGCGCGGGTGAGAAAATCGGGCATGACGGCGGGCGTCCAGACATAGCCCGCGGTCGGCACGCCGACGAGTTCGACGGCGAAGCGCTGATTCAGCCCGACCTGAATGACCTGCCCGTTCTGCTCCTGCGTGATCCGCACGCGCACGTCGGACGGCGTCGGCGCGGGAAGGCTGGAATTGGCGCTCACGTCGTTTCCCTGCGCTTGCGTTGTCGTCGGCGCGCAGGCCGCCAGCGCCAGCGCCATCCCGATTGTCGTCGCCCATCGCCTCATTGCATCGCTCCCGCCTGCATCAGGCCCGTGTAGAAACGGATCATCCGCTCCAGGTTCTCGATCGACAAGTGCTCATTGACGCCGTGGATGGTCTCGATGTCGTCGGTCGTCAGCAGGATCGGCTGAAACCGATAGACGTTTTCGGCGACATCGGAATAGAGGCGCGAATCGGTGCCGGCCAGGACGAGGCCGGGCGCGACCGGCGCATCCGGCAAGCTCGCGCGCGAGAGCGAGGCGATCAGCGCATAGCTCGACGCCGTCACGCTCGACACCGGGCTCGCCTCGCGCGGCGTGTCGGCCCAATCCACGGTGACGCCGTCCAATCCGGCGAGCGAGGCGCGGGCGCGCGCCAGCAGGTCCGCCGCGCGGTCGCGCGGATGAATGCGCAGGTTGACGTACGCCGTCGCTTCGCCGGGCAGCACGTTGGGGCGCACGCCGCCATTGATCACGGTCGGCGCGTTGGTGGTGCCGAGCAGCGCCTGCGCCGGGCGATTGCCGGCGAGCCTGGCGCGCAACAACGGACCGAACAGCCATTCATTGGCCAGCGCCATGCGGTTGGTGAAGCTCATATGCGGCGCGAGCGCGCGCATCATGTCATAGGCCGGCCCGCCCTGGCTGATGTTCTTATCGAGCGGCATGTCGTGGACGCGCGTCACGGCGAGCGCCAGCGTCGACACCGCGGTTTGCGGCGGCGGCATCGAGGAATGGCCGGGCTCGCCGCGGGCGATGATGCGCAGCGTTCCCGAGCCCTTTTCGGAAATGCCGATAAGCGCCGCCGGCCCCCCGGTCAGCGGATGCTCCGCCACCGCGGCCAGGCCCTCGTCCAGCGCGAACCAGGCGCGGATGCCGCGCTGATGCAGCAGCGCCGCCATCGCCGACGCGCCCTGCTCGCCGCCCAATTCCTCGTCGTGACCGAAGGCGAAAATGATGGTGCGCTTGGGATGCGCGCCTTGGCGCGCCAGCAGATCCGCCGCTTCGAGCAGGCCGATGAGCGAGCCCTTGTCGTCGATGGCGCCGCGCCCCCAGACGGCGCCGCCGCTGATCTCGCCGCTGAACGGATCGACGCGCCATTCCGCGCGCGTGTCGGGCGGCGCGGGCACGACGTCCTGGTGCGCCAGCAGGAGCATGGGCGGCTGCGCGGGATCGCTGCCGGTCCAGGTGAACATGAGGCTGCCGCCGCCAACCTCCTCGAGCTCCGCCGCCGCGTAAAACGCCGGATAGGTCGTGGCCAGCCATTGGTGGAATTGCTTGAATTGTCCGGGGTCGTCGGTGGCCGCTCCCGAGATCGAGACCGTGCGGAAGCGCACGGCCTGCGCCAGATGCGCCGCGGCCGCGTCGGCGTCGACGGCGAAGCCGCGCAGATCGGGCGCGGCGACCGCCTCGGCGGCCGCGGGCGCGGCGAACGTCATGGTGCGGTAGCCGATGAGCGCCGCCAAAAGCGCCAACACCAGCGCCGAGGCCGCAACAATCAACCGCCACATCCGGCGTCTCCCCCATGTTCTTGCATTGTCTTCACATTTTGCGGCGACGAACAACGTCTGGTCAACGATGGGCCGGGGTTCGTCGGCATGGAACCGCGCCCGAGCGCAATCGTTTGGCTTGCGTCATCCTCCAGAAGGAGCCGGACGTGCCGCGCCAAAACGAGCTGACCGAACTGGCCGCGCCGCTTGAGCAGGATGTCGACACCGTGGGCTTGCAGGATTTCCTCGACGCCATGGGATCGGCGCTGGTCGCCGGCGACGACGCCGCGGCCGCGGCGCTTTGGGAAATGCCGGCCTACGCCGTGAGCCCGGACATGGCGCACGTGATCCATTCCCAGGCGCAGCTCCAGCTGATGTTCGCCGCGGCGCGCGAGCGCTATTACGCGCGTGGCGTCACCGATACGCAGCCGGAGATCGTGCGTCTCGACGAGATCAATGATCAGATCGTGATGGTGCGCGTGCACTGGCCATGGATCGATGGCAAGGGCCGCATCGTCGGCGGCGAAACCTCGACCTATACGCTGCAGCGCGACGACGAGGGCGATTGGAAAGTGCGCGTCGCCGTCGCCCACGGCGCCGAGGCCGTGAGCTAGGGCAGCTCGTAATCGAAGGCGTAGGCGTGCCGCCCGGCCTCGATGATGATCTCAAGCTGGCCGGTGAGACCCTTCAAATCGCCGTCGCCGGAATCGGGCGCGACCTCGATCACCAGGCTTTGCCGCCCGCGGTTCATGAGGCCGCGATGCACCAGCGCGAACGAGCCCGTCCGCCCCGACAGCGTCCCGACAACGCGCTCCAGCGCGACATAGGCGCCCGAGCCCAATGCGAGATCCATCACGGCGAGCATCTCGCCCCTGCCGACGGCGTCAAGCTCGCCCGTATACGTCTTGTCGATGGAACGCCGCCCGATCAGCGGCTCGTGCGCGTCAAGCGGCGAAAGTTTGACCTCGAATGTCCCAGTCGCACGCATGTCCAGCCTCCTCGGAGACCGCAACATGCGCGAGATCGGCGTCGGCCGCCAGCGCCCGCATGAGGACGGCGTGCGCGAACAGGTTGGCCGCGTTCATGTCCGCGCCACAATCGAGTGCGTGGCGACGCAGCGCGTCGCCGATTTCGACAATTTGTTTCGCTGGCGTGCGCATCGGGTGTCCCTCCGATTGGCATGGAGAGATGCAAAGAGTCCGCGACATGCGCGTGACACTGGTGCGGCGATACGGAGGCGTTCGATTACGAGCGCGTATGGCAACGCTGTTATGGGGCGAGAACGATGACGGCCCGTCACGCGCTTCTTCGATTCATGGCGTGATTCATCGCCGCCCCCGCGAACATTCGCGAAAGCAAGCGGGAGAGCGAGGCGCGCTTTAAGCTTGCGCGAAAGCGAAGAAGTCTGAGGTGTGCTCGAAGCGCGCCTCGCGCGGTTGTTGTTCGCCGGCGGAGGTCTGAAGCGTTCAGGGCGCCTCGGGGCACCATGCGTTTTCGGGCAGATGGGAAAGGCCGATCGGCGAGACTCCTCACTCGTTTCCGGCTCA
>DASZQK010000064.1:0-105968 GCA_035549695.1 Caulobacterales bacterium | reverse complement strand
GCTGCGCGCCTCCGGCGGGCGCGTGCTCAACGTCACTGCGGTTGGCGACACCTTGGCCCAGGCCGCCGCAAGCGCTTACGCGGCGGTGGATCGGATCGACTGGCCTGGCGGCTTCTGCCGCCGCGACATCGGCTGGCGCGCATTGGCGAAAGCGTGATCCAACCTTCGCCCATCCTCTGAGCGGCTTGGCCCGACGCACATACGGGTGCAAAGTGCCAACGAGATTTGGGGGAGGACAACAATGCTGACACGCTGGATCCGGTGCTTGGCCGCGGCGTTCCTCTTGTTCGCATCGCCAGCGCGCGCGGACGAACACCAGGGCATCCCCACTCCCGACCCTGCGGCCTTCACATTTCGGATTTCCCAGCAAGTCGCGCATGAGCGCATGGAACCGATCCGGCGAACGATGGAGGAAATCGTCAAGCGGCCGATCCCGCCCGAAACGTCGGTGCCACTGGCCCAGATGGCGCAAATCCTAGGCACGCGCGACGCGGATCAAATAACCAAACTCGACGACGTGAGCCTCGCGAACACGCTCCGTTCAATCTACTATTTTCACAACTTCGGCGACACGCGTTTGTTCACGCGTTACGATTTTACGCGCGAGTCGAGCGGATGGACGCTCACTGCAGTCAGCTTCGCCACGAGTTGGAGGGACGTCGCTCTACCAGTCACTCCCGGCTGGACCGAAACGCCGCCATGAACGCGACGCAACACGCGGCGTTCACCGGCACAAAGCCCGTCGAAGAACGGCACGCGCTGAACGAGCGCGCGCTCACAGCTTGGCTCGAAGCGCATGTCGAAGGCTTCGCCGGTCCGCTGACGCTGCTGCAATTCCGCGGCGGGCAATCCAATCCGACCTACCAGCTCGTCACGCCGACGCGAAACTACGTGCTGCGCAAGAAGCCGAGCGGCAAGCTGCTGCCCTCCGCGCATGCGGTGGAGCGCGAATATCGCGTGATCGCCGCGCTTTATCCGACGGGCTTTCCCGTTGCGCGGCCCTATGCGCTCTGTGAAGACGAGGGCGTCATCGGCGCGGTGTTCTATGTGATGGAAATGGTCGAAGGGCGCGTGCTTTGGGACGGCGCCCTGCCTGACGCCGCGCCGGGCGAGCGCGGTGCGATCTATGAGGCGAAACTCGGCGCGCTCGCGCGCCTTCACAATACCGACTACGCCGCGATCGGGCTCTCCGATTTTGGCAAGGCCGGCAATTATTTCGCGCGGCAGGTGGATCGGTGGTCGAAGCAATACAAGCTGAGCGAGACCGAGATCATCCCGGAAATGGATGCGCTGATCGAATGGCTGCCGCGCACTATTCCCGCAGGAGAGCGCACCTCCATCGTTCACGGCGACTACCGGCTCGACAATCTGATCCTGCATCCCACCGAGCCGCGCGTGCTCGCCGTGCTCGACTGGGAGCTTTCGACGCTCGGCGATCCGCTTGGCGATTTCACCTACTACCTGATGAATTGGATGATGCCGCACGATGGACGCGCCGGCCTCGGCGGGCTCGACCTCGCCGAGCTGGGCATTCCGACGATCGAGCACACGGTCGTTCGCTATTGCGAAATGACGGGACGGAACGGCATCCCGGAACTCGACTGGTATTTCGCCTATAACGCGTTTCGCCTTGCCGCCATCCTGCAGGGGATCGCCGGACGCGTGCGCGACGGCACGGCCGCTAGCGCCCACGCGCAGCAAATGATTGCACGCATCAAGCCCTTGGCGCAGGCAGCTTACGGGTTTGCGCAAAAGGCTGGGATGGCGTGAGCACACACGAACGGGATCTCTTTTTGTGGCGTTGGTCACGCGTGCACGAACGCGGCTATGCGCGTTACGCGCGCGCCGTCATCGCCATGTTCGCCGGGGCCGGGGCGGTGCACGCCACGCTCGAGGCGGCGCAGCATCCGCCTCGCGGCCTGATCGCCGAGATCGGCCCCATCGCCTACGCCCTGCTTTCGCTGATGTTGGCGGCGTTGTTGGGCGCGGGCCTAGCCAGTGCATGGTGGGCGCGCGGCGAAGCGCGCTTTCATGATCTGGTCGGACGCGGCATGGGCATCCCCGGCAAGCGGCCCTTGCCCGGCGTGGCCGACCTCACGCTGCTCGGCTTCGCTCTTCTGCTGACCGCGCTTGCGCTCGGCCCGACGCTGCTGATGGGGGCGTTGGCGGAGACTCCGGCGAACTGACGCGCGTCTCAAGACAAGACGCGGAATCCCACTACCCGCGAACGGCGCGTTTTGCTTTGATGCGGCGGTGAACGAGCGCCAACAGCAGATGTTCATGCACGTGTGGTCCCGCCGGCGCGCGCGCGGGCCGCTGGCCGTCGCCGCCATGGGCGCCGGGATCGGCGCGCTTGGCGGGTTGGCGTTCACGGCGATCATGCTGGGCTCGATGAGCGGAGAAAATATCAGCCTCAACGAAGACGAGGCGACGCCGCTCATGATGGCCGTCGGGCGCGTCATCGGACCGGGGGGTCTGATGCTGGTCATGGCCGTTCCCGCGTTCGCGGCGCTTGGAGGATTTCTGGCGTTTCGCGTCTTCAATTCCCAGGAAGCGATGTATCAGGCGATGCTGGCTCAAGGTGCGCGGCCCCCAGAGACCAAGCCCGTGCTGGAGGGGCGCGAGCGCTGGCCGCAATATGCGGTGATCGCGACGGTGGCGCTGATCGCGTGCTTCATTCTGGCGATCGCGGTGTTCGTGCGCTGATGCCGGCCTGGGATCCCACGCTCTATCTGAAATTCGGCGCCGAGCGCACAAGGCCCGCGGCGGACTTGCTCGCGCGCGTGAACGTCGAGGCGCCTCGTTTCGTGGTCGACCTCGGTTGCGGGCCCGGAAATTCGACGGCGCTTCTGCGCGCGCGCTATGCGGACGCCGACATCCTGGGCGTCGATTCCAGCGCCGACATGCTCGCCGACGCGGCCGGAAGCGGCGTCGCCGCGCGCTGGCGCCAAGGCGATTTCGACACCTGGTCGCCCGAGACGCCGCCCGATCTCATCTACGCGAACGCCGCGTTCCAATGGTCCGACGCGCCCGTCGCGCTGGTGACGCGCCTCTTCCGAACGCTCGCCTCCGGCGGAGCGCTGGCCTTTCAGGTGCCGCAGAATTTCGATCAGCCCAGCCATGTCCAGGTGCGCGCGGCGGTCGATACGGGCGGCTGGGCGGAGAAGCTCAAGGGCGCGCGCCAGTACGATCCCGGCTTCGCCCGCGCCGCCGATTATGCGCGCGCGCTGATGCCGCTCGGCGCCCGGCTCGACATCTGGACCAGCGAATATCTGCACATCCTCGACGGCCCGGACCCGGTGTTTCGCTGGATGTCCGGCACCGGCCTTCGGCCCTTCGTGCAGGCGCTGGACGGCGCGGACCGCGCGGCGTTCGAGGCGGCGGTGCGCGAGCGGCTGGCGCGCGCCTATCCGGCCGAGGCGGACGGGCGCACGCTGTTTCCGTTCCGGCGCCTCTTCGTGATTGCAGCGGCCTGAGTCTCGCGGCACACCGCCGCCCATGATCCGCATTCTCGCCAAGGGCGGCGCGGAAGCCGCCAACGTCAACGATCCGGCCGCGCTTTGGATCGATCTGGAAAATCCCACGGCGGAGGAAGAAGCGGCGGTGGAGAGCACGCTCTCGATCGACGTGCTGACCCCAGCGGAGCGCAGCGCCTTCGAAGAATCGGCGCGCTTCTACGAGGAGAACGGCGCCCTGTTCATGACCGCCACCTTGCTCGGACGGCGCGACGAGGGCCCGTTCGTCAGCGGCGCGGTGACGTTCGTGCTGGTGAAGGACAAGCTCGTCACCGTTCGGCAAATCCGTCCGCGCGCGTTCGACGTGGGCAACACGCGCGCCTCCGCACGCATCGGCTCCGCCGAGATCGGCGCGGACGCCGCCATGGCCCTCTGGGAAAGCGCCGTCGAACGGCTGGCGGACATTCTCGCGGAAACAACGGCCAACATCACCGCCTTCTCGGCAAAGCTGTTCGGACAGCACCAGGCGCCCTACAGCTTGCGCGAAAGCTTGCGGGCGCTCGGCCGCATCGGCGCGCTTACGTCGATGGCGCATGACAGCCTCTCGAGCCTGCAACGGCTGACGGCGTATGCGCGCCACGTCTGCGCGCGCCACGGCCTCGACGAAGCGCGCCTCAGCGTGCTGCAACGCGATGTCGAGGAATTGGAGCATCAGGCCGAAGCGCTGCAGACGCGCATCTCCTACCTGCAGGATGCGACGCTGGGCTTCATCAATTCGATGCAGGCGGACGTGCTGAAAGCGCTCTCGCTGGCGACCATCGCCTTCGTGCCGCCGACCCTGGTGGCGTCGATCTTCGGCATGAATTTCACCGCCATCACCTGGTTCCACGAGCCGTGGGGGCCGTGGGCGGGCTTCGCGCTAATGTTCGCGGCGCCGGCGGCGCTGTTCGGCATCGCCAAGTGGCGCGGCTGGTTCTAAAGCGCACGGGCGGCTGGAGCCGGCGCCCGACACCTGCTAATTGAGCGCCGAAGGCGCCCGTCTGTGCTGCGGGAGGGCCGAGGTATGAGAGATGGCTGCGCTGGAATTTTCCCGTCGCTACGCGATGGCGCATCGGTTGCTTGCGGAACCGAGTTCGAAATGCGTGATCCCGCACGGACACAATGAGATCGTCACCGCCAGGCTGGCGCCCCAGGCGCATTTCCGCTTCGGCGGATCGAACGCGCTGGCGCCTTTCGAGCGGGTCAAAGGACGCTGGCACGCCTGGATCGATGGCGCGGTGGACCACAGCCTGCACCTGGGCGAGGCCGACCCGCTGATCGGCTATTTCCGCGAGCGCGAGCCGGCGCAGCTCAAGCGAGTCATGACATTTCCCGGCGATCCGACAACGGAAGCGCTGGCGGCGTCGTTCTGGATCAAACTGGCGGCCTTTCTGGAAGCCGATGCGCTGCCCTTTGTGGTCGAACACGTGCGCGTGGAGGAAACCCCGACGAACACCGTCGTCGTCACGCGCGACAGTTTCGATCCGCGCGAATGCGGCCTCGCGGCGGATGCGTGGCAGCGCCGCGCGGACATGAGCATCAACGATTTCTGATCGCCTCCGCTTTGTTCATGGGGAATTGATCGTCAGGAACCAGACGAGCCAGGGCGCGGCGAGCATCATCCCGACAAGCGCTTCGAACGCGGCAGATAGGATATTGAATTTCGTCCGCACGTCGTCGCGCCAGATCGAGACGGCCCGGCCAAAGGCGGCCCCGAACCACCCGGCCGCGAGCACCATGGCGGCGCCGGTCGCGAACGCGCCGATCACTTCTTGCCCGAACAGGATCCAGTGCACGGTCACGAGCAGCGAAACGCCGTGCATGCCGAGAAGCAGGCCGCCATAGGTCGCGCGAAACTCAGCCGCGCCGCCGGGGCGCGATTCATCGGGCTTTAATCTCACCAAGCGCGACGCCCAGCGCGGATCGAGCAAGGCGCGCGCGCCGAGCGCGGCGCCCGTCGCCAGCGCCAGCGCGTTCAGGATCCAGGCCACAAGGTTGAGCGTCAGGCCCTCATGCCACATGCGGATCAGTGTCCACGCGGCAGATTGCCGGCATGCCGGGCGAGCTCCAATTGCGCGATGGTGCGGCAATGCACTTCGTCGGGCCCGTCGGCAAGACGCAACGTGCGGATGCCGGCGTAAGATTTCGCCAGGTTGAAATCCTGCGACACGCCCGCGCCGCCGTGAGCCTGGATGGCGTCGTCGATGATCTTGAGAGCCATGCGCGGCGCGGCGACCTTGATCATGGCGATCTCGCCGCGGGCGGCTTTGTTGCCCGCCGCGTCCATCATGGCGGCGGCCTTGAGGCAAAGCAGACGCGTCATCTCGATGTCGATGCGCGCTTCGGCGATGCGCTGCTCCCAGATCGAGTGCTCGGCGATCGTCTTGCCGAAGGCCGTACGCGAGGCGAGCCGCTTGCACATCGCCTCCAGCGCGGCTTCGGCCGCGCCGATCGTGCGCATGCAGTGATGAATCCGCCCGGGACCCAGGCGTCCCTGCGCGATCTCGAAGCCGCGGCCCTCGCCGAGGATCAGGTTTTCCGCCGGCACGCGCACGTCCTTGAGTTCGATTTCCATGTGGCCGTGCGGGGCGTCATCATAGCCGAACACGCTGAGAGGACGCAGCACGTTCACGCCCGGCGCATCGAGCGGAACCAGAATCTGGCTCTGCTGCTGATAGCGGTGCGCTTCGGGATCGGTCTTGCCCATCAGGATGGCGACCTTGCAGCGCGGATCGCCGGCCCCTGAAGACCACCATTTGCGGCCGTTGATCACGTAGTCGCCGCCGTCGCGTTTGATCTCGGTCTGGATGTTGGTCGCGTCCGAGGACGCCACGCCGGGCTCCGTCATCAGGAACGCCGAACGGATTTCCCCGCGCATCAGCGGCTTTAGCCAACGCTCCTTCTGTTCGCGCGAGCCATAGCGTTCCAGCACCTCCATATTGCCCGTGTCCGGCGCCGAGCAATTGAACGCTTCCGACGCAAAGACGACCCGCCCCATGATTTCCGCAAGCGGCGCATAATCGAGATTGCCGAGGCGAGGCCCGTCGAACTGGAAACTCTCATCGACGTTCGCATGTCCGCTGGACGGCGGCATGAACATGTTCCAAAGCCCCTCGGCCTTCGCCTTGGCTTTGAGCTCTTCGACAACGGGGATCACTTTCCAGCGATCGCCTTGCTGTTGCTGCGCTTCGTACAGGGGAACGGCGGGATAGACGTGATCGTCCATGAAGCGCGAGACCCGGCCGATCCAATGTTTGGCCGTATCGGAGTGCTCGAAATTCATGGGGACTGCCCTCCGGCCCGCGCTGGCGGCGCCACCGCCGAGAAGCTAAAGCTCGCGCGCAAGAGGAGCAATGCCGGCCATGGAGCTTGCCGCGACGATACTGGAGAACAAATTCGTGCGCCTCGAGCCGTTCGAGGAGCGCCATCGCCAAGGGCTGCTCGCGGCGGCGGGCGCGCCCTCGATCTGGACGCATTTGCCCTTCCCCGTGGAAAAGCTGGGCTATGGCGCCTGGTTCGACTGGATGTTGGCCGAACGCGAAGCGGGCCGCTGGATCCCCCACGCCGTCATGACGCCGGAGGGCCGCATTGTCGGGCAAACCTGCTATCTCAATCTCCGTCCCGCCGATGACGGCGTCGAGATCGGCGCGACCTGGTATGCGCCCGAAGCGCAGGGCGGCATGGTCAATCCGGCATGCAAATACCTGTTGCTCAAGCGGGCCTTCGCGTGCGGCGCGGTGCGCGTCGAATTGAAGACGGATGCGCTCAATGCGCGCTCGCGCGCCGCCATCCTGAAACTCGGCGCACAGTTCGAAGGCGTCCACCGCAAGCACATGCGCCGCAAGGACGGCGCGCTTCGCGATACCGCCTGGTATTCGATTTTGCGCGAGGAATGGCCCGAAGTCCGGGCCCGCCTCGAAGAGCGGCTTGGCGCATAAGCGCGGCGCCGCGCCGCAGGAGCGATGCACATGCGCAATGACCGTGCTGCAGATTTTGCCGGGTTATTCGCGCGCCGCAACGAGCGGCCTTCATGTTGGTTAAGCTTCCGTCAACTGCGGGACGGCGCAATGTTAGGCGGAGAGATTCGCGGGAACCCATGCCCATCATTACGCACGCCCTGCTCTATGCCGGTTACGCGCTGCTGTCGCTGACGGTGGGGCTCGCGCTCAGCCAAGTCGGCGGCGCCGACGGCGCATCCGCTTTCCTTGGCGGCCTCGGCCTGTTTTCCGCGTGCGCTGTAACACACGCCGGGATCGCGGCGAGTTTCGCCGTCGGACGCATTGGCGGCGCGGAAAAGCGGATCAAGGGCGACGTGGAGCGTCTCCGCGCCGCGCACCGCGAAGTGATCGCCGATATCGACGCCGTGCAGGCGCGGTTGGAATCGCTGGAAATGGCCGTGAATTTCGGCACGCCGAAAGCCATTGAACCTCCGCCGCAGCAAGTCCCGGTCAGCGCGCCGGAAATCAAGCTGATCGAGCAGATCGTCGACAAGCTTGGCCAGACGCTCGAAAGCCGGCTGGCGCATTTGCAGCCCGCGCCCGGCGGCGCCCCGCAGCCGCAGCCGCAAACCACGCGCGGGCCCATGGACCTCGTGCGCGAAGCATTGATGGAAAACCGCGTCGAGCTGCACCTGCAGCCGATCGTGCAATTGCCGCAGCGCCGCACCGCGTTCTACGAAGGCTTCACCCGGCTCAAGGACGCGACCGGCCGCCTCATCCTGCCGCAGGAATTCATTCCCGCCGCCGAGCAGGCGGGGCTCATGTCGATCATCGACAACGTGCTGATGTTCCGCTGCGTGCAGATTGTCCGCAAGCTGATGAAGCAGGACCGCCGCGTCGGCATCTTCTGCAATATCAGCCCCGCGGCGCTGGCCGATGAGCACTTCTTCGCGCAATTCCTGGAATTCATGCGCGAGAACCGCGATCTGGCGGGATCGGTGATCTTTGAAATCCCGCAAGCCTCGTACGAAGCGCGCACGTCGGTGGAAGCGCGGGCGATGGCGAAGCTGATCGACCTCGGCTTCCGCTTTTCGATCGACAAGATCACTTCGCTCGAAATCGACCTGCCCGACCTGGAACGTTCCGGGGTGCGCTATGTGAAGGCGGCGGCGCGCGTGCTGGCGGATCAGTTGATGCGCGACGGCAAGCGCCCACGTTCGGCCATCACGCGCGAAATCGCCGCCGCTGACGTTTCGGCCGTGTTCGCGCGCTACGGCGTCGACCTGATCGCGGAGCGGATCGAAAGCGAAGACCTCGTGCTCGAAGCGCTCGACCTCGATATCCCCTACGCCCAGGGCCATCTGTTCGGCGCGCCGCGCGCCATCAAGGAGAGCCTGATGGAAGAAACCGCGCCGCCGCGGGACTTCTTCCTGAAACAGGGACGGGTGGCCTAGACTGCCCACATGACGTGGGACGAACTGGCCGCAATCGCCAAGGAACTGCCGGAGGTCGAGGAGGCGCTGTCGTACGGCCGCCCGGCGCTCAAGGTGCGCGGCAAGTTCTTCGCCGGCTTTAATACCAAGGAGAAAGCGTTCGTCCTGCGGCTCCCGAGCGTCGAAGATCAGGATTTGCTGATCGAGATGGCGCCCGCCATCTATTATGTGACCGATCACTACAAGGGCTGGCCCGGCGTATTGGCGCGGCCTGGCCGGCTCGGCAAGAAGGAGGCGCGCGTGCGCCTTGCAACGGCATGGCGCACCCAGGCGCCGAAGACGCTGTTGAGGAAGTTCGACGAGAGCCAGAAATGATTGCGGCCAAAGACACCGCCGAGGCCGCGCAGTTCGCCGTGGCGATCGTCGGCGGCTCCTGCTCCGGCAAGACGACCGTGGCGCGGGCGCTCATGCATGCGCTCAGGCCGAACGCCGTTATGATCGCCGAGGACGATTACTATCATTGCTCCAGCGCCGTTCCGGACTTCGACGCCCGCACCTTCAATTTCGATGTGCCGTCATCCAAGGACCATGCGCTGCTCAAACGCAACCTGGAAGCGGCCCGGCGGGGCGAGGCCTTCGACAAACCGCTCTATGATTTCAAGACGCATCGGCGCCGTCCGGAGAGCGAGCGCATTCTGCCCAAGCGTTTTCTCATCGCCGAGGGTATGCATCTCCTCGCCGACGCGGACCTCGCCGCGCTGTTCGATCTCAAGGTTTTCATGGACACCGATCGCAAAAACCGAATGGACCGACGCATGCTGCGCGACGCGCGCGAGCGCGGCCGCGAGCCGGCGTCCATCGCGGCGCAATTCGACGCTCACGTGGAGCCGATGCATGCACAATATGTTGAGCCGCAGCGTGCGCTCGCCGATCTCGTGCTGAGCTACGAGCCTGGCCGCGACATCGCTGAATATGTCCGCGACATCGCCGGGCGGATGCCTCAGCTCAAGGACGATCACCCACGCGAAGACGAGACTTGAGGATGCGCCTGCTCGCCAGCCTGGACGACGTGCACGCCGCCTACGACGCCGTGCTTTGCGATGTGTGGGGCGTTGTTCACAACGGACGCGTCAGTTTCCCGCGCGCCGCCGAAGCGCTCATGCGCTTCCGCGCGGCGGGCAAAACCGTGCTGCTTGTTTCCAACGTGCCCAAGCCGCGCGACCCGATCCCGGGCCAGCTCGACCGGCTGGGATTTCCGCGCACCGCATGGGACGCGATCGTCACGTCCGGCGACGCCATCCGCGCGGAATTGGCGAAGCGCGCGCCGGGGCCGATGTTCAAGATCGGCCCCGAAAACGACCGCAGCCTTTGGGCGGGGCTCGGGCTTGAATTCGCGGCGCTGGAGCGCGCGCAATTCATCGGCATCTCCGGCCTCGACCACGATGAGCGCGAAACCCCGGCCGACTACGCCGACGTGCTGGAGGCGGCGCGGGCGCGCGATCTCGAAATGCTGTGCGCCAATCCGGACATCGTCGTCCGCGTGGGCGATCGCTTGATCTGGTGCGCCGGCGCGGTAGCGCGCGAGTACGCGGCGCTGGGCGGACGCGTCATCATGGCCGGCAAGCCGTTCGCGCCGATCTACGATCTGGCGTTCAGCGAACTTGAGACCCTGGCGGGCCGCGCGTTTCCGCGCGCACGCGTGCTCGCTATCGGCGACGGCGTCGGCACCGACGTCAGAGGCGCAAACGCGCAAAAGATCGACTGCCTGTTCATCGCGTCCGGCATGCACGGCGAAGCGCTCAGCACAAGCGGCGCGCTCGATCTGAAGAAGGTTGCGGCGGCGCTCGGCGCGGAGGACGCGCAGGCGCGCTACGTGATGCGCGAATTGGCGTAGCCCGGCCGCGCTCTAATACGTCTGCACGCCGAGGGACAGGAAGAATTCGCGCACGCGCCAGTCGAAATCGCTGGCCTGGTTGATGTCTTCGGACCCCTTGCCGTCGCCGCTGCGGCGGCGGGCGACGCCGCGGCCGAACAGCGCCGTCGGATCGCCCGGGCGGATTTGCAACGCCGCGTCGAACGAGTTCTTCGCGTCGCCCCACTCGCCGGCTTTGAGCTGGACGACGCCGAGACAAGTGTGCGCCTCGACGGAGCGCGGCTGGGCGCGCACCGCCGCTTCCGCGTCGGCGCGCACCTGTGGGCTGTCTTCCTTGGCGCGCAGCTCCATCCAGCACCGCCATGCGTAGGCTTGGGTCGTGCGCGTGGAATCTCGCGCTATGGCGTTGTCGTAATCGGTGCGAGCCGACGGCCCGTGTCCTTGCAATTCTTCGGCGCGCCCGCGCAGGGCCAGCGCATCCGGCCAATCGGGATGCTGCTCCAGGGCCGAGTTGAACGCGGACACGGCGGCGGGATAGTCGCTGCGCGCCAAGGCGACGCGGCCAGCGAAGAGCTGCGCCTCGTCGAGGCGATAGCGGGCCGCGATCATGCGATCGACCAGCAGCTCGGCGGCGTCGAGCTGACCGCTGTCAAGCAGAATGCTGGCGCGAACATAGGCCGCGCGCATTTCGCCGGGATCGAGATTGAGCGCGGCTTCCGCGTCGCGCAGCGCGGCGGTGCGCTCATCGGCGGCGAAATGCGCCTGGCTGCGCATGGCGAGCGCGGCGGCGCGCACGGCGCCAGCCAAGCCGCCTTCATCGAGCAGCTTCGTGCACGCGACGACGCGTTCGCGCGCGGCGCCATCGTCCTTGTTGCAGATCGCGCGCGCCTCGGCCAGCGGATCAGCCGGCTTCCGTTCGCAGGCGGCGAGCGCGAGCGTGAGCCCCAGCGCCAAAACGGCCCAGCCCCAAGTCGCGCGCGATGCCATGTGTTTCCCCCTGTCGCGCCGGCAACCTAGACCGCGGCGCCGGCCGGCGCCTAGATTGCGCGTGCAGGAGGCCCGTTCCCCATGGCCAATCTTTTCGATCTCACCGGCAAGACCGCCATCGTCACGGGTTCGTCCAAGGGAATCGGCAAGGCCATCGCCCACCGCATGGCCGAACACGGGGCCAACGTCGTCATATCTTCGCGCAAGGCCGATGCGTGCGCGTCGAGCGCGGCGGAGATCAACGCGGCCGTGGGGCGCGAAGCGGCCATGGCCGCGCCGGCGAACATCGCCTCCAAGGAAGCGCTGCAGAGCCTGTACGACGAGACCATGGCGGCGTTCGGACGCGTGGACATTCTCGTCTGCAACGCGGCGTCGAACCCGTATTTCGGCCCGATGGCCGGCATCAGCGACGAGCAATTCCTCAAGATCTTGCAGAACAACATCGTTTCCAATCACTGGCTCATCAGCATGGCCGCTCCGCAGATGCGCGCGCGGCGCGAGGGCGCGATCATCCTGATTTCGTCAATTGGCGGCCTCAAGGGATCGCCGCTTCTGGGCGCGTACAACATCTCCAAGGCCGCCGACATGCAGATGGCGCGCAATCTCGCCAGCGAGTTCGGACCCGACAACGTCCGCGTCAACACCATCGCCCCCGGCCTCGTGCAGACCGATTTCGCGCGCGCGCTCTGGGAGAATCCCTCGATCCTCGCCGCCTATACCGAGCATTCCTGCCTGAAGCGCATCGGCCAGCCGGACGAGATCGCCGGCATGGCGGTGTTCCTTGCGTCGGCCGCGGGCGCGTTCACGACAGGGCAGACGTTCGTGATTGATGGCGGGCAGACGGTGGTGTGAAGCCGGGAGGCCGCGCCGTCAAAAATTTCCGAGGACGCTGATCAGCTTCGCCTTCAGCGTGGGCGCCGTGAACGGTTTCACCAGATAGCTGGTGGCGCCCCCCTTTTGCGTGGCGGCGCCGTCGGCCGCGTCGCTCGCCACCATCAGGACGGGCGTGCTCTTATAGCGCTCGCTTGAACGCACGTGGCGCAGCAATTCCGCGCCGCTCATGCCGCCCATGTCCCAATCCGAGATGACCAGCTTGTATTCCTTCGCGCGCAGCTTGGTGAGCGCGGCGTGGCCGTCCGAGGCTTCGTCGATGTTGGAAAAGCCGAGCTGGCGAAGCAGATTGCGCAACACGCGGATCATCGTGTTGTAGTCGTCCACGATCAGGATCGGCATCGACATTGACACGGCCATGGCGCTCTCCGCCTTGCTGTTCTCACGGCCTGGATAGCAAAAGGCGGGAAAAAATCAGTAAACCAGCCTTTAATCCGGGGTGAACAAGGACCGGGGGATCGCCCGGGCGCAAACACTTTGCTAAGGCTCCGCCCGTGAGTTCCATGCGCCGTTTCCTGCCCGACGACGAAATTCCCGGCGACGCCAAGGGCGCGGCGATCGCGCTCGGCAATTTCGACGGCGTGCATAAGGGGCACCAGGGCGTCATCGCAGCGGTCGGCGCCTACGCGCACGCGCGCGGGCTGAAGCTGGGCGCGGCGGCGTTCGAGCCCCATCCCCGCCGCGTGTTCCAGCCGGAGGGGCCGCCGTTCCGCTTGCAGACGCCCGACCAGCGCGCCCGTGCGCTCGCCGATCAAGGCGTCGAGCTTCTGTTCAAGATCCGCTTCGACCGCGCATTGTCGCAAAGCACCGACTTTGAATTTTGCGAACGCGTGCTGAAAGACCGTCTGGGCGCGGCGCACGTCGTGGTCGGTTTCGATTTCCGCTTCGGGCGCGGGCGCATGGGCGATGTCGAAAGCCTGCGCCGGCATGGCGAAGCGCTGGGATTCACGGTCATGGCCGTGCAACCGATCGAGGGCGGCCCCGCCGGCGCAAAGGTCTCCTCTACCGCGATCCGCGCGGCGATAGCCCGTGGCGACATGAGCGAAGCCGCGCGCATGCTGGGGCGGCCCTGGGCGATCGAGGGCGAGGTCAGGCGCGGGCTCTCGCGCGGGCGCGAGATGGGCATCCCCACCGCCAATATGGATCTCGACGATTACGTGCGCCCGCGGCTCGGAATCTATGCGGTGCGCGCCGACCTTGGCGATGGCGTGAAGCGCCCGGGCGTGGCGAGCATTGGCGTGCACCCGACCGTCGGCGCGCTGCCCGAACCCGTTCTGGAAACGCACCTGTTCGATTTCGACGGCTATCTTTACGGCGCCAAGATCGAGATCGAACCCATCGCCTTCCTGCGCGACGAGGTGAAATTCGACACGGTCGAGGCGATGCTGGCGCAGATCGCGCGCGATGTGGAGCAGGCGCGCGCGGTCTTGGACCGCGCCTAGTCGCCGTCAACCGATCAGCGCCGCGCCTTAAAGAAATCGCGGAGCAGCGCCGCCGAGGCCTCGGCGCGCACGCCGCCTGTGACTTCCGGTTTCCAGTGACAGGTGGGCTGATCGAACAGGCGCGCCCCATGCGCAACGCCCCCGCCTTTCGCATCGTCGGCCCCGTAGACGAGGCGCGCGATGCGCGCGTTGGCGATGGCGCCGGCGCACATCGCGCACGGCTCAAGCGTGACATAGAGCGTGAGGCCGGGCCTCAGGCGATAATTGTTGAGCGCGCGCGCGGCGGCGCGCAGCGCCACGATCTCGGCGTGGGCGGTGGGATCGTGCGCGGCGATGGGAGTGTTCGCGCCGTGGGCGAGGACGGCGCCCGCCGCATCGACGATCACGCATCCGACCGGTGTTTCCCCCGCTTGCGCGGCGGCGCGCGCCTGGGCAAGCGCCATGTCCATGAACTCGTCGTCCGTCATTGGCGCGCCTCGTACTCCGCGACGGGCCCTGCTATCAACGCCCCCCTCATGTCCGCGTCTGACCAGTCCGCCGAACGCATCGCCAAATTCCTGGCGCGCGCGGGCGTCTGCTCGCGGCGGGACGCGGAGCGTCTGATTGGCGAAGGACGCGTGAAGCTCAACGGCAAGGTGCTGGACACGCCGGCGGTTAAAGTGACCCCGACGGACGACATTCGCGTCGACAACCGCCCGGTGCGTGCGCCGGAGGCGACGCGAGTGTGGCGCTACCACAAGCCCCAAGGGCTCGTCACCACGCACCGCGATCCGCAGGGGCGGCCCACCGTATTCGAGCGCCTGCCCGATACTCTGCCGCGCGTGATCTCCGTCGGGCGTCTCGACCTCAATTCGGAGGGGCTGCTGCTGCTTACCAATGACGGCGCGCTGGCGCGGCGCCTGGAGCTGCCGTCAAACGGCTGGGTTCGCCGCTATCGCGCCCGCGCCTTCGGCCGCATCGCGCAGGCCGAACTCGACGGGCTGGCGGAGGGACTTGAGGTGGATGGCGTGCGCTACGGGCCGATCGAAGCGAAGCTCGAGCGCGGCCAAGGCGCCAACGCCTGGATCGCCGTCAGCATCAGCGAAGGCAAGAACCGCGAGGTTCGCCGCGTGCTCGAGGCGCTCGGCCTCAAGGTGAACCGGCTCATCCGCATCGCCTACGGCCCGTTTCAGCTCGGCGCGCTGGCGCCGGGTGCGGTTGAGGAGATCCCGGCCAAGGTGCTGCGGGATCAATTGGGTCGTGGAAAATCGAACGCCTAGTGCGCGGCCGCGTGCATCCACGGCAGAGGCGGAATCCATTTGAACGCCACCGCGTCCTCCAGGATCATTTGCGCGCCGGCGATGATGATCACGACGATGCCGACAATCGCGATCCAGCGGTTCTTTTCGATGATCCGGGCGATGATGTTGGCGGCGAGCCCCATCAGCACGACCGAGAGCACCAGGCCGAACGCGAGGATCACCGGATGCTCGCGCGCGATGCCCGCGACGGCGAGCACATTGTCGAGCGACATTGAGACGTCGGCGATGATGATCGTGAACAAGGCGGCCGCAAAGCTTTTCGGCGGCGGCGCGACATTCTGCTCGAGCGCCTGGGCGTGATGCTGCATGTCGCGCCACATGCGCCAGGCCACCCAGAACAGCAAAAGCCCGCCGAACAGCAGAATCCCATGGATCTGCAGCAATTGAACGGTGACGAGGGCAAAGCCGATGCGCAGCACCAGCGCGCCGAGCACGCCCCAGAAGATCGCCCTGCGGCGCTGTTCGGCCGGCAAACCCGCCGCGGCGAGTCCCACCGCCACCGCATTGTCTCCGGCAAGCGCAAGGTCGATCAGCACGACCTGAACGAGGGCGCCGAAGCCGGCGATGTCGAAATCCATGGATGCTCCTTATACCGGCTCGGCGGGTCCGCCCAGCCACGGCGGCGGGTTCGGGATATAGGCGGGAAGGAAGGCGCGAAGATCCTCCCAGATCATCATCGCTCCCGCGAAAACGATGACGAGCAGACCCAGTATGGCGATCCAGGAATTCTCGTCGATAAGCCGCGCCAGCACCGACGCGGCGACAGCCATCAGCAGCACGGAAAGGACGAGCCCGAAGGCCAGGATGACCGGCGCGTTGCGCGCAACGCCGGCGACGGCGAGCACGTTGTCCAGCGACAGCGCGACGTTGGCGACGACGATCGACAAAAGCGCGCGCCCGAAACTCGTGGGATGCGCCCCGGGCGGCTCGGCCCGCGGCGGCGACCCGCGCACGCGGCCGCGCCGCTGCACCCGCAAGTCCAACCACATGCGCGCCGCGATCCAGAACAGCGCGAGCCCGCCCAGCAGCAGCAGCCCGCGCACATGCAACAATTGGATGGCCGTGACGCCGAGCAGGATGCGCAAGGCGAGCGCGACAGCGACGCCCCACCCGATCGCGCGCGCCCGCCTTTCGGCCGGGAGCGCCGCCGCCGCGAGGGCGACCGCGACCGCATTGTCCGCCGACAACGCCAGATCGATCAGGATCACCGCCAACAGCGATCCGGCATCGGCGATCGTGGCGTCCAAAGCGGCGTTCCCCTATGCCCTGTCTTGTGAGCCTTGTTCGCGGACGGAAGGGGTCCGGTCAAGCTGAGGCGGATGGAGGCAATGCGCATCGTTGGCGGCAAATTCAAGGGGCGCGCGCTTGCCGCGCCGGCAGGCCGGACGACACGGCCGACGTCGGATCGGGCTCGCGAGGCCATGTTCAACATCCTGGCGCATGCGGCCTGGTCCGCGGGGATCGAAGGCCGGCGCGTACTCGATCTCTTCGCCGGCTCCGGAGCGCTCGGACTGGAAGCGCTGTCGCGCGGGGCGGCGTTCGCGCTTTTCGTGGACACGGATGAAGCAGCGCGCGGGGCGATCCGCGAGAACATCGAGGCGTTCGCGCTGTTTGGCGTGGCGCGCCTGCACCGGCGCGACGCCACCGACCTCGGCGTGAAACCAGCGGGCGTGGGCGCGCCGTTCGATCTTGTCTTTCTCGATCCGCCCTACGGCCAGGGCCTGGGAGAACGCGCGCTGGCGCGGCTCAGGGAAGGCCAATGGATCGCGCCGCAGGCTCTGGTCGTGTTCGAATGCGCGGCCGATGAAGCGCCGCAGACGCCGGGATTCGAGCTGCTGGACGCGCGCGAGTACGGCGCGGCGAAGGTGATGTTCCTGCGCGCGGACTAGCCGTTCTCGTTGACGCGGCCGAACAACACGTGATCGCGCCAATGGCCGTTAATGCGCAAATAGGCGCGCGCCCGGCCCTCCTCGGTGAACCCGGCCTTCTTGAGCACCGCCCGCGACGCATCGTTTTCAGGCTGGCAGGCGGCCTCGACGCGATGCAGCTCCAATTCCTCGAAGGCGAAGCGCAGCAGCGCGCGCACGGCCGCCGTCATGTAGCCCTTGCCGGCGAAAGCCTCACCCGCCCAATAGCCCAGCGAAGCCGCCTGAGCGACGCCGCGGCGCACGTTTGACAACGTCACGCCGCCGACCAGCGCGCCGTCCTCCTCGCGGAAGACGAAGAAGGCGTAGGCGCGATCGTCGCGCGCGTCCTCCGCGTAACGCCGCAACTTGTAGCGGAACGAGCCGCGCGACAATTCGTCGAGCGCCCAGGTGGGCTCCCAGGGCGTCAAAAACCCGCGGCTGCGCTCGCGCAGCTCGGACCACTCGGCGTAGTCGCGCGCTTCGGGGGCGCGCAGGAACACGCCTTCGCCGTCGATGCGGCGCGAGCCTTCGCCATCCTTGCGCATGATGGCCATCAGGACCGCCCGTGGAATGCGCTGATCGCGCCATGACCGGCTTTCGGCCCGATCGCCGCGGCGCAGGCGGGACCGGCCAGCGCCTTGCGCGCAATGGCCTGCACGCTTGCGGCGTCGACCGCCTCAAGCTTGCCCTTGAACTCGTCCATCGGGATGAGCCGGTCGCGCAGCAGCACGCGCCCCGCATGCGCTTCCGCGCGCGCCGACGGCGCTTCCATGCCCATGACCAATTGCGCCCCGGCGATCGCCTTGGCGCGCCGCAGCTCTGCGTCCGTCGGTCCGTTCTCGGCCAGCTCCGCCAGCTGATCGCGCACGATCTCGGCGACGGCGCGGGCGTTCTCCGCGGCGCAGCCGGCATAGACGATGAGGCGGCCGTCGTCCTCGAACGCATCGAGAAAGGCGTCGATGGCGTAGACGAGCCCGCGCGCCTCGCGCACCTCCTGAAACAGCCGCGAGGCCATGCCGCCGCCGAAGATCTCGGCAAGCAGGCGCGCGGCGAACATCTCCTGCGCGCCCGCCGGCGGCGAGGGCCATGAGAGCACGAGATGGGTCTGCTCAAGCGGACGCGTTTCGCTGGCGGCGCCGGCGTGAGCGCGCGCGTCCGGGCGCGGCAGCGGCGGCTTGGCGGCAAGCTCGCCGAAGCGCTCATTGATCTTGTCGAGAAGCGCGTTGCGATCGAAGGCGCCGGCGACGCTGACCACCACGCGCTCCGGCGTCAGATGCGCCTCGCGGAACGCGGCGAGCGCGGCGACATCGACATGGCGCAGCGTCTCCTCTTCGCCCAGGATCGGCCGGCCCAAGGCCTGATCCGGATAGAGCGCGCCCTGGTGCAGTTCGAACACGCGATCGTCGGGCTGGTCGAAAGCTTCGCCGCGCTCCTGCGCGACGACGCCCTTCTCCTTTTCCAGCTCCGCTGGGTGCCAATGCGGCGCGAACAAAATGTCGGCGATCAGTTCGAGCGCGAACGGAGCGTTCTCGGCGGTGACGCGCGCGAAATAAGCGGTGCGCTCATACGACGTCGCCGCGTTCATCGCGCCGCCGACGTTTTCGATGGCTTCAGCGAACTGGCGCGCATCGCGCGCGCCCGCGCCCTTGAACGCCATGTGTTCGAACAGGTGCGCGATGCCGTTTTGCGCGGCGGTTTCCCAGCGCGCGCCGACGCGCTGCCAGACGCCGACCGCGGCGCTGCGCAAGCTCGGCATGGGATCGAGCGCGACGCGCACGCCGTTGGGCAGGCGCACGAGTTCGAGTTCAGCCGCGCCCGCGGCGAGCTTGTGCGCCGAGCCATGCGCTTGCGCAAATCTCATCGCCACGCCCTCGTCCGCTCGCGAATATGTTGCTTCACCGCATCGATTTCCGCAGGCAGCGTAGCGAACGACTCGGGCCGCTCAAAGAGATCGGCGCAGCGCGGCGGCAGCGGCGGGCGGATTCCGGTCGCTTCTTCAACAGTTTCCGGGAATTTTGCCGGATGGGCGGTAGCCAAGTGCACGATCTGCCGCGTCAATTGCACGTCGGTTTTCCCCGGCGCGGCGATGCCGACGGCGGTGTGCGGGCAAACCAGTTGGTCGCAGGACTCATAGACCGTGCGCATCATCCGCATCGTGCGCGCGTCATCGACAGAGGCGGCGCGGAACGTCGCGCGCATCTTGGCGAGCGCGGCTGGCGGCAGCGTGAACGCGCCGGATTGCGCGAACTGATCGTAAAGACGTCTGGTCGCTTCGCCGTCCCGTTCCAGCGCTTCGAACACCAGGCGTTCGAAATTGCTGGCGACCTGAATATCCATCGCCGGACTGATGGTCGCGTGCGAGTGCGCGCCGCGCACATATTCGCCGCGCTCGACCGCGCCGACGAGGATGTCGTTGGCGTTCGTCGCGAGCAGGATCGCGCCGATGGGCGCGCCCATCTGTTTGGCCACATAGCCGGCGAACGCGTCGCCGAAATTGCCGGTTGGCACGATGAAGTTCGTCGGCCCCGCCGCGGCGAGAATGTGCGAGACGGTGACGTAATAGATCGACTGCGCGGCGATGCGCGCCCAATTGATCGAATTGACCGGCGACAACGAGGCGCGCTGCGCGAAATCCTTGTCGGCGAACAGCGCTTTGACGATCGCCTGACACTTGTCGAAATCGGTGTCGACGATAACGGGATGCACGTTCGCCGCGCCCGACGCCGTCATGAAGCGGCGCTGCACCTCGGAGACGCGGCCTTTCGGCAGGAGCACGATAAGATCAATCCGATCGTGGCCCTTGAGCGCTTCGACGGCGGCGCCGCCGGTGTCGCCCGATGTGGCGCAGATGACGGTGCGGCGCTCATCGCGCTTGGTCAGCGCTATGTCGTAGAGTTCCGCCAGCAGCCGCATGGCGATGTCTTTGAACGCGAGCGACGGCCCGTGGAAAAGCTCGAGCAGCCAGGCTTCGTCGCCGATCTGGCGCAGCGGCGTGATGGCGGGACTGGAAAACGCGCTCCAGTCATAAGCGGAGACGATCGCGGAATTGACTTCGTCTTCGCTCAGATCGTCGCCGGCGAAGGCCGCGAGAATGTCTGCGGCGGTCGTGTCGAAGAATAACGGTTCGCCGAAATCCGCGACGTTGGGCCAGGCCTCCGGCACGTAAAGACCGCCGTCCGGCGCGAGCCCCGACAGCACGGCGTCCAGGAAGGAGACCGGCGGGGAGGCCCCGCGCGTGGAAACGTAACGCATTGATTCCGCAGTTCTTCTCAGTCGTCGTCGTGGGCGGGAGAGGCCCATCCTAGCCGACCAGCGCTGACATGGTAGGCGAAATAGACGCCGACAAGCACGACCGCCAAACCCCACCACGTCAATGCGTATCCGAGATGACGCGCCGGCGGCAGCGGGTCCGCGCCTGGAGCGTGCGCGAAGGGATTGGGCGCGGCGCGCCCGTCGGCGCGGACATAGGGTGCGGCGATGTAATAATCCGCCACGTTATCAAGACCCGCCGCCCGGCCCATGGCCGCCAGATCCACGTTGAACCAGATGCGCTCCAGCGGCCGCGCCGGGGGTGTGAAGGCGCCCGCGGGCTCCGCCCGCATCGAGGCGCCGCGGATGGGCGCCCCGTACCGCAGCGCCGGGGGCGGACGCACTTCGCGCCAGTTCGGCGGCGTCGTTCCGGCGATGAAGTCGGAATCAACGAAGATGATCGCGTCGCCCGTCTGCACCGGCGTGAACACGCGCCAGCCCCATTCGCCATCGCGCGGGGCGGAGACGAATTGCATCCCGTCGCCGACCGGCTGGTAATTCTCGATCGTCATCTCCGGGACGGCCTGGTGCGCCAGCCGCGTCTTCTGCTGATAGCGTTCCCACTGCCAGCGCCCCAGCATCAGCAGGAGCGCCAGCGCCAGCACGGCGAACAGCGTCATCAAAGGCAGCGGGTTAAAGCGGATCATGACGCGTTCACGAACCCGCAACGTCGTCGTTCGTGGCCTGGCGCGCCTTGTGCTTCCATTGCAGCGCGAACAGCACGGATTTGAAGAGCGGCAGCAGATAGAGGCAAAGCCCGATGGTCGCCGCGAACGTGATGGAGAGCGCCAGCCATTCCGGCGCGTCCAATCCGAATTGCAGGATGAACAGCAGCGGCACGACAATGGCGCCGACGATCAGGATCACGAACACGGCCGGCCCGTCGCCGGGATCGGCGGCGGCGAAATCGGCCCCGCATTTGTCGCAGCGCGGCGCAAGCTTCAGGTAACTCGCGAACAGCTTGCCTTCGCCGCAATTGGGGCAACGCATCCGGAGCCCCGCCACGAAGGGCGACGGCGCCTGCGCCATCTAGTGGTTCTGCATCGTGAGGTAGGGCGTGACGTAGACGAAGGTGAACAGGAAGAGCCACACAACGTCGACGAAGTGCCAATACCAAGCCGCCGCTTCGAGCCCGAAATGCTTCTGCGGCGTAAACTGACCGGCGAGCAGACGCAGCAGACACACGGCGAGAAAGATCGTGCCGATAATGACGTGCGCACCGTGGAAGCCGGTCGCCATGAAGAAGGCGGAGCCATAGAGATTGGCGTCGGTGACCGCACCCATATTGCCGAAATCGAACCCGGCCTCGGGATATTCGACGCCGAATTGGATGAAGGTGAAGCAGCAGCCGAGCAGGACGGTGAGCAGAAGGCCAAGCTTCGCGCCATTGCGGTCGCCGGTCTGCAGCGCGTGGTGCGCCCACGTCACCGTCGTACCCGACAGCAGAAGGATGAGCGTATTCATCAGCGGCAGCTGAAACGGATCGAACGCCTCGACATTCGGCGGCGGCCAATTGGCCCAGGCCGCGGCGGTCGCCTCATCCCAGGTCGGCACCGCCCAGTGCGCGCGCGAGCCGTGATAGATGGCCAGTTCGAAGAAGACCCAGAACCAGGCGACGAAGAACATCACTTCCGAGGCGATGAAGAGGATCATGCCGTAGCGCAGGCCGATATCGACCACGGGCGTGTGATCGCCCTGACGGCTCTCCTTGATCACGTCGCCCCACCAGCCGATCATCGTCACCGCGACGCCGAGAAAACCGAGCGTAAGCAGCCAGGGCTGGCCGTGGCTGAAGAAGAAATTGCCCGGCGCGGCGGTCAGCCCGCGCATCATGACGACCGCGCCGATGGCGAGGATCAGCGCGGAGAGCGAGCCGGCGAACGGCCAGGGGCTGGGGTTCACCAGATGGTAGTCGTGCTTCACATCGCCGTGCGACATCGCCAATCCTTTGCCGCCCCAGAGCCCGGAGACTCAAGGGGTCCATTCGGGGCGGAGCTTTAGCCCAAGCCCCGCGCTTTCGCCAAGCGGCCCAACGTCACGGTGTTTGCGCCGTCTCCGCCTGGGCCAGGGCGGCCGCCGCAGCGTCCGCCGACTCAAAGTAGGTGTACGAAAGCACGATCTGGCGCACCTCCGAGGTCTCGGGATTCGACGCGAGCTCGGGATCGACGAAATAGACCACCGGCAGGTCCGCGCTCTCCCCGGGCTGCAGCACGCGCGGCTGGAAGCAAAAGCATTCGAGCTTCTGGAAATAGATGCCGATCTTGTGCGGGGCGACGTTGTAGGTGGCCACGGCCGTCACCGGACGGCTGGATACGTTCCGAACGTGGAAGAATGCGAGCCCGGTCTCGCCCAGGCGCAGCGTCTGGTGACGCTGCTTGGCGCTGAATTCGATTGGCATGCCGTTGGCGACATTGGTGTCGAAGGTGACCTCGACGGTGCGCTCCAGCACGCGGTGCGAGGCCGCCGAGGCGACACGCGTCGTGCCGCCGTAGCCGGTGGCCTGGCAGAAGGCGCGGTAGAGCGGCACGGCCGCGAAGGCCAACGCCGTCATGCCGAGAACGACAGCGCCGACGATCCCTGCCGTGAACGCCGCGCGCCGCTTCTTGTCGGGGGCGAGGCCGCTCACGGCGCGATCCCCCCATTCGCCAGCTTGGAGAGCGTGATCAGGAACACAAGCGCCACGAAGGCGGCGACGGAGAGCCCAATGAGCAGATTGCGCTGCTTGCGCGCCTTCTCCTGCTCCGGCGTGAGCTTGACGCTCTCGTCCATCACACGAGGCGCTCGATCAGCAGCGCCGCAAAGAGAGCGAAGAGATAGAGGATCGAATAGGCGAACATGCGGCGGGCCGGCGCATCGGCTTTCGCGCCCATGTCCTCGCCCGCGCGGGAGAAGGCCACGCGCGCCGCAAGCGCGACGAACGCAAGCCCGCCGAGGCTCGACGTCGCCGCGTAGATCGTGTGGCCGAGCCCGGTCAGCACCGGTGCGAACGCGAGCGGGGCGACGATCAGCGCATAAACGAAAATGCTGAGCCGCGTCGCCCGCGCGCCGGCCGTGACCGGCAGCATCGGCACGTCGGCGGCGGCGTAGTCGCGCCTGGTCAAAAGCGACAGCGACCAGAAGTGCGGCGGCGTCCAGAAGAAGATAATGGCGACGAGGATCAGCGGCTCGAGGCTGAGGCTTCCCGTCTTGGCCGCCCAAGCGATCGCCGGCGGCAATGCGCCCGCAAGCCCGCCTATGACGATATTCTGCGCCGTCGAGCGCTTCAGCCACATCGTGTAAACGACGGCGTAGAAGACGATGGTGAACGCCAGCAGCGCCGCCGCGAGCGGCCCCGCGGCCAATTGCATCGTCAGCACCGAAAAGATCGAAAGCGCCACCCCCAGCGTCAGCGCTTCCTCCTTCGGGACGCGTCCGCTCGGAATCGGGCGGGCTTTGGTGCGCGACATCAGCGCGTCGATATCGGCGTCGTACCACATGTTGAGCGCGCCCGAGGCGCCGGCGCCGAGGGCGAGCGCCAGGATGCTGGCGAAGCCCAGCACCCAGTCCCCCGCGCCCGGCGCCGCGACATAGCCCACAAGCGCCGTGAACACGACCAGCGACATCACGCGCGGCTTCAGGAGCGCGAAATAATCGGCGGCGGTAGCGGTTCTCGCTTCGGTGACGCTTAGGTCGACCACGGCCTGCTCAATGGTGCGCGTCCGGCTTGATCACCGGCAGTTCGTTGAACTGGTGGAAGGGCGGCGGCGAAGACAGCGTCCACTCCAGCGTCGTCGCGCCCTCACCCCACGGATTGGCGCCGGCCTTGCGCTTGGCGAGGAACAGCTCGGCCAGCATGATGAAGAAGAACAGAGTGCCGACCACGGTGACGGCGTAGCCGTAGGTCGAAACCTGGTTCCAGTGCGTGTAGACCGCCGGATAGTCGATGTAGCGGCGCGGCATGCCTTGCATGCCGAGGAAGTGCTGCGGGAAGAAGATGAGGTTCACGCCGACGAACGTGATCCAGAAATGCAGCCCGGCGAGGAAGCCGTTGTAGCGGTAGCCGCTCATCTTCGGGATCCAATAGTAGAAGCCGCCGAAGATCGTGAACACGGCGCCGAGCGACAGCACGTAGTGGAAGTGCGCGACGACGTAGTAGGTGTCGTGGAAGATCGTGTCGTAGCCCGAATTCGCCAGCGCAACGCCGGTGACGCCGCCCACGGTGAACAGGAAAATGAAGCCGATCGCCCACAACATCGGCACCTTGAACTCGATCGAGCCGCCCCACATGGTGGCGATCCACGAGAAGATCTTGATGCCCGTCGGCACCGCGATGACCATCGTCGCCGCGACGAAATAGGCCTCGAGATCGAGGCCCATGCCGACCGTGTACATGTGGTGCGCCCACACGACAAAGCCGATGAAGCCGATGGCGACCATCGCGTAAGCCATGCCGAGATAGCCGAAGATGGGCTTGCGCGAGAAGGTCGACACGATCTGCGAGACCATGCCGAACCCCGGCAGGATGAGGATGTAGACCTCGGGATGTCCGAAGAACCAGAACAAGTGCTGGTACATCACCGGATCGCCGCCGCCGGCGGGATTGAAGAAATTGGTGTGGAAGTTGCGGTCGGTCAGCAGCATGGTCAGCGCGCCCGCGAGCACCGGCAGCGCGAGCACCAGCAGCCACACCGTCACCAGGATCGACCACACGAACAGCGGCATGCGGTGCAGCGTCATGCCGGGCGCGCGCATGTTGAAGATCGTGGTGATGAAGTTGATGGCGCCGAGGATCGAACTCGCGCCGGCGATGTGCAGCGACAGAATCAGCAGATCCATCGCCGGCCCGTCGTGATACGCGGTTCCCGCGCCCCAATTGGTCGAGAGCGGCGCATAGAGCGTCCAGCCGCCGCCGAAGCCGTTGTGCGGCCCCGCGCCCGGCACGAAGAACGACAGCGTCGCCAGCGTGAACGAAACCGGCAGCAGCCAGAACGAGATGTTGTTCATGCGCGGGAAGGCCATGTCCGGCGCGCCGATCATCAGCGGCACGAACCAATTGCCGAACCCGCCGATCATCGCCGGCATGACCATGAAGAAGATCATCACCAGGCCGTGCATGGTGACGACGACATTGTAGAAGTGCTTGGCCGCGTCCTCGTCGCCGTGCAGCCACGGCAGGCTGACGATCTGGATGCCCGGCTCCATCAGCTCGTAACGGATGATCCCCGAGAGCGCGCCCCCCACGATCCCCGCGAAAATCGCGAAGACGAGGTACATCGTGCCGATGTCCTTGTGGTTGGTTGAAAACACCCAGCGCTTCCAGTCCCAGATGCTGGGGCGGTGATCTTCGTGCGCGTGAGCGGCGTCGTGAGCGGGCTCGGCCATTTTCCCTCAGGCTCCAGTTCGTATCAGCGCGTCGGCGGGGACCCAGCGGGTGCGCCCGGGGCCGGCGTGGTGGTCGTGGCGGTCGTTGTCGTGCTCGCGGGCGCTGCGTCGGTCGGATGTCCGCCCTGCTGCGTCACCCATGCGTTGAAGGCTTCCGGGCTCACCGCGCGCACTTCGATCGGCATGAAGGCGTGGTTCTGCCCGCACAACTCGGAGCACTGCCCATAATAAGTGCCCTCGCGATCGACCTCGAACCAGGTATCGTTGACCCGACCTTGCGTAGCGTCGTCCTTCACGCCGAACGCGGGCACGGCCCATGAATGGATGACGTCGTTCGACGTGATCAGCACGCGCACCTTGGTGTGCGTCGGCACGTAGAGCGGATTGTCGGTCGCCAGCAGATACGGACGCCCTTGCGCTTCGGCGTCCGATTGCGCGAGCGGATTGGCGGTGAGCTGCACGCCGAGATCAGGATATTCGTAGTCCCAGCGCCACATATTGCCGGTGACCTTAAGCGTCAGCTGCGCATCTGCGGGCACGCGCTCCTCGTCGAACAGCAGCGGAAACGAGCGCGCGGCGATGAACACCAGGATCAGCACCGGCACGATGGTCCACAAAATCTCAACCCAGAGGTTGTGCGTGAACTTTCGCGGCGTTGGATTGGCGGCGCGGTTGTAGCGCAGCATCACATAGATGAGCAGCAGCAGCACGAAACCGGCGATCAGCGCCAGGATCGGCAGCAAGAAATCATTGAACTGATGGATCTCGCGCATGACGGGCGAAGCCGCGGGCTGCAGGCCGACGCCGCCCGGCGTGGCGCCGGTCGGCGCGCTCTGCGGGGCCTCCTGCGCCCAGGACGGCGCGCAGAACGCTGAGCTCGCGAGCGCCGCCCCGGCGATCGCCTTCAACCAACCCCCTCGCCTCACGCGCATGTCTCCATCGTCATGTTCTTCGGCGCCCGACTCAGGCCCTGCGGTATGGCGCGCTCCGCCTCCCGCGCCTATAGTCGCCGGGCGCGGCAAACGACCGCGCCAAGCCATCAGGCCGGCCGCGAGGGGAGCTAGCATGAGCCGCCACTGCGTTCCAGGGCGCCATTCCACGCACGTTCTCGCTTTCACAGCGCTGCTCGGCGTGCTGGCGTGCGCTGGCGTGGCCGCCGCCGACGACCGCGATACGGTGGCGCGGACAACTCTGGGCGGCGACCGCGCCGTGCAAGGCTGCAGTCAGGCGGCCGCGCACGGGGACGTCACCGATGTCGGGATCAATCTCTGCGACATGGCGCTGCGGCGGCGCCTCTCGGACGCCGATCGTGGCGCCGCGCTCATCAATCGGGGCGTGCTGCATCTGGGCCGGCACGAAATCCAAGCCTCGGTTTCCGACTTCGAGGCGGCCATCGTCATCAATCCGCGCAACGCCGAAGCGCACCTCAATCGCGGCGCGGCGCTGGTGCAGCTGGGCCAGCCGGGACCGGCCGTGGCGGCGCTGACCACCGCCCTTTCGCTGGGCGTGCGCCAACCGCACAAGGCCTATTATAATAGAGGCGCGGCGCGGGAAGCGCTGGGCGATCTCCGCGGCGCCTACGAGGACTACACCACCGCGCTCGAGATCGAGCCGGATTGGGGCCCGGCGGAGGCCGAAGTGGCGCGCTTCGTCCGCACCCGTCAGGAGCGGCTCGCGGGCGTGCTGGCCAACGATCCCAACGCCCAGCGCTGAGCCGCTTTCGAAACGACTGCCATGCCTCGGCGCGAACGTCTCGCGCGAGCGGCGACGCACTCTATATTGACCACAAGGACCAAGGAAGGATCGGCCATGGCGGACGGCGTGGGTTTGCGCGAAGCGGCGGCGGAAATGAATTGGGAGGCGGCGCGCCGCGTCCTCGAAATCGCCGCGGTCGGCGCCGACGACGCCGAGCTGTTCGCCGAAGACAGCCGCTCCGAAAGCTTCCTGTGGGACGATGGACGGCTGAAATCCGCCACCTTCGACGCGAGTCAGGGATTTGGCTTGCGCGTCGTGGCGGGGGAGCGCGCGGGCTACGGACACGCCAGCGTGCTTGACGAACAGGCCGTGGCGCGCGCCGCCGAGGCGGCCGCGAGCGCCAAGCTCGGCCATGATGGAACGCTGGACGTGTCGCCGCCGCGCACCAACCGAAAGCTTTATGCCGATATCGATCCGATCGAAGCGCCGCTGTTCACCGACAAGACCGCCCTGCTCGCCGAGATCGACGCCTATTGCCGCGCCAAGGATCCGCGCGTCGTGCAGGTGTCGGTCTCTCTCGCCGGCTCGCGACGCGCCGTCTCCATCCTTCGGCCCGACGGACAACGCTTCGAAGACGCGCGCCCGCTGGTGCGCGTCAACGTCGCCATCACCGTCGAGCGCGAGGGGCGCCGGGAGTCCGGCTCCGCCGGAGCGGGCGGACGCGAGGGCTATGAGGTGTTCGTCGCGCCGGACCGCTGGAAGGCGCTGGCCGACGAGGCGCTGCGGATCGCGCTGGTGAACCTCGACTCGATCGCCGCTCCCGCGGGCGAAATGGACGTCGTGCTCGGGCCTGGCTGGCCCGGCGTGCTGCTGCACGAGGCCGTCGGCCACGGTCTTGAGGGCGACTTCAACCGCAAAGGCTCCTCCGCCTTCGCCGGCAAGATCGGCGAACGCGTCGCCGCGCCGGGCGTCACGGTCGTCGACGACGGCACGTTCGAGAACCGCCGCGGCTCGCTCACGATCGACGACGAAGGCACCCCGACGGGCCGCACGGTCCTGATCGAAGACGGAATTCTCAAAGGATATCTGCAGGATCGCATGAACGCCCGGCTGATGGGCGTCGCCCCGACCGGCAATGGCCGCCGCGAAAGCTACGCGCACCGGCCGATGCCGCGCATGACCAACACCTTCATGACCGCTGGCGACAAGGACCCCGCGGAGATCCTCGCGAGCCTCAAGAACGGGGTCTACGCCGTGAACTTCGGCGGCGGCCAGGTGGACATCACCTCAGGCAAGTTCGTGTTTCAGTGCACCGAGGCCTACCTGGTCGAAGACGGGAAGATCAAAGCGCCGATCAAGGGCGCCACCTTGATCGGCGATGGGCCTTCGGCGCTCACGCGCGTCACCATGGTCGGCAACGATCTCAAACTCGACGATGGCGTCGGCACCTGCGGCAAGGCCGGTCAGAGCGTGCCGGTCGGCGTCGGCCAACCGACGCTCTACATCGAAGGACTGACCGTCGGCGGCGCCGCCTGAGACGCGACTCGGTGCGCGACTCGCTCGCCGATTCTCTCTGAGTCGCAGTCGGATTCGCTCCGCGCCGCGGCGCCGAGCGGTTGCCGCGGGTTGTTCGGCGTTCGCTCCGCGCATTAACGAAGATGAAGAGCGCACTGCGCGTTTTTCTTTATTTGACGCGGAAATTTGCATGTTTTGCGCACACAGTGTTTCGTGCGCGATCCAAAAGCTTTCAGCGAGAATTCGACGAGAGCTTTGACAATTATTTTTTTTAGCGAGATGTTTTCGTCGTTCCACCTTGTTGGGGAGGCCATACATGGCGAAGAAAGTTGCGAAGAAGGCCGCGAAGAAAGCCGCGAAGCCAGCGAAGAAGGCGAAGAAGAAGTAGTCTTCTTCCCATTCGACTATTCAGAACGCCGTCGGGTTTACGCTCGACGGCGTTTCGTTTTGGAGGGCCGCATCGCACCCGCGTGCGCACGCACCCCGCCGTCCGTCGCAAACACTGCACAACGCTGCGCGCCTTCTGCATCCATCGCCGGAGACCATTGCATCAGCAGAACGCGACACGCCGGTCGAGAATGCGACGAACGTGCATGGCGCCGCCTCGGTTTTGCCGGTATTCGATAAAACCGTAGCGCAAAACAATAATATAGACGCCGACCTGGGGGACGAGGTTATGCTGAAGCGCACTCTGATGACGGCCATCGCCTTTTCCGGCGCGGCCTATGCGCAAGCGCCTTCGACCCCCGACGCCGTTTCCTCTCCCACTCCAGCCACGGCGCCCGACAACACCGGCGACCGCGTCAGCTACCCGGCGGAATTCTTCGCCCAGTTCAATCCGCAGAACGCGCTCGACATGATCAATCAGGTGCCGGGCTTCGCGCTCAATGGCGGCGATGGCCGGCGCGGCTTCTCCGGCTCGGTCGGCAACGTGCTCGTCGACGGTCTGCGGCCCGTGGCCAAGACCCAGCCGATCAACAGCATCCTCTCGCATATCCCGGCCGCTCAGGTCGTGCGCATCGAAGTGTTGCGCGGCGCGGCCGTGTCCGGCGACGCGTCGGGACAGGCGGTGCTTCTCAACATCGTGCGGACGCCCACCGCGGGCAGCGGCGTCTATGAAGTCGGCCTCGAGTTTTCCGGAGAAGACGAACATCGCGGCATGCCGCGGGCGGACGCCTCCTATAACGGCCGGCGCGGCCAGCTCGAATGGGGCGTAGGCTACCGGCTGCAGACCCAGAACCGCGACCTGCCGGGCCAGCGCAGCTTCTACGACGGCGCCGGCAATTTCACCGGGCGCGCCACCATCACCAATCCCCGCGAAATCTGGGATCCCTACTACAACGCCAACATCGCCTTCCCTTTGCTCGGCGGGCGCTTCAGCGCCACCGGAATGATCAACCCCGACTGGTTCAACGAGCAGGAAAACCACTACCGCTTCTTCGATGCGGCCGACGCGCCGACGGGCGCCTTCGACACGCACTGGAAGGAAGAAGGCACGCTTTCGGAAATCGGCCTCAACTACGACCGCAATCTCGGGCGCTGGGCGCTCGGTTTGGTCGGGCTGCGGACGCAGCACCCCACGCAATATCACGAGGACGCGCTGGGGGCGGATGCGACGACCACCGAACGCACCATCCAGCACATGAACCGGGAAACGATCGAAACGATCCTCCGGGGCTCGATCTCGCGTTCGCTCAACCCCGAGAACCGCGTCGAATTCGGCGGCGAAGGGGCGGTCAACACGCTGGATTCGGTGTTTTCACTAACCGTGGATGACGGTTCCGGCCCGACGCCGATCACCATCCCGAACTCCAACGTCAATGTCGAGGAGCGGCGCGCGGAGTTCTTCGGCGTGCACACCTGGCGGCCGAACGACCGCTGGTCGCTGGAGACGCGGGTGGCGTGGGAGACGTCCACGCTGACGTTCACGGGAGACGCCAACCAGGAGGTGGAGCTTTCATATTGGAAGCCCTCGCTGCAGCTCGCGCGAACCTTCGGGGGCTCCAACCAGTTGCGCCTGCGCATCTATCGCGACGTGGGGCAGCTCAATTTCGATGATTTCGTTTCCCGGACCTCGATCTCGGACGACCTCATCAATGGCGGCAATCCGGATCTCAAGCCGCAGACCGACTGGCGCACGGAATTCGGCGGCGATCTCCGCTTTCCCGGCGGTGCGGCGCTCGGATTTGCGCTGACCTATCATCGCATCACCGACGTGAACGATCTCGTGCCGCTCACCGCGACCGTGCCCAACCCGAATGAGGATCCCGGCACGCCGGGGGATGAGTTCATGGACATCACCTTCGACGCGCCGGGCAATATCGGCGACGCCAGAGCGTGGAGCCTCGATCTCAACCTGTCCGCGCCGCTCGGCGTCGTGCTGCCAGGCGCGCGCCTCACGCTGGAGGGCCATTTCTGGGACACCGACGTCACGGATCCCGTCACGGGCCGGCAGCGGATCATCTCGTGGCAACCGGAATCCGAAGTGAGCGCCTCGTTCCGCCAGGACTTCAGCAAGCAGCGCTTTTCCTGGGGCGTGGAATATTTCAAGCAGGGCGAGGCTCAGGGCTACCGCCTGAATGAAATCGACACGCAGGAAGAAGGCCCGTGGGTGGATCTGTGGGTCGAGACCACGGCGCTGCCCAATCACATGAAGCTGCGCGTGTGGGCCGCCAATATCGGCGACGGCACGGTGCTCCGCGATCGCCGCTTCTTCGATACCGACCGCAACGGCCCCCTCACCTCCTATCAGCTCACCGACCGCAATTTCCGCACCTCGCCGTGGCTCACCGTGGAGCTCAGCGGTTCGTTCTAGAGCAGAGCCGGAGTTGCGCCGCGCCCGCGCCGGCGCCACCACAGGCCCATGAACAGTCGCGCGCGCGCCTCCGTCCTGGCCTTTTCCGCCCTGGCCCTTCTTGCATGCGCGGGATGCGCGGCCTCGGCCCAGCCGCCCCCGCCGCTTTCGAGCGACGCCGCCATCGCGGCGGCGGAGCGCGCCGAACTACCCCGCGATTGGGCCGATTGGAACCATGCGTTCGCGCCGTTCAACGTGATCGGCGACATCTACTATGTCGGCCCACGCGGAATCGGCATCTACCTCATCACGACGCCGGCGGGACATATCCTGCTCGACGGCGGCTTCGCGCAAAGCGCGCCACAGGTCGAGGCGAACATCCAAGCGCTCGGCTTTCGCGTGAGCGACATCAAATTTCTGCTCAACACGCATGCACACATCGACCATGCGGGCGGCTTGGCCCGCCTCAAGCGCGACAGCGGCGCGATGATGCTGGCGAGCGCCGGCGACGCGCCGGCGCTCGAGGCCGGGCGGGTCAGCGCGGGGCCGACCGCGGAGATGCCTTATCCCGCCGTGCGCGTGGACCGGATTATGGGCGACGGCGAGAGCGTGAGACTTGGCGGCGTCACCCTCACCGCGCACATGACGCCTGGCCATACGCCAGGCTGCACATCATGGACCATGACGACGCGGGATGCGTCCGGAGCGGCGCGCAGCGTGTTCTTCACCTGCAGCGAGACAGTGGCCGGCCAGAGCCTCGCGCCGGAATCCTATCCTGGCGTCGTCGAAGCCTATCGCGCCACGTTCGCGCGCGTAGCGACCATGCAGGCCGATGTCTTCCTGGGTCCGCACGGCAATTTCTTCGACCTCGAAGGCAAGCGCGCGCGACAACTCGCCGGCGACGCCAACGCCTTCGTCGACCCCACGGAACTGCAGCGCTTCAACGTGGAAATGCAGCGCCAATTCGAGCAAGAGCTGGCCCGCCAGCAAGCCGCCCGGCGCTGAGCCAAAGCAGCGCTGATCACAATGTAGCAACCACTACGCGAAACGTTTGCATCTGACAGCGCTGGCGCCCTAACCACGGGAGGCAGCGGTTTGGGAGCGAAGCGGATGGGGGTTTGGGCGCGAGTCCTGCTGGGCGCGCTGACCGTCGCGAGCATGGGCGCGACCGCGCCGGCGCGCGCCGACGCGATTGCCGCCGACGCTCCCGCGGCCGACACATTCGACGCCGCTTTTTTTTCCCAATACTCGCCGAACACCGCCATGGATCTGCTCGGCCACGTGCCCGGCTTCGCCATCGAGGACGGCGGCGGCGCCGCGGCGAACGTGCTGATCGACGGCCAGCGCCCGGCGCGCTCGCAGCAGCTCAACACGCTGCTCTCGCACATCCCGGCCGCGCAAGTCGTGCGCGTGGAGATCCTCCGTGGCGCGCAGGCGGCCTCCGCGGCGCCAGGCCGCACCGTCGTCGCCAACATCATCCGCTCCGCGTCCGCCGGCGACGGCGTCTGGAATGTCGGCGCGGAATTCGCCGACGGCGATCCCTCGCCGCGTGGCTCGTTCGCCTGGAACGGCCGCACCGGCGCCATCGAGTACGGCTTCGGCGCGACCTACCAGGATCAGGATCGCCCGCAGCATGCGCAGGGCGTCACCTACGACGCCAACGGAGAGGTCACCGAAACGAAGCACGAGACCGGCGCGCGCACGTCGCGCCAGCGCGGAGTGACGGCGCAGGCCAGCGCATTCGTGGGCGACGGCGGGCGCCTCAGCCTCAACGCCGAAGCCAGCGAACGCCGCAACAGCTCCTATGCGGCCGGACTGCAATACGACGCGGATCAGGCGCCGGCGGGCAGCGCGCGCCGCTCGCTGGCGGAGGCGGAGCATACCTACGAACTCGGCGCCACGTTCGAGCATGATGTGGGGCGCTGGAGCGGCAGCGTGGACGGCGTCCTCAACCGCGCCGATTTCGCCAGCGATGAAGACAAGACCGACGACAATATCGAGAGCCACGTCACCGATCGCACGCTCGAGGGCTCGCTGCTGCGCGGCACGCTCGCGCAGGAAGTCAGCGACACGCAGCGCCTGGAAATCGGCGTTGAGCACGCCGCCGAAAGCGTCGATGCGCATCGGGAAAGCGTCTATGCCGGCGCAGACTGGCAAAGCGTCAACGCTGGAGACGTGCATGTGGAGCAGGAGCACGCCGAAGCGTACGCGACGCATCTCTGGCAGGTCGCGCCGCACTGGTCGGTCGAGACCCATGTCGCGCGCGAGATGGCCTCGCTGCGCTTCGCCGATGAGACGGCGCAGGCAATGGATTTCGGATACTGGACCGGCTCCGTGCAGGTCACGCGCGAACTCGGGCGGCGCAGCCAGATCCGCGCGCGGGTGCTGCGAGAGCCGGGGCGCATCGACAGCGAAGACATCATCGAAACGCTCGCCGACAATCCGACCCCGGGCGGCATCCCCGATCTGCGCCCCGACATGACGTGGCGGGCCGAAATCAAGACGGATCTGCGTTTCGGCCGGCGCGGTTCGCTGGGACTGCAATTGAGCCACGCGTGGATCGACGACGTGCTCGAGCGCATCGTCGTCGAGGGTCCGTCCGGGCCGTTCGATGCGCCGGGCAATATCGGCGAGGGCGAAGTGGATGCGCTTGATGTGAACCTTTCGACGCCGGTGAAACTTGTGCCGCACGCGAGCTTCAACATGTCGGGCGGAGTGGCCAATTCGGAGGTGACCGACCCCCTCACCAGCCGCCCACGCAGTTTGCTCGGCGTGCCCGACGCGCACGTCTGGATGGAGTTCCGTCAGGAAGTGCCGACGGAAAAGTTTTCCTGGGGGCTCTCCTATTATCAATCGACCCCGGGCTATTGGATCGGCAGCAATCAGCTCGGTTCATGGCAGGGCGGGCCGTCCGTTGACGCGTTTTTCGAAACGACGGCGATCGACGGCGTCAAAGCGCGCTTCCGCGCCAGCTCCGTGCTGGATGCGCCGGCGCGCGTCGAGCAACTCACCTACACGCCCGATCGCGCCGGAACGCTTGAGCGGGTAGAGCGCACGGACACCTATAGCGGGACGACGTTCACCGTCTCGCTGGCCGGATCGTTCTAGCTCCCCGTCACGGAAAGGCGCGGCGTGTCATCGCCCCGGACCGCCGCCTTTGCGCGTGACGCGGCGCTTGGCGATGGGCGCGGGGTCGGGATCGAACATGGGGTTCGGATCCCACTGATCCTTGAATGGGGCGTCTTCCAGATAATCCGGCAGGCGCGCGCTCATCGCTTTGTCGCCGCTGACGGCGATCACCTGGCGATCCTTGGCCATGTTGCGCAGCACATCCGCGTCGATATCGCCGATGAGATCGGCGCTCTCTTTCGCCATCAGGTGGTTGGCGACGCCGAACAACTGAAACACGCCGGCATTGTTGAAGATGGTGCGCCAGTCCTTCGGATAGAGACGCTGCAACTGGCTCAAATCCTGGAAGAACGGCCACACTTGCAATCCGTAGCCGCGCAGCAGCGTCATCGATTGGCGCAGCGGGCCGAATTCGCCGAGCTGCGCGCATTCGTCGAGCAAAAACAGCGTCGAGCGCTTCGGGCGGCGCTTGCGGCCCATCACTGTCAGCATCAGCGCGCCGACCCACAGGCGCAGCAGCGCGCCGTGGCTTTCCAATTTGTCCGGCGGAATGACGATGTAGATGGTCATCGGATCGCCGCGGCGCACCGAGTCCAGCGAGATCGTCGAGCGCGTGAGCGACCTCAGCGCGGAATCCGAGTTCACCACCTTCAGATAGCTTTGCGCCGTCGAAAGGATGCCTGAGCGCGTCTGCTCCGTAATCGGCAGGAAGGACGAGATGTTCTGCTTGGAGAGGCGGTTGAGCGGCTCGTTGTTCTCGATCAACGCGGCGAGGTTATAGACCGCGTCATCGCTCATCAGGATTTCGCGCACTTTGCCGAAATGGCGGTCGTTCGCCGCGCATGTCTCGGCGACGGCGGCGATGACGCCGGCCATCAGCGAGCGGCCCCAATTGTCCCAGAACGGCTCCTTGTGAAAGCCGGCGTCGCCCGCGAGCAGCGAGGCGAGCATCTCTGCGTCCGCGTCCAGCAAAGCGCCGGGACGATCGAAGAGATCGAACGGATTGAGGCTGTCGGTCTTGCGGCTGACGGCGCCGAACGGATCGAGCAGGCGCACCTCCTGGCCCATCTCTTTGCGCCGGCGCGAGGTGACGTGCCACGTCTCGCCCTTGGGATCGATGACGATCACCGAGCCCTCGAAGCGCAGCAGGTTGGGGATGATGACGCCGCGGCCCTTGCCGGCGCCGGTCGGCGCGATGGTCACGAGGTGGCGGTCTTCGCCGTAAAGAATCGGGGCTTCGCCGGGCGGGGCGTCGACCGCCACCCGCGGCGCCGTGAACCCGATGGGATCGCGCGCCTGTTCGGCCGCGCGCCAGCCCAGCAGCAGGTCCGTGATCTCCGGCCTCGTTGGTTGAACGCCCTCAGCCGGCTTCTTCTTGGAGCGGGCGTTTCGGGGCCGGGACATGCTTGGCGCCTCCAGTCGGCCTCCAGCGGCCGCGACTCTTTACTAATCGTTAATCAGGGCCGGACGTGAGCCTGATTGGGGCGGCGAGGCGCCAATATTCCCCTGTCCGGTGACGGGCGCGAGCCGCGCGGGAGCGGCCCTGCCCGTCCTCTACAACAACCGGAAACCGGCTTGGGTGCAACCGCGCTCGCCCGTATTTCAAGAAAACCTGATCAGCTCCCCACCGGGGCTGCTTTTTTACCGTCCCCGCGCCGGCCGGCTTCGGTAACCCCTTGATGTGCAAGCTTTTTCAGGAAGGGAGAGAAGACGCCGATGGTGACGCCAATGATCACGCCGCCCCACCCCACCTGGCTGAAAACCTTCACGTAAGTGGCAAGCGCTGCATGCGGATCGAGCACCTGCCCGCCGACCGTCGCCGCCGCCGTCAGCTTGGCGATCTGGGCTTGCAGCGCCTGGGCCACCGACTGGCCCAAGAACCATGTCGCCATCAGCGTCGAAACCACCGCGGCGGGCGCCAGCTTGGTCATCGCCGAGAGGCCCACCGGCGAGAGACACAATTCGGCGGCGCTCTGCAGGAAGTAGAGCAGGACAAGAAAGATGAGCGGCACGCGCGCGTCGGCGTCGGCGTAATTGGCGCCCCACACCAACACCAGGAGGCTCGCGCCGACCATGGTCAGCGAGAGCGCGAACTTGGCGGGGTCGCCGGGATCGAGCTTGTGCTTGTTGACCCAGGCCCACAGCGCCGCGAACGCCGGCGCGAGCAACAGCACAAAGGCGCCGTTGAAGCTCTGCGTCTGTCCGGACGTGATCGAGAAAAAGCCGTTGGAGGGGAGTTGCGTGGTGCGTTCCGCGAATTGGGTGAGCGCCGAGCCGGCCAGCTCGAACAAGGAGAAGAACACGGTTGAGCACGCGACCATGAACAAGGCGAGGATCAGGCGCTGGCTCTCGATCCAAGTGCAGTTGCGGATCATGTAATAGATGAAATAGGCGAGCATGCCCGCCGAGGCCCAGGCCAGCACGGTGTTCACGACGGCCTCGCGCTGAACGAACTGCCACACGATGGCGACGCCGGCGAGGGCGAGAATGTAGACGAGCCATTCGCGGTTGATCGGGCCAAGGACCGGCTTCTTCAATTGTTCGGGCGCCGGCGGCAGGCCGAGCGCATCGGGCAATTGCTTCGGGCCAGGGATGAACCACAGGAAGCGCTTGGTCATGAAGACGAGCCAGCCATAGGCCATGCCGATGCCGGCGAGCGCGAAGCCCCAGCCCCAGCCATATTGCGCGCCGACGCCGGCGCAGAGCACCTGCGCCCAAAACGCGCCGGTGTTGATGCCGAAATAATACAGCGTGAAGCCGGCGTCGCGCCGGGGATCGCCGGGCTCGTAGAGTTGGCCGATGGCGGTGGAGATGTTCGGCTTCAAAAAGCCGACGCCCATGCAGATGAGCCCCATCGCCGCAAAGAAGATGTTGACGTAGAGCGGATCGCGCTTGGCGACGCCCATCGTGTAGCAAGCGCCGCTCTGCCCATCCGCGCAGGCATGGAGAATGCTGGGGATCGGCGCGTTCGCCGGCAGGCCCTTGATCTCAAGCCCGCCTTCGGCCGGACCGTACTCGTAGCGCTGCCCCTCCAGCACGAACCAGGTGTGGCGCTGATTCTGGCGGCCTTCAGCGGCGAACTCATAGGTCTGCCCCTGATACGTCAGCGTCTGCACCGCCGGCGGCTGCTCGATGGCCATGGAGAGATGTCCCGCCACCAATAGCAGCGCGCCGAACGCCACCGCTTTGCGCGTGCCCAAGAGCTTGTCCGCCAGAAAACCGCCGACCAGCGGCAGCAGGAACACCAATGACGTGTACGCGCCGTACGTGCCGTTGCCGAAATTGTCATCGAACAGGAAATGCTGCGTCATGTAGGCGAGCAGGATCACCCGCATGCCGTAGTAGGAGAAGCGCTCCCACATCTCGGTGAAGAAGAGGATGTGCATCCCCTTGGGGTGCTTGCGCATCTGCCAGGCGACCGGCACGGCCGTGACCAGCATGATCACGAGGCCGATGGCCGTCATAAGATTCCACATGCACTCCCCCTCGCGGCGCGACTTTGTCTTGTTGGTTGCGAGACAAGCACGCCCCGCCCCGCCGCTTCAAGCTTTCGGGGTACGTTCCTCTGCGGCACGCCCGGCGCCGCGGCCAGGCTGCGGCGCCGCGCCGCGCGTCTGCGCCACGCCGCCGCCTGAAATCGCGCGCGTCCTGAACCGCCATGAGCGGACGCATCCTCGTGGTGGAAGACGAGCAGGCGGCGGCGGACTACGTCGCCAAGGGCCTGCGTGAGCACGGCTACACGGTGGAAACGGCGGAGGACGGGCGCGACGGGCTCTACCTCGCCGCCTCCGCTTCGTTCGACGCCGTCGTGCTCGACCGCACCTTGCCCGGCATGGACGGACTTTCGATGCTCAAGGCCATGCGCGCCGGCGGCGTCGAGACGCCGGTGCTGATCCTCTCGGCGCTGGGACACATCGACGAGCGTGTGAAGGGGCTGCGCGCCGGCGGGGACGACTATCTCGCCAAGCCGTTCGGCTTCTCCGAATTGCTGGCGCGGCTCGAAGCGCTGATGCGCCGCCGCGCGCCCGGGCGCAACGAACAGACGCGCCTCGCCTGCGGCGATCTCGAGATGGATCTGCTGACGCGCCGGGTCTGCCGCGCCGGCAAGCCGATCGTGCTGTTGCCGCGCGAGTTCAAGATTCTGGAGTTTCTGCTGCGCAACGCCGACCGCGTCGTCACGCGCACCATGATGCTGGAGCACGTCTGGGACTATCGCTTCGATCCGCACTCGAGCCTGATCGACACGCACATGAGCCGCCTGCGCAGGAAGATCGACGACGGCTTCGAGCCGCCGCTTCTGCACACCATTCGCGGCGCCGGCTATCGTCTGAGCGCGCAGGCGTGAACGGCGCAACTCTCGGTACCGCCGGTGTCCTCCTCGGCGGAAAACAGGAGACGCCGGGATTTCCGTCGGCCGGGGCGCCGGCGGTCCAGGGGCGTTCCTGGAGCGGACGGCGCTTCGCCTTCACCGCCATCGTCCTGGCCGTCGCCGTGCTCGCCGGCGCCCTCGCTTTCGTCGATTGGCGCATGGAGGCGATCATGCGCGCCTCGGCGCAGAATGCGATGGGAGACGAACTCGCCGCGCTCGCCACCATCGCCCGCGAAGACGGCTCGGAGGCGCTGCAGGACGCGCTCGACGTGCGCAGCGTGCTGGGCCAGCACGTCTATCACCTGCTGGTGGACGCCCGCGGCAAGCCGCTCGCCGGCAACATGCAGAGCTGGCCGAGCGCGGTGCGGCGCGACGGCGTGTGGACCCAGTTCCGATTCGTCGAGATCGACGACGACGGCCACGCCACGCCGAGCGAGGCGTTCGGCGCCGCCGCGACGCTGCCGGATCATTCGCGCCTGCTCATCGCCAACGACCTCGAAGCGCAGAAGCGCGTGCGCTCGGAAGCTTTGAACGTGTTTGCGATGGCGCTGCTCACCGCGGTTGCGGCGGCGCTGGGCCTGGGACTCTGGCTGGATCGCATTTTGATCGCCCGAATTGGCGAATTCGCGCGCACGGCGGACGCGGTGACGGCCGGCAGGCTCGATGCGCGCGTGCGCATCGGCGAAGGGCGCGACGAACTCTCGTTTCTTGCGCGCACGATGAATTCCATGCTGGACCGCATAGAAGCCTTGATGGCGGGCGTGCGCGCCGTGACCGACAGCCTCGCGCACGATCTGCGCACGCCGTTGGCGCAGATCGCGTCCAACCTCGAAGCCGCAAGCGGGGACGAGCGCGACGCCGCGCTCGATCGCGCCCGCCAGGCCACGGGAAGGCTGACGCAGACGTTCGAGACCCTGATCGACATCGCGCGGGCGGAAAGCGGGCTGTCGCGGGAATCCATGGTGATGATCGACCTCGGCGAACTCGTCACCGATCTGGTCGACCTGTTCGAGCCGGCCATCGAGGACAAGGGACTTGCCTACACGCTCGACTGCGCCGCGGCGACATGCCGTGCGCATCCGCAGCTTTTACGCCAAGCCATCGGCAACATGCTCGACAACGCCATCAAGTATTCGAGCGCCGGCGGAGTGATCTCCGTCTCCGTGGCCCCCGCGCCCGGCGGCGCCAATATCGTCATCGCCGACGCCGGGCCCGGCATCCCGCCCGCGCAGCGCGAACTGGCGGCGACGCGTTTCGGGCGCCTCGAACGCGACGCGGCAAAGCCGGGCGCGGGGCTGGGCCTCTCCATCGCCGCGGCCACGGCCCGGCTGCACGGAGGAAGCCTCAGGCTCGAGGACAACGCTCCCGGACTGCGCGCCGTTCTGGAAATCCGCCAGCTCGGCTGACGACGACGCAGACTGGAATATTTGTAAGCCGCCCGTCAGCGCCCATGCGGACGCGCGGATCAAACTTCCCTTGCCCGCCGCGGAACAGGGGCGGCGCAACAAAAGGAAACCTCCGCATGAAGACCCTCTCGTTCCTGACGGCGGCGGCGCTCGCCTTGGCGCTCGGCGTCGCCGGCGCGCAAGCCGCGACCACGCCATCGTCCTCCTCGACGCAAGCTTCGACGAGCACGACGACCGCCGCGCCGGCGCGTCACCGTCATCGCCATCATGCGAGCGCCACGGCGAAGCCCGCGGCCTCGACCGCTTCGTCAACGACGACGACCACAACCCCGCACTAAACGGGGCGGCAGGATCGGCGGCGAACCGCTCCCCTCCACTCAAGAGCCGCCGATCCTGCTTTCTCTTGCGCCGCCGATGGCCCGCGCGCACGCTGAGACGCGATGCGTGTTTTGCTTGGGGCTTTGGCCGCGCTCGCGGCGCCGCAACCGGCTGGGGCCGACTGCCTTCCGTTCGCCCAACCGGCGCACGTGACGGGCACGCTGATCGAGCGCACCTATTCCGGTCCGCCAAATTATGAAGACGTGACCAAGGGCGATCAGCCCGAGACCAGCTTCTTCGTTCGCCTGAATTCGTCGGTCTGTGTGAATGCCGATCCCGAGCTGGGCGGTGACCCGGCGACGGTCGACATCGTACAGCTCGTCATCACCGACGCGGCGTCGTATCGCCGCTATCACAGTCTCTTGGGGCAGATGGTGATCGCGGACGGCGAATGGATGCAAGCCGCCACCGGGCGCGATCACACTCAGCGGCTGATTTGGGAGGCGAAGCTCAGTCCGGCGTCGTGAGACGTTTCTCCGCGCGCAATTCCGGCGTGATCATCCACCAGAAAGCGGCGCCGGAGGAGCCGTCGAGCCAGAAGCCGAGTTTGCGCAGCACGCCGACGGAAGCGCGATTGCGGCGGTTGCAGCCGGCGATGGCGGCGCGCACGCCGCCCGCATCGAACAACCAGTCGATCAGCGCCCCGGTCGCTTCGACGGCGTAGCCTTGGCGGCGATGCGCCCGGGCGATGCTGTAGCCGATCTCGATCAGCTCGGGTTCGAGCGGCAGCGGCTCGAAGCGGACATCGCCGATGACGCAGCCGAGTTCACGGTGCACGGCGACGGCCCGGATCGGCAAGGGCGCGGCGACGCTCCAGCTCGATGGCGCGGCGTGGCCCATCAGGCGCAAACTCGAAGCGCGCCAATCCTCGGGCGCCTCGGCGCCCAAAGCTTCCGCGAATGCGTCGCCGCCATCGCGCGCCGCCGCCGCCAGGCGCGGCGTGACCGGCTCAACACGCAAACGCGGCGTTAGAATCGCGTGATCCAGCGGAAGCATGGCTCCTCCGAATACCGAGCCGAACATGAATCCAGCATGAGGTCCAATGGGACCTGCAGCAATCACGAGGATTTGCCCGCCCGCTTTAGATGTTGTGCATTCCTCCTGGGAACAAGGCCCAGACCGCCGGCTTCAGGGCGCCGGGCCGGCTTCGCCGTACATGCTGAGCGCCACCAGCGCCGTCAGAGCGAGAACGATATACGCCCAAAACCGCGTGGGTATGAAAAACAGGGACCCCGCGCTCTTGCGGACTTCGATGCGCTGGCCCGTCGCTTCATCGATGAAAATGCGCGGTTCGCCGCTGCTCACGGCGCGCGCAAACAGGAAAATGCCGACCGAAGCCAGGATGCCGCCAACACCGACGCCAATGGATTGCGACGGGCCATAGGCCAGATGCGCGCTGTCGCTCAGCACGCCCGCCGCGGATACGCCGACCACGGCGCCGACGAGCGCGATCAAAACGACGACAATGCCCCAGCCGGACCAGACGATCATGATATCTCCCCCCGTGGCGAGAGAAGCGGCCGGCGCCATCGCTGTCAATATGCGCACGCCTCGAACACCTGATCGACATCGCCGCCCCATTCGGTGCGGTAGCGCTCGAGCAAACGCTCCGCGGGCGTCACGCCTGTCATCGCAATGTCATCGAGTTCAGCGAGGAACAACGTCTCGTCTTCACCGCCGGAATTGAGTTTCGCCCGTGACTTGAGACCCTGGCGCGAAATCGCCAGCGCCGCTTGCGCGATGTCGCGCGCGCTGACGCCGCGGATCGGCGCCTTGAGGCCGAGCACCGGCACGGCGCGGCGCAGCGCTTCGCGATCTTCCGCCGTCCAGGCCTTGACCAGGCTCCACGCCGCTTCGAGCGCGGCGTCGCAGTAAAAAATGCCGGCCCAGAACGCGGGCAGCGCGCACAGGCGCGACCACGGACCGGAATCGGCGCCGCGCATTTCGAGAAACGTCTTGAGGCGCACTTCCGGGAAGATAGTGGTGAGGTGATCTTCCCAGTCTTTCAGCGTCGGCCGTTCGCCGGGAAGCTCGGGCAGCTTGCCCTGCATGAAATCCTTGAACGAGCGGCCCGAGACGTCGACGTATTTGCCGTCGCGATAGACGAAATACATCGGCACTTCGAGCGCATATTTCGCATAGCGCTCAAAGCCCATCCCGTCTTCGAACACGAAGGGCAACATGCCGGTGCGATCCGGATCGGTGTCGGTCCACACATGGCCGCGATAGGACAAGAACCCGTTGGTGCGGCCCTCGGCGAACGGCGAGTTGGCGAACAGTGCGGTGACGATCGGCTGCAGGGCGAGGCCGACGCGAAACTTCTTCACCATGTCGGCTTCGGAGCCGAAATCGAGATTGGTCTGCACCGTGCACGAGCGGAACATCATCTGCCGCCCGAGCCGGCCGACCTTGGCCATGTAGCGGCGCATGATCTGGTAGCGGCCCTTCGGCATGATCGGCGTGTCTTCGAGCGACCATTTCGGCGAGAAGCCGAGACCCAAAAACGAAATGCCCATGGCGCCGGCGACATCGCGCAGCTGGGAGAGATGCGATCCGGTTTCGGCGCAGGTCTGGTGCATGTGTTCGAGCGGCGCGCCGGAAAGCTCGAACTGGCCGCCGGGCTCCAACGTGATCGAGGCGCCGTCCTGGCTCAGCGCAATGGTGTTCGCGCCTTCCTTGATGCGCGCCCAGCCATATTTGTCCGCAAGGCCGTCGAGCAGCGCGCCGATGCCGCGCTCGCCCTCATAGGGAACGGGATCGTGCGTATCGTGGTAAAAGGGAAATTTCTCGTGCTCGGTGCCGACGCGCCATTTCGAGCGATCCGGCTTCGGACCGCTTTCCAGATGCGCAACGAGATCGCGAAAGCCCTCGACCGGCGGGGCCTTTTCTTTCGTGCTGGCCAACGGCTTCCTCCCTCGCCGGCGATGCCCCGATGTGGGGCCCCGCGCGTGCAGCGGCAAGGGCTTATTACGCCCGCGGATCGAGCCGCCAATCGCCCCAGGCCGATTGAATCACCGCAAGCGCCGCGATCACCGCCGTTTCCGCGCGCAGGATACGCGGCCCCAACGACACCGGCATGACGAAGGCAAACGAGCGCAGCGCGGCCCGCTCCTCCGGCGTGAATCCGCCTTCCGGGCCGATGAGCAGAGCCATTCCCCCTCCTCTTGAGAGGAGGGGGTTAGGGGGTGGGGTGATGCTCGACGCGTGGAGGTTCGCCCCGCCCCCTGCCCCCTCCCCTCGCGGGGAGGGGAAGAGTGTATCGAGCAGCGGTTTTGCTTTTCCGCGTTCACCGCCCCAAGGCGCATCATCGTCATCACCGGCTTCATCCGCGTAGATCAGGCGCCGCGATACGTCCCAGCCATCGAGCGCCTTCGCGAGCGCAAGCGGCTCGAGGATTTCCGGCGCATCGAAGCGCTCGGTCTGCTCCGCCGCTTCGCGGGCGATGGCTTCGAGGCGATCGAGCCGAACGGTTTCGGCGATGGTGCGCTGCGTGATCACCGGGCGGATGCGCCGCACGCCAAGCTCCGTCGCCTTCTCGATGATGAGATCGGTGGCGTGGCGCTTCACCGGCGCGAACAGGAGATCGAGATCGGGCGCCGCGCGCGCGGCGCGGATGAAACTCTCGACGCGCACGCGAAGCCCGCGCTTCGTCTTCTCCACGATCGCGGCGCGCCACTCGCCCTCGCGCGCGTTGAACACGCGCAAGCCGTCGCCCACGTCGAGCCGCAACACCGTGCCGACATGGCGGCTCTGGTTTTCGTCGAGCGCGAGTTCAGCGCCCGCCGCGAGCGGCGCGTCGATCATGAGGCGTGGCTGAGGCATGCGTCTTGGTTGCGCGAAACGGAGTGCAGCGCAAGGACCGCCGGCGTCTCGCGGGCGAGAGACTCCTAACGTTGGGATTCCCGCCGGCGGGGACGCAGGCGGTCCAAGGTTGCTACGCCGCTTCGTCGCGCAAGCGATCCCCCTGCGCCAGTGCGTTGAGGCGGGCATAGAGGCCGCTGCCGGCGACGAGTTCGGCGTGGCGGCCCTGCTCGACGATGCGCCCGCCCTCGAACACGAGGATGCGGTCGGCCTCGCGCACGGTGGAGAGCCGGTGGGCGATGACGATGGTGGTGCGCCCGCGCTTTAGCTCGGCCATCGCCGCCTGGATTTCCCGCTCCGTCTCCACGTCGAGCGATGATGTGGCTTCGTCGAGGATGAGGATGGGCGCATCGGCCAGGAAAGCGCGCGCCAGCGCCACGCGCTGCCGTTCGCCGCCCGAGAGCTTCACGCCGCGCTCGCCCACTTCCGTTTCGTACTGCCTGGGCAGACGGGCGATGAAATCGTGCGCGCGGGCGCGCTCAGCGGCGTTGACGATCTCGGCCATCGAGGCGTCGGGCTTGGCGTAGGCGATGTTTTCGTGCAGCGAGCGGTGAAACAGCGCCGGGTCTTGCGGCACGAGCGCGATGGCGCGGCGCAGGCTTGCTTGCGTCACGTGGCGCACATCCTGCCCGTCGATGCGGATCGCGCCAGCGTTCACATCATAGAGACGCTGCACCAGCTTCACGAACGTCGATTTGCCGGAGCCCGTGGGGCCGACCAGCGCCACGGTTTCGCCGGGACGGATGTCCAGCGTGAAATTCTCGTAGATCGGCTCGGGCTGGCCCTTGTAGCGGAACGTCACGCTCTCGAAGCGAATGTCGCCGGCGCCCGCGACGAAGATCGGCGCGTTGGGCGCATCGACGATCTCGGAGTCCTGCCGTTCATAGGCGACGACATCGCCGATATCGGCGAAGCCCTTCTGCAGCGTGCGGATGCTTTCACCCAAGGTGCGCAGATAGCCGCTCATCAGGAAGAACGAGGTGATGGCGAAGGCCGCATCGCCAGGGCTCGCGCGCCCCGCCGTCCATTCGCGCACGACGAGGCCGAGCAGGCCCGCCTGCAGCGCGAACAGCGTGAGGTTCTGCCATATCCACGAATTGGTCGCTTTGTACCAGAGCTTCAGCGCTTTTCGCCGCCAATCCTCGGTGACGCCGGCGAGCCGCGCCTGTTCGCGATCTTCCGCGCCGAACGCCTTCACGCTCGCATTCGCGCCCACGGAATCCGCGAGCGAGGCGCCGATGCGGGTGTCGGCGACATTGGTGACGGAGAAGTCCTTCTTCAGATAGCGCGTCCACGTCCACCAATTGATGACCAGCAAGAGCACGATGGCGCCGCCTACGAAGAGCCCGATCATCGGCCAGCGCAGCGCCGTCATCACCGTGACGCCGGAGAGCACGATGCTCGCGGGCAGGACGGACCAGACGAGCGTATCCGAAATGGTGTCGTAGGCGTTCATGGCGCGGCTGACGCGCCGCACCGTGGCGCCGGCGAAATTGTTGGCGTGCCAATCCGAACTGAAGCGCTGCACGTCGCGGAAGCCATCGTCGACGATGTTCTTCATGTTGTGCGCGGCCAGCGGAATCCAGAAGCGCACCGAGGTGTTGCGGAAGAAATAGAAACCGAAGGCTACCGCCGCGAAAATCGCATACGTCGTCATCACCTGCGCGTTGCCCGCGCCAGGCCCGGCCGACAAAGCCTGCACCAGCGCGCCGGAAACCACAGGCAGCGCCAGATCGCAGCTCACGGCGAGCAGATAGATGGCGATGAAGGCGATGAGGTAGTGCGGGCGCGACCACCAGCGGCGCACCACGTACATCAGAATGGCGCCGACCGGCGCCTTCAAGGGACGCGTATCGTCCGCATCGTCAAAATCGAGCGCATCGCTCATGGGAAACCCCGCCGCCGGCGGCGCCGGCGCAATTCAAATGGGAAGAAAGCGCGAGGAACGAAACTTCGCCGAGAAAAATTTCAGGCAAAACCTCGTGAGGTCCAGGCGCGGAGACCTTGCGGAACGGAGGGTTTCGAGCTTCGCCAGCAAAGCTGGGTCGGCATCGTCGGCGTCCGTTCGCGGCGCCGCGTCTTTACGGTCGGACCATCAACAGAGCGTGCTCCTCGGCGTCAAAGGGCGGCTTCCATACCCCAGGCGGCGCCTTGCGTCCAGAAGAAGGAACGCGCATCACGTCGCGAAACAGGTGAGATATGGCGGAAAATCCACGCTACGACGGCAAGCCGCTGCTCCGGCTCGCGGAGCTTTACGTGCTGCGCGCCATCGGGGAGCTGTCGCAGGCGGAGGAGGACAAGCTCGCGGCCATGGCGCCGAACCTGCGCAAGACCTATGGCGTGGACGGCGCATGGCACGAGGTGATCGCACATGCCCTGAAGTTCCCGCCGAACGCGGCGGAGATCATCAACACGCTCTGGCAAAAGAGCGCGGCGATGGCGAAAGCCAACAAAGTGCCGCTGGCGCCGCAGACGTTCGCGGAAATGTTCGTGGACTCCAACGTCGTCAACTGACGCGATGAAAACGCCCGACGCGCTGACACGGCATTGGACCGACCGCCTGCCGGCGGCGTGGAAGCCCTACGCGCAGCTCTCGCGGCTCGATCGGCCGATTGGTTGGCAATTGCTGTTGCTGCCGTGCCTGATGGGGCTTGCGCTCGCGCGCACGGGCGTGGGCTTCTTCGTCGACGACGCGGCCTATGCCCTCGCCTTCCTCGTCGGCGCCATCGCCATGCGCGGCGCGGGCTGCACCTACAACGACATCGTCGACCGCGACATCGACGCCAAGGTCGAACGCACGCGGGCGCGGCCGATCCCTTCCGGTGCGGTGTCGGTGAAGTCGGCGTGGGTATGGCTGCTGATTCAATGCTTGTTCGGCCTGGGGGCGCTGCTGGCGCTGCCGGACTTCGCCAAGCTCCTCGCGCTGGCGGCGCTGCCGCTCGTCGCGCTCTACCCCTTCATGAAGCGCGTCACCTGGTGGCCGCAGGCGTGGCTGGGGCTCGTGTTTTCCTGGGGCGCGCTCGTGGCCTCGGCCGCGGCGACGCCGTTCTATACGTTGCCGGCATCGGCATACGCGCTCTACGCCGGCTGCATCGCCTGGACCATCGCTTATGACACCATCTACGCACTGCAGGACCGCGAGGACGATGCGCTCATCGGCGTGCGTTCGACCGCGCGCCTGTTCGGCGCCAGGTGGCGGCTGTGGACGCTCGGATTCTACGTCATCGCGCTTTTTTTCTGGGCGCTCGCCGCGCGGCTGGCGGAAGCGCTGTGGCCGACGACGGCCGCCATCGCCGTCGTCGGCGTGCTGATGGTGTGGCCCAATGTGCGCACCATCGACGACAAGGCGCCGCAGACAGCGCTCGCGGCGTTCAAATACAATGCCTGGGTCGGGCTTGCGCTCGCTATCGCCTTTGCGCTTGAACCGACGTGGCGAACGATAAGGGCGGTGCGGGGCGAGTAATGGGCGAAGCCGAGAAGTACCTCGCGAAGGTCAGCAAGCCGTTCGCGCGCGTCATCCCCCACCACGAGCCCTATCCGATCAAGTTCGAGAAAACCAAGGACCCGTATCACTCGTTGGTGCGCGCGGTTGTGTATCAGCAACTCTCCGGCAAAGCCGCGGCGACGATCCTCGGGCGTGTCGTCGCGCTTTTCCCCGGTAAGGATTTTCCGGATCCCGAGGACCTGATCGCAGCCAAACCGGAAACGCTGAGGGCGGCGGGACTCTCGCGTCAGAAGATGGCGGCGCTGAAAGACATCGCGCAGAAGCGCCTCGAAGGCGTGATCCCGCCGGCGCGGGCGCTGACCAAGCTTTCCGACGAAGAGATCATCGCCCGCCTCACCGCCGCGCGCGGCGTCGGGCGCTGGACGGTTGAGATGTATCTGATGTTCACGCTGGGGCGCCCGGACGTGCTGCCGATCGACGATCTCGGCGTGCGCAAGGGCGCGAAGAAAATCTTCCGCCGCGATTTCACGCCGAAGGAATTAGGCGAGTACGGCAAACGCTGGGCGCCATGGCGTTCCGCCGCGGCATGGCACTTGTGGCGCGCGGTGGACACCAAGACGCCGGACTGATTTCTTATCTGCATTAGATACTGCCGTCATTCTGGGCGCGCGAAGCGCGGCCCAGAATCCAGGAGCCGACACGCGGACCTAGGCCGTTTCGCTGCATAATGACTCCAAACGCCGATGAACCGAGCGTGGAAGTTGCGCCTGATCGAAGCGAAAAACCCGACATGGCGAGACCCCTACGACGATTTCCTCCTTCCACCCAATCGCATCCCAACGGATGGATAGTCCGCTGGCGTATCGTATATTAGCGCCATGCCCGCCGTTGCGCGTGTCGATCCCAAAACCGTGTTCACGTCCGAGGAATGGGCGCGACTGACGGCGCGTTCGTCTTGGCGCGGTCTGCTCAATGTCGCAGGGGCCTGGGGACTCATTTTCGCAGCCGGCGCAATGTTCGTGCTGTGGCCCAATCCGCTAACCTACGTCTTGGCAGTGATGCTGATCGGCGCGCGTCAGCTTGGGCTCGCCATCCTGATGCATGACGCGGCGCACGGGGCGCTGCATCCAAACCCGAAGCTCAACGACTGGGTGGGCGAGTGGCTCTGCGCCGCGCCGGTCGGCGCGAGGCTCGATCAGTATCGCCCTTACCATCTCAAGCACCACCGCTACACCGAGCAGCCCGAGGATCCCGATCTCGGCCTGTCCGCGCCGTTCCCGATCACGCGCGCGAGCCTCGTGCGCAAAATCATTCGCGACCTCACCGGGCAAACCTTCGTCAAGCAGCGTTTCGGCCCGCTGTTCGCCAAGCGCGAAGCGCGCGAAGGCGGCAAGGTGACGTCGAGCGCGATCAATTCGTTCCTGATCTTCAACGCGATCCTGTTCGCGGGCCTCGCGCTTGGCGGCTATTGGTGGGCGTATCCCGCGCTCTGGATCGTGCCGATGGCGACGTGGTTTCCGCTGGTCACGCGTCTGCGCAATATCGCCGAGCATGCCTGCGTCGATACGCGCGAAGACCCGTTCAGCCACGCGCGCACAACCAAGGCCAATGTGCTCGAACGCTTGCTGATCGCGCCCTATTGCGTGCACTACCATGCCGAGCATCACTGCTTCATGCACTTGCCCTGCTATCACCTGCCGGAAGCGCATCGGCTGCTGATGGCGAAGGGCTACGCGGCGCGCATGCAGATCGCGCCGGGTTACGCGGCGGTGCTGAGGCAGGCGGCAAGCAGAGCCCAACACGATTCCCCGGACCGCTTGCGCGAGCAAGCGTGATCCGGGGCCCAGGGTTCTATCTTTAGCTTGCCACCACGCTGGGCCCCGGATCAGTGCAGCTTCGCTGCTTGTGAATCGGAGCTAAACTTGCGCCCAAAGGCGAAGGAGGTTGGAGACGGCCTTGTCCAGCCGCAGCAATTCCTCTCGCGCCACTCCGGCTTGCGCCAAGCGCGCGCGCGAAAGGGAAAGCTCGAACAAGATCTCGCGCTGCGTCGCATCCGCCACCAGGCTTTGCACCCAGCCGACGGCGGCAAGACGCGCCCCGCGCGAGACCGCTTCGACGCGATGGACCGACCCCGCCGGGTAAAGGATCGCATCGCCCGCTTCGAGCAGGAATTCCTGTTCGCCCAGCGCGCTTTCCACCACCAGCGCGCCGCCTTCAAAACTTTCGCGCTCGGCCAGAAAGAGCGTGAACGCGAGATCGGTGCGCACATGCCGCCCGTTCGATTGCATGAGCGCATCGTCCGTATGGGACCCGTATTCCATGCCCGGCTCGTAGCGCGAGAACATCACGCGCGTGAGCTTGTTCGGACGCGCCGCGATTTCGAACAGCGGATGGCGGTGCAGCGCCTCGACGACAAAGCGCTCCAGCGCCTGCACGCGCGCGTCGCTGGCGTTGGCCTGCAGGTTCTCCTTCACGCCCCGCGCGGCGGGCCCGGCGGTGCGCTTGCCCGACCGCCAGCCGACGCCGTCAAGGTCGCGCCGCACCCGGGCCGCGTCGTCCGCTTCCAGCACTTTTTCCAGGATCAGCATCATGGCAGTTTGTTATTGCGAATAATTTGCAATTGGTCCAGGGTGCCGCCGCCTCGCGGAGGGACTGACGGCATGATCAATCGCGACTTGAAGCTCTGGCGCAATGTGGGCGTCGCCGCGCTGATGACGGCGGCGACGGCATGCGGCGAAGCCGGCGGCGGACATGCCGGGGAAGCCGGGGAAGGCGCCGTCGAAGCGCGCCCGCCGGCCGGCGCCAGCGGCGAGGGCGGCCCGGGTGGGGAAAGCGGACACGCCGGCGGTGAAGCCGGCGAGGCTGGCGTCGCCTCCTCCTATGCCGGTCTCAGCGGCGACGCGCTCGTCGGTCTTCACCTGCAGCAACTGAAAGGCTTCCTGCTGCTGGCGGAGCGCCTGAACGCGGAAAACCGCCAGGAGGAAGCCAGCGTGCTCGTCGGCCAGGGCGTTCTTGAGGCGTACGAAGAGAAAGCCGCCGAGTTCGGCGGATTCGACGCCAGCAAGGTGCGCGCGGCGGCCGACGGCGCCGGCGCCAGCGCACAACTCGCGCCGAAGCTGCGCGAAGCGGAGATGTCGATCGACACGGCGCGCGCGCGCCTCTCGCTCAACCATGCCGACCTCACGGCGCGCATGGTCGATATCGCGGCCGGGATTTATCAGAGCGTCAACCAGCCCGACTTCGCCGACCCCACGGAATATCAGCACAGCCTGGGCGCGGCGCTCGCCGCCAAGGACGCGCTCGTCGCCGGGCGCGACGCCATGCGCGCTCATAACGCCGCGGCCTATGACGAAGCGGTCGCCGAAGTGGATCGCCTGATCGCGCTCTGGCCTCAAACCACGGCGCCCGAACATCCGACGCCTTACCGCGACGTGCTGCGGCAGGCGTCGCGCGTGCGGCTCGCGCTTTCGCCGTTTCTCGACGCGACAGGCTGAGAATGATAGTTGCGCGGACGGAGGCCCGCCGCCCATGTCCGATTGCTTCGCCCTGCGCTTCGAAGACAAGATCGCGCACCTGACGCTGAACCGTCCCGAGGCGTTCAATGCGATGAACCGCACGTTCTGGAACGATCTGCCGGAGATCGTGCGCGACATCGACGACAACGCCAAGGCGCGCGTCGTTCTGATCTCCTCGACCGGCAAGCATTTCACCTCCGGCATGGATACGTCCGTGTTCGCCGAAGGCGGCAGCCTGGCCGGCGAAGGCGATCCCGCCGCGAAGGCCGAGGCGTTCCGTCAATTCGTGCTGACGCTGCAGGGCGCGTTCTCCTGCCTTGACGAAGCGCGCATGCCGGTGATCGCGGCGGTGCAAGGGGGCTGCATCGGCGCGGGCGTCGACATGATCTCGGCTTGCGACATCCGCTACGCCACTGAAGACGCCTTCTTCCAGATCCACGAAATCAACATTGGCATGACCGCGGACGTCGGCACGTTTCCGCGTCTCTGCAAACTGATCCCCGAAGGCTGGGTGCGCGAACTGGCGTACTCCGGCCGCCGCTTGCCCGCGGCCAAAGCCAAGGAGATCGGCCTCGTCAACGAAGTGTTCGCAACGCAAGAGGCGATGCTGGTGCATGCGGGCGATCTCGCGCGTGAGATCGCGTCGAAAAGCCCGGTCGCCGTCGCCGGTTCAAAGCGCATCATCAATTACGCGCGCGATCACGCGAGCGCCGACGCGCTCGACTACATCGCCACCTGGCAGGCGGGCATGTTCTCCCCCGGGCACATCATGGAGGCCTTCGCCGCCAAGGGCGCAAAGCGCACGCCGGAATTTCCCGACCTCATGCCGCGCCGAAAGAAGATGTGAGCCGTGAGCGAGGCCGACATCGCCGCGCGCCTTACGGGCGCCCTCGCCGCCGCTGCCGACGACGCCGCGGGCGGTGCGACCCAGCTTGTGTCGATCGCCATCGAACTCACCTCGCGCGAAGCCGTCGCGCGCGTGGAAACGCGCGCCGAACGCAAAACGAGAACGCTCGCCTTCATGAGCGCCGATGCTTTCGATGCAGAGGGCGCGCGCGTGGCGAGCGCGACCTCCGTGCATAGGATCGCTGACTAGATCTAGGGTTCTGCCGCCACTCCAATCGCGGGCAAGGGCGAACCAACGCAAGGACGGCTTTTCCGGCCTCAAGGCATGGTGCGAGCCCTAGTCGTCAGAACCCCATTTATACCTAAATTGTACCTCGGGTCGGCGGATACGGTCGCGCGGCCTAGGCGAGACTACGAAAATACCTCAAACAATCCCGCCGCGCCCATGCCGCCGCCGATGCACATGGTGACAACCGCGCGCTTCGCTTTGCGCCGGCGCCCTTCCATCAGCGCGTGGCCGACAAGCCGCGTGCCCGTCATGCCGAATGGATGGCCAATCGCGATGGAGCCGCCATTGACGTTGTATTTTTCCGGATCGATGCCGAGCGTGTCGCGGCAATAGAGGCATTGCGAGGCGAAGGCTTCGTTCAATTCCCAGAGATCGATGTCCTCGATCTTGAGGCCCTGGCGCTGCAGCAGACGCGGCACGGCGAACACCGGGCCGATGCCCATTTCATCCGGCGCGCAACCGGCAACGGCGAAGCCAACAAACGCGCCGAGCGGCTCGAGCCCGCGGCGCTCTGCTTCTTTCTCTTCCATGATCACCACCGCCGCCGCGCCGTCGGAAAGCTGGCTCGCATTGCCGGCGGTGACGAACTGATCCGGGCCTCGCACGGGCTCCAATTTCGCCAAACCCTCAAGCGTCGTGTCGGGGCGGTTGCATTCATCGCGCGAGACGGTGACCTCGACGAAGCTCTCGGCTTTCGTCTCCTTGTCGATCTTTTTCATCCTGACGCTGAGCGGCACGATCTCGTCCTTGAACAGACCCTGCTCCTGCGCCGCGGCGATGCGCTGTTGCGAGCGCAGCGAATATTCGTCCTGATACTTGCGCGAGACGCCGTAGCGCCTGGCGACGATGTCGGCGGTTTCGATCATCGGCATCCAGAGTTCGGGATGCGCGCGCATCAAGTCCGCCTCTACGGTGGCGGCCATGTTGGCGCTCATGCGCGTCAGCGAAATCGATTCAACGCCGCCGCCGACCGCGACCTCCGCGCCTTCATGCATGATGTAGTGCGCGGCCTGCGCGATGGACTGAAGTCCCGAGGAGCAGAAGCGATTGATGGTGGCGCCCGATGTCGTGAACGGCAGTCCCGCTTTCACCAGCGAAAGCCGCGCGATGTTGTGGCCGGTTGCGCCTTCGGGCGAGCCGCAGCCGAGGATCACGTCCTCCACCGCCTCAGGCTCGATCTTCGCGCGCGCCACCGCGTGTTGGATGCAATGCCCGGCCATCACCGCCCCGTGGGTGTCGTTGAAGCCGCCGCGCCCGGACTTGGCGAGGCCGGTCCGCGCATAGGAAACGATGACCGCTCGCCGCATGCATGCTCCTCCGTTGGCGCCGGCAGGCTAGCGGGACGGCGCCGGCGCCAAAAGCCTGTCCCGGCGCAAACCGTCGCCGGACGGCAGTAAATAGCATTACATTTGTTCAGCCGTTGGGATCAAGAATGCCTCTTTCAAGGCCACATTGGCGATCTTTTCAGCAAATTTCCCCGACGTGGCCCTCTGGCAACGCTGTCGTAAATATTTTCTGTTTCATTCAGTTTTCTCTTGTCAGCGGTCACGCCCTCGGTCATGGTCCGGTTCGCGCCTCCCCAAGCGCGCAAAGTTCGAAGGAGTTTTGTCCATGTCCGTCGCCAAGACTGTGCTCGCCGCCGCCCTGTTCGCCGCCAGCTTCGCGGGCGTCGCCGTCGCGCGCGATCAGGTGATCACCGCGCGCCTCGCCGCGCCCGCGCAGCACGCCCGGGTGATCGCTCAAAACACGTTGTGGACCTGCGAAGGCGATACCTGCGTGGCCAATTCGCGCCGCGGCGCCAGCGTCCACGATTGCCGCCAATTCAAGCGCGAAGCCGGCCAGACCGTGACCGCCTTCGGCGATCTGAGCGCCGAGGATCTCGCCCGCTGCAACGGCGAAACCACCACGGAGCAAGCCCGCAACGGCTGATCAGGAAAGTCCAGCGGCTGCGCGCGTGTTCAAAGCCGCGCGCGGCCGCGCAATTCTTCCGGCCCACCATTGCTGGTGCGCTCGCACGAATGCAGCGATAGCGCGCTGATGGCGGGATCATTGTCGATTCGCAGACGCACCGATCCCGTGCGGGAGTCGATCAGATTGTGCGATGTCGGGCGCAGCGCCCCGTCCGGCTCGCCCTCCAGCACGAGCACGCCATAAGCGCCGGCGACATGCGCGCCGCCCGGCCGGTGAGGCAGATCGTATTGAATGCGCACGCGGAAAATCCGCGCCGTCACCTGCTCCAAGGAATATCGCGGACGCTCCAGCAGGGTTTGGCGCTGGCGATCATAGACGATGGCCACCTCGTCGCTTTCGAAGCGCACCCCCATTCCCGCCTCGCATGCCGCCGGTCCCGCGCTCCACAGGCCGGAGAGCTGCGCCGGCGCGCGCCCGCCGGCGCAGGCCGCCGCAAGCAGGCACAGCGCCGAAATCGCCAGGGCTCGCGCGCGGATCATGAGACAATTTGGCTACGCGAAGTTTGGTTGACGACCTCTGAACGCCGATTGCCCCTGGGCAAAACCTGGCGGGCGCCCCATGTGACCCGAACCCACATGAGCGACCAAGTTCACTCCCTCCAACCGCCGGGCGCCTCAACGGTGCTCGAGGACTTGGTGGAGGCGTTCCCGAACGACCGGGTCTCGGTGGGCGAACTCATCGATCGGCTGGATGGGCGCGCGCACGGCGCGCTGCTGCTGATCCTCGCGCTGCCGATGTGCATTCCCAATGTGCCGGGCATTTCCACGATTTTCGGCTTGCTGATGCTGGCGCCTGCGGTGCAGCTCGCGCTCGGGCAAAACCACCTTTGGGTGCCGAAGCAGGCGCGCGCCTGGACGTTTCCGCGCGACGGGCTGAAACGGGCGTTAGGCGCGGCCATCCCGTTCCTGCGGCGCGTGGAGTATCTGATCCGCCCGCGCCTCGCGTTCCTGACCCGCTGGCCGGTCACGACCTATGTCGGACTGCAGACGCTGTTGATGGCGGTCATCCTCATCCTGCCGGTGTGGGGCGCGAACTGGCCGCCCGGCGTGACCGTGGCGCTGACCGCGCTTGCGCTGCTGCAGCGCGACGGCGTGCTCATGCTGCTGACGGTGCCGGCGGCCGCCGGTTCAACGGCGGCGCTCTATTTCGGGGCGCGTCTCGGCTACGAAGTGATCCACCGCTTCTTCGAGTGGATCATGTGAGCATGCGCTAGCAGCTGCGCGAGATCAGCCAGCCGAGCGTTTCTCCCGCGGCCGATTTCGCTTCGGTGATGGCGCGGCATTGGCGCGCCGCCGGAGCGTTGCCGCCTCGCTGGAATTCGGGATCGCCCTCGCCATTGCGGCGATCGAGGTCGGACACGGCTTCATAGGCGGTCACGGTCGAACCGTCGGCCGCGGCGATGCATTCGCGGCGATCTCCGTCAGCTTCGCGCACGCGCACGCTGACCTGGCCCTCGTCGAGCGCGCTGGCGATGGTGACGCGCGCCGGCTTGTCGGCGACGCGCGCCAGGCACGCGTCGATGGCCGGGATCAGCTCGGGCAGCACCGAGGCCCATGTTGGGCGCTCGCCTTCGATGACGCCGCGCCGGGCGCACCCTTCGTAGTCGACGCCCTCGAACAGGACGTGGGCGGTATAGTCGAAGGCTTGGCCGGTGGAGATCGTGCAGGTCTGCGCCTGCAGCGTGATGGTGAGCGGCCCGGCGACCACGCGCATGCCCTTCTCATGGAATTCGCGCGGACCCGGAATGCCGCCGTCCTCGCCCAGGCCGGGGCGGCTCAATTGGGCGTAGTCGTTGAGCAGCCTGAGCTCCCAGGCGCCTTCGCCCGAACCCTGCGCGTCGAGCGACCCGGAGGCCTGGAATTCGCCTTGGTAGAGCGCCTGCGTTTCGGCGTTCGCCGGCCCGCCGAGGGCGGCCAATTGCTGCGCCGCCATCTGCGCCTCGCGTTCTTCGTCGGAGGGCGCCGAGGAGGTCGCCTCCTCGGCGTTCTGAGGTTGCTGCTGCTGGCAGGCGGGCAGAAGCGCAAGCGCGCCCGCGAGCGCGAGCGCGGCGCTCCAGCGTCTCATTGCGCAGCCCCTACGCATGCTTGCTCCCCGCACCACCCGAACGTCCCGTCCGGGCGCCCTCGATCGAGGTGAAAACCACCATACCGGACTATTATAGCCCCATGCAGCGTGATTCCGGCGCCCCAGTGTATGAGTTTTTCGCCGGCGGCGGCCTCGCCCGGCTGGGCCTTGAGCCGGATTTCGCCTGCGTCTTCGCCAATGACATCGATCCCGCCAAAGCTCACGCCTATCGCACAGCCTTCGGCGACGCCGAGATGCGCGTGGGCGATATCTGGAAATTGTCCGCGGCGGACCTGCCGGGCCAGGCCGCGCTCGCCTGGGCCAGTTTCCCTTGCCAGGATCTCTCTCTCGCCGGCGCCCGCGCCGGCCTGGCGGCGCCGCGCTCCGGTGCGTTCTGGGGCTTTCATCGGCTGATCGAACGGCTCTCGCGCGAACGGCGCGCGCCCGAGATACTGGCGCTCGAAAATGTGTGCGGTCTTCTGTCGTCGCATCGCGGCGCGGACTTTTCCGCGCTGGTGGCCGCGCTCGTGGGGCTTGGCTACCATGTCGGCGCCCTGGAGATCGATGCGGCGCTGTTCACGCCGCAATCGCGCCCGCGCCTGTTCATCGTCGCCGCGCGCGCGCCGCCGCCGCCCACGCTCACCCTGCAGAATCCGCAGGCGCCATTTCACACGCCGACCCTGCGCGCCGCCGCCGAAGCCTTGCCGCCCGCGTCCCGCGAACGTTGGGTGTGGTGGCGCGTCGATGCGCCGCCGCTGCGCAACACCCGGCTCGCCGATCTGATCGACCAAGGCGGCGCCTGGGACAGCGAAGAGAAAACCGCCCGCCTCGTTGCGCTGATGAGTCCGCTGCAGCGCGCGCGGCTCGAGGCGCTGCAAGGCGCCGGACACCGCCAGGTGGGCGCGTTGTTTCGGCGCATCCGCATGGAGAACGGCGTGCGCGTGCAACGCGCCGAAGCGCGTTTCGACGGTCTGGCCGGATGTTTGCGCACGCCCGCCGGCGGATCGAGCAAACAGACGCTCGTCGTGGTCGAGGGCGCCCGCGTACGTTCGCGCCTCATTTCTCCGCGCGAAGCCGCCCGCCTCATGGGCGCGCCCGAGGACTACCCGCTCCCCGCCGGGCAGACCGCCGCGCTTCATCTGCTCGGCGACGCGGTGTGCACTCCGGTCGTGCGCTGGCTTTCGCAGCGCCTGTTGGCGCCGCTTGCGGGGGTCGGCGCCGCCGAAAGACGGGCCGCGCCATGAGCGCGCGTTTCGACGTCTTCGACAGCGCGAAACGATCGGCGGTCATGCGTGCGGTGAAAAGCGGCGACACCGCTCCGGAGCGCGCGGTCCGCGCGGCGGTGCGCGAACTGGGTTTTGCGCGGCGCTATCGCCTTGGCGGGCGGGGGCTGCCGGGCAAGCCCGATCTCGTCTTCTCCGCCCTGCGCAAGACGATCTTCGTGCACGGCTGCTTCTGGCATGGCCACGATTGCAAGCGCGGCGCGCGCCAACCCAAGGACAACGCCTCGTACTGGCGCGCCAAGATCGCGCGCAACCGCGCCAGGGACATCGCCGCGCTGAAGGCGCTGACGTCGCAAGACTGGCGCACGCTCGTGATTTGGGAATGTGAAACGCGCGACGCCGCCGCGCTGGCGCGGCGGCTCGCGGACTTTCTGCGTTGAACTAGGCCGCCGCCGAGCGCGCGATGAGCGGCGCTTCGAGCACGAGCGAGAACACCGATCCCTCGCCCACCTCGCTTTTCACCGCAAGTCGCCCGCCCATCAGCCGCGCCAGGCGAAGCGAGATCGCCAGGCCGAGCCCGGCGCTGCTTTCGCCGCGCGCGCGGCCGCTGAAGATGAGCGCGATCTGGGAGCGCGACATGCCCGCGCCGGTATCCGCCACGACAAAGCCCAGGCGCACGCGCTCGGGCGTATCGCCCGCCTGCGCCTGCAAGCGCACGCGCACGCCGCCATGGCTTGTGTATTTCACCGCGTTGGCGAGCAGGTTGAAGAGAACCTGGCGCACGCGCGCGCCGTCGAGTTCGACCTGCGGCGGTACGTCGGGAGCGATGTCGAGAAAGAGTTCGAGACGCTTGTCGTGAGCGGCGGCGCGGAAGGCGCCGATGACATCGCGCACCAATTCGCGCGGATCGCACGGCCTCGGATCGATCTTCAGTTGCCCGTTCTCGAGCCGGTCGAGGTCGGACAGATCCTCCAGCACCAGCCGCAGCACCTCGCCGGCTTGCGCCAGCGCTCCAATATGCATGCGCGCTTCCGGCGAAACGGCGGCGCGGCGCAAATGCTCCGCGGCGCTGATCAGCGCCGTCATCGGCGTGCGCAACTCGTCCTGCATGCGCCGGATCGCCTCGGACTTCGCGGCGGCGGCCGCGGCGGCGGCCTGGCGCTCGCGCATGGCCGCGACCTCGGCGCGGGCCTGCGCTTCGTCGGACGCACGCAAGCTGGACCAAAGGTTGGCGCCGAAGCTCACGAACAGCGCCGCGCCGACGACGGGGATGAGATCGAGCGGGTTGAGGAATTGGCCGAGTAGGTAGTCGAGCAGCGGCAGGATCACCAGCAGCGCGATTGTCGGCAACGCCGCCGACAGCGCCAGAAGGGTCGAACCGCGCAGCGTGGCGGCCGCATTGCCAAGGCTCGCCAGCATGAGGATAACGGCCAGCGTCTCGCCGTGCGCGTATTTCGCGAACCACAGCATCACGGCCATGACGCCGACATAGGCGGTTTGCAGCAGGATCCACGCCGCCGGCCAGATCAGGCGTCGCGGAGGCGCGTCGCGCTGGCACTGGGCGCGCAAGCGCAGATAAATGCCGTGCTCGACGAAGAGGACCGGCAGCAGCCCGGCGAGCCACACAAACGGCGCGATCGTCCCCGTGGCGGCGGCGGCGAGAAACGCGATCAGGGCGCAACTCGCGAGGCGCGCCCAGGTGTTCGCGAGGCGGAGTTCCGCCAACGCGCCCAACTCCCGCGCCCGCCGGCTGGGCAGGCTCGGCGAAGGGCGCTCATGGTCCAGCAGGAGCGGCGCGGCCTCGATCACGGGCGCAATGTGCCGCATCCGGGACTGAGACCGAGTTAACGGCGTGGAAAGGCGTTGCATCGAAGCGCGCTTGACCCGCCGGCGCCCTTCATCCCAGGCTTCGGAGGTTCGTCCGGGAGGGGATGTCGATGCGTTTCGTTGTGGCAATGACGGCGGTGCTGGCGTGTGCGCCAATGGCGCGGGCCGAGGTGACGTCGGCCGCGCCGACGGCCTTTGTCGTGACCGACACCGCCGACACCAGCGCCTCGGCGCCGCAAGTCTGGCAGGCGCTTGGGCGCATTGGCGCGTGGTGGTCGCCGAACCATTCGTATTCGGGCGATCCGCGCCACCACATGACGCTGGACCGGCGCGCCGGCGGCTGTTTTTGCGAGAACTGGAGCGGCGGCTCGGTGGAGCACGCGCGGGTTATCGCCAGCTATGAAGACGAGGGGGTGTGGACCCTGCGCCTGGGCGGCGCCTTGGGGCCGCTGCAGGACATGGCCCTTACCGGCGTCTTAACCTTCAAGATCGAGCCGCGCCCGTCCGGCGCGCATGTTACGCTCACCTACCGTGTCACGGGCGAGCCCGGATCGAACCTCGACCAGATTGCCGCACCCGTCGATTCCGTGACCATGGAGCAATTGACCCGGCTCGTCCGTTATGCGGAGACGGGCGCGCCCAGCTAGGGCGCGGCCGTTCAGGTCGCGCTCAGACTGGGCGGACCACACTGGATAAGGAAGCGCCAGCTACGGCGCGGGTCATGGAGGGACAGGATGTTCCGCAAATTTTTCGCCGGCGGCCTGGCGGCTTTGCTGCTGATGGGCTGCACCACCACCGACACCGTCACGGGCGAGCGCACGCCCAACCGCACCGCCAACGGCGCCATTATCGGCGCCCTCGGCGGCGCCGCCCTCGGCACGCTCGCCGGCGGCAATGACCGGCGCAACGCGCTGATCGGCGCGGGCGTCGGCGCGCTCGCGGGCGCGGCGGTCGGCAATTACATGGATCGAACCTACCAGAACTTGCGCCAGCGCCTGCAAGGCACGGGCGTCGGCGTGACGCGCGTCAACGAAAGCCAGATTCTCTTGAACTTCCCCGCCGACCTCACCTTCGACGTGGACAGGAGCGACGTGAAAGGCCAGTTCATCCCGACGTTGCGCGATGTCGGCAATATTCTGAGCCAGTACAATCAAACCACGGTCGACGTGTACGGCCACGCCGATTCCACCGGCTCGGACCAATACAATCAGGGCCTCAGCGAACGCCGCGCCATGGCGGTCGCCAGCATTCTGACCAATAGCGGCGTGGCGCCCCAGCGCATTGTCGCCACCGGGTTCGGCGAAAGCCGTCCGATCGCCGACAACGGCACGGAAGCCGGCCGCGCACGCAATCGCCGCGTGGAAGTTTATATCAGCGCCTTTACGGGCTGATCACGCGCAACCGCGAACGAAACGCCGCCACGGTCATCGTGGCGGCGTTTTGCATTTCTAGCGCCGGCGGCGTTTCGGGTTGCGCTTCAGAATGCCGGTGCGCGGGTGCACGAAGAAGTGCGGACCGTAGGCCCCGAGTTCGCTCTCCCCGCCGAACCGGCCGACATAATAGAGCACGCCGTCGCGGTTGCGGCACTTGATGGCGACGAAATCCTCAAGGTGATCGCGCACGTGCTGCTGCACGGTCGAACTCGGCTTCAGGTGCTCGGAAATGTCGGAATAGACCTTATTCCAAGGCCGTCCGACCTGGCTCGCGAGATAGCGCTTCAGCGGCGAGAGATTTTCGTTGAGCTCCTTGGTGCGCGCCGGCTTGTTGGTTGACGCGCGCACGGGCAAGGGATTGCCGTCATCGTCCAATACGACGCGCGACCGCCCAGGCTTGGCGGCTTTCGCCCAGCCGCGCCCGCGACGCGGACGCTCGACGATGACTTTGGCCATATCCTTGCGCATAGCCGACCTAGTTTTGGCTTGCGCGGCGCCGGCGCAAGACCTGCGCGCCAAAATTTTTTCGGTATGCTTGCGCACATGTCCGCGAACAAACCCAAGAAAGACGCGCCCTTCGCCAAGAGCGCCAAGGGCCGCTGCCTCTGCGGCGCGGTCGAGATCGAAATCAGCGTGCCGGTGCGCTGGGCCTGGCACGACCACAAGCGCGCCAGCCGCCTCGCCCACGGCGCGGCGTACGCGACGTATGTCGGCGCGTGGCGCAGCCGTTATCGCATCATCAAAGGCGGCGAGCACATCACGCGCTACGTCGAAGACGACACTGGCGCCGCCCGCAGCTTCTGCGCCCGCTGCGGCACGCCGCTCGCCTACGAACGCGCGCACGCCAAGCAGATGGTCAACATTCCGCGCGCGCTTTTCGGAGCGCGCACCGGCCGCGAGCCGCTCTACCATGTCGGCGTCGAAGAACTGCAGGAATGGACCTATCTCGGCGCGCCGCTCGCGCCGCTGAAAGGCTTTCCCGGCGTGGTGTGGGAGAAGACCAAACGCAAAAAGCGCGTGGAGACGGATGCGCTGTTCGAGTGAAGCGCGTCCCTTCTCCCCTTGAGGGGAGAAGGGACCAGCGAAGCTGACGGATGAGGATGAGTTACGCCGCCTTCGCGCCCTTCGAGCCGAAGCGCTCGTAGAAACTTTCACCCTTCGCGGCCATGTCGCGGAGGAGTTTGGGCGGCGCGAAGCGTTCGCCGTAAGCTTTCGCAAGGCGATCGGCTTCTTCGACAAATTTCGCGGCGCCCCAGAAGAGATCGATGTAGCTGACGCAGCCGCCCGACCAGGGCGCGAAGCCCCAAGCGAGGATGGAGCCGACGTCGGCGTCGCGCGGATCGGTGATCACGCCTTCCTCGAAGCAGCGCGCGACTTCCACGCATTGGCGGAAGAGGAAGCGCTTGGTCAGTTCTTCCTTCAGAGCCGGCGGGCACTCGCGCGTCTTCACTTCGATCTTGGTCGAGAGTTCCGGCCAGATGCGCGTCGGCTTGCCGTCCGCCCCATATTCGTAGAAGCCCTTGCCGGCCTTGCGGCCGTTGCGGCCCTTGTCTTCGACGATCCAAGACAAGATCGCGTTGCGCGGATCCTTCTTGTAGTCCTGCCCCGTCGCTTCCGCCGTCGCGCGGCCGATCTTCAGCGCCGTGTCGAGGCCAACGCTGTCCGACACTTCGAGCGGCCCCATCGGCATGCCGGATTGGCGCCCGACATTCTCGATGATCGCCGGCGCGATCCCTTCGAGCAGCATCTCAATGCCTTCGGTCGTGTAGGTGCCGAAGCAGCGCGAGGTGTAGAAACCGCGATGATCGTTGACGACGATCGGCGTCTTCTTGATCTTCAGCACGTAGTCGATGGCCTTGGCGACGGTTTCGTCCGTCGTTTCCTTGCCGCGAATGATTTCGACGAGCCCCATGCGCTCAACCGGCGAGAAGAAGTGGATGCCGATATAGTTCGCCGGCCGCGCGCTGGCTTCGGCGAGGCCGGTGATCGGCAGCGTCGAAGTGTTGGTGCCCATGACCGCGTTGGCGTCGAGATGCGCTTCGGCCTTCTTGGTGATCTCGTTCTTGAGCGCCGGGTTTTCGAACACCGCTTCGATCACGAGATCGGCGCCGTCGACTTTCGCGTAATCCGTCGTCGGCTCGATCTTGGCGAGCAGCGCGTCGCCCTTTTCCTTCGTCGAACGCCCGCGGCCGATATCCTTCTCGACCAGCTTCTCGGAATAATTCTTGCCCTTCTCCGCGGCCTCCTGGCTGACATCGATCAGCACGGTTTCGACGCCCGCCTTCGCCTGCACGTAGGCGATGCCCGCGCCCATCAGGCCCGCGCCGATCACCGCCACCTTCTTCACTTCATACGGCGCCGGCCCTTGCGGGCGATTGCCGCCCTTGCCGAGCGCCTGCATGTTCACGAACAGAGTGCGGATCATGCCTTTGGCTTGCGGCGTGTTCGCCGTCTTGATGAAATAGCGGCTCTCGATGCGCAGCGCCGCGTCGATCGGCACCTGCACGCCCTCGTAGATGGCCGAAAGAATGTTGCGCTGCGCGGGATAGTTGAGGTTCGTCTGCTTCGAGACGAGCGCGTTGCCGCCGATCGCGATCATCGCGCCCGCCGGCGTGTATGGCCCATCCTTCACCCGGTAACCCTTCACGTCCCACGGCGCGACCGCATTCGGCTTGCCCTTGAGCCACGCTTTCGCCGCCTCGACCGTCGTGCCCGGCGGCACGACTTCGTTGACGAAGCCGAGCGACTTCGCTTCCTGCGGCGGCTTGTCTTGCCCTTGCAGGATCATCATGGCCGCGTTCTGCACGCCGATGAGGCGCGGCAGGCGTTGCGTGCCGCCGGCGCCGGGGATGAGGCCCACTTTCGATTCCGGCAGGCCGAGCTTGATGCGCGGATTATCCGCCGCCACGCGATAATGACACGCGAGCGTGATTTCCAAACCGCCGCCGAGCGCGAGGCCCTCGATCGCCGCCGCCACCGGCTTGCCGCAGGTCTCCAGCGCACGCAGCGTCTTGTTCAGCGAGAAGCCCTGCGCGAATTGCTGTGCGAGGCGCTCCTCTTCGCTCTTCGGCGCCGCGCCGCCGCCGCGCTGATTGAGTTCTCCAAGATCGGCGCCGGCGCAGAAGCCGGTGGTCTTGCCCGAGGCGATCACCGCGCCCTTGATCGCCGCATCGCTCTTGATGCGTTCGACGATCTCGCCCAGTTCCTGCATCACGCTCGCGGTGATGGTGTTCATGGAGCGGCCGGGCACATCGAACGTAATGAGGGCAATGCCGTCGCCGTCGACGTCGATCTTGAAGTTTTCCATCTAGCTCTCCGGATCGTACTTTCCTCCCCCGCTTGCGGGGGAGGCGTCCCGGACGCAGTCCGGGACGGAGGGGGCGCAACGCGCGCTGCGCGAAATCAAATCGAGCATCGCACCCAAATTGCGATAGACATCGTCATTCGTGATGCGCAACACGCGCCACCCTGCCTTACGCAAGAGTTCGTCGCGTCGTGAATCGTGCGCGCGCTCACTGGCGCGTGCGTGACTTGGACCGTCGACTTCGACGATCAAGCGCGCCTCCGAGCAAGCGAAATCCGCCACATACGCCATCACCGGATGCTGGCGACGAAACTTGAGCCCGTTGATCTGGCAACGACGCAATCGAGACCAGAGTATGGTCTCGGCATTGGTCATCTGCTTGCGCAGCGCCCTTGCAAGCGGACGGGCGTTCCTTTCGGCCAAACGCATGCGCGGCGGCGCCCCCTTCGTCCCCGCTTGCGCGGGGACGCTTCCCCCGTGAACGGGGGAAGAAAGCGCCGCGGCGTCGTCTTCGCTCATCACACTCTTTCGATCACAGTCGCCGTGCCCATGCCGGCGCCGACGCAGAGATTGATCAAAGCGCGCTCTTTGTTCGAACGCTCCAGCTCGTCGACCATCGTGCCGAGGATCATCGCGCCGGTGGCGCCCAGCGGGTGGCCAAGCGCAATCGCGCCGCCATTGACGTTGACGACCTCCGGATCGAGATCGAACGCCTGCATCCAGCGCAGCACGACGGCGGCGAAGGCTTCGTTCAATTCCCAGAGGTCGATATCCTTCTTCGTCATGCCGAGCTTTTTCAGAAGCTTCGCGGTGACGAATTCCGGACCCGTCAGCATGATCGAGGGCTCCGAGCCAATCGCCACGCCGCCGACGAAACGCGCGCGCGGCTTGAGGCCAAGCGCCTCGCCCATTTCCTTGGTGCCGACCAGCACCGCCGCCGCGCCATCGACGATGCCCGACGAATTGCCTGCGTGGTGGACGTGATTGATCGCTTCGACCTCCGGGTAACGCTGCAGGATCACGCCATCGAAGCCAGGAAACGATTCGCCCTGCACCTTGAAGCTGGGCTCGAGCGAGGCGAGCGATTGCATCGTGGTGTCGGGACGCATGTGCTCGTCGTGATCGAGGATGGTGACGCCGAGCTGATCCTTCACCGGCACGACCGATTTCTTGAAGCGGCCTTCCTTCCAGGATTGCGCGGCGCGCTGCTGCGATTTCACCGCATATGCATCGACGTCATCGCGCGAGAAGCCATACTTCGTTGCGATCAGATCCGCCGAAATGCCTTGCGGCACGAAATAGGATTTCATGGCGATGGCCGGGTCCGTCGCCCAGGCGCCGCCGTTCGAGCCCATCGGCACGCGGCTCATCGCTTCGACGCCGCCGCCGATCGCCATGTCCGCTTCGCCGGAGCGCACCTTGGCCGCCGCAATGTTCACCGCTTCGAGCCCGCTGGCGCAGAAGCGGTCGACCTGCACGCCGGCGACGCTTTCGTCATAGCCGGCATTGATCACCGCGACGCGCGCGATGTCGCTGCCCTGCTCGCCGATCGGCGTAACGCAGCCGAGCACGACATCTTCGACTTTCGACGTATCGAGATTGTTGCGGTCACGCAGCGCCTGCAGCGCCTGCGTCGCCAGCGAGAGCGACGTCACTTCGTGCAGCGAACCGGTGTTCTTGCCCTTGCCGCGCGGCGTGCGGACCGCGTCGAAAATATAAGCTTCAGGCATTGTCTCACTCCAAACTTCGCAACCCTACCGGGACCGGAGTCGTCCCACGGCGCGCATCCCCGCGCCTCCTCCGCTGACCGCTTCCGCCGGGCCGGCGAAAGCGCGGCAAACTAACGTGGCGGTTCGATCAGAACCTCGCCCTTGTACGAACTGGCGATGAAGCACTCTTCATGCGCGCGGTGATGCAGATGCTCGAGTTCGTCCGCGCTCGGCGTCTTGCCCACCCAAGCGATGGCCGGGCGCAGCGTCGTTTTGGAAATCCAGAGCTGGCCGGCCTCGTTCTTGGTCATCACGCCTTCGGCGATGTCCAGATACGAGTCGACCACGAAACCCGCGAGCTTCGCGACATAAAGGAAGGAAAGCATGTGGCAGGAGGAAAGCGCCGCCACCAGCAGCTCTTCCGGATCGACCGCGTCCTCACGCGACATTGGCACGCGCACGACATGGGGCGAGGAAGACGCGTCAACCGTCAGGCCGCTGTCGAACGAGATCGTGTGCGCGCGCGAATATTTGCCGTCCGCGAACGGCTGATCGCCGCGCTTCCAACTGACGGTGGCTACATACGTCGCCATTCCTAGCTCCGGTGTCCTCCCCCGCCTGCGGGGGAGGCCGGCCGCGCAGCGGCCGGAGGGGGCAGCAGCCGCTCAAGCGTCAGCCAAACCCCATTCAAGTTCTCGTACACATCCAAGTTCGTCACCCGCACAACGCGCCAACCATTTCGTTCAAAGAAAACCGTGCGCTGAGCGTCGTGCTCTTGTTCCTCCGGCGTCCCGTGCGTGGCGCCGTCGACCTCGATGATGAGCTTCTCGCTCACGCAGGCGAAATCGGCGACGTAAGGCGCGATCGGATGCTGACGACGAAACTTGTAACCGTTCAAACTCCTTTTCCGCAGGAAGGTCCAAAGGATCACTTCCGCTTTCGTCATTTCCTTTCGAAGGCGCTTCGCGAAACTACGAGCGCCGCCTTCTCCGGTCCTCATCGCGCTCGCCGCCCCCCCCTCAGTCAGTCCGCTCCGCGGCCTGACAGCTCCCCCGCAAGCGGGTGAGCACACCCGCGCATCAGAACGCCTCCGCCGCCAGCGCCATGACGGGATCGGCGCCGCTCTTGAGTTTTGCCAGATGCGCCCCAGCGTCAGGCAACACGCGGGCGAGGAAATATTTGCCGGTGGCGAGCTTCGCGTCGAAGTACGGATCCGCTGCGCCGCCGTTCTTCTTCGCTTCCAAAGCCGCCTTCGCCATCTTGGCCCACATATAGGTGAGCGCGGTGACGCCGAACAGGTTGAGGAAATCGTGGCTGGCCGCGCCGGCATTGTCGAAATTCGACAGGCCATTGTTCATGAGCCAGGTCGCGCCTTCCTGCAGTTCGCCCTTCGCCGTCTTCAAGCCTTCGACGAACGGCGCGAGCTCCGCGTCGCCTTCATTGGCGTGCGCGAATTCGTCGATTTCGTTGAGGAACGCAAAGATCGCGCGCCCGCCGTTCGCCGCAAGCTTGCGGCCGACAAGATCGAGCGCCTGGATGCCGTTGGCGCCTTCATAGATCATGGTGATGCGCGCATCGCGGACGAACTGGGACATGCCCTGTTCTTCGATATAGCCGTGCCCGCCATAGACTTGCTGGCAATTGGTGGCGTTGGCGTAGCCCTTGTCGGTGAGATAGCTTTTGATCACCGGCGTGAGCAGCGCCATGTAGTCTTCCGCCTTCTCGCGCACCTTCTCGTCCGGCGAAGCATGCAAGAGATCGCCGTGGAGCGCCGTCCAGAACGCAAATGCGCGCGCGCCCTCGTTGAAGCTCTTGGCGTCCATCAGCATGCGGCGGATGTCCGGGTGGACGATGATCGGATCGGCGGGGCCGCCGGGGTTCTTGGGGCCCGTCAGCGAACGGCCCTGCAAGCGATCCTTCGCGTAGGCGACGCCGTTCTGATACGCGACCTCGCTTTGGCTGAGGCCCTGCAGCCCGACGCCGAGACGCGCCACGTTCATCATCGTGAACATGGCGTGCAGCCCCTTGTTCTCCGCGCCGATCAGCCAGCCCGTCGCGTCGTCGTAATTCAGCACGCACGTCGAATTGCCGTGAATGCCCATCTTCTCTTCGATCTTGCCGCAGACGACGCCATTGCGCTTGCCGAGCGAGCCATCCGCGTTGACCAGGAATTTCGGCACGATGAAGAGCGAAATGCCCTTGGTGCCCTGCGGCGCGCCCTCGATGCGCGCGAGCACGAGATGGATGATGTTGTCGGCGAGATCGTGCTCGCCGGCTGAGATGAAAATCTTCTGGCCGGTGATGCGATAGCTTCCATCGGCTTGCGGGATCGCCTTGGTGCGCAGCATGCCGAGATCGGTGCCGCAATGCGGCTCCGTCAGGTTCATCGTGCCGGTCCACTCGCCGCTCACCAGCTTCGGCAGATAGGTGTGCTTCTGTTCGTCGCTGCCGTGATGCAGGATCGCTTCGTAGGCGCCGTGCGAAAGCCCAGGGTACATGCCGAACGCCATATTGGCGCTCGCCACCATCTCGTTCCACGCCAGCGCAACGACGTGCGGCAGGCCCTGTCCGCCGAAGTTCGGATCGCTGGAAAGCGCCGGCCAGCCGCCTTCGACGAATTGCTTGTAGGCTTCCTTGAAGCCGGGCGGCGTCGTCACCGAACCGTCGTCGTTGCGGACGCAGCCATGCTCGTCGCCGACCTTGTTCAACGGCGCGAGCACGCCCTCGCAGAATTTCGCGCCCTCTTCGAGCACTTGTTCGATGAGATCCATCGGCGCATCGGCGAAGCCCGGCAGATTGGAGTATCGCTCGATCTCGAGAACATCCTTGAGGAGAAAGCGATATTCGCGCAGAGGCGCGGCATAGGACGGCATGCGATCCCTCCGGATTGGGCAGTTGGCGGTTGGCGACAGACAGCGGGGTCCGTGCGACTGCCCCGCTGTCTATTGCCTCATTGCCTTACATTCAGTGAGCGTCTTCGAAGCGCTTCTTTGCTTCCTGCTCGAATGCGCGCGCGGCGCCCATGGCGGCGGCGCCCGCGGGCTTGTCAAGGAACGATTTCAATTGCGCGATATTGTCGTGCAGCATCTCGATCGCCGCATCGATGTCTTCACGCTGCGATTCAAACGCGACGATCCGCGCCTGATATTTCTTCAGCGCCGCTTGCGCTTGCGCGCGCTGATCCACTTTGTAGAGATCGAGCAATTCCTTGATCTCCAGCAACGACAGACCAACGCGCTTGCCGCGCAGGATGAGCTGCAAACGGCCGCGGTCGCGATGTGAGTAAACCCGGTTCATGCCGTCGCGTCGCGGCGAGAGCAGACCTTTGTCTTCGTAGAAACGCAGAGCGCGCGGCGTGACTTCGAATTCACGGGCGAGTTCGGAGATTGTGTAAGTGCGTTCGGATTTCATCTTGGTATGACCCCACGCATAGCTAGTTTGCGTTGGGGAATAGGTAACGCTGACGCAAGCGTCAACTTTGACAGCGCTGGACTTAACGAAAGTTAACCAAACTTTCCGCAGAGATTTCCCCAACGGCGCGAACGCCCGCAAGCGCCATGGTGAGGTCCAATTCGGCCCTAAGGTATTCCAGCACCGTCTGCGCGCCCGGGGCGCCGCCCAAGGTTAAACCATAGACAAACGGCCGCCCGACGCAGACAGCCCGCGCGCCTAAAGCCAACGCCTTGAAGATATCGGCGCCGCAACGCACGCCGCTGTCCAGCAGCACCGGGATCTTGCCTTGCGTAGCGGCGACAATGCCGGGGAGCGCGTCGAGCGTCGCCACGGCGCCGTCGACTTGGCGTCCGCCATGGTTGGACACGATGAGTCCATCATAGCCTTCGCTCACCGCTTTCGCCGCGTCATCGGCGCGGAGAATGCCTTTGAGGATCACCGGCAGCTTGGTCCACTCACGGATCTTGGCGATGCGCGCCCAGTCCAGTGTCGGATCCGAAAAAACCTGTGTGAACATGAAAGCCGCGGCCTGCGGATTCTCCTCCGGGGCTTGCGGCAGCATCGCGCGGAAGGCCGGATCGGAGGTGTATTGGGCGATCCCCTGCGCGTGCAGGAACGGCAGGAAACCAAGATCGAGATCGCGCGGGCGCCAGCCGAGGATCGTGGTGTCGAGCGTGAGGATGACGCCCTTGCACCCGCACGCCTCGGCCCGCTTCACGAAGCTCTCCGCGATCGCATCCGACTTGCCCCAATAGAGCTGGAAGAAGCGGGGCCCCTCGCCGTTCGCCTTGGCGATCTCCTCCATCGGAAAGGAGGCCTGAGACGAAATGATCAGCGGCAAGTCCGTCGCGGCGGTTGCGCGCGCCACGGCGAGGTCCGCCTCGGCATGCACCATCTCCAACACGCCGATCGGCGCGGTGAAGATCGGCGCGCTCATTCTGGCGCCGAACAACTCACAGGAAAGCGCACGCGCGCCAGCGCCGGCCAACATCCGCGGCGCGATCGTCACGCGATCGAACGCAGCGCGATTTGCGCTCGCGCTTGTCTCCAATCCCGCGCCGCCGGCGATATAGGCCCACGCTTTGTCGTCCATCTGCGCGCGCGCTTTGGCCTCGAGTGCGTCAAAACGCGTGGGGATATCCGGACGCGTTCCCGAAAGGCCGCGCACATAGATGCTCGCCTGGGTTTCGGGCCCGAAATGTCGGGGCGCATCGCTCATGGTTTCCACCGCGTTATATTACTTTACGCGTCATTAACACGGGCCCGCTTCTGATCGACACTGCAAAGTCGCAGGTGATTCCTCGCCTGCGCTGGGGCGCGGCGCTTTTGCGTCGCTTGCGAGGGCGATATGAGCGGCGCGCAAAGTTGGAGCGTGAAGGGCATCGACCCGAAGGTGCGAGAGGCGGCGCGCGAAGCCGCGGCCCGTCAGGGCATGACCTTGGGCGAATATCTCAATCAGGCCCTGCAGAACCATCAGCCCGGCCAGCCGACGCCCGCGCCGCAGCAAGCCGCGCCGCGCTTGCGTTCCGCGCGCCTTGCTCCGCATCCTTACGAGGACGACGAAGAGGATTGGCACATCTCCGGGCCGATCCGTGCGGCCGAGACGCTGCCGCGCATCACCGATCCCGTGCGCCTCGCCCAGCGCATCGACTCGATCGAACGCCGCACGCAACTCGCCGTCACCGGTCTCGACCGCGCCGTCTCCACGCTCGACCGCTCCGTCCTGGGCCTTGCCGCGCGCATCGAGGATGCGGAGACGATCTCGCGCGAAAGCGCCGACCGTATCGGCGACGCCATCGAACAATTCCGCGCCGCCGGCGATCTGCTGGGCGGGCGGCTGGAAACCGCCGAAGCCCAAGTCGGTGAAAGCAAACAGGCGCTGGACGGCGCCAAGCTCGAGCTCGGCGCCGCGCGCGAACGGCTCGAACAGCAGGTCGCCGCCGCCGAGGAGATCGCCCGCAAGGCCGAAGCCGCCGCGCAATTCCTGACCAACGAAATCTCCAGCCGCGAAGCCGCGGTCGGTCAAAAGCTCGGCGCACTCGAAGATCAGACGCGCAAGGCGCTTGCCGCCTCGCTCGCCGAGGCGCGCGCGGCGGCGGAGGAAGCCGCGCGGCACGCCGCCCACGCGGCCGCCGATGCGTTCTCGGAACTGCGCCAGCTGCACGCGCGCCTCGCCGATCGCCTTGAAGAGAGCGAGGCCAACACCAAGCGCACGCTCGAAACCGCGCTTAAGGAAGCGCGCGCCGAGCAGGCGGTGCTGGCCGAGCGCGTGGCGCATACGGAAGCCAACGCCCACCGCGCGGTGGAGACCGGCCTCGCGCATGCCCGCGCGGAGCAGGCGATGCTCTCCGAGCGGCTGGCCCGCACCGAGAACGACGCCCGCGCAATCAAGGAATCCGTGCTCGAAGAGGTCGTGCGGCTCGAGTCCGAGATCGGCGCGCGCGTCAGCGCGGCGGAGACACTGCGCTCCGAACTGGCCGCGCTGATCGCGCGCATCGAAAAAGCCGAAGCGCACGCGCGCGAGGCGACGGCTGGCCTGCGCCAGGCCGCCGGCGCGGCGATCGCCGATCTGCGCAACGCGCAATTGAGCCTTACCGCGCGCCTGAAACAGGTCGAGGAAGGCGCCGGCCGCACTGGCGCGCTCGATCTCGCCGACTTGCGCGCCCAGCAGGGCGAAATCGCCGCGCGCCTTGGCGCGCTCGAAGGCAAGCCCTCGTTCGAGAGCGCGCTGGCTGCGTTCGAACGGCGTATCGAAGAGATCGAAACGCGGACCGAGCAGCGACCGGGCGAAGAAGCGTTCGCGGCCTTGGAGCAGCGCCTACAGGAGATCGCCGCTCAGACCGGCGCGGTCAGCGCCGAGAAGCTTGAAGAGGTCGGCGCCTCGGTGAAGACGCTCGACGCGAACTTGCAGCGCCTCGCCGATCGGCTCGCGGAGACCGAGAGCACCGCCAACAACGCCATCCGCACGCTGGAGCAGACCGTCTCCGGCCTCAGCGAAAAAGTCGCGGGCGCGTCGGCGACACAAGAGACCGAAGCGCTGCGCGCCATGCTCGAGCACCGCCTCGATGAAATGGCGCAGTCCGTCTCGGCCATGGTGGGCGAGGCCCGCACCGAGATCGCCGGGCAGGTCAACGCCGTGCTGGAGGGCGCGCAGAGCGAAGGCTTCGAAGGCGCGCTGGCGGATGTCAACCGCCGCCTCGCCGCCGCCGAACGCCGCCAGGCGCAAACGATCGAAGCCATCTCGATCGAGATCAAGCGCATGTCGGAAACCGTCGACCGGCGCCTGCGCACCGTGGAAAACCGCAACGACGACGCAGCCGCCGTCACCGTGCGCGAGGAACTCGCGCGCATGGGCCAGACGCTGGAGCAGCGCTTCGAGGAAATCGAACGCCGCGAAGCGGCCGCCTTCGACCGCATGGGCCTCGAGGTCGGCCGCCTCTCGGAGCGTCTCGAAGAACGCGTCGGCGCCGTGGAGACGCGCAGCGCCCAAGCCATCGAGCATGTTGGCGAGCAGGTCGCTCGCATGGCCGAGCGCTTCAACCAGCGCCACGACATGCTGGCGCGCGATCTTGGCGAACGCATGCTCGACAGCGAGGAGCGCTCCGGCGCGCGCGTGTCGGAAGCGATCAGCTCGATCATGCAGCGGCTCGGCGAGGTGGAGGAGCGTTCCGCCGAGGCCGTGGCCCCGGTGCAGAAGGCCGTATCCTCCATCGCTTCGCGCCTTGAGGGCTTGTCGAAGGATGAGCCGGAGGCGCCGGAACCCGATATTCCTTCGCCGTCGCGCCGCTTCGATGATCTGCTCGACGCCGATCCGTTCGAGCCCGAGCCTTACGCGCCCGCCGCTTTCACGCCTCCGCCGGTGGAGCAAGCGCCGCTGCGGGCCGCGCCGCTGCCGCCACTGATGGCCTCGGCGCCGAAGCTCGAGGACGACGACATCTATTTCGCCGAAGACATTGAGCCGCTCGATGCGCGGGCGCCGGCGCCGGCGCCGGCGCCCGCGCCGCTCGATCCCGAGCCCGGGGACGAGTTCGCGCCCGCGCCGAGCGCCGAGGCCTCGGCGGACGCGCCGCTCGCGTTCGACGATCCGTTCGAGGACGACGCCGATTCCCTGGCGCCGCCGCCGGAGGACAACGACCCGTTCTGGACGCCAGACGCCGTGAGCGCCGCCCCGGAAGCAACGGCGCAGACGGACACGCCGCCTCACTCCTTCGTGGCGGAGGAGCCGATCGTATCGGAGCCTGCGGGCCCCCCGGGCCGGCACGATTATTTGAAGGCCGCGCGCGCGGCGGCGCAGGCGGCCTCCGCGCCTGCGGCCAAGTCGCGCCACGAGCCGGTGATCGAGACGCCGACCTACAGCCTCAAGGGCTCAAGCCGCATCGTGCTATGGGGCGCGGCGAGCGCCATCGCGCTGCTGATCGCGGGCGGCGCCTGGTACATGAATGCGCGCGATCACGCGCGCCACGCCGCACCTGCGCAACCGGAACCGGCCGCGCCGCCGCCAAGCGCGCTGCCGCCGCCGGCCTACGATCAAGCCGCGCCCGCCGAGGCCGGCGCCGACGCGGCGGCGACCGACGGCGACGCCGACGCGGTCACGCCGCCGACCGCCGCGCCGCTGGAGACCACAACGGCGCCGCCCGTCGCATCGGCGGCCCCGGATCGCGGGACGCCGACACGCGTGGCCGCCGGCCCGTTGCCGCCGCGCAGCGTATCGCTCGAACAGGCCGCCCAAGGCGGCGACCTGGTGGCTCAGTATGAATTGGCGCTTCAGCGCATCGCCGCCGGTCGCACGACGGACGGCGTCTCGCTGCTGCGCCGCGCCGCCGATCACGGCATGGTCATGGCGCAATATCGCCTCGCCAAAATCTATGAGCGCGGCGAAGGCGTGCCCGTCGACCTGACGCAAGCGCGCCAATGGACCGAACGGGCCGCCGCGGGCGGCAATCGCCGCGCCATGCACGATCTCGGCGTCTATTTCGCGCGCGGCGAAGGCGCGCCGATGGACGAGGCCGCGGCGTTCCGCTGGTTCCGCCAGGCGGCCGAACTCGGCGTCGCCGACAGCCAATATAATCTGGGCGTGCTCTACCAGCAGGGCCGCGGCGTCGGCGCCTCCGCGTCGGAGGCTCTGTTCTGGTTCCTGGTCGCCGCCCGGCAAGGCGATCCGGACGCGAGTTCGCGCGCCTCGACGCTCGAGAGCCAGCTCACTCCGGCGCAAGTGCAGCAGGCGCACACGCGCGCCGAAGCCTTCCGTCCGCGCGCGGTCAGCGGGCCCGCCAACGGCGAATTCGGCCCGCGCCCCTGGAGCACGGCCCCCGCGCCTCGTCCAGGCGCATAACGCAACGCACTTTGTAGCGCCGCATGCGCTTGCGGACCCGCGCCGGCGCCGCGAACGCGCCCGCCCAGCGTCCGCTGGTCGCGCCGCCGACGTGCGCCCTTGGTGTTCCCGCCCCGGCAGGCCATAAGGGCCCTTCCGCCCGCGGATTCGATCATGCCTTCGCTTTACTTGCCCATCGCCGAAATGCCGGTGGACGTGACCGTTGTCCTATTGGTCAGCGGATTGGTGGGGTTCGTCTCGGGTCTGGTGGGCGTGGGCGGCGGCTTCATCATGACGCCGTCGTTGATTTTCCTTGGCGTGCCGGCGCCGGTGGCCGTGGCCACGGGCGCAAGCCAGATCGCGGCGACTTCATTCTCCGGCATCATGAGCCAATCGCGGCGCAACAGCGTCGATTGGCGCATGGGCGTCCTGCTTTCAATCGGCGGCGTGCTCGGCAGCGTGTTCGGTGTTTCGCTGTTCCATCGCCTGCTCGCGCTCGGCCAACTCGATCTCATCATCCAATTGCTCTACGTCGTGTTCCTCGCTTTGGTCGGCGCGCTCATGCTTGCGGAGAGCATCGCCGTGTTGCGCGGCCGCTCGGGACGCTCCGCCAACGTGCTTTCGCGGCCGGCGCGCACGCTGGCGCACCGTCTTCCGCTGCGGCTGCGGTTCCCGCGATCGGGACTCTACATCAGCCTCATTCCGCCGCTCTTCCTGGGCTTCGCGGTCGGCGTGCTGGCGGCGATCATGGGCGTCGGCGGCGCCTTCATCCTCGTGCCGGCGATGATCTATCTGCTGCGCATGCCGACCAATGTCGTGGTCGGCACGTCCATGTTTCAGATCCTCGTCGTCATGGCGCTGGTGGTCATCCTGCAGTCCACCGCGACGCACAAGGTGGACCTCGTGCTGTCGGCGCTGCTGATGCTTGGCGGCGTGGTCGGCGCGCAGTTCGGCTCGCGCGTCGGCGCGCGCATGCGCAGCGAGCAGATTCGCGCTTCGCTCGGCCTCATCCTGCTGGGCGCGAGCGCCTTTTTCCTGTTCGGCCTGGTCTGGGAGCCGCGCGAACTCTTCACTCTGACGGACGGGCCCTAAGTGCGGCGCATCGTTCTGCCTGTCCTTGCCGTGCTCGCGCTGCTGACCGGCTCCGCCGTGGCGCAGGCGCCTGCGCCCCCGGCGGCCGGCGAGCTGCCGGCGGCCGTCGCGCAGGACCAGATCACCGTGAATTCGGACTATCGCGGCTCGGTGATCGACGTCTGGGGCGTGAACACCGACCGGCGCGGGCGCGGCGATATCGTCGTCGCGGTGCGGGGGCCGAGCGAACCGGCCAGCGTCATGCGCAAGCGGCGCTTCCTCGGCCTGTGGGTCAACGGCGAACCGGTGCGCTTCAGCGCGGCGCCGTCGTTTTTCGCCGTGCTCAGCAATCGCAATTTGCGTGAGATCGCCAGTCCGCAGGAAATCTGGGCGCTGCAACTCGATCCCGCCGCCTCCGCGCGTCTCGCCGGCGCGACGCCGCCCGGAACCGCGCCGTCGGACTACCGCGCCGCGCTGGTGCGGCTGCGCACGCGGCAGGATCTCTACCAGGAGATCCCCGGCTATCGCCGCGAGGACAATGTCGGCTTGCGCCTCTATACGGGGGGCCTGTTCCGCGCCCGCGTCGCGCTGCCCGCCAACGCGCCGATCGCCGACTACAAGGTCGACACATACCTGTTCCGGTTCGGTCACCTCGTCTCCGCCCAGCACATAACCGTGAAGATCGAACGCATCGGCGTCGAGCGAAGGATTCACGACCTCGCCACTCACGCCTCGCTTCTCTACGGCTTTCTCACCGTGCTGCTGGCGCTCGGCGCGGGCTATGTGTCGGCCTATCTGTTCCGACGCGGATGAATGCCTCGCCCCCGCCCCTGCTGCCCAGAGCGGCCCTGCGTTTCGGATTTCTGGGCCTGCTGCCGCTGTTGTTTTCAGCCTTCGTGTGCCTGTCCTCGAATGAGGGGGCCGCTCATGTCGGCGCGCTGAGCTTTTCCATTTACGCCGCGTGCCTGCTTTCCTTCCTGGGCGGAATCCGCTGCGGCGTTGAGCTTATGCGCGAGCCGATGGCGCCCAATTCGCTGCGCCTGCTGTTCAGCGCGCTGCCCGCGCTCAGCGGCTGGGCGCTCGCGCTGTTCATCGTGCTCGTTCCGAACGCGACTGGCGCGGCGGCGGCCTTCGCCGGATTGTTCGCGGCGCAATACGTCTGGGACCATCGCAGCGGCGGCGCCGGCGCGCCGGCCTGGTATCCGCTCCTGCGGCAGGTGCTGACGGGCGGCGTCATGATCGCCTGCCTGTTGCTGCCGCTCGCGAGCGCGCTGCACCGTATTTAGCTCAGAGAAAACGGGCGCAGCGTTTGGCGAACGCCTCTCGGGCCCGGCGGTAGGTTTCGATATCGGCGCCGCGCGTGCGATCGATGATGGCTTTGATGTCCGGCGCGATCTCAAAACCGCTTTCCGGCCGCTCCGGCGTGGCGTTCAGCCGCTCGTCGTCGCTCAAGCGCGCGCCAAACACGGCGTTGAACAACGCCACGCTGCGCGCAAACTCCTCGGTCATTCCGATCACGTCCAGATCCTCGACCGCCATCGAGCCGATCAGGCGCGACTGCACGTTTTGCATGTCCTCCCACTCGAGGTATTCCCTCAAAGTCATCTTGCGCTCATGGAATACGCGCACGATCGGATTGTCGATGTGGCCCATGCGGCCGATGAAGTGATAGCTTGAGACGGCTTGCTGATACGGATCGCGGAAGAACGCCACGCAGCGCGCGCCCGCGATCTCCAGGCGATATTTGTCGGCGATGAAATGGCCGTGGATGCAGTCGTACTTGCAGAGCATGTCCGGCAAGGCGAGCAGCATTTCCGCCTTGCGCCGCGCGCGGTGTTCGATCGCGGCGGGCGCGTTGTAGGCGGCCCAATCGCCATAGTCCAGGAAGCAACGCTCGCCATAGGCGCCTTGCAGCAGCCGGCCGAACGAGGTGCCCGCAGTCTTCGGAATATGAATCGAAAGCAGCACGGGAGGCTTAGGCGTCGCTCAGCAGCCGCTCGTGCGGCGCGGGCAGCACCCGGCCGCGCGAGATGACAAGCGCCAGCGCGCCGTTGGGAAAGATCGGCGCGAACGCCTCGTCGCGCACGTTGAGCCCCCCGGCATAGGCGCCGAACGCCGGCATCACCAGCCGCACGCCGTCGGAGGCGAAGCACCGCCGCCGCACGCTGCGCCCGCGCCCGGCCACCTTCGCGCACGGATGCAAGTGCCCGGCGATCTCGCCCGGCGCATCTGCTTCGACCGGCTCGTGCCGAAGCACGAGCGATTCAACGCGCAGCTCGCGCGTACGCACGCCGCCGAGCGTATCGGGGATTTCCGGATCGTGATTGCCGAGAACCCACACCCATTCGACACGCGCCATCGCCTCCATGAGCGCGTCACGGTCGCCTTCGTGCATCCGCTGCGGCGCATCGACATCGTGAAAGCTGTCGCCCAGAGAGACGACGCGCTGCGGCTTCAGCGTTTCGATTAGCGCGGCGAGCCGCGTCAGCGCCTTGCGCGTGTCGTAGGGCGGCAACATCTGGCCGCCGCGCGCATAGGCCGATCCCTTTTCGAAGTGCACGTCGGAAACCACCAGCGTCCGCGCGCTCGCGATCCACAGCGCGCCTTCGGGCAGCGCCTCGACCAGGGTTCCCGCGACGCTGATCCTGACGCACCCGTCCACCAGCGCCACGGGCGGCGGCGCGGCGCGCGGCCGGCGCGGGACGGGCTTGGCGGCGGGGCGGGAAAGCAGAGGCATGGCCGCGGCGATCCTAGCGGGGATTCGCCAAAGCGGAACGTGGCGGATCGGCAACGATCCCTAACTCATCGCTTCCGCGATCACGGAGGCGGCGTCTTCCAGGATGGCCTCCTCGGCCCCGCCCTGAATTGGCACGCGGCCCAATTCCAGCATCACCGGCGCGCCGAACGGCGACACGTGCGGCAAGTCCATATGAACGATGCGTCCCTTGATCCGCCGCAGCAACGCGCCCAAGCGGCGCAGATCGAGATAGCCCTCGCCGGCGTCGGCGAACGCAGCCTGCAGCAGGATGTGGTCCGGCTCGTGCTCGCGCAGCACGTCGTAGATGAGATCGGCGGAGAACGTGACTTGCCGGCCGGTTTTCTCCGCGCCCGGCATGCGCCGCTCGATCATGCCGGCGATGATCGCGCAATTGCGGAACGTCGCCTTCATCAGCGTGCTTTCGGCAAGCCACGCTTCGAGGTCATCGCCCAGCATGTCCTCGTCGAACAGCTTGCCGAGATCGACATCGCCCATCGGCTCCAGGCCCCACACCGCCATCGCGTACTCGCTGGCGAGAAAGCCGAGCGGATGCTTGTTGAGCCGCTCAAGCCGGCGCGTGATCAGCATGCCGAGCGTCTGATGCGCGAGCCGGCCGTCGAACGGATAGCTGACGAGGAAATGCTTGTGCCCTCGTGGAAACGTCTCGATCAGCATCTGATCGGGCGCGGGCACGACGGAGCGCAAACGCTGGATCGCCAGCCAATCGCGCACTTGCTCGGGCAGCGCCGTCTGATGTTCCGGCTCGTGGATCATGCGCCGCACGCGTGCGGCGAGAAACGTCGAGAGCGGAAACTTGCCCCCGGCATAGGAGGGAATTTTCGGATTTTCCTCGCCGACGGCGCGCGTAACCAGCGCATCCGTGTCGCGCAAGCCAACGAAGCGCAGCATCTGACCGGCGAAGATGAACGTGTCGCCCGGCGTCAGTCCCTCGATGAAATATTCCTCGATCTGGCCGAGACGGCGGCCGGCAATCAGCGGGTTTGCTCCCCCGCTTGCGGGGGAGCTGTCAGACTGCGAAGCAGACTGACGGAGGGGGCGGCCACCCCCTCCGGTCGCTTCGCGACCACCTCCCCCGTGAACGGGGGAGGATCGGCGCCGGTCCGACACGCGGCTCACCAGGCGCACGTTCAGCATGTCCGCCTCGATGATCGCGCCGACATTCATGCGGTGCTGCTGGGCGATATGGGCGTTGCGGGCGCGCCAGCGGCCGTCATGCGGATCCTGCACGATGCGGCGATAGCGCTCATAGACGCGCAGCGCGTAGCCGCCCGTGGCGACGAGATCGATGGCGCGATCGAATTGCGCGCGCGTCAGCGCCGCATAGGGCAGCGTGGAGACGACTTCCTCGTAGAGCTCGTCCGCATCGAACGGCTCGCCGCAGGCGCAGCCCATGATGTGCTGAGCCAGGCAATCGAGCCCGCCGATACGCGTATCCGCGCCATCGAGCGCGCCTTCGTCCACAGCCTCCTGCGCGGCGCGGCATTCCAGCACCTCGAAGCGATTGCTGGGCGCGAGCAGAGCGCGCGAGGGCTCGTCCAGCCGGTGATTGGCGCGGCCGATGCGCTGCACCAGGCGCGCGCAGCCTTTCGGCGCGCCGATTTGGATCACGAGATCGACATCGCCCCAGTCAATGCCGAGGTCGAGCGTCGAGGTGCACACCACCGCGCGCAGCTCGCCGCGCGCCATCGCGCCTTCCACCTTGCGCCGCTGACCGACATCGAGCGAGCCGTGATGCAGCGCGATCGGCAAGCCGTCGTCGTTCACGCGCCAGAGTTCCTGGAACGTCATCTCCGCCTGGGCGCGCGTGTTGACGAACACGAGCGCGAGCCGCGCGCGCTTGATCGCCTCGTACACCTCCGGCATCGCGTGCCGCGCCGTGTGCCCGGCCCATGGGATTTGCGCATTGGAATCGAGCACGTCGATCTTGGGCGGCGCGCCGCGCGGGGCGGTGACGATGATGGAGCGCGCTGCTCCCCCGCCTGCGGGGGAGCTGTCAGACTGCGCAGCAGGCTGACTGAGGGGGCTGCCCCGCGCCGCCCCCTTCGACCCCGCCTGCGGCGCGGCCACTTCCCCCGCAAGCGGGGGAAGATCATCCCGGCGCATGCCAACGACCCACTTCGCCAAGCTCTCCGGATCGGCCACGGTCGCGCTCAGGCCGATGCGCCGATGTTCCGGCGCCCAGCGGGCGATGCGCGCCAAAGCCAACGCCAAAAGATCGCCGCGCTTGGTCGGCGCGAGCGCGTGCGCTTCGTCGATGATCACCGCGCGCAAATCTTCGAAGAAGGCGCGCGCGTGCTGAGAAGCGATCAGCAGGCTGAGCTGCTCGGGCGTCGTCAGTAGAATATCCGGCGGATGCGCGCGCTGGCGCGTGCGCTTGGAGGCCGGCGTATCGCCGGTGCGGGTTTCGATGCGGAGATGGAGGCCCATCTCCTTGACCGGCGTCTCCAGATTGCGCGCGACGTCCGTCGTCAGCGCTTTCAGCGGCGAGATGTAGAGCGTGTGCAGGCGATGCGGGCGCCGCGTGCTTTCGCGCGACAAAGGCGCGAGTTCGATCAGGCTCGGCAGAAAGCCCGCCAGCGTCTTGCCCGCGCCGGTCGGGGCGATCAGCAGCGTCGAGAGCCCCTCGCCCGAGCGGCGAACCAGCTCCAATTGATGCGGCCGGGGCGACCAGCCGCGCGCGGCGAACCAATCGCCAAAAGGCGCCGGCAAAACCGCCGCCTTGGATATGCGTTTGCGCGCGCTCATGCTGACAGGATTTAGCGATCCCCCATGCCTATATGAAGCGGTCCAGATGCGCGCCGTCGACCTGCTTCGCCCCACGCCCGCCGGCCTTTGCTGCCCCAGCGGCGATTTTCACATCGACCCCGTGCGCGCGGTCGACCGCGCCGTCGTCACGCACGGCCACAGCGACCACGCCCGCGCCGGCCATGGCCGGGTGCTGGCGACGAAGGAAACGCTCGCCATCATGGCCGAGCGCTATGGCGCCGATTTCGCCGGCGCGACGCAGGCGCTCGCCTATCACGAGCCAGTCAAGCTGGGCGACGTCACGGTGAAACTCGTGCCCGCCGGGCACGTGCTGGGCTCGGCCCAAGTCGTGGTGGAGGCGGACGGCGCGCGCGCGGTGTGCTCGGGCGATTACAAGCGCCGGCGAGATCCCACCTGCGCGCCGTTCGAGTGCGTGCCGTGCGACGTGTTCATCACCGAGGCGACCTTCGCGCTGCCGGTGTTCCGCCACCCCGAACCGGAAGACGAAATCGCCAAGCTGCTGCGCTCCACGCAAGCACACCCCGAACGCGCGCATCTCGTCGGCTGCTACGCCCTCGGCAAAGCGCAGCGCGTAATCGCCCTGCTGCGCGAGGCAGGCTACGACAAGCCGATCTATCTGCACGGCGCGATGCAGAAGCTCTGCGAGCTTTACGAACGCTTCGGCGTGAAGCTGGGCGATCTGCAGCCCGCGACCATCGATACGAAGCAGAAGGATCAATTCAAGGGCGCGATTGTCATCTGCCCGCCGCAGGCGATTCAGGAGCGCTGGAGCCGGCGCTTTCCCGATCCGGTCGATTGCTTCGCTTCGGGATGGATGAGCGTGAAGCAGCGCGCCAAGCAGCGTGGCGTCGAACTGCCGCTGATCATTTCCGATCACGCCGATTGGGACGAACTCACGCAAACCGTGAAGGAGATCGCCCCCGGCGAACTCTGGATCACGCACGGCCGCGACGACGCACTGGCCCGCTGGGCCGAACTGGAGGGCGTGAAGGCGCGCCCGCTGCATCTGGTTGGCTACGAGGATGAGAACGAGTAGATTCTGGGAACCGGGGGCCGCCTTTGTACCAGTCGCTCGATTCAAACCGCATCGTCACGACCATCGAACGCGTGAAGGAGCGCATCGACGAACGTTTCCCGGGTTCAGGGCTCGGCAAGGTCTGCGCCGAACTCGTCGACACCGCCCGTTACACCGCACAGCGCGCGACTGAACTCGCCGCGCCGACCTGGCCGCTGAGGGCCGGCGTCGGCGCGCTGATCGTGCTCGGCGTCGCCGCACAGGCGGAAGCCATCCGCTATCTGCACATCGAGCGCGCCGAGGCCGATGTCGGGCTGCTGCAGAGCCTGGAGGCTGCGGTCAACCTGTTGATCCTGTTCGGCGGCGCGGTGTGGTTCCTGGTGACGCTGGAGGCGCGCCTCAAGCGCAGCCGCGCGCTGGCCGAATTGCACAAGCTGCGCTCGCTGGCGCACGTCGTCGACATGCATCAGCTGAGCAAGGATCCGGCGATCCTGATGGACGAGACGCGCGGGCCGCATATGAAGCGCTTCGATCTCACGCGCTATCTGGATCATTGCTCCGACCTGCTGTCGTTGATCGGCAAGCTGGCGGCGCTGTACGCCGACCGCATGAGCGACGACGCCGTGATCGGGGCGGTGCGGGAGATCGAATACCTCACGACCGATCTGGCGCGCAAAGTCTGGCAGAAGATCACCATTATCGGCCTGCTCGATGAACGCGGCGGCGCTGCGCCGCCTGCGCCGGAGATGCACCACCCGTGACGGCGCGCGCCTGAGCCTACATATCAAGGGCAGATGCGCGCCTTCGCCGAACTCCTCGACCGCCTGATCCTGACGCCGGGGCGCAACGCCAAGCTGGACGCGCTCTGCCACTATTTCGCCACCACGCCCGATCCGGACCGAGGCTACGCCCTGGCGGCGATCACAGGCGATCTCTCCTTCGCCACCGCCAAGCCCGCCATGCTGCGCGGGCTCGCGGCGACGCGCGTGGACGACGTGCTGCTGGCGCTCTCGTTCGATTATGTGGGCGACATGGCCGAGACCATCGCGCTGATCTGGCCGCACCGGCATGGCTCGAACCGCGCGCCGACCGTCAGCGAAGTCGTCGAAACGCTGCACACCGCCACCAAGCTCGATGCGCCGCGTCTCATCGAACGCTGGCTCGATGCGCTGGACGCGAACGGGCGCTGGGCTTTGCTGAAACTGGTGACCGGCGGCCTCCGCATCGGCGCGGGGGCGCGACTGGCGAAGCAGGCTTTGGCGCAATGGTCGAAGAAGCCCGTCGAGGAGATCGAGGAAATCTGGCACGGCTTGAAGCCGCCTTATCTCGATCTGTTCGCCTGGTGCGAAGGCAAGGCCGAGCGGCCCAAGGGCCGGCCCCGCGCGGGCTTTCGCCCGGTGATGCTCGCGCATGCGCTCGATGAGAGCGATATGGCTAAGCTCGACGCCAAGGATTTCGCGGTGGAATGGAAGTGGGACGGCGTGCGGGTGCAAGCCGTGATCGAGGGCGGCGAGAAGCGGCTCTATTCGCGCACCGCCGAAGATATCAGCGGCGCGTTTCCTGACGTGCTCGACGCGCTCAATTTCGAAGCGTCGATCGACGGCGAATTGCTGGTGCGCGAGCCGAGCGGCGGCGTCGCCTCGTTCAACGATCTGCAGCAGCGCCTCAACCGCAAGAAAGTCGATGCGAAAATGCTGAGCCGCTATCCAGCCTTCATCCGCGCATACGATCTGCTCGCCGAGAATGGCGACGATCTTCGCGCGCTGCCCTTCGCCGAACGGCGCGCCAAGCTTGAAGCTTTCCTGTTCGCCCACGGCAATGAACGGCTCGATCTTTCACCGCTGGTGGAAGCCAGCGATTGGGACACGCTCGCCAAGCTCCGCGCCGCGCCGCCGCTCGGCGTCGAGGGGCTGATGCTGAAGCGCTGGGACAGCGCTTACGAACAGGGCCGCCCCAAGGGGCCATGGTTCAAGTGGAAGCGCGATCCCTACACCGCCGATTGCGTGCTGATGTACGCCCAGCGCGGCCACGGCAAACGCAGTTCGTTCTACTCCGACTACACGTTCGGCTGCTGGAAGGACGATGAGCTGCTGCCGGTCGGCAAGGCCTATTTCGGCTTCACCGACGAGGAATTGGCCCAGCTCGACAAGTTCGTGCGCGACCACACCACCGAGCGCTTCGGCCCGGTGCGGGCGGTTCGCGCGGATCGCGAATTCGGCCTGGTGCTCGAGATCGCCTTCGAGGGCATCGCCCGCTCGACGCGGCACAAGTCCGGCGTCGCCCTCCGCTTCCCCCGCATCGCGCGCATACGCTGGGACAAGCCCAGCGCCGAAGCGGATACGACCGACGCCCTGGAAAAGCTGATCCATTGATCGCCGCGCGGCGGCGGCGCTAAATCCGCCGATGCAAATTGACCCAACGCTCTTGACGGATTTCTGGCGCCTGCTGATCGCCGGCGCGATCAACGTGCTGATCGCGGCGGCGATTCTCGTCTTCGGCATGTGGGTGGCCGTTTGGGCCTCCAACATGATGCGAAATCTCTCGCGTCAGCATCCCCGCGTCGACGATACGCTCGCGGCGTTCTTTTCCTGGATGGTGCGGTACGGCCTCACGGCTTTCGTCATCGTCGCCGTGCTCAATCGTTTCGGCGTCGCCACGACCTCGATCGTCGCGGTATTGGGAGCGAGCGCGTTGGCCATCGGCCTCGCGCTGCAAGGCACGCTCTCCAATGTGGCGGCGGGGGTCATGCTGATGCTGTTCCGCCCCTACCGTCTCGGCGACTATGTCGAACTCGCCGGTCAAAAGGGCCAAGTGCAGGACGTGAACCTGTTCACCACGGACATCACCACGCTCGACAACGTGAAGGTCGTGCTGCCCAACGGGCTGTGCTGGGGCTCGGCGATGGTGAACTACACCGCGCATCCGCGCCGGCGCATCGACCTCGAGTTCGCCGTCGCTTACGACACCGATCTCGACCGGGCCATCGCCGTGCTGTGCGAGACCATCGCGATGGACCGGAGCGTGCTGCAGGAGCCGGCGCCAAAAGCCTACGTGAAGGAGCTGGGCGACTTCGCCGTTCTGCTCACCTCCAGGGCCTGGGTGCGCACCGAGGACTACATGACCACGCGGTTCGCGCTGATCAAAGCCTGCAAAGAAGCGCTCGACGCCAATTCCATCAACATCCCGTTCCCCACCAGCACAAATTACGAGATGCACCTGCCCGCGCGCGACGACGCTCCGAGGCCCGCGGCCTGACGTTTACTTTTCGTCAATACCTGCGCGCGGCAGCCATTTCTCAACCATTCCGCCTTAACCTAACCGATCTGGGGAGCGGATTGCGCGGGCCATGGACGACGATGCTTTCGATCCTTCCGGGCTGACCGCGCTCGTCGTCGACCACAATCACTATCAGCGCGGCATCTCCATCGACCAATTGCGCGGCATGGGCTTCCGCCGCGCCATCGGCGCCGCCGACAGCGCCGAGGGCTGGGATCTGCTCTGCAAGAGCAATCCGGACGTCGTGCTGGTGGAATGGCTGGACGGCGGGGCGGACCTCGACTTCGTGCGCCGCATCCGCAACAGCGAAGAAGCCCCCAACCGCGCCGTCAGCGTTTTCATGCTCACGAGCCGGGGCGCCCGGGCCGATGTCGAGGCCGCGCGCCTGGCCGGGGTCAACGGCTATCTGCGCAAGCCCATTTCGATCATGGCGCTGCAAAAGCGGGTCCGCGCCGTCGTCCTGCATCCCCGGCCGTTTATCGTCACCGCGACCTATGTCGGGCCCTGCCGGCGGCGGCGTCAGGACCCCGACTACAAGGGCCCGTGGCGGCGCCTCGACGACGTGCAGCCGCAAACGGGCGACGAGGCGGTCGATGTGAACGTCCAGCTCGCTCGCGCCTGCGTGGCGGCGCTTGACGCCTGCGCGCGGAATTTCGTCATCGGCGACGCCGAGATCGCCCGCAAGGTGTTCCGCAGCACGCAGGAACTTTGCGACGTGGCCGAGCGGATCGGCGATACGACGCTTTTATTCGGAGCCAAGGAAATGCTGCGCTACCTGCAGGCGCAGGGCGCGACCGCGCGCCTGGACCCCGAAGTCGTGCGCACGCACATCGCCGCCTTGCACCAATTGGTCCACCTGCCGCACGCGCTCCACGCCGAGCGCGACAGCGTCGCCCGGGGGCTCAAGCGGATGGTTGACAAGAAGCTGCGCCAATCCGGGTCGTAAAGCAGCCGGCGCAACTTTTCGTCAGGAAATGAACACTACCTTCGCGCGAAGCGCGCAGTTCGAGGGGACCGGGCCGGAATGCAAAAGAGTGCATCCTTCGATGCCTCCGGGCTCACGGTCCTGGTGCTCGACCGCTCGCACCAGCAGCGCCTGATCACGATGGAACAATTGCGCCTGATGGGCTTCGGCGCGGTGTCCGGCGAATCCAGCACGGCGCAAACCTGGGAAGCGCTGCAGCGCGACCGCCCGGAAATCCTCCTGCTGGACTGGCTCGATCCCCAGGAAGACGCGCTTGAGTTCGTGCGCCGCATCCGCCAAGCCGAAGACTCGCCCACGCCCGGCATGGCCATTTTCATGCTGTCCGTGCGCGGTTCGCTGGGCGAGGTCGAGAGCGCCCGCACGGCCGGCTGCGACGGCTATCTGCGCAAGCCAATTTCGGCCCTGGCGATCCAGGAACGGCTCAAGGCCGTGGTCGTCAAACCGAGGCAATTCGTCCGCACCGCGAGCTATGTCGGCCCTTGCCGGCGCCGGCGCGACGATCCCGACTATCCGGGGCCCTGGCGGCGCGCCTCGGACGCGCCCGCCAACGCCGAGCGCATCCGCAACGCCGTCGCGGCGCTCGAGGCCGCCGCGCGCGACCAGATCGGATCGAACCTGGCCGAACCGGCGCAAGCGCTCGTCACCATGGCCGGGCTCACGTTCGACGCCCAGATCGGCTTCGGCGCGCGCGAATTGTTGCGCTATCTCGATGCGCATGAGCAGGGCCTCGCGCTCGACGAAGGCGCCGTGCGCACGCACATCGCCGCCCTCGCCCAGCTCGCCAGCCTGCCGCCGGCGCTGAGCGGCGAACGCGAGAAGCTGGCGCAAAGCCTGAAGCGAATGGTCGACAAGAAGCTCCGCGCCTAGCGCGCCGTTCCCGTGCGCCTGGGCGGCGGAACTTAGTGCGCCGATTTCAGCGCCGCGGCCGTCTCGCGGGCAATGCGCTTCAACGCGGATTCGGCCGCGGGCGTTGCGCTGGGGTAGCTGACGAAGCCATGCGCGAGCGCGTCAAACCGCGCGCGCTGCAGGACTTTGACGCCGGCCTCGGCCAACCGGTCGGCGTAGCTTTCGCCCTGGTCAAGCAGCATGTCGAACCCGGCCGTGTACACAAGCGCCGGCGCAAGACCCGAAAGATCCCGCGCGCGCCCCGGAGACAGGCGCGTGTCGGCGGGATCGACGCCGTCCGGAATGTAGTTCTTGATGAAGAAGTCGACGGTCTGGGCGGTCATCGGGAAAGCATCGGCGAATTCGCTCATCGAGGCGGTGTCGCTCACCCAATCCGTGACCGGATAGATCAGGAGCTGCAGCCAGGGAGGCGTGCGCCCGCCGCGCATTTCCTGGGCGATGATGGCGGCGAAACTGGCGCCGATGGAATCGCCGCCGACGGCGACGCGCCGCACGGGCGCGCCATACCGCGCCGCGTTGTCGATCGCCCACGCATAGGCGTGCGTCGCATCATCGAGCCCGACCGGAAACGGGTGGTCGGGCGCCAGCCGGTACTCCACCGAAAGCACAGGCGCGCCCGCCATTTTCGCGATCAACGCGCACAGGCGATCGCAATTCTCCAGCGAACCGACGACGCCCCCGCCGAAATGGAAGTAGACCAGCATCGCCGCGCGGTTGTCGCGGACTTGCGGCAGATAGAGGCGCCCCGGCACCGAGAAGGAGCGGCCCGGCATGAAAATGCGCTGCGCGCGCACGCCGCCCACCCTGCCGCCGCCGAACAAATCCGCCAGCGCTTCCGTTTGCGCGCGCAACCGTTCGACCGTCATGTCCTCCCAGGGAATGGCTCGCTCACGCGCCCGCGCTTCAATGAATTGCAGGCGCGGATCGAGCGTCATGCCGCGCACGCGTCGCGGTTCGCCGCCGGAGGCCTCCAAAAGGGCCGTGGTCGACCGCGACAAAGCGGTGTGCGCGAGCACTCTGCGCAGCCAGGCCACGCGGCAACCTCCTTTATGAGTGGCGCCGCGCGCCGGCGACGCCTTCGAGAATGAGCCCGGTGCAGAAGCGCGCCGCGCTGTCGACGTCGATGGGATGTCGCCGCAGCATCGCAGCGCCGACTTCCTGGGCGATGCCGATGCAAGCGTAGGTGAGATAGTCCGCGTCCACCTTGGGCGCCAGTCCGTGGGCGATCGCCTGTTCAAGGCCGGCGCGCACTTCCTCATAGACGGCGCCCATCTCCGGCGTGTCCGCGCGCACGTGCGGGCGCCGCTCCGCGTAGGGCTTGCCTTCGATGGAGTTTTCTTCGACCAGAAACTGGAAGAAAGCGGTGATCGAACTGAGGACGTAGTCCTCGAAATTCCGCGAGCGTTCGCGCGCCTCGTGCAGGATGGGCTTCACGCGCCGCGCGCTATCGTCCGCCAGGGCTTCGTACACCTCCTCCTTGGAGCGGAAGTAATTGTAGAATGTGCCGCTGGCGAGGTCGGTGCCGCGGATAATGTCGCGCACCGTCGCGGCGTCATAACCAAGCTGCGCGAAGACGCGCTTGGCCGCGGCCAGAATGGCCTGCCGGTTCTGCGCCTTGGCGCGCTCGCGCTTGCCGATCGGCTCGACCGCCGCCGTCACCATGTCTGCTCCTTGAGGCTGGAACGCCCACGCATAGCGCCACAAAAGTGACAATGCGTCAATTTCAATGCTGCGCGCATCGGAATCGTGTGAAACACTTGGTTCACGATGACGGACCCTCACTTGCCTTCCGACGAAGCGATGCAACGCGTCAAGGCGATGATGCAATTCACTCCGCAGGCGCAGGCGCTGGGTCTGGAGATCACGCGCATCGCCGACGGACGGGTGTGGGGACACGCGCCTTACCGTGCGGAACTTGTCGGCGATCCCGACACGGGCGTGATCGCCGGCGGCGTTGTGACGACGTTCCTCGACCAGCTTTGCGGCGTCGCCGCCGTCGTCGCGCAAACGCATCCCACGCCCGTCGCCACCATCGACCTGCGCATCGACTATATGCGCCCCGCCGAACCGGGACGCGACGTGCTGGCGGAGGCGCAGTGCTTCAAGCTCACCCGCCACGTCGCCTTCGTGCGCGCGGTGGCTTACGACGCGCACGCGAACGATCCGGTCGCGCATGCGACGGCCACTTTCGCGCTCGGCGCCAATGGGAAACGGGCGCAATGACGACACAGGCCGACGTCGAGGCCAAGCTGGCGCGCATTCCCTACGCCCTCTTCCTGGGCGTCAAAGCCGAACTCAAGGGCGACGAACTTACGCTCGTCCTGCCTTTCCAGCCCCACCTCATCGGCAACCCGATGGTGCCGGCGCTGCACGGCGGCGTGGTCGGCGCGCTCATGGAAATCGCCGCGCTGACGCAGATCGCCATCGCCAGCAAGGGCGCCAGAAGCGCGAAGACCATCGATATCGGCGTCGACTATCTGCGATCGGGACGACCGATGGACACGTTCGCCCGCGCCCGCGTGGTCAAGATCGGGCGGCGCATCGCCAATGTGCAGGTTGAAGCCTGGCAGAACGAGCGGGCCCAGCCGATCGCGGCGCTGCACGGACACTTCCTGGTGGCCGACGAGGAGGAAGCCTAACGCAGGACGCCAAACAGGTAGAGCAGGATGATGATCGGCAGCGGAATGCCGATCACCCAGAGTATGCACCCTTTGCCCAAACTGCTCATGGCCGCGCGCTCCTCACTTCCCTGGGCTCTGATAGACCGCCCGGTGCTCCAAGCGCGGCCGGCCCTCCCAAGCGGGATGATGCGCGCCGAGCCAGCCGCCGGCGACCGCGCCGGCTCCGCCCAAAGCGAACGAGGTAAAGCCCCACCACGCGGCGACCGCGGCGGCGTTGGCGATGCGATCGGCTTCGGCCGGATCGCCGGCGTCGCGCGCCGCTTCGGCCAGGCTCAGCGAAACTTGCGTGCCGCGCGCCAGCAGGCTGGCGGAGCCGAGACTGAGGCCGAAGCCCGCCGCAAACGCCACCAGCACCACGGCCAGCGCCCACACCAGCGCCCCGGTTAATGCGCCGCCGTGCAAATCCGGGTAGCGCGCCGTGCGCGCCGCGATGAACGCGCCGATCTGCAGCGCCACCAATTGGCTGAACGCCAGATAGAGCCCGCCGCCGACCGACAGCGCGTGATCGCCGCGCGGCGTGGCCGCGTACGGATTAAATGCGGTGGCGCCGATGGCCACGCCGAAGAGAGCGAGCGTCAAGCCTATGGCGACGGCAAGCAGGGCGCCGCCGATGACGGCGCCCCAGGAGATGGCGGGATGCGCGTAATGGCGCCCTTCAATCGTATAGTCGGGATCAAATTGATAATTGTAATTCGCCATCGGCGGGCTGCTCCTGCGAGGGATCGCACCATGCGGTAACGAGCGCGCGCACGGCTTCGTTCCCGCTTGCAATACGCTGGAACTTCGCGGCGGCGCGGGCGTTGCGCACTCGCAGCCATCGGGGGATTTCCCATGCCGGGCAGTCTGGATCATGCGCTCATCGGCGCGGATGCGCAGGTTGCGGAAAGCGAGTCCGGGCTCAGCAAGCCACACCGGCTCGGCGGCGCGGCGACATTCCGGGAATTGCGCGCGCTCATCGCCGCCGATCTTTATCGCTACGCCGGAAACGCGGGGCTCAAGGCCTTCGGCAAGCATTATTGGTTCACCCCCGGCTTCCGCTATTCCTTCTGGATGCGCGTGTGCGGCTATTTCCTGCGTCACGCCGTGTGGCGCTACACGCTCTACGTTCCCGCCAAGATGATGCTGCTGCGCTATCGTTATAAGTTCGGCATCGCCATCCCCGAATATACGCGCATCGGGCCGGGCCTGTTCATCAACCGCTTCGGCGGCATCATGATCAACGGCGACGCCGTGATCGGCGCGAATTTCAACATCACGCACGGCGCCATGGTGGGCCAGCTCAATCGCGGCGCGCGGCGCGGCTCGCCGGTGATCGGCGATCGCGTGTTCCTCGCTTCAGGCGCCAAGATCATCGGCAAAGTGACACTGGGCGACGACAGCGCCGTTGGCGCCAACGCCGTCGTGACGCGCGACGTGCCCGCCGGCGCCGTTGTCGTAGGCATCCCGGCGAAGCCGATTTCATTCGAGGGTTCGCGCGCTTACGTGAACCGCATTGTGGACCTAAGAGATATTGAGCCGCGTTCGTAAGAACACGGGGGCGAACCGCCCGCGGAGACGATATGACGAGCGCGAACGATCTGGCGCTTTGCCACTCCACGACTGCCGCAGCGAATCGACCACGCGCCCGCGGCGGCCCCCTCTCGGCACGCGAGCTGCGCGCCTATATCGGGGCGGATCTTCACCGCTACGCCGGGCGGCGGACGCTGGGCGCCTTCATGCGCCATTATTGGTTCACGCCCCCGTTCCGCTACACGGTGTGGATGCGCATCGCCGGCTATCTGCGCCGCCGCCGCTGGAGCCGCTACACGTTATATGTCCCCGCCAAGCTCATGCAGCTGCGCTATCGCCACAAGTTCGGTATTTCCATTCCCGAACACGCCGCGATTGGCCCCGGCCTCTTCATCAGTCATGGCGGCGGCATCGTCGTGAACGGCGACGCGGTGCTGGGCGCCAACATCAACCTCTCCCATAACGTGACCATCGGCCAAGCCAACCGCGGCGCCAAGCGCGGCTCGCCGGTGATCGGCGACCACGTCTTCATCGCGCCGGGCGCGGCCGTGATCGGTCACGTTCACATCGGCGATCAATGCGCCATCGGCGCCAATGCGGTAGTGACGAAGGACGCGCCGCCCAGCTCCGTGCTCGCGGGCGTTCCGGCGAAAATCGTCTCCGAGTCCGGATCGGACGGCTACGTCAATCGCACGTTCACGCCGCCGCCCGCTTGAGCGAATTGCGCACCCACCGCTGCAGCGGCAGCGGCGTCACCTTCATGCACCAGAGCGCGGCATAGAGCGCGGGACTCTCCGCGGCGTAGAAATCCCTGAACACCTGGCCGCTGAGCGGCTCGCGCCCGAACAGCTTTTGCGCATAGTCGCGCATTTCCAGATTGGCGATGCGCTTGAGTTTGCGCCGGCGCTCGCCACCGCTCTCGGCGATGAGGGCCGCCAGCGTGTCGCATGTGCAATGGCGCTTGTTGAGCGATGTCTGACGCGAGACCTGGTTGCCGGTGTCGAAAAAATAGGTGGCGCCTACGGCGAGCGATGCGATCGCCTTGGTGCGCCGCATGGCGCGAAGCCACATGTCCTTATCCCCGCCGCGCCGGCAGCGACCGGCGGGAAACAATCCCGCTTCGATCAGAACGTTCCGTTTGAACAGGCTGGCCGACGTCCAGATCGGGCTTCGCCCCAGCCGCAGCCAGAGATCGAGGAAACCATCGAAGTCATGCACGCCAATGTCCGCGTCGGCGCAGGTCTGCACGAAATCGCCTTTGGGCGAATCGACGATCAGGCGCGAAGCGTACGCCGCGCCCACATCCGGATGGGCGGCGATCAGGGCGCGCATGGCTGCGATATAGCCGGGGGCCCATTCGTCATCGGCGTCGAGGAAGGCGATCCATTCGGCGCGCGCCTGCTCGATGGCCAAATTGCGCGCGGCGTAGCCGCCGGGGCCGGGCGTATCGCGGCGGAGCAGACGGAGCCGCGGATCAGACAAGGCAGCCACCTGCGCGGGGCCGTCATCGCTCGAGGCATCGTCGACGACGATGATCTCGTCCACGGGCTGCGAGAGCGCCGAGCGAAGCGCGCGCGCGATGAACGGGGCCTTGTCGTGCAGGGGAACGACTGCGGCGATCGTGCTCATGGCGTGGACCCCGACCGGAAACGCGCGCTGCGTTTCCGCCTTGGCCCCAACGCGCGCCGGCCGGCGCGCGTTCCGGTTCCGCTCAAGCTGCGTTCTTGCGGCGCACCAGACCCGAATAATCGTTGAGCAATTGCTCGGTGACCTTGCCCGGCTTGAAGCCGAGCCCGGCGATTTCGTTCACCGGCGTCACTTCCGCGGCGGAGCCGGTGAGGAAGCACTCGGTGAAGGTGGCGAGCTCGTTCGGGAAGATGGCGCGCTCAATCACCTCGATGCCGCGCTGTCTGGCCAGCGCGATCACGCTTTGCCGGGTGATGCCGTCCAGGAAGCAGTCCGGCGTCGGCGTATGCAGCGCCCCGTCGCGCACGAAGAACACGTTGGCGCCGGTGGCCTCGGCGATCTGGCCGCGCCAATCCATCATCAGCGCATCCTGGAAGCCCGCCGCTTCGGCCGCGTGCTTGGAGAGCGTGCAGATCATGTAAAGACCCGCCGCCTTGGCGTTGCAGGGCGCGGTGTCGGGCGCGGGCCGCCGCCAGGGCGCGACCATGAGCCGAATGCCCTTCATCTTGTCGGCGAAGTAATCGCCCCATACCCAGGTGGCGATGGCCAGGTGGATCGTATTGTGCTGCGCCGACACGCCGAGCTGCTCCGAGCCGCGCCAGGCGAGAGCGCGCACGTAGGCGTCGCCGAGGCCGGCCTTGCGGATCAGGTCGTGCTTGGCCTTGTCGATCTCCTCGGCCGTGGCCGGGACGTCAAAGCCGAGGATCTTGCCGGAGCGGATCAGCCGCTGCGAATGCTCGTTCGACCTGTAAATGGCGCCTTCATAGGCGCGCTCGCCCTCGAACACGCAGGAGGCGTAGTGCATCGCATGGGTAAGGATATGAACTTTCGCTTCGCGCTGCGGCACGAACGTTCCGTCCATCCACACCCAGCCATCGCGATCATGGAACGGGACCGCCGCCATCAAGCTCTCCTCAGAAATGCTGTGCGCGGCCGCCGCGCCGCGCTTGAGCGAAACAATGTTGCAGCGCATTCTCGGCGGCGGGACATGCCTGTCAACCAAACAAGACCATCCGCCGCAGGATCAGAAGGCCGGCTCTACCTCAAGGAGGACGAGCTCGACCGCGCCGTCGACCTCGTGTTCGCGGCCGCGCGCCGCTTCTGGAAAACGGCCGAAGACGTGCTCGAAGCGCACGAACTGGGCCCCGCCCACTACCGCGCGCTCGCCGCCATCCGGCGCGAGGAAGGGTTGCCCGTTTCGGATTTGCAGGCGCGCCTGGGGGTGCGGAAGCAAAGTTTGGCGCGCGTCCTCGGGGAACTCGAAAAATCCGGCCTGATCGCGCGCGCGCCGGGCCGCCAGGACCGTCGCCAGCGCCTGCTGACGCTGACGCCTCATGGGCGCGACGCGGAACGCGAGGCTTCCGCCGCGTTACGGGAGCGGCTGGGTCAGATATTCCGCGCGGCGGGCGCCGATGCGGTCGCCGGCGCGCGCATCGTGTTGAGCGCGCTGGCGGAGGACGAGCGATGAACGCGCCGCCGCTGTTCGACGCGCTCGACCGACCGCCGCACCTCCTGCTCGTCGACGACGACGACCGGATTCGCGAATTGTTGAAGCGCTACCTCTCTCAAGCCGGAGCGCGGGTTTCGGCGGCGGCGGACGCCGCCGGCGCGCGCAAACTCGTCGCATCGCTGGATTTCGATCTTCTGATCCTCGACGTGATGATGCCGATCGAGGACGGATTTTCACTCGCCGAAAGCGTGCGCAAATCATCCAACGTGCCGATCGTGCTGCTGACCGCGCGCGGGCTGGCCGAAGACCGCATCAAGGGCCTCTCCATCGGCGCCGACGACTATGTGGCCAAGCCGTTCGAGCCGGCGGAGCTGGCGCTGCGCATCAACGCCATTCTCAGGCGCGTCACCGCAAGCCGGGGGGAAGCGCCGGAAATCGTCCAGTTCGGGCCTTTCAGTTTCAATTGCACGCGCGAGGAACTCGCGCGCGATGGCGGGATCGTCCGCCTCACAGAAGCGGAGGCCGCGCTGCTGCGCGTGCTCGCTGCGCGCCCTGGCGAAACCGTAAGCCGCGAGGAATTGGCCAAACGCACCAGCGCCGGCCTGGAGCGCAGCGTCGATGTGCAGGTGACGCGCCTGCGGCGCAAGATCGAACCCGATCCGCGCGCACCCATCTATTTGCAGACCGTACGCGGCATTGGGTATCGGCTGGCGGTGGACTGAGCGCTCAATCCTTCGCCGCGACCGCCTCCGTCTCGTCCCGCGCCACGCCCTCGGCGTCGCGCGCGTGCGCGTAAAGCCCTTCGAGCAGATAGACCGGGCGCCGCTTCACTTCCGTGAACAGGCGCCCGACATACTCGCCCAGGATTCCTGTCGACACCAGCTGCAGCGCGCAAGCGAGCAGGATCGCGATCATGGTCGAGGCGTAGCCGGGCACGTCGACGCCTTCGATCATGGTCCGGATGGCGATGAAGGCCGCATAGGCGGCCGCCGCCGCGCCGACGCCAAGGCCGAGATAAGTCCAGATTTTGATCGGCGCCGCGGAAAAGCCGACGATGCCGTCGAGGGCGAAATTCCACAGCCGGCGGAATCGGAATTTCGTCGCGCCGGCGGCCCGCTTGGGACGCGCGTACGGCACGGCGTGCGCCGGAAAGCCGACCCACGCGAACAAGCCTTTCATGAAGCGGTTGCGCTCCGGCAGCTGCCGCAGCGCTTCGGCCACGCGGCGGTCGATCAGCCGGAAGTCGCCCACGTTCGGAGGCATCGGCGTGTCGGTGAGCGCGCCGAGCACTTTGTAATACGTCCCGGCCATGAACCGCTTGAGGAACGTGTCGGACCTGCGGTCGACGCGCACGCCGTAAACCACGTCGTATCCTTCGCGCCAGCGCGCGAGGAAATCGCCGATCAGTTCCGGCGGATCTTGCAGATCGACATCAAGGATCACCAGCGCGTCGCCGCGCGCGTGGTCCAAGCCCGCGGTGAGCGCGGCCTCCTTGCCGAAATTGCGCGAAAGATTGAGCACGACGATGCGCGGGTCCTGTTCGGCGGCGGCGAACAGCACGTCGAGCGTGCGGTCCCTGCTGCCGTCATTGATAAACAGGATTTCCCATTCGGCGTCCGCGTTCAGCAAAGGCCGGACGCGATCGAGGAAAACCGGGATCACGTCCTCTTCATTGAAAACGGGCACCACCAGCGAGACGAGCGGCGGCTCGGGCCGCTTGCGGCGCAATTGCGCCGGCAAGGGTGAAGGCGCCGGTGCGCGCATCGTCAAGCCTGCAACCTCCCACGGTTCGAGCTTGACGCTATAACGCCGACAGCCTGAGTCAAATGCATGCGGCGCCGCTGCAATTCGCCCGCCGCGCGCAAGACTGCGCGCCTTGCTCGCCCAAGGGCGTTCCCATAGGGTGCGCCCGATCGGGCGAGGGACAGGTGGCCGAAGCGATCCAATCCAGGCGCAAGACGGGCTGGGGCGGCGTCGCGCTCGGCCTGATGTTCTGGTTGCCGCTGCTGAGCGGGATCCTCAGCCGCATCATCAAGCACTCCGTTTGGTTTCGCGACTACGGCGCGGTGGCCTGCGGCGCCGAGAAATGGCTGCAGGGACGCGGGCTCTACGATCAGGGCCAGAGCTGCGCGGACCTCGTCGATCCGCTCTCTTACATTTATCCGCCCTACCTGGCGCAGGCGCTGGCCGAACCGGTGCGGCTGCTGGGGCAAGAGCGGCTCTTGTGGATCTATGCGAGCATCTACGCACTGGCGCTGATTGCTCTACTTTGGCTCGTGCTGCGCTCCGCTAAAGGCGTGACCGTCGCGAAACGATCCTGGTTCGCGGGCTTTCTCACAGGCAGCACCGTGTACTGGGGCAATGTCGCGATCATCGCGCACGCGCTGATTGGGGTTTGCGCCGTGGCGTTGCGCAAGCACCCGCTCGCGCTGATCGCCGCGATCGCCGTCGCGGCCGCGGTAAAACCCGTGTTTTTGATTTTCGCCGTAGTGTTCGTGCTGATGCCCTGGCCGCTCTGGCGGCGCTTCGCCTACCTAGCGGCGTGCATTGGGCTCGGCGCCGCGCCGACCGGCTATTTCCTCGTGGCGGGCGGCGCGCTGGCGGAGCAATGGCGCGAGATCGTCGTCTGGGCCGTTTACACCGATAAGATTGGGGACGGCTTTTTCGGCTGGCTCAGTCTCGCGGACGCGCCGCCGGCCGCCACCGCCTCGAGCGTCGCCTATCTCGGCTTCGCCGGCGCCGCGACGCTTGCGGCCCTGCTCATGGCGGAAGCGCTGAAGCTCGATCTCGAACGGCGCGTGCTGCTGGGACTGAGCCTTGCCGTGATGCTGATCCCGCGGCTCATGCCCTACGATTTCTGGCTGATCGGCCCGGGTCTGCTGGGCGCGGCGGCGGCGGCAAGCGCGATCGCGCCGCGCGCGTCGCGCTGGGTCGAGCGCTTTTATCTCGGCGGCGGCGTCATCGCGCTGGCGGGCAACCTCGCCGACCAAGCCGATTGGTCGCAACGCGTGGCGATGATCGTCGTGACGCTCGCATTCGTCGGGTTCGCCGGCTGGATCGTGTTCAAGGGATTGGCGGCGCCGCGCCTGCTATGGCTGCGCATCTGGAGCGGATCGGACCTTTCGGCCGAGCCCGCTCAAGCCTGACGCATGCGCCTCCGCGATTTCGCGCCACGCGGCCTCTATTGGCGCAGCATCCTCATCATTCTGGTGCCGGCGGCGATCCTGCAGCTCATCGTCAGCCTGGTATTTCTCGACGATCATTGGCGGGCGACGTCCAAGCGCATGAGCCAAGGCGTGGCCGCCGACGCGGCCCTCATCATCCAGCTCTACGAGCGCCAGCCCACCGCCGAGCGCCTCGAGTTCCTGAAACGCATCGCCGAGCGCCCGCTTCGGCTGGAACTTGAACTGCAGCCCGGCGCGCCGCTGGCGCTGCCGCGCTGCGGGCGCGGCGAATCCATCAGCGACGATTACGTCACCAACGCATTGGAACAGGAGCTGGGCCGCACCGTCTGGTACGACTCCACCTGTCCCGGCAACCGCGTGCTCATCCGGATTCCGATCTCGGAAGGCATCCTGCAAATCAAAGCCTATCGGGACCGCGTGCAGGCGCGTTCCGGTCCGCTTTTCGTCGCCTGGATTTTCGGCGCGACCATTTTCCTCGGCATCGTTTCGATCATCTTCATCCGCAACCAGGTGCGCCCGATCGAAAAGCTCGCCGACGCGATGGAGCGGTTCGGGCGCGGCGAGGACAGCGGCGCGTTCAAGGTGCGCGGCGCGCGCGAGGTGCGCGCCGCCACCACCGCCTTTTTCGATATGCGCGCGCGCATCAAGCGCCACATCGAGCAGCGCGCGCAATTGCTCGCGGGCGTCAGCCATGATCTGCGCACGCCGTTGACGCGGCTCAAGCTGCAGTTCGCGCTCATGGCGCAGAGCCCGGAGATCGAGGGGGCCAAGCGGGACCTGGGCGAGATGGAGCAGACGCTCGACGAATATCTCGCTTTCGCCCGCGGCGAGGCCGGCGACGAACAGGCCGAGACGATCGACCTTGCCGCCCTGGCGAGCGAGATCGCCGCGGATGTGGCGCGGGCCGGCGAAGCGGTGCGGGTCTCCGCCGAGGGCGACGTCAGCGCTCCCGGCCGCGCCCACGCGCTCAAGCGCTGCCTCACCAACCTGATCGACAACGCGCTGGCGCACGGGCGCAATGTCGAGGTGCAGGTGCGCGGCGAAGCCGACGCGGTGCTCGTCTCGGTCGATGACGACGGCCCCGGCATTCCGGAGGATCAGTATGAAGAGGCGTTCCGGCCCTTTTCCCGGCTCGACGCCACGCGCTCGCGGCATCAGAAGGGCGTGGGCCTCGGCTTGGCCATCGCCCGCGACGTGGCCCGCGCCCATGGCGGAGACATCGCCCTTTCCAGGAGCGGCCTTGGCGGCCTGCGCGCCACGCTGCGTTTGCCGCGGCCGGCCTGAGCCTCCCGCCAGCCAACATTGATAATGCGTCAGGTTCCAAGTTTTCCTGGGTTCCCGTTGCGACTCCGCTTCGATTGTCCACAGGAATGGCTGCAGCCCGCTGGTCTTCCGCAACAGATTGTTGAATGTGGGCGACAGCGGCAGGTGGATAAGCACTCATGGGCTTCGACGGCGACCTCTCCCGGGCCAGAATTTGCATCGATTTCGGCACCGCGCTTTCCAAGGCCAGCGTGTGCCTCGATCCCTCCCTTCCGCTTGAGGTTGGCGTGCGCCCCTTGCCGATCGGCGCGGTGTCGGGCGCGCAGCACCATCTGCTCACGCCCTCAGTGTTGTTCGTTGATAGCGGACGGCTTTTTTTCGGGCCGCGGGCGCTTGAAGTGGCGTGGAGCGGGGCTGGGCAAAGCCGCGATCCGCTGCTTTCGTTCAAGACCGTGCTGGGCGCGCGCAACGTGCAGGAAGCGCTGGCCTCGAAACTGCCCCCTTCCATCGATCCGACCGGCACGTTCCGGCAGCGCGACGCGCTCGCCCTCTATCTTGCCTATCTGGACCAGCTGATCCGCGCAGCCTTGGCCGCCTCGATCAACATGCCGCCCGGCGTCGTCAATGCGCGCCGGCGCTACACCAGCCCGGCCTGGAGCGCCGGCGGATCCACCGACCGGGTGTTCGAAGGCATCTTCAACGAGGCCGCGGCGATCTCGCAAAAGCTCGGCGGGCTCTTGATGTCGCCGGACGGGATTTCCATCGCGCAATGCCGGGACGCGCTCGACAAGGCGGAGGCCGCCCCGGGCGACGGCAAGCTCGAAACCGGCGTGTTCGAACCGCACGCCGCGGCGGCCGCGAGCCTCGCCTTCACCACGTCGCCGATCCGCTTCGTCATGGTCGTCGACATCGGCGCCGGCACCACCGACATCGCCGCGTTCGAGTTCGACGAGCGCAACGATCCGCCTTCGCTCACAGAGATCAAGCCCGCGCGTCAGTGCAGCGCGCTCGCCGGCGACGAAATCGACCGCATCCTCATCAACCTGTTCGCGCGCACGCGCGTCGGCGAGCGCACGCCCGAAGAAGACGAACGCATGCGCCGGCTCATCCGCTTGGCCGCCCGCGATCTCAAGCACCAGCTCTTCACCGAGGGCCGCTGCACGGTGCGCAATGGCTGGTCGGCCACCACGATCCGCATCCCGGACCTTGCCGAGGATCCGCAATTTCGCGCCTATCACAACGCGCTCGGGCAAATCATGGCGCACAGCATCGCCGCCGTAGCGGCGCGCGCGCAGGCGACGGGCGCGCCCGTCATCGATGTGGTGCTGGCCGGCGGCGGCTCTCACCTGCCGTTCCTGCAGGACCTCGTGCGCCAAGCTGGCGCGGGTCGCGGCGTCAATCTGCGCATCGCACCGCTTTCGCCGGCGAATGCGCTCTATGAAGGCGTTGATCCCGAGCTCAGCACGGCGTTTCCACAGATCGCCATGTCTGTCGGCGGCGCGCTGGTCGAGATGCTGCCGGCGGCGGCTTAACTACGCCCACAGCGTCGCGTAGGCGCGCGCGAAGCGCGCGGCGCTGAATTTCGCCTCGTACGCCGCCCGGTTGGTCTCGCCCAGGCGCTTCAAGTTCTCGCGGCCGCGCGCCGCGATCTCCCGCATGCCGCGCCCCAGCCCTTCGCGGCTCGGCTCGAACAGAACGACGCCCTCGCTTTCGCGCGCGAGCGCGACGTTGCCGCCGGTCGCGCTGGCCAGCAGCGGCGCGCCCGCCGCCATCACCTCAAGCGCGATCAGATCGAAATAGGTGCGCCGGTTCGGCAGGATGAACACGTCAGCGGCGCGGATCATGTCCGGCGCGTTGGCGATCCAGCCGAGTTCGCGCCATCGCGGGTGGGTGGGCGCCGCCACCGGTCCCGGTCCGCCGGCGACGATCATCCACGCACCGGTCGCGTCCAGCACCGGCGGCGCCGCTTCAGCCAGCCAATCGTAGCCCTTCACGGAATTGTGCCGGCCCGCATAGGCGAACCGCAGCCCCTCGCCCGGCAGCGCGAAATGCGCGCCATGCGGCGGATCAACGATGCCGGTATAGACGTATCGCATGGGCCGCTTCGCGAAGATCGCGCCGACCTGATCGTCGGTCTGCACGTACGGCTCCAGCGCCTCGGGGCATGGAAACACCAGCTCGTCGACCGATGCGAACGCCGCGCGGTCGATCTCGAGCCAGCGCACCGTGGCGCGTTCGACCAGCGACGGCGGCGCGCCGGTCGCGCGCAGCTTGTCGGCCTTCTCGCGGGCGGGCATCTCCGGGGTGTGCGAGGTCAGCCACAGGCGCACGTTCTGGCGTCGGCCCAGCGCCGCCAGCGAATTGTGCGCGCGAAGCGCATCCATGGTCGAATGGCAGTGCAGCGCGACATCGCCGTCCGCCAGCATCGCCTCGACGCCCGCGGGCAGACGATGCGCGTCGAGCGGGGTCTCCAGCAGCCGCTTCGCAGCGCGTTCGGCCTTGCTTGGCGCGAGCCGGCGCGAGGCGAGAAACAATGGGCGCGCCAACGGATGGGCGAGCGCCGCGCTCTTCCACGCCTTGGCATTCTTTCGCTGCCGCGGCTGCGCTTCCGGAGTGACGAAGGCGAATGCGTCCGCCGCGCCGATTTCGCGCAGGCCCTCGCGGAGGTGCCAGAGATATCCCGAAGGCCCGCCCGCATTGCGGGCGAGAGGATCGGGCCAGTAGATGATGCGCCGCGTCGCCGGCGTCATGCGCTTGCGCGGCCGGTGACGGCTGGCGCGATCTTCTTCTCGAACAGCGCCAGCGCCCGCGCGCAGGCCTGATCCATGTTGTAATACGCGTAGTCGCCGAGACGCCCCGCGAACCACACTTTGCCCTCAAGCGCCGCGGCGTCGGCGAGATAGGGCTTCAAGCGTTCCGAGGTATCGGGCGTCGGGATCGGGTAATAGGGCTCGTTGCGGCCGCGCTCATAAGCTTCGGGATATTCCTCAACCAGCACCGTCTCACTGGCCGCGGGCGCGGTGAGATGGCGCAAATCGGTGATGCGGGTGAAATCGAACTCGTTCGGATAATTGACGGTTCCGACGGTCTGGCCTTGTGAGAGCGGCGCTTCGATCGGCTTGAAGCGCAAGCTCCGATACGGCAGCGCGCCGTGCGCATACTTGAAATATTCGTCGATCGGGCCGGTGAAGACGACGCGGGCGCGTGGGGCGGGAACGTCGCTGAAATCCGTCGACAGCGACAGCTCAATGTTCGGGTGATGCAGCATGCGCTCGAACAGCGGCGTGTAGCCTTCCCGCGGCATGGCTTGATATGTGTCGGTGAAATAGCGGGTGTCGCGGCTGATCGAGATCGGCACGCGCGCGGTGACGCCGGGATCGAGCTCCTCCGGCAAGAGGCCCCATTGCTTGCGCGTGTAGGACTGGAACACGTTGTCGTAAACATAGCGCGCGACGAAGGCCAGACGTTCGTCCGTCTCCTCCCGCAGCTTCAGCACCGGCACCCGCGCGCCATAGCCGAAGCGCGCAACGAGACGCTGACCGATGTCGTCCGCGAGAAACGCCGGAAACGCGCGCTCGATCGACTCCAAGCTGAACGGCAATGGCAGCGCATTGCCCTCCACCATCGCCAGCACGCGGTGAAAATAGGGCCGCCATTCGGTGAAGCGCGACAGATAGCGCCAAACCCTCTCGCTATTGGTGTGAAAGATGTGCGGGCCGTACTGGTGCACGCGAACGCCCGCCGGGCCGGCGTAATCGTAGGCGTTGCCGCCGATGTGCGCGCGGCGGTCGATCAGCAAAACTTTCTGATCGAGTTCGCTGGCGATGCGCTCGGCCAGCGTCGCGCCGGTGAAGCCGGCGCCGACAATCAGCCAGTCGAAGCCTTTGGCGTGGCTCATGCAGACAAATCCAGCGCGCCTTGAAGCGCCGCCCAGAACGGCGCCGCACCGTAGCGCGCGGCAATCGCGGCGCGGCCCTTCTCCGCCTTCGACCGCAGCGCGTCAAGATTGCCAAGCGCCTCGTCGATCGCGTTCGCCAGCGCCGGCGCATCGCCCAATGGATAGAGCGCGCCGAACAGGCCGTCGCCGAGCGCCGCGCGATTTCCGGGAATGTCGCTCGCGATTGTCGGCACGCCGTGATCCAAAGACTCCAGCAGCAGGTATGGCAGTCCTTCCCAGTGCGAAGGCAGCACGAGGACATCGTTGTGAGCGAAGGCGCTGAACGGACCGGCCACCCATCCCTTGAAATCCGCTCCAAGCCCCGCCGCTGAAACGGCTTCGCGCACCGCGCCGCTCAACTCGCCGTCGCCGATGAAGCAGAGCGGCGGGCGCTTCCGCGTGAGCGCGACCGCCGCAACCAAAGCCAGCGGATCCTTGGTCGCAATGAAGCGGCCAACGAAGTTCACGCGCGGCGCTCCGGCCTGCCGGAGCGGACCCGCCGCCTGCGCCGGCGCGTACGGATTGCCCAGGAGCGCCGTGCGCGCCCGCGTTCCCGCGAGCGCCGCGCTGACGCGCGCGTGTTGGTCCGGGTTCAGCGTCACCACGAGGTGCGCGCGATGCTTGTGCTTGGTCTTATCCGAGTGGCACGGCGCGACGACGCGCGCGTTCGGAAACGCGCGCACTATGCCGGCGAGCGCCAGGTCGCTGTGCACGATGACGATATCCGGTTCGCCGACCGCCTTGCGCAGCGCGCCAAACGGCAGCACCGGCGCGGCCCAGCTTGCTGTGAGGTGTTGCGGCGCCTCGAATACCTCGAAGCCCTCGCCCCGCAACATCTCCGCGCCGGGCCCGCGAAACAGCACGGCGTTCCGGACGCCGACGCGCGCGAACATGCGCGCATAATGCTGCACGGCGGTCGTGATGCCGCCGCCGCTTTTCACTACAGCGACCTGCAAGGCGTACATGAGCGCTCAGGCGCCCGCCGGCGGCTCGTCCGCGCGTCGGCCTTCGAAGCCTGCCCAGCGGCCGAACATTTCCTCGGCCCGGCGGAGGTTCTTGTCGAGCGAGGCCATCGTCTTGGCGAAATCGCCCGCGTCGTCGCCGCGCCAGGCCGCGCGCGCCTGGCCGATGATGACGCCGAGCCCCTGCGCGCGGGCGTGGCCGGTCATGCCGTCAGCCTCCAGCCCTGCCAGCGCGAGCACCCAGCGCGCGCAGCGGACGTGGCGCTGGTGCGCCGCCGCCAGCAACGTCGGATCACGTTCCTGCCCCGCCTCCATCGCCAGCACTGCGGCGCGATGGGGCTCCATCGCCTCGAAGCGGCGCATGATCAGCTCGAACAAACGGTCCCGGACGCTTTGCGTCGGATCGAGCGCATCGAGATCTTCGCCGATCGCGCGGTCGAACGCCTCTTCGACGCAATCAAGCGCTTCCCCCAAGCTGCCGGCATAGAAATCGGAAACCGGCCGCCCAGCCTCGACGGCCAGTTGCGCCAGGGTGAGTTCGCGCCAGGGCTTGGTCGCCGCCAGCGAGAGCGCGGCGCGCGCCAGATCGCGGCGGATGGCGGGATCGGAAGGCGACATGCGGAGATGAAGCGCAGGCCGGCTCGGGCGGTCAAGCTTTTGCGCCCCCGCTCCCTGCGCGGAAGGAAGCTCAGCCCTTGCCCAATTCCCGCGAGCGTTGCGCGGCGGCGCTGACGGCGCGGCGGAGCAGCGGGCCCAGGCCGTCCGCCGCGCCCAGGACGTCGAGCGCGGCTTCGGTGGTGCCGCCCGGCGAGGTTACTTGCTTGCGCAGCGCGCTGGGACTTGCGCCGGTCTGCAGCATGAGCGCGCCGGCGCCGGCGACGGTGCGGCTGGCGAGGCGCATGGCGACCTCCTTGTCCAACCCCTCTTGCTCGGCGGCGGCGGCGAGCACTTCGGCGAGAATGAACACGTACGCCGGGCCGGAGCCGGACACCGCCGTGACCACGTCCATCAGACGCTCCGCCGA
>DASZQK010000063.1:0-14600 GCA_035549695.1 Caulobacterales bacterium | reverse complement strand
CGCCGGCGCCGGCGCCGACGCGCGCCGCACTGGCTCTCAAGCCGCGCGCCGATCACGACGAAGACAATTGGGAAGAGTTCTAAGAGGCCGTCGAGCAGTGGGGGAGCGGGTGATGGTGAGGGTCAGCGCAGTTCGCGCGTTCAGCGCCGGCGTCATTTCGGTGCTGTGGCTCGCACCCGCGGCGCACGCCGAGGCGCCCGCGATAGAGTGGGGGCTGGCCTATAAGGGCGATGTCACCGGCGTCGTCTCCGGCGGGGCGTCGCAGGCCGGGCGCTACCTCGACAATATCGACCTGACCGCCGACGTGTCGCTGGAGCGCGCCTTGGGCTGGCGCGGCGCGCACCTGTACGCGCATCTGCTCTCCAACGCCGGCGGCGCGCCCAACGATATCGCCGGCACGCTGCAGGGCGTGGACAATATCGAAGTCGCGCGCCCGCGCGCGAAACTCTACCAATTCTGGCTGGAGCAGAATTTCGCCGGCGAGCGCGGCTCCGCTCTCGTCGGGCTCTACGATCTCAACAGCGAATTTTATCAAAGCGAGTCCGCCGGTCTCTTGATCGCGCCGGCGTTCGGCATCGGCTCGGAGCTGGCGGCGACGGGGCCCAACGGGCCGTCGATTTTTCCGTCCACGGCATTGGCGCTCAGAGTGCGCTGGTCGCTGAACGACGCGCAGCGCGTGCAGGCGGCCGTGATCAACGCCAGCGCCGGCGTCGTCGGCGATCCGAGCGGCGTGGATACATCGTTCGACAATGGCGCACTGCTGATCGCCGAATGGGCGCGCGGGGGCGACCTCCAGTTCAAGCTGGGCGCATGGCGCTACAGCAAGGCGCAGGACGACATCCGCGATGTCGACGCACTCGGCGCGCCGGTGCGGCGCGACGCCCAGGGCGCGTATGCGAGCATCGAAGCGCCGCTATGGGGTGGCGAAGGCTCGCCCGCGGTCGCGGCGTTCGCGCGCGTGGGCGTCGCCGACGGCGACACCACGCCCTATCGCGGCGGATGGCAGGCCGGGGTTCTCGTCACGCACCTGTTCGACGCGCGCCCCGACAGCGCGTTTTCGCTCGGCCTCAATCAAGGTTTTCTCGATGCCAAGTTCCGCGCCAACGCGCGCGATGGCGGCGTCGAGGCGGCGGCCGCTGAATCGGCGCTCGAATTGACCTACGCGGATCGGCTGGGCGCGCATCTGACGCTGCAGCCCGATCTGCAGCTTGTCCACAATCCAGCGGCCGATCGTGCGCGCTCCGACGTTGTCGTCGCGGCGCTGCGTGTTGGCCTCGAGTTCTAAGGGGGACGCATCGTGGTTCGAACTCTCAGTCAAAAGGCTCTCGTCGGCACCGCCTCGGTGTTTGCGCTGGTAGCTGTGTGCGGGGGCGGCGGCATCTGGACCGCGCACACGCTCTCAACCGCGCTGACCGACGGCGATCAGGACTCTGAATTGCTGCGCGCGCACATGACCGCGGACATGATGCATGACGCCCTCCGCGCGGACGTGCTGGGCGCACTCGCGGCGCAATCGGCCAATTCCGGCGTGACGATGGACGACATCCGGACCGATCTGCGTGAACACGCGGAGCTCTTCCGCGCCAACATCAATCGCGAGCGCGAACTCGCGGAGACGCCGGCGGAGCGCGATGCGATCGGCCGCGTCGAGCAGCCGCTGGGCGAATATGTCGCCGCCGCCGAGCGCCTGGTCGAACTGGCCGACCGCGACGCCAACGCGGCCGTGGCCGGACTGCCGGCGTTCATGAGCCAGTTTTCGGAACTCGAAACGGCGATGGAGCGCGTTACCGAGGTCATCGCCGCTGACGCCGAGCACAGCACGCAGGCCGCAAACCGAGACGCGGCGTTCGCTTCCATGCTGATGATTGGGTTGCTCGTCCTCGGCGCCGTCGCGGCCGCCGCGCTGGCGTTCGGCGTCGACCGCATGTTTCTCAAGCCGGTGAAGACGCTGACCGAGGCGATGACCAAACTTGCCGGAGGCGACAACAGCGTCGAAGCGCCGTTCGTGGGGCGTGAGGATGAGATCGGCGCGATGGGCGGCGCGCTCGCCGCGTTCAGGCAGGCCGCGCTCGACCACAAGGAGGCGGAGAAAGCCGCGCAGGCGCGCAACGAGGCGCTGGTCAACGAATCGATCGGCGAAGGCTTGTCGAAGCTCGCCGCGGGCGATCTGACCTATCGTCTCGAGCGCGACCTGCCGATCGCTTACGCGCAGCTGAAACGCGACTTCAACGCCGCGATGGAACAGCTGCAGCAGGCCATGCGCTCGATCGCCGAGGGCGCGGGCGGCATGCGCTCGAGCGCCGGCGAAATCAGCCATGCGGCCGATGATCTCTCGCGCCGCACCGAGCAGCAGGCGGCCAGCCTTGAGCAGACCGCGGCCGCGCTCGACCAGATCACGGCGACGGTCCGCAAGACGGCCGATGGCGCGCGCCAGGCCAACACCGTGGTCGCGCAGACGCGCAGCGAGGCCGAACGCGGCGGCGAAGTCGTGCGTGACGCGGTTTCTGCCATGGGCGAGATCGAAGAATCGGCGCGGCGGATTTCGCAGATCATCGGCGTGATCGACGAGATCGCCTTCCAGACCAATCTGCTCGCACTTAATGCCGGCGTCGAGGCAGCGCGGGCGGGCGAGGCGGGGCGCGGGTTCGCGGTCGTGGCTTCGGAAGTGCGCGCCCTGGCGCAACGATCTTCGGATGCCGCGAAGGAGATCAAGGCGCTCATCCTGGCGAGTTCCGGCCATGTCGAAAGCGGTGTCGATCTCGTCAACCGCACCGGCGCGGCGCTGCAGGGCATTGTCGCCAAGGTGGCGGAGGTTTCCAGTCTCGTCTCGGAGATCTCGGCGTCGACGCTCGAGCAATCCACCGGGCTCGGTCAGGTCAATACCGCCGTCAACCAGATGGATCAGGTCACCCAGCAGAACGCGGCGATGGTGGAGCAGTCGACGGCCGCCAGTCACGGTCTGGCCGGCGAAGCCGACGCGCTCTCGAAGCTGGTGGGGCATTTCAAGATCGGTGCGCCGCGCACTGATCCGGTGAATGTGCAGCAGCAGCGCGTCGCGGCGTTCGCGCGCGGGCGGGGCTGAGCCATGTCCACGAATGCGATCCTGTGTCTGCCGCCGATGCTCGATCTCCATACGGCGGAGCGGCTCAAGGCGGAGTTCCGCAGCTGCGAAGGCGCGCCGCTGGACATCGATGCGAGGAACGTCGAGCGCGTTGGCGGGCTCTGCCTGCAGATCCTGATCGCGGCGGCCAACGCCTGGCGCAAGGCCGGCCAGGAGCTGCGCGTGCTGGGCGCGTCGCCGGCCTTTGTCGAAGACATTCGCGTCATGGGCGCGGAAGCGCTGCTCCCCATTCGCGAGGAAAGCGCCGCATGCTGAACATTCTCACCGTCGACGATTCTCGCGTGATGCGGCAGATGCTGATGGCGACGCTAAAGGGCGCAGGCCACGAGGTCTATCAGGCCGCCGACGGGCTTGAGGGGCTGGAAGCGCTGAAGGAAGAGGTCGTCTTCGATCTTATCATCACCGACATCAACATGCCGCGCCTCGACGGCTTCGGCTTCATCGCGCGCGCCCGCGAAATCCAGAATTATCGCGGCACGCCCATCCTCGTGCTGTCGACCGAGAGCAGCCCGGAGAAAAAGGCGCGCGCCCGCGAGGCCGGCGCGTCGGGCTGGATCGTCAAACCTTTCAACGCCGAGGCGCTGCTGAGCGCGGTGCGGCGTGTGACGGGGTGACGCCAATGGACGCGCTGGAATCCATCAAGGCCACGTTCTTCCAGGAATGCGAAGAGCTGCTCTCCGACTTGGAAGCGGGTTTGCTCGCCTTGCAGGCCGGCGAGGGCGACGACGAAACGGTCAACGCCGTGTTCCGGGCGGTGCATTCGGTGAAGGGCGGCGCCGGCGCGTTCGGACTCGAGGCGCTGGTGCGTTTCGCGCACACGTTTGAAACGACCCTGGACAAGGTGCGCTCCGGTTCGCTCAAAGCGGACGAACATGTATTGAAGGTGCTGCTGCGCGCAACCGACGTGTTGGCGGATCTGGTGCAGGCCGCGAAGACGGACGCGGTCGTCGAGCCGCAGCGGACCGCGGAAGCGGCCGAAGACCTTGAGGCGCTCTGGTCGCCCGCGCCGAGCGCGGCAGCGGACGCGGACGATTGGGGTTTCACGCCCGTGATGGCGCTGGGGCCGTCGCTCGCATCGCGCTGGGTGATCTCGTTCCGGCCCAGCCGAGAAACCTATGTCAAGGGCAACGACCCGGTGCGATTGCTACGCGAGCTGCAGCGCCTCGGCGCGTGCGAGACGGCGCTCGATGCAAGCGCGTTGCCGCCGCTGGCCGATCTGGCGTCGGAAGAGGCCTATCTGAGCTGGCGCGTGACGCTGACGACCGAAGCAGGCGAGGCCGCGATCCGCGACGTGTTCGATTTCGTCGCCGCCGATTGCGCGCTTGAGATCATCCCGGAAACGCCCGCGCCGGCCTCGCTTCCCTTGATCGAGCCGCTCGCGCAGCCGAAGGAAGCGCCGGCGCCGGCGGGGGAAACCAAGGAGCCGGCCGCGGAACAGAGAAACACCGTCAAGTCCGCCGCGTCCGGCGCGCCGCCGACGATCCGTGTCGATCTTGAGCGCGTCGACCGGCTCATCGATCTGGTCGGCGAGCTCGTGATCAATCAGGCTATGCTGGCGCAGCGCGTGGGCGAGAGCGACACAAGCCGTTCCTCGCACGTGCAGCTTGCGCTTGAATCGCTCGAACAGCTCACGCGGGAGATTCAGGACAGCGTCATGGCGATCCGCGCGCAGCCGGTGAAATCCGTGTTCCAGCGCATGCCGCGCCTGGTGCGCGAGATCGCCGCCTCGACTGGAAAGCACGTGCGCCTCGTCACCGAGGGCGAAGGCACGGAAGTCGACAAGACGGTGATCGAGCGGCTCTCCGATCCGATCACGCACATGCTGCGCAACGCCATAGACCACGGCCTTGAAGATCCGGATGCGCGTGTCGCCGCGGGCAAGCCGGCGGAGGGCACGGTGCGCCTTGCGGCGCTGCACCGCTCCGGACGCATCGTCATCGAGGTCGCCGACGATGGGCGCGGGATCAATCGCGCGCGCGTGCGCGAACTCGCCATCGAACGCGGGCTGATCTCGCCGGATCTGCCGCTGACCGACGAGGAGATCGACAATCTGATCTTCCTGCCGGGCTTCTCCACGGCGAAGGAAGTCTCCGATCTGTCCGGCCGCGGCGTCGGCATGGATGTGGTGAAGCGCTCGATCCAATCGCTGGGCGGGCGCATCTCGATCAGCTCGCGCGTCGGCCAGGGCTCGACCTTCACGTTGAGCTTGCCTCTGACGCTCGCGGTGCTGGACGGCATGGTCGTTTCGGTTGGTCCGCAAACCTTGATCGCGCCGCTCGCGACCATCGTCGAGACGCTGCAGCCGAAGGATGGCGACGTGCATGGCCTCGGCGCGACGGGCCTCCTGCTCGCGGTACGCGGCGCCTTCGTGCCGCTGATCGATATCGGCGTGGCGCTGGGGTGGCGGGAAACGCCGATCGCGCCGTCCAATGGCGTCGTGCTCCTCGTCGAAAGCGAAGTCGGCGGGCGCGCGGCGCTGTTGGTGGATGGCATCCAGGGCCAGCGCCAAGTGGTGATCAAGAGCCTTGAAGCGAACTTCCAGCGCGTCGACGGCATCGCCGCGGCCACCATCCTCGGCGACGGCCGCGTGGCGCTCATTCTGGACATCGACGCCGTCGTCGGCGCGCGGCGCGGCGAAACCATGGAACCCCGTTTGGCGAAGGCGAGCTGATCCCCATGAGCGAACTTGCACAACACACCGATCTCGGCGGCCAGGAACTGATCTCATTCCGCATCGGCGCCCAGGAATTTTGCGTGGACATCATGGCCGTGCGCGAAATCCGCGGCTGGACCGAGGCGACGCCGCTGCCGCGCGCGCCCGGCTATGTGCGCGGCGTGATCAATCTGCGCGGCGCCGTGCTGCCCATCGTCGATCTATCCGCGCGGCTGGGGCTGGGTGAGACCGCGCCCTCGGTGCGCAACGTGATTATCGTGGTCCGCATCGGCGCGCGTCTCGTCGGTCTGCTGGTCGACGCGGTATCGGAAATTCTGACCGCGACCAATGAGTCCGTGCAGCCGACGCCGGACGTCTCCTGCGACGCGGTGAAGATGTTCGTCAAAGGCATTCTCCCGCTCGACGGGCGCATGATCAGCTGGATCACCCTCGACCGCATCCTGCCGGAACTGGAAGAAGAGGCGGCGTGACCGCGCTCGCAGCCACCAAGCCGCGCGCGGCGTCGCTGGTCGACGGTGAGTTTCCGCTCACCGCCGCCGATTTCAGCGCGCTCGCGGAGATGCTGTATGCGGTCTCGGGCATCTCGCTGCACGAGAGCAAGGCGGCGCTTGTCTATTCGCGTCTGGCCAAGCGCCTGCGCGCGCTCAATCTCAAGAGCTTCAGCGAATATGTCGCGCTATTGGCTGATCCCGCGTCCGAGGAGGAACGCTCGCGTCTGCTGATGTCGCTGACGACGAACGTCACGCGCTTTTTCCGCGAACCCCACCATTTCGATCACCTTGTCGAGCAGGTGCTGCAGCCGCGCGCGGCGGCGGTGCGCGCCGGCGCGCCGCTCAGGCTCTGGTCGGCCGCGTGCTCGACGGGGCAGGAGCCTTATTCGATGGCGCTCGCGGTGCTGTCGGTGCTGCCGGAGGCGGCCGATTTCGACGTGCGCATCCTGGCGACGGACATCGATCGCAGCGTCATCAACACGGCGCGCGCGGGCGCCTATTCGGCGGAAGCGATCGACGCGATCCCCGCGGCGTTCCGCAATCGTTGGCTTGAGAAGGACGAAAGCACGGCGCGCACCTGGCGCGTGGGCCCCGAAGCGCGGGCGCTGGTGGCGTTCAAGCCGCTCAATCTGATCGGCGACTGGCCAATGCGGCGCGCGTTCGACGCCATCTTCTGCCGCAACGTCGTGATCTATTTCGATCAGGACACGCAGACCAAGCTCTGGACGCGTTTTCGCACGCATCTAGCGCCGCACGGGCGGCTCTATGTGGGCCACTCCGAGCGCGTGGACGATACGGGCTTTGTCGGCGACGGGCAGACTGTCTATCGCCTCGCGGGAGGGCGCCCATGACGAAGCCGGTTCGCGTTCTTGTCGTCGACGATTCTCCGACCATGCGCGCGTTGATCTCGGCGCGGCTGCGCCGCGACGCGGGGATCGACGTGGTCGGCGGGGCCGGCGATCCGCTCGAGGCGCGCGAGATGATCAAGGCGCTCGATCCCGACGTCATCACGCTCGATGTCGAGATGCCGCGCATGAACGGCATCGAGTTTCTCGAGCGGCTGATGCGGCTGCGGCCGATGCCGGTGATCATGGTGTCGACGCTGACGCAAGAGGGCGCCGAAGCGACGCTGCAGGCGCTGGAACTGGGGGCGTTCGATTGCGTCGCCAAGCCGGCCGCGTCGGAAATGGCGCAGGCGTTCGAGGATCTCGGCGACAAAGTCAAAGCGGCCGCGCAGAGCCGCGTGCGCGGCGGGCAAAGCGCGGTGACGCGCAAGCCCGCCGCCAATTTTCAGCCCAACGGCCGCGTGCTGGCCATCGGCGCGTCCACCGGCGGCGTGGAGGCGCTGATCGCGGTGATTTCGGCGATGCCCGAGAATTGCCCGCCCACGGTGATCACCCAGCACATGCCGGCGACGTTCACGAAGAGCTTCGCCGCCCGGCTTGATCGCTTGTGCGCGGCGCAGGTCAGCGAAGCGCAGGACGGCGACGCGCTCGCGGCGGGGCGCATCTATGTGGCGCCCGGCGGGGCGCGGCATTTGGAGATTGCCGGCGGCGCATGCCGGTTGCGCGAGTTCGAGTTGGTGAATGGGCACCGACCCTCGGTGGACGTGCTGTTTCAGTCCGTCGCGCAGGCGTGCGGCGCGCGTTCCGTGGGGCTGATCCTCACCGGCATGGGCAAGGACGGCGCGCGCGGCATGCTGGCGATGCGCCAGGCCGGCGCGCGCACGTTCGGCCAGGATGAAGCGAGTTCGGTCGTCTATGGCATGCCCAAAGCCGCGTTCGAATTGGGCGCGGTCGAGCGCCAGGCCGCTTTGACGGAATTGCCGCATCTCGTGCTCGGGGCGTGCGCTGCGGCCAAAGTGCAGGAGATGCGTTGATGCCCGCGGCTGCATCCATTCGCGTTCTGATCGTCGACGATCAACTCACGATGCGCGCTCTCGCGCGTTCCACTCTGCAGCAGTTGGGCTTCACCGACATCGCCGACGCTGGCGACGGCGAGGAGGGGCTGAAGTCGCTGATGCAGCGTCAGGCGCATCTGGTGATTTCGGACTTCAATATGCCGAAGCTTGATGGTCTGGGTTTCCTGCGCGCCATTCGCGCGCATCCGCCGATCGCCAAGACCGCCTTCATCATGCTCACCGGCCGCGCGGATAAGGAATTGGTGCAGCGTGCGGTGCAATTCGGCGTCAACAACTATCTCGTGAAGCCGTTCACGGTGAGCGACCTCAAAGGCAAGATCGAGCAAGTGTTCGGAGCCCTGACATGATCGGCGCGCATGCGCACGGCGAGGAGGGGCTGGCAGGGCGCGTCATACATGTCGTGCAGGGCGAGCATTTCGTTACCGATGATGCGAACGCCGTGATGACGACGGTGCTCGGCTCCTGCGTCTCCGCCTGCATGCGCGATCCCGTGAGCGGCGTCGGCGGCATGAACCACTTTCTATTGCCGGGCGCGCTGGCGGGGCAGGCGCACGATCTCGAACGCGGCGTGCACGCCATGGAATTGCTGATCAACGCGCTGTTGAAGGCGGGCGCGCGCCGCGACCGGCTGGAAGCCAAGCTGTTCGGCGGCGCGCGGATGATGCAGAATCTTTCCGACATCGGCGCCAAGAACGCGGCTTTCGCCGCGGATTTCCTGCGCCAGGAGCGCATTGCGTGCCGAAGCGAGAGCCTCGGCGGGGAGTCGGCGCGGCGCATCCGCTACTGGCCGGTGTCCGGCCGCGCCAAGCAGATGTTGCTGGGTCAGCGGGAAAGCGATGTGTTCGCGCGCGAGATCAGGCACGCGGCCGCGCCGGCGCCGAGCAGCGCCGACGTCGAGTTCTTCGATTGAAGCCTGCGCATTTCCCCGTCGCGCAGCCGGTCTCCGCCGACATCGTGCTGGAGCGCTTGGCGAGCGCCATCGAAGCGGCGGCGGACGATCTCGCGCGCATCGAGCACGAGATGCTTTCCGCCGAAACGCCGCGCGAGAGCTTGCAGGCGTTCGACGCGCTAGGACAGGAACTGCGTGCGCTGGCGCGCTTTGTCGGGGCGGTGAACTGGAGCACAAGCGGCGCCGTGGCGTTGGACGAAGCGCTTGCCGGGGTGTGCCTCGACAAGCTCCGCGCGCATTTGGCGGGCGATGATGCGCCCGCGCCGGCTCCAGACGTCGAACTCTGGTGAGCCTTCGATGTCCGCGCTCGATCCTTCCGCCCGCATCAATCTGCGGCGCGCCAGCGTCCTCGTCCTCGATCGCAACGAGCAGGCGGGCGACGTCGTGCGCCAGATCCTGCTCGGGTTCGGCGTGCGCGCGGTGCACGTAACGGATACGGTCGAAGACGCGCGCAAATTTTTTCTGCAGCAGACGCTGGAGCTTTTCATCGTCGATCCTCTGCTGGAGGGTGGTTTCGAATTTCTGCATTGGGCGCGGCGCGAAAACGAGTGCGTCAACCACCACATGCCCATGATCGCGGCGATGGGCCATCAGACCGAGGGCAATGTCCGGGCCGCGCGCGACGCCGGCGCCAATTTCGTCGTCGCCAAGCCGCTTTCGGCGGACGTGCTGCTGCAGCGGATTGAATGGATCGCCCGCGAGAACCGCCAGTTCATCGTGGCGCCCAATTATGTTGGGCCCGACCGGCGCTTCAAGAACGAGGGCCCGCCGGCCGGTTGCGACGGGCGCCGCGCCGACGATCTCTCGCTGGAGGCGCCCAACATCGCGGCGCCGAATATGAGCCAGCTCGAAGTCGACGAATTGCTGAAGCCGCGCAAGGTGGCGCTGTGAGCAAAGTCCGCGTGTTCACGCCCGAGAACCGCCTGGCCCGATTCTTCGAGGATCCGAATGGCCTCCTCTGCGCGCACGCGCTGCAGCGCGCCACCGCCAATCTGAGCGCGGCGCGCCCTTCATTGCTCGCGGCGCTCGACCTGAAGCTTGAGGCGCTTACCGCTCAAGCGGCGCTGCCATTGTCGTCCGAAGGCAAGACTTTGATCTATCGCCTGGCGGAAGATTTGATCTCCGACGCTGGCGCGGTCGGCCTTGAGGATCTCAGCCGCGCCGCCCACAGCCTGTGCGACTTGCTGGCTGGGGATGAGCGCGGCGCCAACTTCTCCGCGGCGCTGCACGTTCATGTCGCGGCCTTGGTGGCGCTTCGCACGCCCGCATCGGCCGCTGACCGGCCGCGGCGGGTGGCCGTCCTGGCCGGCCTGGTCCGGCTTTCGCAAAAAAGTGATCCTTGATTCTCTTTGGAAAACCCGAGATTTCTCGAAAATTCTCAAAATTGACGTTTCATTTATGAGATTCTGAGAATAAGGGACGCGAGAGGATGTTTCGATGTTCGGTCGCGTCAACATCAGTGCGGTGCGCCAAGGTTCGTGACGATGGAGCGCGGCCCTCTGCCCGATAATGAGAGCGCGCGCCTCGCCGCGCTTGCCGCATTGGGCTTGCGCCCGGAGGGCGAGCGCTCGGCGCACACTGATATCGCCGCCCTGGCGGCGGACCTGTTCCAAACCCAGATCGGGCTCGTTTCGATTGTCGGGCGCGACACGCAATGGTTTCTGGGCCGCCGCGGCGTGGAGCGCACGGAAGCCCCAAGAGACGCCTCGTTCTGCACGCACGTCGTGGCGGCGCACGCGCCGGTCGTCGTCGCCGACGCGCGGCGGGATCCGCGCTTCGCGCACAATCCGTTCGTGCTCGGCGCGCCGCATGTGCGCTTCTACGCCGGCGCGCCGATCACCTCGGCCGCGGGCGAGTGCATTGGCGTGCTGTGCGTCGCCGACGCCGCGTCGCGCGAGGCGTTTGGCCCTGCCGAGCACGCCCAGCTGTTGCGCCTCGCGCGCCTGGCGGAAGCGCAGGTGCAGGCGTTCGTCCGTGAGCGCCGGCTCGACATGGCCGACATCGAGCGCGAAACCTCGCAAGCCTGGGCGCACGCCGTGCTGGAAGAGGCCTGCGATGCCTTCACCGCGTGCGACCGCTTGGCGCTTTCGCTCGATCGGCGTGTGCGCGACGCGTTGCAACGCGTCCAGCGCAGGCTTGAAGACATGCGAGAGCATTGCGCGACGCCGCAATCGAACGCCCTGCGCAGGGCCGCCGCGGCCGAACTCGCCGCGCTCTGCGACATGAGTGAGGAAATGGCCGCCATGGCGCGGCTCGACACGCATACGGCGCGGCGCAGCGTGACGATGTTCGCCCCCGGCGCCGTGCTGGCCGACGTCGTGTCCGGGATCGGACCGGCTGCGGACGAGCGCGGCGTGATCGTGCTGCTGGACGACGCCACCAACCAGGACGCGATGCTGGCCGACCCGGACCGGTTCGAGGAGCTCATCGAACAGGTGCTGAGCGATGTCGTCGCCCAGAGCGAGCATGCGACGATCGTGATCGCGGCGACGCTCGAGCCGGCCGCGCCGCGCGGCGCGCGTCTGACGCTCAAGCTGCACGCCGATTCCGGATGGGAGACGCGCGTCGACGGCTGGCGCCTCGGCGCCCGCAGCCGCGAATTGATCGGATCCATGGCGGGCGCGTGGGACGTGCTCGCCGACCAGCGTCGCATCGCCATTTCGCTGCCGGCTCGATTGCGGGCGCCGGCGCGCATGGCGCTGCGCCGCTCCGCCGCCAACGTATCCTTCCTTCACGCCAGCCGGAGAGAGCACCGACATGAAATCACCCTTTGATCCCGATTGGGGGCCGGGCAATTACACAGACCGCGCCGGCGCGTCCGCGCTGAAGGAGCGTATCGAGAATTACTGGCGCGAGCGCGGGCACAGCGTCGAAGTGCAGCTCGTCGAAGCGCCGTTCACGCCGGCCGTGCGCGCCGCGCGGTTCGATCTCCGAAGCGAAATGATCAACGGCCTTCCGCGCGGCTGGAAGGTGCTGGCGTAAAGCGCGATCCGCCGATCGCTTGCTGGGCGCTGGGCCCTATCCTAAGACGGAACGGGGTTGAGCGGAGTCGCCGATGGCGGCGGATTTCAGCGTCGGGCGGTCGACCATGGTCCGAGCCGTGGCGATCGGCGTCTGCTACGGCGTGCTTTCCTATTTCTCGCTCGCCTATACGCGCTTCGGCGCGCAGGTCGAGTCGATCTGGATTTCCAACGCGCTGTTGGCGTGGGCGTTGCGGGTCGCGCCGGTGCGCCAATGGCCCGTCTATATCGCATGGGCTTCGCTGGGGCACGTCGCGGCGCACCTGAGCGTTGGCGACCGGCTCGATTTCTCTCTGGCGTTTTTGCTGGGCGATATGGTCGAGAGCGCTCTGTGCGCTTGGATGCTGACGCATCGCCCAAGGGGCGCCGACGTGTTGACGCGCGGGGGCGTGTTCTATTTCGTTTTCGTGAGCGGCGTTGTCGCGCCGATGGCTTCCGCGGCGATTGCCTCCGGCGCGACGGCCCTGCTCTCCCGAGACATGGGCGCGCGCGATTTTTTCACTTGGTACGCCGCCGACGCGCTGGGCCTTCTCGTATTTCAGCCGATCTTCATCGGCATGGGCGCCGGCCGCTGGCGCGAACTCAAGGGCAAGCTCGGCAAGCTGGCTTTCGCCGTCGCCGCCGTCTCCGCGGCCGCCCTGATGGCGGCGAATCTTCCGCAAATCCCGCCGGTGCGGCTGTTGACGATGCCGGTGTTCGTGCTGATCGCGCTCGATCTCGGCGTCGCCGGCGTCGAGGTTTGCCTTGTCGTCCTCTTGCTGACGACGGTGCTCGCCACGCTCCACGCGCATGTGCCGAAGCTCTGGCCCGGCCTTGACCAACGCGAAACTTTTCTTGCGCAGCAGAGCTATCTCGCGCTGCTGGCCGTGACCATGCTGCCGCTGGCCGTGATTCTCGAGGAAAAGCAGCGGCTGATGAAGATGCTTTCGGAATCCATGCACGAAACACGCGAGGCGTGGGGCGCCATCGTCGGCGCGGAAGCGCGCTACCGCCTCGTGGTCGACAATGTGTCGGAAACCGTGATGCGCGTTGCGCCGTCCGGCCTGATATTGTTCGCCTCGCGCGCGTGCGCCAGGATGCTGCATGGGCAACACGAACTTGAAGGCCGTTGCCTGTTCGATTTCTTCGCGCCCGGGGAAGGAGCGGCGGAGCGCGAGCGCTTCGCGCAAAGCGTCGAGCAAGGGATGCTGAACATGGCGCAGCGTGGTCTCTGGCGCTTTCGTGGAGACGACGGCGCATGGGTCGCGATCGATGCGAGTTTCACGCTGGTGGCGCCCGGCGGCGTCGGCCACGAAGAATTCGTCGTCGTGTTGCGGCCGATCGATGCGGCCTGACTTCTCCTAGCGTTAGCGGCGCCGGAGCGCCGGTGCGGAGATTTTCCATAGGAATCCCGGGCATCTGCTGCTAGTTCAGCGGCCAATTCCCATACTCCATCGCCGCAGGACGAGCCGATGCGCACCATTCAAATGTTCCGGGACGGCAAGGCCGTCGCAAGCCGCTCCGATCGCTGGGGCGATGTGTACAATCCAAACACCGGCGAAGTGCAAGCGCGCGTGCAATTCGCCAACGCCGCCGACATCGACGCCGCCGTGCAATCCGCCGCCGCGGCGCAGATCGGGTGGGCGGCCACCAATCCGCAGCGCCGCGCGCGCGTGATGTTCGAATATAAGCGCCTCGTCGAAGCCAACATGAACCAGCTCGCCGAATTGCTCTCGAGCGAGCACGGCAAGGTGATCGCGGATTCGAAGGGCGATGTGCAGCGCGGGCTGGAGGTCATCGAGTTCGCCTGCGGCATCCCGCACGCGCTGAAGGGCGAATACACAGAAGGCGCGGGACCGGGGATCGACGTCTATTCGATGCGCCAGCCGCTGGGCGTCGTCGCCGGCATCACACCGTTCAACTTCCCGGCCATGATTCCGCTGTGGAAATGCGCGCCGGCGATCGCCTGCGGCAACGCCTTCATTCTCAAGCCGTCCGAGCGGGATCCTTCAGTGCCGATGCGGATCGCCGAGTTGTTTATCGAAGCGGGCCTGCCGCCCGGCATCCTCAACGTCGTCAACGGCGACAAGGAAGCGGTCGACGCCATCCTGACCGACAAGCGCGTGCAGGCCGTCGGCTTTGTCGGCTCCTCCGACATCGCCCATTACATCTATTCGACGGCGGCTGCGCAGAGCAAACGCGTGCAATGCTTCGGCGGCGCCAAGAACCACATGATCGTGATGCCGGACGCCGACATGGACCAAGCGGTCGACGCCCTGATCGGCGCAGGCTACGGCTCGGCCGGCGAGCGCTGCATGGCGGTCTCAGTCGCGGTGCCGGTCGGAGAGAAGACCGCGGACACGCTGGTCAAGAAACTGATCCCGCGCGTCGAGGGCCTCAAGATCGGCACGTCGAGCGACCCGCAGGCCGACTATGGACCGATGG
>DASZQK010000062.1:0-3934 GCA_035549695.1 Caulobacterales bacterium | reverse complement strand
ACGTACATATAGCTCGTATCCTTCACCATGAAGATAAAGTCGGTCATCGCCGGAGAATACACATCCCCGCCCGCGCACGGCCCCATGATCACGCTGATCTGCGGGATGACGCCCGAAGCGAGGATGTTGCGCATGAAAATGTCCGCATAGCCGGCAAGGCTGTCGACACCCTCCTGGATGCGCGCGCCGCCCGCGTCGAAAATGCCGACAATCGGTGCGCCGACCTTCATGGCCATGTCTTGTACTTTGCAGATCTTCTCCGCGTGCGCCACGGAAAGAGACCCTCCAAACACCGTGAAGTCCTTGGAAAAAACGTAAACGATGCGCCCGTTCACCGTGCCCCAACCGGTGACGACGCCATCGCCCGGGATTTTCTGCTTCTCCATGCCGAACTCGGCGGAGCGATGCTCGACGAACATGTCGAATTCCTCGAACGAAGCTTCGTCGAGCAAGAGTTCGATCCGCTCGCGCGCCGTGAGCTTGCCCTTGGCATGCTGCGCCTGCAAACGCTTGGCGCCGCCGCCAGCACGCGCCGCTTCACGCTTGGCTTCGAGGGAGGCGATGATGTCTTTCATTGATGTTGTCTCCCCCTACCTCAACGCTTCGAAATAGCGCGTCACTTCATCGAACTCCGCGCGGATGCGTTCCAGGCGCGCTTGCGCCTCGTCGTCCACGCCCCACTTTTCCTGGCTCCACAGATCGTCCAAGCACGCAGCCTCAAACGCCTGCTGGCCGTTGAGCCGGCCTTTTAGCAGCGCGAAGGCGAGCACGCATGAGCCGGCAAGGCCCGCCGTGTGCGTAAGGCCCGTCAGCGTGAAATCGTCGAGCGAATCCGCGCTCCAACGCACCGCGGCAATCGCGCCGGGGGAGATATCGGCGGCGATGATGCCGGTGACGATCGGCAGGAAAAGATGGAGTTCGTTCGCCGCCCAGTTCAGCAGCGGGGTCCACGTCGCGTTCTGGCGCGCGACGAGCGCGGCGGGCGTATCGGTGCGGTGCGCGAGCAGATCGGTTTCGGCGTATTTCGTGAGGATGCCGATACGCTCTTCGCGATTGGCGTGCGTGTGATCGAGCGCGACGTAAGCGAAGCGCGTGAATGGCATGGTGGCGGGAATGATCTGCTTGCCCTGCGCCTCCCACTCAGCGGCGACGCCTTGCGCGAGCTTCTCCTTTGGGACGCGGAGCGCCCGGCCTCCCGGCGTCTCGATCTCGCGTCCATCCAGCGTCACGGCGAAGACATCGTCGACCGCGCGGACGGCGACGTCCTTGTAAAAGCGGCGAGGCGTCTCCATGCTCATTGCTGTTGTTGCTGCTGCTGTTGCGTGCGCCAGCGCTCCAATTTGCCGAGCAGCGAGGAAAAGTCATGCGCAATCTCGTGCGCGCCGCCTTTTTCAATTTCCTCGGCCGTGTGAAAGCCCCAAGAGACCCCCAGTGCATAACAATTGGCCGCGCGCGCCATCGCCATGTCGAAACTCGTGTCGCCGACCATGACGGTTCGTGACGGTTCGATGTCGAGCGCACGCATGTTGCAGTTGAGCATGTGCGGATCGGGTTTGCCGGGACCGTCGTCAGCGCAGAAAACCGCATCGAACCAGTCGTGGACGCCGTGGTGTTTGAGGATGTGCTCCAGTCCGCGGCGCGCCTTGCCCGTGGCGATGCCGAGGACCCATCCGTCGTCCTTCAGGACGCGCAGCGTTTGCCGGGCGCCTTCATACAAGGGCTCGCCTTGCCCCCCTTCACGATTGCGCAGGAAAGCTTCCTTGTAGGCGACGGCGAGCTCGGGATACCGGTCCGGCGAGAGTGTTGGCGCAAGCGTCTGCACGGCGGCGAGCAGGTTGAGCCCGACAACGCGGCGCGATTGTTCGTAAGGCGGCGGTTCGAGACCGAGCGCGATCCAGGCGTCGCGCACGGCCTCGGTTATCGCGCGGCGGCTATCGACGATCGTGCCGTCGATATCGAATACGGCGAGGCGTTTCAAATTGGGTCGCCGTTCTTGCGTGTGTAGACGCCTTTGCCGGAATAACGTGCGCCCCAAAATTTCATGTCGATATCCGAGTATTCGCCCCAATCTTCCTCGCTGCGCGTGCCGACCGCGAGGATCACCGCATCTTTATCTCCGCGGTTCTGGAAGTGGTGCCCGTCGCGGACGCCGGCCTTGAAGCCCGCGCAATCGCCGGCGCGAAAGACCTCCTCGCCTACATCGGTGACGAGCACCAACTCGCCCTCGACCACCCAGACGAACTCGTCCTCCTTCTCATGCCAGTGCCGCTGGCTCGACCAAGCCCCAGGCGGGATGCGCACGAGATTGACGCCGAATTGCGTGAGCCCGGCGGCGTCGCCCAACAATGTCCCGACCCGCGCCTTGCAAGGCTCGTCGTAGGGGGCGGGATAACGTGAACCAGCGCGCGTCGGCGCCTTCGCCAAATCGATCTTCTTCATGACGCCCGCCTACCGCTTCGCCCGAAAATCCACAAATGGCGCGAACGGGTCCTTTGCTTCGCGCTCGTCAAAACCCAACAATTCGAACGCCGCCTTCATGTGCGGCGGCAAAGGCGCGGCGACCTTGAGTTCACCCCCCGAGGGGTGAGGCAGACGCAACGCGCGCGCATGCAATTGCAGTTTGCTCTCCAGGCCCCCGGGGGTCTCCCGGTCGCAACGATATTTCGGATCGCCGACGATGGCATGGCCGATCTCGGCCATGTGGAAACGGAGTTGATGCGTTCGGCCCGTGACCGGCTTCAAGGCCGCCCACGCGGCGCGCTGACCGGCCGCGGAAATGACGGCATATTGCGTCACCGCATGCACGGCGCCCTCATCGTTCTGCTGGCATTGCTGCATCATCTCGCGATCTGCGTCGTGCGCCCCCGGCGCCTTGCGCATCCAGCCGCGAATTTCACCCTCGTGCGGACGGGGCGCCCCGAGCACGATGGCCCAGTAGATCTTGTCCGTCTCGCGATCACGAAACGCCTCGCCCAGCAACGCCGCCGCCCGCGGATGGCGGGCAAGCACCAGACAGCCCGAGGTATCGCGGTCGAGTCGGTGGACAAGCTTGGGCTTCTTGTCCTGATCAAATTTCAAGCCATCGAGCAGCGCATCGATATGACGCGTCGTTTTCGTGCCGCCTTGCACAGCAAGGCCCGAGGGTTTGTTGAGCACGATGACATCATCGTCCTTCATCAGCACAAGCGAGCGGATAAAGTCGACGTCCTTGCCGGCGAGGCCGCCCGGCGTACGCTCCACGGCTTCCGGCAGCGGCGGCACGCGCACGATCTGCCCGGGCGTCACTCGATCCGACGCCTTCACGCGCGCGCCGTCGACGCGTACTTGGCCGGTGCGGATGAGCTTTTCAATCTGCCCTTGGCTCAGATGCGGATAGCGGCGGCGAAACCAGCGATCGATCCGCCCTTCGCCGTCATCCGCGCCAATCTCAATGGTCTCGACACGCTTGGCCGTCATCGCGAATGCAAGAGCCTGGCGCTTAGATTGGCCGACGTTTCGCGCGCATCATAGGCGTTGGCGTCTTCGGGCTTGGCGCCGGCGCCAGTGCGGATTTCGAGCGTCGCCGCCGTCGCCGTGGGACCATGATGTCCGAGCGGGATGCTGAACCCCACGCCGACGCCAGTCGAACTGTGACCGCCATAGCTGGCGCCGCCAACGCCGACGCCGACGCTTGGTCCGCGATCGACCATCGATTGATCAGCCACGCGGCGGTCGACAATGAACCAGTCCCTCCCCTGCTGCAGCGTCAGATCGGCGGCGCGCAGCAAGGCGTAGTCTTCAACGAGTTGCTGATCCGCCCCGCCGGGCGCTCGGTAGGTGACGTAAAAGCGATTGCTTTCGATTTGCTGCTCGGAATAGCCCGCCGTGTTCGGACCGGCAGCCCGCACGTAGGCGGGCGCCGAGGCGCAGGCCGCGACCGCGGCCAGCGCCATGA
>DASZQK010000061.1:0-29034 GCA_035549695.1 Caulobacterales bacterium | reverse complement strand
TCGATGCAAAGCGAGACGTCTATCTGCGCGATGCCGGATTCCGTGTGCTGCGCATTTCCACGGGCGATCTGTTCAACGAACGGGAGCGCACGCTCGACACGATAGTCGCGACGGTCAGCGCGCAGCGCTAACGCCGGCCCTCTCCCCTTGTGGGAGAGGGCGAAGACGGGCTTCGACGTTGCGCGCTCTCGTTTCGTTGGAAACGGAGCGCGCCTCACGCTCGACCGCGCCCCTCGCGTCCATCAAGGCTCGGCATGCTTCGAGAACCTCCCGTGCGAGGGATGAGGGAGTGTAGCGCGGGCGGAAGTGGGTCGGATTGGGGAGGGCGGGGGCGGGGGAAACGAGGAGTTAGGTGCGTGCGCGTGTTGGACAGCGTTTTCCTTCTCCCGCCTGGGCGGGAGAAGGTGGCCGAAGGCCGGATGAGGGTGGGCGCTTCCGAATGGAGCGGGGCGTCAGCACGCGCGCATCATCCTGAGAGCCGCCCCCTCATCCGGCGCTACGCGCCACCTTCTCCCCCTCGCGGGGGAGAAGGGACTTCCGAGTTGCGATGTCGGCGATAAATCCGGAAGTCAGAGTCAATAGACGGCCTGTGGATAAATCCGCGCGACGCGAGCGAATCGCGGTAAACGCAAGCGCACCGTCAAGCGCGAGCTTCGCCATGAATGTAGAACGACTGCTAAGTGTGCTCAATTTGCTGCTCGAAACTACGCAGCGGACCGGATTGGAAGCAAAGGTTACGGAAATAGTTGGTGCCATCCAGTCTGTAGTCAACGAGCCTGGAAACGCCGCCCACCCAGAGCAACTTGCACAAAAGCTAGCGGCACTCGCGGATGTCGCGGCAACAGACACGCTCGATCAATATCCTGTTCTAAGCCGAGAGATAATTGAGGAATTTGGTCTCGAAGCCCTCATCGCATCGGACACCGAGTCAAAAGTCAGGGCCATTGTTCAGAGCAATGCTGCGACCCCAGGTGTTGCCTTAAAAGCCGTCACTGATTTACGTGATGAAATCGCGGGAGATACTAAGGCGCTGCGCCAAATTCGCGAGGGGCTGAAGCGCTTCAATCTGCACAGCGATGAGATAGAGCCCGACAAAGCAGGGATATCGTTCATCATTCCGAGAGGTGACGAGAGTGTCCCTGCTCCCCGATTGATTTCTGATCTGAAGGATTTTGAGTTTGTCGAAAATGCGTTCGAACGATTAGCGACGGGCCATCAAACTGGTGCGCGAGTTCGCGCACTCGCTTCTAGCGACTTTGCGATCACCCTCGATTCACCGTTAAGCGTTGGAGTAGCGATCGCTTTTGCGATCAAGTTTGTGATCGCTCGTTATCAGGAAATACTGAACCTAAGACGCTCCCAAATCGAGCTTAGGAAATTGAAATCCGAGTCTGCCGCTCAGGCAGTCGAAAACGATATAGCGGAGCGCATAGCGAAAATATCTGACGACGTTGCCGACAAGTTGATGCAGAAATTCAATAGAACCGCAGAAGAGGAGCGCGCGGCCACAAGGAAGGCAGTCCTAAAGATCGCTTACATGATCGACCGGCGCTACCGTATCGAAGTCAGGGTGAGCACGGCTGGAAAGGGGAAGAAAGAGGGGGCAGAAAGTACCGATGAGCAGGCGCTGGCATCGGCGCGAAGCGAAATTCTAGAACTGCAGAGCACGACAAAGTTCTTCGAGGCGGAAAAGGAGCCTCTGCTTCTGCTGACCGTGGATGACGACCTAGAGCAATAATATCGCGCCGATCCCGGATCGCGCGCTTTGCGCTTGTCCGGGATGGATTCCTTTGACGCTTCGCGTCAATCGGAATCCATCTTCAACGCCGCAATAAACGCCTCTTGCGGGATCTCCACTTTCCCGAACTGGCGCATCCGCTTTTTACCTTCTTTCTGCTTGTCCAGCAGCTTGCGCTTCCGCGTGGCGTCGCCGCCGTAGCATTTGGCGGTCACGTCTTTGCGCAGCGCGCTGATGGTCTCGCGGGCGATGATGCGGCCGCCGATGGCGGCTTGGATTGGGATTTTGAACAGGTGCTGCGGGATCAGTTCTTTCAGCTTCTCGCACATGGCGCGGCCGCGTGATTCCGCCCGGGCGCGGTGCACCAGCATGGAGAGCGCATCGACCGGCTCGTCATTGACGAGGATCTGCATCTTCACGAGATCGCCGGCGCGGTGGTCGATCAGCTGATAATCGAAGCTGGCATAGCCTTTGGAGACGCTCTTAAGGCGGTCGTAGAAATCGAACACGACTTCGTTCAAGGGCAGCTCATAGACCATCATCGCGCGCGCGCCGACGTAGGAGAGATCCTTCTGGATGCCGCGCCGATCCTGGCAGAGCTTGATGATGGAGCCCAGATATTCGTCGGGCGTGAGGATGGTGGCCTTGATCCAGGGCTCTTCGATTTCCTTGATGTAGACGACGTCGGGCAGGTCGGCGGGATTGTGCAGCTCCTGCACCTCGCCATTGTTCATGTGCACGCGATAGACGACCGAGGGCGCGGTGGCGATGAGGTCGAGATCGAACTCGCGGGTGAGGCGCTCCTGGATGATTTCGAGGTGCAGGAGTCCGAGGAAGCCGCAGCGGAAGCCGAAGCCGAGCGCGGCGGAGGTTTCCATCTCGAAGGTGAAACTCGCATCGTTGAGCCGCAGCTTCGCCATCGCGGCGCGGAGGTCCTCGAAATTCGCGGCGTCGACCGGGAAGAGACCGCAGAACACGACCGGCTGCGCCGGCTTGAAGCCGGGCAGGGGCGCGGAGGTTTCGCGGCGATATTCGGTGATGGTGTCGCCGACGCGCGCGTCCGCGACTTCCTTGATGCTGGCCGTCATCACCCCGATCTCGCCGGGGCCAAGCTCGGCCATGTCGACGCGCTTGGGCGTGAGCACGCCCAGCGTGTCGATATTGTAGTCGGCGCCGGTGGCCATGAGCTTCACGCGCATGCCCTTCTTCATCACTCCGTCAATGACGCGGAAGAGCACGACGACGCCGAGATAGGCGTCGTACCAGGCGTCGACCAGCATGGCCTTGAGCGGCGCGTTCGCATCGCCGCCCTTGGGCGGCGGCAGGCGGGCGACGATGGCTTCCAGCACGTCGGGGATGCCGGCGCCGGTCTTGGCCGAGACCATGATGGCGTCTGAGGCGTCGAGGCCTATGACGTCCTCGATCTGCTTCTTGATCCGCTCGGGCTCGGCCGCGGGCAGGTCGATCTTGTTGAGGACGGTGACGATCTCGAGATTATTGTCGAGCGCCTGATAGACGTTGGCCAGCGTCTGCGCCTCGACGCCCTGGCTCGCGTCCACCACCAGCAGCGCGCCCTCGCAGGCCGCCAGCGAGCGCGAGACCTCGTAGGCGAAGTCGACGTGGCCCGGCGTGTCCATGAGATTGAGGACGTAGTCCTGGCCGTCCTGGGCCTTGTAATTGAGGCGCACGGTCTGCGCCTTGATGGTGATGCCGCGCTCCTTCTCGATCTCCATGGAGTCGAGCACCTGTTCGGTCATCTCGCGGTCGGACAGCCCGCCAGTGGCCTGGATCAGCCGGTCCGACAGGGTGGACTTGCCGTGGTCGATATGGGCCACGATGGAGAAATTGCGGATGCGGTTCTGGGGGGTCATGGGGCGCGCGGAAACGTGTCTAGGGCGCCCGCGCCTATAGGACTATGCCGGCCTTGCCAAGCTTTCCCGCCGCTTCAGCGCTCCAGCCGGACCCCGTGGGGCCGCTCCGGGGGGCGGGCGGCCGTGACCTCGGCCAAATGCCGGAACGCGTTGGCGAGCTGGAGGTAAAACACCCGCGCGGTCGGGTTCTGGGCCCGGACCGCCAGAGCCTTGAGCTCCTCGGCGCGCGCCATCTGGCGCACATAGTCTCCGTTCATGGCTTCGGTCACGCGGGCGTCTTTCGCTTCCCCATCGGCAGCGAAATTGGCGAAGGGCCGATTCTGTTCCCCGCGGGCTGCGGATCGGTCCCGATTGACGCCGCGCCGCCGCTCCCGTACATGCCGCCCCTCAAATCCGGCGACGGATTTTGCCCAGATGGCGGAATTGGTAGACGCACCAGTTTCAGGTACTGGCGGGTAACACCGTGGAGGTTCGAGTCCTCTTCTGGGCACCATTCGTTCTTTTCAACCATTCCTCAAAATGTCCGCTTCGGGGAGCGACGCACTAGAGTCTGCAAAGGGGTTGAAGGCACAGTTGCTTTTCGGCTTCGCGCACTCAGCTTCCCGGTTGCGCCGATCCATCGCGCTATAACGCTCAGCTGTTTTAGCGTTTTCGTTATATTGCAAAGGCGGCGGTTGCTTAAGGGTTGGCAATCTGGTGCGAGAGCGGCGCGTTCAGCGCGTGGCGCCTACACTCGCTGCCGCGCATAAGATTGGTTAGCGGGATCGCGTCATCCTGCGCGCGAAGGCGTCGAGGTCGGTCAGATAGCCCTCGGCGTAGCGAGAGGCGGCAGGAATGCTTCGCGGATAACCGTCGCTTGATTCAAACATCGGGTGATCACCCCTCGGATAGAGCACGACGTGCGCGGCGTGATTGCGGGAGAGCGCGGTGCGAAGCAGTTCGGTGCTCAATGGCCCCGGCACGTAGCGATCAAGGCCGCCTTCTTGGATCAGGATGGGCATGGAAAGCTGGCGCCAGCTCGCGAGTGGATCGGATGCATCGCGGCGGAGAGTGGCGATGAAGCCCTCCACCTCGCCGTGCCGTGCGGCGTCGTTCCAAGCCGGCAGATCCGCGGGCAGACGAACTAGACGAAACCAGGGCGCGCCCCTGATGCTGGCAAGGCCTTCGCGAAAGCGTTCCCAGCTTTGTGCGTCGGAAGCGCCAAGAGCGAGTTCGTGTACACGGCGCATGGCGGCGACTTCGTCGTCGCCAAAGCCTGCTGAGCGAAGATCGCCTTCGATCTCGTAAATCACGTTGGCGCGCTCGGGCAGCGCCGAAGCCGAGCGCGCGATCACGAAGGCGATGCGGTTGGGCGCGCGCGCCGCGGCCATCGGTGCGGTCCAGCCGCCCGCGCTCGACCCGTAGAGCCCAATGCGATTGGCGCGAATGTCGGAGCGTGCGCGGAGCCACTCGACGCCAGCCAGCGCGTCGCCCGCAAGATCAGCGTTTGACGATGTGCGCCAATCGCCGGTCGAGGCTCCAACACCGCGTTTGTCGTAGGCGAGCACGGCGAGCCCGCGAGAGGCGAAGAAGTGCGGTATCCAGAAGAAGTCGCGCGTCTGGGCGCCGCCGCCATGCATGAGCACCACGGCGGGAAAAGGGCCGCTGCCGCGAGGCAAGGTGAGCGTTCCAGCGAGTCTAACCTCGCCGGACTGAAACGAGACGTCCTCGGTCCGAAAGGCGATTTTGCGGCCGGTCGAGACGCGGCCCGCTTCGCGCCAGCTCATGAGATCGCTGTCGAGGGTGAAGGTCGCAACAACCGGTTCGCCTGCGCCGATCCTAGGGCCAAAGGAAAACGCGCCGTCAGCCGAGCGCGCGAGCGGGCGAACCCGTCCGCTCGGAAAATCGACCATCACCAGCCCGTCGATGTCCGGGAGATATTCGACATAGATCTCGCGCGCGTCTGAAAGACGATAAAGGCCAATGGCGGGGTTGTTCGGGCTCTCTGCATCAGCGCCGCCGGCAAGTGCGATCGCAAGCCCAAGAACACACGCCGCAAATCCGAATGGACGCCCCATGCTCACCTCCCTCAGATGGGAGATGCACGGAGGCGACACGATGGATGCGGCGGATTTGGCACACGGCGAGGGGGCCTCGCGCGCTTTCGACTCCCCGGTCGCGCCCAAGCTGGTTCGCAATGGTGATTCAGGAGTGAACGACCCGTTGTCGGCGAAACCGGTCCGGACGCCCCGGCGACGACGAATGTCCCGTATCCGGGGGGAGCAAGCTCAATTCCGCCTTGGGACCGACGCACCTGCGAATGATCGCGCGCATCACATGCTTTGCTACCTATCCCCGAGCGCAGGCGCTGCAACATCGTAGCGGCGTTAGCGGGCTTAAGCGCCAGCGAGCGTTCATAAGCCTGAATTGCCTGAGCGCACTCGACAACTCTCCGGCACCGGTCGAGCTATGCAGAGACGGAGTAGGACCGCCACAAAACCCAGTGCTGGCCAGCGTGGGCTAACGCGTGGAAACGGGCGATAAGCCATTGAAATCGGGACTCTAACCTGCAAAGCGAGAGTGTGTCGTTAGCATTGTCGGTATCGCCTCGTGTCAATCGCGGCTCTTTTCACCAACGGAAACAGCGAGCTAAGTGGATTTTTTAAGGTCCCGTTCTGGGCATCATGATGCGCGTTGTTGTTGCGACGGAGACGTTTTCTCCAGAGGCCGTGTTGGGCCGCTTCGCGGCGGCGACAGACGGGGCGTGCGGGGCGATCGCTTCGTTTGTGGGTTATTGCCGGGCGCGCTCGGGCGAGCGGCGGGTGGAGCGGATCGAGCTTCAGCACTACCCGGGATTCACTGAAACCGAGATCGAGCGCCTGGCGCTCGGCGTCGCGGAGAAGCATGGCGTGTCCGACATCGTGGTGGTTCACCGCGTCGGCGCCATTCCCGCGGGCGAGGCGATCGTGCTGGTCGCGGCCGCCAGCGCCCATCGCGCCGCGGCGTTCGCGGCGGTGCAGGAACTGATGGATTATCTCAAGACCGACGCGCCATTTTGGAAGCGGGAGGTCGGCCCCGCCGGCGCCCGTTGGATCGAGCCGACCGAAGAGGACCGCGCGCGGCGCGCGGAGCACGGCCCATGAGCGAACACGATCGGCGCATCGACGCATCCTTGCCGTTCAAGCCGGTGAATGTGGCGGTGTTGACCGTGTCGGATACGCGCGACGAAGAAAGCGACACCTCCGGCGCGCTGCTGGCGCAGATGATTGCCCGCGACGGGCACCGGGTGGTCGCGCGCGCGATGGTGCGCGACGACGCGGCGGAGATCCGCGCCTGCGTCAAGGGTTGGCTGGCCGCCGCCGACATCGACGCCATCATCTCCACCGGTGGCACGGGGCTGACCGGGCGCGATGTCACGCCCGAGGCGCTTCGCCCCTTGTTCGACAAAGAGATCGAGGGCTTCGCCATCGTCTGGCACATGCTGAGCTTTCAGAGCGTGGGGCTTTCGACACTGCAATCGCGCGCCTGCGCCGGCGTCGCCGGGGGCACATTCATTTTCGCTCTGCCGGGCTCGAACGGCGCCTGCCGGGACGGCTGGGAAAACGTGATCCGCTGGCAATTGGACAGCCGCTACCGGCCGTGCAACTTGGTCGAGCTCATGCCGCGGTTGACGGAAAGCTGAGATGGGCGAGCGGCTAACGCATATCGACGAAGAGGGGCGGGCGCGCATGGTCGATGTCGGCGGCAAGCCGGCGACGGCGCGCGAGGCGCTGGCGCGGGGGCGCGTGCGCATGCGCGCGGAAACCCTGGCGCGCGCGCTGGCCGGCGACGCGCCGAAGGGCGATGTCCGCGCCGTCGCCGAAATCGCCGGCGTCATGGCCGGCAAGCGCGCGGCAGAGCTGATCCCGCTGTGCCACCCAATCGCGCTGTCCAATCTCATCGTCACGGTCGCGCCTGACGAGACGTTGCCGGGTTTCGCCGTGACGGCGCGCGCGCGCGCCAGCGGGCAGACCGGCGTCGAGATGGAGGCGCTGACCGCGGTCGCCGTGGCCTGCCTCACGCTTTACGACATGCTGAAGGCGATCGACCGCGACATGGCCATTGAAGAGGTATGTCTGGCCGAAAAGCATGGCGGCGCCAGCGGATCCTACACGCGCACGCCGTGAGCGCCTGCGCATCGCGCGGCCTTCGCCGGAACGTTGCGGCCGCGCCGCTTGTTGCACGTCTGTGCGCGCCGAGGTGGCGCGACAGGCGGAGTTTTATCGATGAGCGAAAATGATGCGGCCGGCGGTGCGCGGACCGGCAGGGAGAACGACCAAAACCAATCCGGCAACGGCAAGGGCGTGCAAGCCAAGGGCGAGGACGCCATCGCCACGCTCAAGAACGATCACCGCAAGGTCGAACAGCTCTTCCAGCAGTTTCAGCAATCCGGGCGGAGATCGGAAAAGCAGAAGCTGGCGCGCCAGATCTGCCAGGAACTCATCGTCCACACCATGCTGGAGGAGGAGATTTTCTATCCGGCATGCCGCGAACATGTGGATGACGCCATGCTCGACGAAGCGCAGGTGGAGCATGACGGCGCCAAGGTGCTGATCACCGAGATTCTCTCAGGCGCGCCGGACCAGCCCTTTTACGACGCCAAGGTCAAGGTGCTGTCCGAAGAGATCAAGCATCACGTCAACGAAGAGGAAAAGCGCGACGGCATCTTCGCCAAGGCCAAGGCGAGCGGGCTCGACGCGGAGGCGTTGGGCAAGGAACTGGCCGAGCGCAAGACGGAGATCCTGGAGGATATCGAGGCCAATGGCTTGGAGCGGCCGCGTCCGCGTTCGTTCCGCGCGGGCATGGACAGGCGCGCGCCGCAACCCAGTCTGGAGGAGCGCCGTTTGACCTCGCGCCGTGGCGACGCCCAGGATCGGGAGCGCGATTCCCATGGCCGCTTTATGGGCGACGACGAGCGCCGCTTCTCTTCCGCACGCCCTGCGCGCTACGAAGACGATGAGCGCGGGGCCAGCGGGCGCGGCCGGGAAGAGCGCGAACGTCCAGGCGAGGGGCGCTATCGCGACGAGGACGATCGTCGGCGCGCGGCCCGCCGCCGCGAGGATGACGACGACCGAGGCTCGCGCGGGCGCGGCCACGGCGGCTGGTTCGGCGATCCCGAGGGACATTCCGAAGCGGCGCGCCGCGGCTGGGAAGACCGCTGAGACAGGGGGGGCCGGCCTTGCCGCCGGCGTTCCCGCCGCCCCAAGGTTTGACGCCCCGCCCGCGCGGGTCTAGCCAGCGGCCATGACTCGCAAGCTCTCCATGACCGTCGATGGGCGGAACGTTTCGGTGCATCTGCATAAGCGCGATCTTCCGGACGGCGTGACGTTCAATGGCGCGGTGGCGGTCGACAGCGAGACGATGGGCCTGTCGCTGGTGCGGGACGCGCTGTGTCTCGTGCAGCTCTCGGACGGCGGCGCGGACGCCCATCTCGTCCAGCTCGACCGCGAAAGCTATGACGCGCCGAACCTGAAGCGCGTGCTGACCGATTCCGCGGCGCCGAAGCTGTTCCATTTTGCGCGCTTCGACATCGCCATGTTCATGCGCGACCTCGGCGTCGTCACGCAGCCCATCTATTGCACCAAGACCGCATCCAAGCTGGCGCGCACTTATACCGACCGGCACGGGCTCAAGGACCTGGTCAGGGAATTGCTCGGTCGCGACATTTCCAAGGATCAGCAAAGCTCCGACTGGGGCGCGGCGGAATTGTCGGACGCGCAGCTCGTCTATGCGGCCTCGGACGTGCTGCACCTGCATGCGCTCAAGGAGAAGCTTGACGCCATGCTGGCGCGCGAAGGGCGGACCGAAATTGCGCAGGCGTGCTTCGATTTCCTGCCCTCGCGCGCCGCGCTCGATCTTGCCGGCTGGGAAGACATCGACATTTTCGCGCATTCCTGAGCTCGCAGCCGGCCCGCCGCGCGGCTGCGATTGGGCCCGCGGAAGCTGCGTTTGGTTTGGAACTGTTCCTTTGGTGAAACGTCGTCGGCGTGGCTGGCGGGCGTAAAGGAGAGTTCCGACCATGTCCCGACATTTCCTGACCGGGGCCGCGCTGGCCGCGGGCCTGATCGGTTTGCCGTTCACGGCCGTCGCCCAGTCCCAACCGACCGCCCCGGCCCAGCCCACGGCGCCGGCGCAGCAAAACCAGACCGCGCCGCAGGCGCAGTCCGCGCCGACGCAGTTCAGCGACGCCCAGCTGCGCAATTTCGCCGAGGCCAGCGTGCAGATCGACCGCATCAAGCAGCAGACCCAATCCAACGGCTCGACGCCGGAATCGCAGCAGCAGATGCGCGCGGTGCTGGAGCAGCACCAGCTGAGCGCCGCGGACTACAATAATATTGTCGCCGCCGTGCAGGCCGACACGGCGCTGGCCCAACGCGTGGCGGCGCTGCGCGCGCAAGCCGGCGGCGGCGCGACCACGAACCAATAATCCTTCTGAAAACTCTCAGCCTTGACCGGCCGCGATGACGCGGCCGGATTTTTTTATCCGTACGGGAAGCATTTCTCGCGCTTGAGCGCGAGCCCGAACGTGTCGCCAAGCACCCGGATCGCATCCGCGTGCGCCACATAAGGATCGCTGTTGTCGGGGCCGACGATGATGATGCGAAAGCGTGGTTCGTCCTTGCCGCCGGGCGGCAGCATGGCGGTGGCGAGGCCCTCGCCGTCGTCGGCGCGCAGCGTCAGGAAGATCGGCATGGCGCGGGCGATGTGCTCCTTGCGGCCGATATTCTGTTCGGCCACGGCGCCGGGGCGCGGGCGAAAGGCCTCGCTCGCGGCGGCGAGTTCGCGCGCGAAAAACTTGTCGACCGAGTGCCGCATGAGCTGCGCTTCGGTCTCCGCTTCGTGCTCCGTCTCGATTCGAAACCAGGCCTTGCCGCCCGGCGCATTGCATACGAATTGCATTTCCGCGCACGCTCCGCCCGCGCGCCCCCGTGCTCATGCTGAGTGCATTGAAGCCGGCGCGCAATTGAAAAAACCGCGAGCGCGTTTCGCGCTCGCGGTTTTCATATGGGACGTGGGGATAAGCGGCGCCCGCGGGTTCAGCAGTGCGTGCGGAGATTCACCCAGACGTAGCGCCCGGCGTAAGGATCCCATTGCTGCACCTGACGAATGCAGACATCGCTGCCGTCATCGGCGTAGCCGGGCGGAGGCGGACCGAAATCGGCGTCGCCCTCATAGGCGCCGCGGCCGTAATAGCCTTGCGGCGGGGGCGGCGGCGGGCCGCAGCGGTCATAGCAGCGGTCGCGGCGATCGTTGTCGCTGCTGAGCGCGGCGCCGAGCGCAACGCCGAGCGCCAGGCCGACGACGCCCGCCGCCACCGCATCGTCGCCATGATGGTGATGGTCATGGCGGTAGCCGCCATAGCCGTGATGGCGGTCGCGCGCCGAGGCGGCGCTGGGCGCGAGGGCGGTCAGCGCCAGGCTGAGCGCCGCGATCACGGCGGTAATTTTGTGTCGCATTGGGTGTTGGCTCCATGCGCACGGTGCGCGCGAGCGGCTGAATCCCAGCTGAACGGCTTCGGGGGTATCGGCGGCTTGGTCCGGCTGCTAAGGCAACGGCCGACGAGCAAAGGAGATCGTGATGCGCCGCTTCGCCCTTGTGTCCTTCGCCGCGCTCGCGCTGACCGCTTGCGGTCAGAACGCTCAGAAGTCCGCCGCGCCGCCGCCGCCGGCGCCGAGTGTCGCGGGCGCATTCCCGAATCTCTTCCAGGCGAGCTTCCGTGAAGAGGTGACCATGACCCGCAACGGGCAGGCCGTGCCCATCGTGATCGCGCGCGACGGGCGCAAAACCCGCTTGGAGTTCACGGCCGACGGCGTTCCCCAGGTGGTGATTTTGGACGCCGACAGCCAGACCGCCGTGCTGGTCATGGAGATGGGCGGACAGCGCATGGCGATCCGCACTCAGAGCGCGTCGATCCAGGATGTCAGCGAGCAATGGCGCGGGGGCGACGGCAAGACCATCCACGCCATCGGTCCGTGCTCGGTCGTCGGCGAAGACGGCACGGAATGGGAGCAGCAGGACGATTCCGGCAAAACCGGCAGCGCCTGCGTCACCCCCGACGGGATCATCCTGCGGGCCACCTCCAACGGCCAGACGGTATGGGAGGCCACTCGGCTTCAGCGCGGGCCGCAGGCGGCGGCGCTGTTTCAGCCCCCGCCCGGCGTGCGGGTCATGGATGGCGGGCCGGGCCTCGCGGCGGCCTTGGGCCAGCGGATGCAGGGCAAAAAGCCCTGACCGCCAAAAAGTCCGGATTCTGATCTCTAGACTCTCCTCCGGGGCGTTCTGAGTCTGGAGATTCGGGCCCGCTGTAGCCTGCGGCGGCTTGACGTTGTGCGGCGCGGCGGTGGGATGTTACAGGTTTGAGATACTGGTCACGGGACGCTGAATGATCGAACTCGCCGCCGCCGCCCCCTCCTGGGCGCCCGACATTGCGCCGCAGGTGATGCGGCTGATGCCGCGCGAGTGGCAGCAGGCGTTCGTGCAATACCCCAACGTCGTCATGGCCTTTGTCTCCATGGGCCTGGCCGCCGCGCTGATCTGCGCGTTCTGGATTTTTCGCGGCATGTTCCGGGCCAGCGCCATCGCCCGCGTGGCGCTTCGCGCGCAGGCGCTGAAGCGCTCCAAGGATCATCGTGCGCTGGTGCTGATCGCCGAGATCGACGGCGCCGGCTACGGCCTGCGGCAGGAAATGAAGGAAGCGATCGAAGACAATTTCGGCCTGTTCGCGTTCCAGCAGGATGTTCAGGTCGACGTCTTCCCGATTCATCTGCAGACCATTTCGCCCGGCGCGCATCCCGAGCGGCGCCGCCGCGTCGCCGTTGAGGCGGTGGATGCGCTGGAGCGTTCGGCGGCGGACGTGATCGTGTGGGGCCGGCGCACGGTGCTGGGCAAACTCGATCTTCGTCTCTGCACGGCGCCGGGCTATGGCCGCGTGCATGAAGTGCAGGACGTGCAGCTTGGCTGGCGCGTCGGGCGCCCGGACGAATTGGTGCAGCGCGCATTGGCGTATGCGTGCGCACGCAAGGCGCGGCCCGTGCTCAACCGCCCGCAGGATTATAAACCCGAGCGTCTGCAGCCGATCGTCGAAGCGCTCGACGCGATGATGGATTGCCGTCCGGAGGAAATCTCCGAAGGCCTGCAGATGGACATTCTCAACGATTTCGCTTCGGGCGCGCTCAGCCTCGGCGAGCGCGGCGGCCACGTGAAGTGGCTGCAGAAGGCGCTCGATGCGCGGCAGAAGTACCTGGACAAGGTGGACCGCACCACCGATCCGGGCGCTTGGGGCGCGGCGCAACAGGAGATCGGCCGCGCGCTGGCGGCGCTGGGCGAACGCGAAGGCGCGCGCGACAAGCTGGAGGAAGCGGTGGCGCGGCTCAAAGTGGCGATGGACGCGCTGCGCTCGACGGAAAGCCTGCAGCACGCCGAAGTCGCGCTGCGCGCACTGCAACGCGCCGAAAACACGCTGACGCAACGCCGGCGTATTGGCTTGCGCTGGCCGGTTTAAGCCAGCGCGGTGGATTTGCCGCCGCCTACCGACACGATCGTTGTCGTCGCGCCGCGCTTGCCGCCGGCGCCGGGCGAAGCGGCGTTCTCCAGTTACGTGATCGACGAAGATGCGTTGAGCGGCGTGCGCCGGCTCGATGCGGTGATCGCCGAAGCGCCGGGCGCAACGCTTTTCCGCCGCAACGACAGCGCGGCTGCTAACCCGACGATCCAAGGTCTGTCTCTGCGCTCCATTGGGCCGTCCGGCGCGGGGCGCGCGCTGGTGACGCTCGACGGCGCGCCGCTCAACGATCCGTTCGGCGGCTGGGTGATCTGGGGCGCACTGCCCCCGGAAACAATCGCAGGCGCGCGCGTCGTGCGCGGCGCGGGCGCCGGGCCGTATGGCGCAGGCGCGTTGACGGGCATGGTGGCGCTGGATGAGCGCGATGAAGACGGCGTCGTGTTCGACGCGGAAGCGGGCGGGCTCGGCGATCGGCGGTTGGCGGCGCTGGGCGAAGCGGGCGACGGCGCTTTCGATGCGATGCTCGCCGCCAGCGTGGAGCATCAGGATGGCTGGATCCCCGTGCGCGAAGGGCGCGGCGCCGCAGACCAGCCTTTGTGGCTCGATGCGATGTCGGGCGTTGCGCGCGTGCAGGCGCATCGCGGACGCGTCATCGCGTCGGCGCGTTTGTCGGGCTACGCGGAAGATCGCGGCGCCGGCGTTGTGAACAGCGACGCGCACGATAGCGGCGCGATGGCGAGCTTTACATTGGTGGCCGCGCCCGATGCGGCGCATCTGGGCTGGCGTCTGCAGGCGTGGGCGCAAAGCTCAGACCTTGGCAATCGCTTTGTTTCGACAGCGCCGGATCGCAGCACGACGACGCCTGCGAACACGCAATTGCACACGCCGGCGACGGGCTGGGGCGTGAACGGCGCATTGCGCTGGGGCGATGCGAGCGGTGGGGGCGAAGCCGGCGTCGACGTGCGCGGCGCCGAGGGCGAGACGCAGGAAGTCTTCCGCTACATCGGCGGCGCGTTCACGCGTTCGCGCGTCGCGGGCGGACGCACCTTGGTTGCGGGTGCGTATGTCGAGGCGTGGCGGCAGGCGGGGCCGTGGCTGCTCACCGGCGGCGCGCGCGTCGATGATTGGCGCGCGTATGCCGGCAAGCGCATCGAACGCGATCTGGCGAGCGACGTGGTGACGTTGCAGAGGGCGCCGGAAGACGCCGAAGCGCTGGCGCCGACGGCGCGGCTTGGCGCGCGGCGTGAACTGGGATCTCTGTATGCGCGGGGCGCGATCTATGCGGGCTTTCGTCCGCCGACGCTGAACGAATTGCATCGCCCTTTCCGCGTTGGCGACGATATTACGGAAGCCAATCCGTCGCTCGATCCGGAGAAGCTTTACGGCGCCGACGCCGGCGTCGGCGGCGCGCACTGGGAGTTTGGCGCATTCTACAATGAATTGGTCGATCCGGTGACGAACGTGACGCTGGGCATGGGGCCGGGCACGTTTCCACCCGGTGTCGTCGTACCGGCGGGCGGCGCGTTCCGTCAGCGGCGGAATGCGGGGCTCATTCGCGCTTGGGGTTTGGAAGCTGAGGCGCGGGGGCAGGCCGGCGCTCTCTCCTGGCGGATCGCGGCGAACTACGCGCATGCGCGCGTCGATGGCGGCGATGTCGCGCCGCAACTCACCGGCCTGCGCCCCGCGCAATCGCCGGCCTGGAGCGTGACGGGCGGATTGGAGTGGGCGCTCGCGGACACAAGCACACTGCGCGCGGACCTTTCCTATGAAAGCGAGCGCTTCGAGGATGATCTCAACTCGCGCTCGCTCGGCGATGCGACGCGCCTCGATATGGAGTGGGAGCAGAAGCTTTCGCAAAGCGCGGCGGCGTTCCTGGCGATCGACAATGCGACGGACGCGGATATTGCAACGGCCGTGACGGCGGACGGCGTCGTGAGCTACGCCGCGCCGCGCGCTCTGCGCGTGGGCGTGCGGTTCAGGACCTAGGCCGGTCGAGACCTAAGGCGCTGCGTCAGGCGGGAACGTAGGTCAGCCTCACGGCGTCTTCGCCGATCAAATCGTGGGCCTCGAGCCGCAGCGGCGGGCGCGGGGCGGCGAAGTATGGCTTGCCGCGCCCCAGCACGACGGGGCGCAAGTAGATCTGGTACGCGTCGAGTAGTCCAAGCCCGGCCAGACTTGCCGCGAGTTCGGGTCCCGCGACCTCGATCTCGCCGGCAAGTTCGGTCTTCAGCTTGCGTATGGCGGCCTCGACATCGTCCCCGACCAGCGTCGCGTTCGGACCGACCGATTTGAGCGAACGCGACACCACCCATTTCGGCTGCGCGCGCCACGCCGCGGCATAGTCGTGCAGGGCCGCGTTCCACTCCGGCCTGTCTTCGTCCCAATAGCGCATGACCTCGTACATGCGCCGCCCGTACACGCTGCCTGTCAGCCCGCGCACTTGCTCCGTGAAATGCTGGAACAGCGCGGGGCCGGGAGCAAAGGCGTTGTGGTCGACAAAGCCGTCCAGCGACATGTTCATTGCAAAGATCAATCTCGCCATCGCCATGTCTCCATTGCGCTGTCTTCCGACGCGCTAGCTGAAGCTGAAATCCTCTTCGCGCACGCGCTTGGTGCGGGCGCGGAAGCGGAAGGTGTAATCGGGCCAGAGCGTGCAATTCTTGCCGTCCGGCGTGAGATACCAGCTGGTGCAGCCCGTTCCCCACACGCTCTTCCTGAGCTTGGCCTGGATCTCTTCGTTGAACGCCCGTTGCGCCTCCGGCGTCGCGTCGAGCGCCGTGGCGTGGTGGAGATCGAGCTTGGCGAGTGCATCCATGACGAAAGCGATCTGGCTCTCGATCATGTAGATCATGGAATTGTGCCCGAGGCCGCTATTGGGGCCCATCAGCGTGAAGAAGTTCGGGTAGCCGGAGACCGCCGTACCGAGAAACGCTTCGGACCCGGCGGCCCATTCGGCGTTCAGACTGCGCCCGGCCAGTCCGGTGATGACGACGTTGGTGATGAGGTCCATCGGCTTGAAACCGGTTGCGTAGATGATGACGTCGGCCGGCCGCTCGGCGCCGCCCGCGCCGACGACGCCGGTTGCAGTGATGGCGACGGCGCCGCCGTCGATCAGCTCCACGTTTTTCCGCGCGAGGGCCGGATAGAAATCGTCGGAAATCAACACGCGCTTGCAGCCCATGCGGTATCGCGGCGTGAGCTTGGCGCGCAGCGCCGGGTCGGCGACCTGGCGCGTCAGATGCTTCAGGGCGAAGCGCTCGCCCAGGCCGCCGCGCGCCGGCGGATGCATGAAGTAAGGGGCCCTCAATTCGTGCGTGAGATAGACCAGGCGGCGCTTGAGTTCCTGCAGGAAGGGCGCGCGCTGAAACAGCGCGCGTTCTTCAAGAGCGACGGGACGATCGTTTTTCGGCACGATCCAATTCGGCGTGCGCTGATAGAGATCAAGCTGGGCGACGATGGGCGCGATCTCCGGCGCGATCTGCACCGCGCTCGCCCCCGAGCCGATGATGGCGACGCGCTTGCCCGCCAGAGGCATGTCATCGCGCCACGCCGCCGTGTGCCAGCTGGCGCCGGCGAAGCGATCCGCGCCCGGCAAGTCCGGCAGACGCGGCACGTGCAAGCCGCCCATGCCCGACACCAGCGCGCGCGCCGTCAGCGTTTCTCCGCCGCCGGCCTGAAGGCGCCAGAGATTGTCCGCTTCGTCCCATTCCGCTTTCGTCAGCGCGCTGTTGAAGCGGATGTGGCGACGCAGATCGAACCGGTCGGCGCAGCGTTCGAGATAGGCCCAAATTTCGCTTTGCGTCGGATAGAGCCGCGTCCAGTCCGGATTGGGCGCGAACGAGAAGGAATAGAGGTTCGACGGGATGTCGCAGGCGCAGCCGGGATAGCGGTTTTCCCGCCACGTGCCGCCGACGCGGTCGGCCTTCTCCAGCACCAGAAAGCTTTCCCGTCCCGCGCGCTTGAGCGCGATGGCCATGCCAAGCCCGGAGAAGCCCGCGCCGGCGATGATGACGTCGAAATCCGGTGCGGCGGGCGAAGGCGGCATCGGCGCATTATTCCAAGAACTTGCCGGCGATAGAAGCTCGGCGCCGGATTCAGCGCGTCGCGGCGATGGCGCCGGCGGCGCCTTGGTTCGAGCATTGCACGGTCATGGCCGTCATGGCGACGGCCCAGGCGGCCAGAAAGAGCACCCAGAACACTTTTCGGCTGCTGCTGTTCTTGTCCACGTCGCAATGCTCCGGACGCCGACCAGCCGCACCGTACGCCTCGTCCGCTCGCGGTTCCACCATGCGCACGCCTAATCGGACCAGCCCACGCCCAAGGCTTCGCCCAAGCGCGCATAGGCGATGGCGCGCTGAGTCCGCGCCACCGCAAGGCGATCCTCGGCCTCGGCGACGCGCCGCTCGGCGTCCAGGACGCTCAGAAAGGCCTCCATGCCTTCGCGGTAGCGGATCTGGCTGATGCGCGCGGCCTCGCGCGCGGCTTCCGCCGCGGCGACCGAAGCCGTCGTGGCGTTGGACGCCGCTTGCAAATTCGTCAGCGACGTCTCCACGTCGCGCACTGCCGCATAGACGATCTGGTCGTAGCGATAGAATTCGGCTTCCGCGTTGGCCCGCGCTGCTTCGGTGCGGAGCGCGTTGCGGCGAATGTCGAGCGCCGGCCAATCGATGCGCGGGCCGACCAGGAAGGAAAAGCCCTCGCTGGCGCCGACGGAAGCGGCGTCGGGGCCGGTCCAGCTCGCCGCGCCGAACAGGGAGAGCCTCGGCCACCAATCGACGCGCGCCGCGCGCGTGCGCTCGGTCGCCGCCTCGAGCGTGGCGCGGGCGCGGCGAATGTCGGGGCGGCGCTGCAGCAATTCCTCCGGCGCGCCGACGCCGAATTGCGCGGGCGGGTCCGGCACCGGCGCCGTCGTCCCCAAGTCGAGATCCTGCGGCGCGCCCATCACCAGCACGTCGAGCGCGTTGCGCGCCGCGGAAACCTCGCCCTCAATGGTCGCCACCTGCGCCACCGTCGTTTCGTATTGTTCGCGCGCGCGCGCGACATCGAACGGATTGCCGCGGCCCGCCTCGCGAATGGCTTGGACGCGCGTCAGCGTCTGGCGCTGGGCTTCCGCATTGGCCCGCGCCGCGTCGAGCCGCGCCTGCGCGCCGCGCAATGTGGCGTAGGCGACGGCGGTCTGCGTGGCGATGGTCACACGCACGCCGCGACGCGCTTCATCCACGCTCAGCGCCTCGCGCCCCGCGGCGCGCGCGCCGTGGCGCAGGCGGCCGAACACGTCGATCTCCCAGGAGATGTCGGCGCCGGCTTGGACGAAATCGGATTCCGTCACCGGATTGATGTCGCGCGCGCGCCCGCTGGCGGCCGAAGCATTGCCCGAGGGCAGAAGCCGCCAGCCTTCGATGCCGGCCAAGGCGCGGGCGCGGCGCACCTCCGCCTCGGCGGCCAACAGGTCGCGGTTTTCGGTAAGCGCGCGGTCGATCAGGCGATCCAGCGTGGCGTCGCCATAGCCATGCCACCATTGCGCCTCCGGCGCGCCGGCATGCTCGCCGGATGCGGCGAAGGAGGCGGGCACGGCCTGCGCGGATGGAGACTTTTCAGGTGTCGGATCGCTGGCGCACGAGGCCGCCAGAGCGGCAAGGGCGACCAGCGCGAGACGGAGCGGGAAGGACATGGGAACGCTACTCCGCGGGAACGGCGACGGGGTCGCGCTTCAGCTTCGGCAGCAAGCGGCTGAGCGCGCGCGTCATGACGTAGAAGGCCGGCGTCAGCAGCAGGCCGAGGAAGGTCACGCCGATCATGCCGGCGAAGACCGCGGTTCCGATGGCGATGCGCTGCTCGGCCCCGGCGCCCGACGCAAACACGAGCGGGGTGACGCCCAGGATGAAGGCGAGCGACGTCATCAAGATGGGACGCAGGCGCAAGCCGGCGGCGCGCACGGCGGCTTCGCGCGGCGTGAGCCCCTCATGGTCCTCGAGCTGCTTGGCGAACTCCACGATCAGCACCGCGTTCTTGGCGGCGAGGCCGACCAGAACGATGAGCGCGATCTGGGTCAGGATGTTGACCTGAAGCCCGTGCAGGAAGATGCCGACGAGCGCGCCCAGCACCGCCATCGGCACGATGAGGATGATGGCCAGCGGCAGCGTCAGGCTTTCGTATTGCGCCGCCAGCACGAGGAAGACGAAGAAGGCGGCGAGCAGGAACACGATCAGCGTGTTGCCGGACTCGGTGCGCTCGACATAGGCGATCTCGGTCCATTCGTAGCCGAAGCCCTGCGGCAACACGCGTCCGGCCACCGCCTCGAGGCGCTCGATCAGCTGCGTCGAGGATACGCCCGGCGCGCCCTGCGCCATCAGTTCGGCGGCGGGATAGAGGTTGTAGCGCGGCACCCGCGACGGCCCGGCCGTCTCGCTTGCGGTGACGACGGCCGAAAGCGGGACCATTCCGCCGTCCGCATTGCGCACCCAATAGCGCGAGAGATCTTCCGGCCCAGTGCGGAACGGCCCGTCGGCCTGGGCGGTGACGCGGAACGTGCGGCCGAGATAGTTGAAGTCGTTCACATAGGCCGAACCGAGATAGACTTCGAGCGCCTGGTTGATCTCCGACACCGGCACGTGCATCGCCTCGGCCTTGTCGCGGTCGACATCGATCTTCACGCGCGGCGTGCGGGTTTCGAACAGGGTGAAGGCGCCGGCGACGCCCGGCGTCTGGTTCGCGGCCATCATCATCGCCATCGAGGCTTGCGAAAGCGCGTCGTAGCCGCGTTCGGAACGATCCTGGATCATCATCTTGACCCCGGCGCCCGAGCCGAGGCCCTGCACGGCGGGGGGCGCGAGCACGAGGATCTGCGCTTCCTGTATCGAAGCGACGGAGGCGCGCACGTCGTTGAGAATGGCGTCGAGCGTGCGCCCGTCGCGCGCGCGCTCCTCGAACGGCTTGAAGGCGAAGAAGATCGTGGCGGAGTTGCTCGCCTGGGTGAACGTCGCCGCGTTCAAGCCGACAAATCCGGGATCGCTGTCGACGCCGTGGACGGCGCGGATGCGGCGCGAAACGTCCTCGACGACCGCGCGCGTGCGCTGCACCGAGGCGCCTTCCGGCAATTGCACCAAAACGAATCCGTAGCCGCGGTCCATTTCCGGGATGAAGCCCTTTGGCGACACGACGAACGCGGCGACGGTGGCGCCGAGCAGCAGGAGATAGATGAGCGCGACGCGCGGCGTGCGATGGACGATCACCTGGGTGGTGCGCCCATAGCGCTGCGAAAGGCCGGAAAACGCCGCGTTGAAGCGATCGAAGAAGCCTCGAAGCGGGGCGAACGGGGGATGGGCCGCATCGTGCGGGCGCAAGAGCATCGCCGCGAGCGCCGGCGAGAGCGTCAACGAAACGAAGCAGGAGATGACGGTCGCGGTGGCGATGGTGAGCGCGAATTGCTGGTAGAACGCACCGGCGACGCCGCTGATGAAGCCCACCGGCACGAACACGGCGGTCAACACCAGGGCGATGGCGATGAGCGCTCCGCCGACCTCGTCCATCGAGACGCGCGCGGCTTCGTGCGGTTCGAGCCCCCGGGCGATGTTGCGCTCGACGTTCTCCACCACGACAATGGCGTCATCGACGACGATGCCGATGGCCAGGATCATGCCGAACAATGAAAGCGTGTTGATGGAGCCGCCGAGCAGCGCCATGACCGCGAAGGTGCCGAACACCGACACCGGGATGGCGAGCACGGGGATGATGGCGGCGCGCCAGCTCTGCAGGAACAGGAAGACGACCAGCACCACAAGCGCGACCGCGACCAGCAGCGTCTCTTCCACCTTGCCAATCGAGGTGGCGACAAATTCGGTCGGGTTATAGACGATCTCGTACGACAGACCCTGCGGGAAGGTCTTGGCGAGCCGCTCCATTTCCGCTTTCACCGCGTCCGCTGTCGCCAGCGCGTTGGAGCCGGGGCGTTGGAAAATGCCGATGGCGACGGCGGGCTTGCCGCGAAGCAGCGCCGCCGACGTGTAGTCCGCCGCGCCGAGCTCGACGCGGCCGATGTCGCTGACGCGAACCAGCGCATTGTCGGCGCCGGTGGCGACGACGACATTGGCGAAGGAATCGGCTTCAACCAGCCGCCCGGGCGCCTGCACGGTGTATTCGAACGCCGAACGGTTGGGCTGAGGCTCGCCGCCCACCGAACCGGCGGCGACCTGGATGTTCTGCCGGCGCAATCCCGCAAGCACATCGCCCACCGAAAGGCCGCGCGCGGCGATCTTCTCAGGGTCGAGCCAGATCCGCATCGAATAGTCGCGCGCGCCGAACACCTGGGCGTCGCCGACGCCGTCGATCCGCGCCAGCCGATCGCGGATGTTCAGCGTGGCGTAGTTCGACACATAGACCTGGTCGTAGCGGTTGTTCGGCGACAGCATGTGCACGACCAGCAGGAACGAGCCGGAGGATTTCGCCACCGTCACGCCAAGCCTGCGGACTTCTTCGGGCAAGCGCGGCTCCGCCGTCGCGATGCGGTTTTGCACCTGCACTTGGGCGTCGTTCAGATCGGTGCCGAGCGCGAAGGTGACGGTGATGACGAGGCGTCCGTCCGCCGTCGATTGCGAGGACACGTAGGTCATCCGCTCGACGCCGTTGATTGCCTGTTCGATCGGCGCGGCGACGGTTTCAGCGATCGTCTCCGGGCTGGCGCCCGGATAGGCCGCGTTGATGGTGATCGTCGGCGGCACGACCTCGGGATATTCCGACAGCGGCAGACGTGGGATCGCGATCAATCCGACGAAGGTGATGACGATCGAGATCACCGACGCGAAAATCGGGCGCCGGATGAAGAAGTGCGAGAATTTCATTGATAAAGCGCCTCAGCCTTGGCGATCGCGCAGGCTCAAGGCGGCCTGGCCGGTTTGGGGACGGACGCGCGCGCCGGGCATGGCGCGCTGCAGGCCGTTGACGATGACGCGCTCGTCGCCGTCGAGGCCGGAGCGCACGACGCGCATGCCGTCGCCGTAGCGCGCGCCAAGCTCCACCGCCTGGTACTGAACGACGTCGTTGGGCCCGACCACGAGCACGTAGCGATGCGATTGATCGGCGCTCACCGCGGCTTCGGGGATCAGCACCGCCGGCGTCGGGTTCGCGGAGAGAATCCGCACGCGCCCGAACTGGCCCGGAGTGAAGCGCCCGTCCGCATTGATGAAGGTGGCGCGGCCGCGGATCGTGCCCGTGCTCGGATCGACCGCGTTGTCGACGAAGTCGAGCACGCCGTCATGCATGAAATCCTGCTCGCCTTCGAGTTCGAGCTTCACGCGCCGCTGTTCGTGGCCCGGATTGGCGTCGGCCTGAACCAGCAGCGATTCGGGCGCGGCGAACTCGAAATAGATCGGGTCGAGCGAAACGATGCGCGTCAGCACGTCTTCGCCGGAGCGCACGAGGTTGCCGGCCTTCACGTGCGCATCCGAGATGCGACCGGTGATCGGCGCGCGGACATACGCGTACTGAAGGTCGAGTTCGGCCGTGCGCAGCGCTGCCTGCGCGGCGGCTTTCGCGGCCACGCCTTGCGCGGCGGCTTCGCGCCGCGCCTCGAATTCCTCCTGCGAGATCGCGTCAAGATCGAGCAGGGTGCGCGCGCGGGCGAACTCGCTTTCGGAGCGGATGCGCTGGGCTTCCGCCTGGGCCAGGCCCGCGCGGGCGCGGTCGGCGGCGGCCTGGAACGGCGCGGCGTCGATGGTGAACAGCAAATCGCCCTGGCGGACAATCTGCCCTTCATGAAAATGCACGCGCTGCAGGTAGCCGCTGACGCGCGGGCGAACCTCGACGTCCGCCGAAGCCACGAAACGGCCGGTGTGCTCGGTCCATTGGTCAATGGTCTCGATCTGCGGCTGGGCGACGGTGACGGTCGGCGGCGCCGGGGGCGCTTCCTGTGAAGACGCGCCGTGGCCGAGAAACAGCCCGCCGGCGACCGCGACGCCCGCCGCGGCGGTCACGCCTATGGTCCAGCGCGCCTTGCGGCCCTTCGGCAGCGCCTTGAACAAACCCTGCATGGTGTATTCCCCTCGCGAAGCCGCCGCGGGAAATGACGATCGTCATATTGCCGTCGGCGGCGGTAGTATTATATGACGCCCGTCATGGCGCCCTGGCGGCAGTTATTTGGGCGGGCAGGTGGCCGCTTCAAGACGCGGCGCCATGAAGTTTTTTTGCGTTGCGATTAAATTGGAGCAATTGGCCGCGGAGGCGGAGCCGTGGCTAGGAATGAGGCAAAGGGAGCGAACATGACCATGCTGGCGGCTCGCACGCGCAAGGAAACGACGCATGAGCGGATTCTGAAGACCGCCGTCCGTCTTTTCCAGGAGAAGGGCGTGGATGGCGTGGGCGTCGATGAAATCATGCGCGAAAGCGGCCTCACGCACGGCGGCTTCTATGCGCATTTCGAGAACAAGGAGGCGCTCGTCGAGGAGGCGTGCATCCGCGCCGTTGACGATAAATTCGACGAACTCACCGATTTCATCGAAGCGCTCGACGATGACGACGCCTTCAATAAATATGCGAGGCGCTTTCTTAAGGGCGACCCGCGCACCGACAGTCCGACTTGCCCGATGGCGATGCTCGGGCCCGAAGTGGCGCGTCGGGAGAGCGTGCAGAAGGTGTATGCGCGCCGCATCCGCAAGCTGATTTCGCAGACGGCGGCCGAAACGGGCGAAGGGCGCGCGCAGGCGATCCTGATGCTGTCGGCCCTGGTCGGCGCGACGGTCCTCGCCGCGCAGACAAACAGCGATGCGGCGCTGGCCAGGGAAATCATGCTGTCGGTGCGCGACGAACTGGTGGCGCGTTAGGACGCCGGCGTCGGGCAGGGCGCATCGGCGGAGGGCGCGCGCCCCTCCGACATCGCGACGCGCGCGAGCGCCTGCTGCGTATCGACCCAGATCGCGCCGGCGGCGGCGCAGCGGCGGCCGTAATCGAACAACGCGCTCATGGCCTTCTGATCGAAGGCGAGCGAGCCGCCGTATTGGTAGTCGCGCGGGATCGAGGTGAAGCGGAAGCGCATCTGGTTGCGCGCCGCGAAGGCGTCGGTCTGCGCTATGGCGGCGCGCGTCATGTGGTTCATCACCGCCGTGAAGCTTCGGGAGGCGATCGAAATCGTATTGAACGGCGTCGTGTGCGAGGGCCCGCCGAGCTGGCTGTTGGAGATCACGAACACGTTGGCGCCGTGCAATTGCTCCGGCGCTTCGCCGAGCGCGATGGCGATGTCGGGCGCGATGAAGAACGGGATCGAGGCGCCGCCGTCGACGTGCATTTCCTGGAAGGAACGCCCATTGTCCTCAACGCGGATAAGCACGGGCGGGAAGACGCCCGGCACGCTGGCGGAAGCGACCAGCACGTCGCGGAACAGGGCCAGCGCGTGCGGGCCGCCTTGCTCGGCGATCGCGCCCATGTTCCAGATCACCATTTCCTCGCGGTCGAGGTTGGTGGTGGCGACAAGCAACAGCCGGCCGTTCCGCGACTCCGCCGCGACCGCTTGCACCAGCGCGTCGTCGACGAATTGGTTGACCAGGTCGCGCAGGGGCTTGCCGTTGAAGATGGCCGTGTGAAACAGCGCACCCGCGCCGAACGGGTGCATCAGATCCTGGCTGGCGCCATGCGCGTAAGCCTCGGTCAGCTCATCATCATAGTCGGGTCCGAGAAACGCCAGCGGTGCGATCAGCGCCCCGGTCGAAACGCCGGTGACGATCTCGTATTGCGGACGCGTGTGCGCATCGCTCAGCCCGACGAGGACGCCGGCGCCGAACGCGCCGCCGGCGCCCCCGCCCGACAGCGCCAGCACGTCGATCGAGCCGTCGGTCGCGGCGGCGGCGACGCGGGCGATCGAGGCTTGCGCATTGGCTTCGAAGAAGCGGCGGTCCATGCCGTCGGTGCGCACTGGCCGGTCGAAGCCTGCCGGCGTCGCCGCGGCCGATGCGCCGGGCGGGCCGTCGAGCCGGTCCGCCGTGACGCAGGCCGTGCACGTAAGCGTTGCGAGCAGCAGAGCGATCCGGCGCATGGCCGCCTCCTTCTTCGAATGCTGGGGTTAAGCGTGCTCGCCGGCGAGCGAGCGGGCGACGCGCGAGAGGATGTTGGTGTCGCTTGCAAAGCGCGGAAACAGTTTCAGCGCGTTGTCGCGATTGATCGCCTTGCGCCACTTCGCATCGAGCACCTTGCTCGACTCGATGCCGTGAACTTCCGCCTGCACGATCGGCTCCGGCAGCAGCGGATAGTCGCTGCCGAACAGGATGTGATCAGGCTTGGCGAATTCCTTGAGCGCGGCGAACACCGCTTCCGAGGTCGAGAGCGCCGTGTCGTAGTAGAGGTTCTGCAGATAGTGAACCGTGCCCTTCGGCACGCGCGCTTTCATCTCCGGCTTGAGTTCGGCGAGGCGCAGGCGGAAGTGGATGTAGGGGATCATCGCGCCGGCGTGCGAAATGATCCAGCGGATGCGCGGATAACGCTCGAACACGCCGTTGAACAGAAGTTGCGACACCGCGCGCGAGGTATCGGCCATGAACTCCACCAAGCCGTAGGGAATGTGGAGCTTGGGCACATCCGCGCCCGGCGGCGCCGTGGTCGGGTGAATGAGCACGATGGCGTCGCGCTCGTTCAGCACTTGCATCAGCTCTTCGTAGGAGGGGTCGCCCAGATATTGCACGCCTTGGCTGGCGTTGAGGATGATGGCGTCGAGGCCCAGCGTGTCGAGCACATACACGGCTTCCTTGCACGCGGCGGCGACATCCGGCAGCGGCAGCGTGCCCATCGCGCCGTAATGGCGCGGGTGATCCTGACTCACGCGGGCGGCGTACTCGTTGCAATAGGTGGCGAAGCTCGCGGCCAGCGCTGCGTCGCCCCAATAGACCGACGGTACGCTCGAAGCGATCGCCGTGGCGATGCCGGCGCGTTCCATCACTTCGATGCCGATTTCCGGCGTCCAGTGCGGCAGATCGGGACCGCCGGTCCATTCCGGATGGTTTTCGTTGAGCCAGGCGATGAATTTCGGCGGCTGCAAGTGGTGGTGCACATCGATACGGCGTGGATTCGCGGACATGAGAAAAGCTCCTATGGAAAAAAGACGTGCTGAAAAAAGTGCGCGGGCGCGCGGGGGAGGGAGGCGGAGGTGCGCGCCCGCGCTGCGCTCACCAGTTCACGCTCGCGCCGACGACGGGGCCGTCGAACGAGATGTCCTGGATGCGACTGTCGGAGAAGTCGTAGTCGAGGTGGCGATAGCCGACCGTGACGTCGACGTTGCCGAAGCTGCGTCCGGCGCCGGCGAAGGCTTGCCAGGTGAGATCGGAATCGCCCGCGCCGACGTCGCCGTAATAGGTGACGAACCATTGGCGGTCCGCGCCGAAATTCGTGCGGCCCTTGGCGCCGATGATGGCGTCGACATTGTCGCTCGAAGCGCCGGTCGAACCCGTACGCGCCGGGCCGGAGAACGGACCGAAATCGGTGTTGAAGGCGTAGTCGAAATTGGTGTCGAGTTGCAGCACGCGCGCGCCGGCGAACACGTCAATCGCGGTGGAGTCCGATTCGAATGCGCGATATGTCCCCGCAAGCGTGAACACCCACATCTTGACCTGCAGTTCGCCGTCGACGGTCACGCCCGGAGGCAGCGGCATGCCGCCGCCAACGGAAACTTGCGTCGCGTCGGTCACCGAATTGCCGATCCGGTAATAGAGATAGTCGGCGAACACGCCGAAGCGGCCATGCTGCACTTCGAACAGGCCCATGAACGCGGCGTCGGTGTGATCGATCAGATCGCCGGCCTCCACATCGATGTCGCTCGCGCCCGTGGGCAATGACGCGGTGCTGCTCAGATCGGGAAAATATCCGTAGAGCGAACCGCGGAACCGCCAATCGCCCGAGGCCTCCTCGGCATGAGCGGCGCCGCTCAAGAAGGTCGAGCAGAGCAGCGCGCCGAGCGCGGCGTGAGCAAACATGCTCCTGGCTTTGAAACGTGGCATTTGAAAATTCCCCTTGATCAATCGAGGCGCGCCCCGATGGCGTCGCTTCGTGCAATGAGGAAAAAAATACTGCCCGGCGTTTCGCGGCGTTTGGACGATCTCCCGATCGTTGGTCCGATCTTCCGGAAATTGATTCAGTGGTCGCGAAGAAAAGCGCGCGCATCGCGGCATGCGCGGCGCGGCAGAGACCGACGCTGCTGCGCGTCCGCGCGAGGTTTGTTTGATCGTGCGCTGAGTGTCGGCGCGTTCAAGCGGCGGCGCGATACGCGCCTGGCGCCATGCCGGTGGCGCGGCGAAACACTTTGGAGAAATGACTCTGGTCGGCGAAGCCGACGGCGAGCGCAACCTCAAGCACGCCCAGCATCGAATCGCGCAGCAGCACCTTCGCGCATTCGACGCGCCGATCGAGCACGTAGCGATACGGGCTGGTGCCCATGCTCTGGCGGAAGAGTTCGCTGAAATGATGCGCGCTGAGGCATGCGACGCTGGCGAGATCGTCGAGGCGAATGTCGCTGCCGAGATTGTTGTCGATGTAAGCCAGCACGCGCGCCAGGCGCCAGCGCGGCAGCCCGCCATTGGCCCCGCGCGACCAGCCCTGCGCCGGGATCGCGGTGACGTCCGTGACAAGCCCGGCGGGCAGGCTCGCGAGGTTTGACGGCGGCGGTGCGGGCTCGGCGTCGGGGTCGCCGGCGACGCGAAGGGCGCCCGTCACCAGCCTCGACATCGCACCCTCCTTTCGACGCCTGCCGCCACGGCCCCATACCGTCGGCGTAATCAAAATGAACGTTTTGATTTGATTTTGTCAAGCGGATCGGGCAAGAAAAATGAAAGGGCGAATTCGATGAGAAGCTAAGGAACGGAATTAATGGGAAAATCCGGAATTCAGATGCGGCGCGGCGCCGGCCGGCTGTCGGCGGAAGAGAGCGCCAAGCTCGGCGACAGGTTGCTGGACGCAGCGCAAGCGCTGTTCGTGGAGAAGGGGTTCGAGAACACCACGATGGAAGAAATCGCCCGTCGGGCGGGCTCGTCGACCCAGACGATCTATAGCCGCCACGCCAGTAAACGCGACGTGCTCGAGGCGGTCGCCCGGCGCGTTGTCGAGCGCACGGTCGCCGCGCACGCCGCCGCCGTCACGCTCGATCCGCGCGGTGTCGCGCCGCGCGACTATCTCATCAGCCTGGGAAGCCAGATCGTGTCGACGCTGACTCATGAAGCGGTCGGCCTCACCCGCCTCGCGTTCGCGGAGGCGCATCGCTCGCCGGAAATCCAAAAGCAGGCCCAGGCCGGATATGGGCGCGGCGTCGGCCTCATCCGCGCCGCGCTGACGCAATGGCGCGAAGACGGCAAGATTTCCCCGCACGGCGATCTCGACCGCCTGGCGCTCCTGTGCCTCAGCATGATGACGGACCGCGCGCGCATCGGCGCGGTGATCGGCGCGCCGATGCCGCCCGAGGAAGCGCGCGCCTATGTCGAGCAGGCCGTCGATGTGTTCCTGCATGGCTGCGGCTGACGCCGCCCGGGCTGGCGGGCGCCGGCCGAAGCCGGCAATCGCGCGCTCGCCTGCTCCCGCCCACACGGCCAACGAAAGAGAGCGTGAACGCGGTCGCCCGCGACATCGTAATCGACCCTGGTCTCAGGGTCGCACGCGAACGTGGATCGACGCCTCGGCGCATGATGTGCCGAGCGCCGCTCACGGGTGGACCCCGCTTGTGGACCCTTTGAGCGATTGCGGCCTGTTGAGCCGCGCTAAGGCGCTCGCTTCATTGCAGTTATCTGCAATCTGGCGGAGAGGGTGGACTTTTGCGAGCGTTGATTTTCAAGGCCGATATGGAAATTCGGCCAAATCGACCATGACTTAAACCTCTACTCCCCCAGCACGTCAAACCAGCGCTCGATTTTCCGCCGCCAATAGCGACGCCGCGCGGCGGCGCAAAT
>DASZQK010000060.1:0-46971 GCA_035549695.1 Caulobacterales bacterium | reverse complement strand
CGCCGCCCGCGTCGTCACCTTCAGCGTCAGCACGAACGTCGCGATCGCGGCGGCCACGACATTCCAAATCATGATGGACGGCGCGCCGCGCAGCGCGCCGTAGCCGATCCACAGGATATTTCCCGCGAGCACCATGGAATAGCTAAGCGCGGAGACGTCGCGCGCGCTCTTATCGCGCCAGATCTTCAACGCCTGCGGCGCGTACGCAAACGCGCCGATGAAGCCGGCGAGAAGGCCGAGAAGTTCGATGGAATCGGTCTGCATGTTCGACCTTTGATGTTTGCTTGGGTCACCTCTGTCCCGCGAGGGGGAGAGGTCGCGGCATCGACACGCGCGCCTCTTACTTTGAACCGCCCCCTCATCCGGCGCTTCGCGCCGCCTTCTCCCCCTCGCTGGGGAGAAGGGAGAACCTACTCGCCTTCGTGAAACTTGGCGGCCACCAGCGCCTCGATCGCGTCGAGCGCTTCGGCTTCGAGCGGGCCGTCGGTTTCGACTTCGATCTCGCTGCCGCAACCGGCGCCCAGCATCATCAAGTCCATCAGCGAACGGGCGTCGGCTTCGTCATCCTCGCGCCGGACGACGATGCGGCAATCGTAGGAGAGCGCAAGTTCGGCAAGTTTGCGGGAGGCGCGCGCATGCAAGCCGCGCACATTGACGATCTCCATCGTGCGCTTGAGCGACAAGCCCTACCCCTTGAAACGGATCAAACCCCGCCGGCGAGCTCGACCGAAGCGACGCGGATATAATGCTTCCCGGCCTCCTGGGCGGCGCGGGCGGCGTCCGGCAACTTCATTCTTTCGCGCACTTCGCCCAGCTTGATCAACATCGGCAGATTGACGCCGGCGATCACTTCGATCTCGCCTTCGTGGATCACCGAGATGGCGAGGTTCGACGGCGTGCCGCCGAACATGTCGGTGAGGATGATGACGCCCGCGCCGCTATCGACCGCGCGCACGGCGTCCAGAATGTCGGAGCGCTTTTCTTCCATGTCGTCATTTGGGCCGATGGCGACGGCGCGCATCTGGCGCTGGGCGCCCAGCACATGCTCGGCCGCGGCGACGAACTCGTTCGCCAAGCGGCCGTGGGACACCACGACAACCCCGATCATGCTCCGCTCCCCGCCCCCGCCAGCCCGCACCGGGCCGGATCGCCGCGCCAGTCCCTCCGATGGCGCGCACGCCGGTTCCGTCTCATACGAGTCGCGCCCTCCGCCGCAAATTTCTTTTGTTTTGTGACAGTCACGCTTCTCATTGAGGCGGCGCAGCATACGCTTTCGCGGTTGCGAGAAAAGTCAAACGTGCACAGGGGAGTCAACTTTCTCCACTGACGGGCGCCCCGCTATTGGCGCGCGTGCGCCTGGGGCAGTTCGACCACCAGCCGGGCGCCCGCGGGAACTTCGGGGCTCGATCCCGGGATGTTCTCGGCGTGGATGCGCCCCCCCAGCGCCTCCAGAATTTGGCGGGCGATGGAAAGGCCGAGCCCTGAATTGTTGCCGAACGCGGCGCCGCGCGGCCGCTGGGTGTAAAACCGGCGAAAGATCGTTTCGAGATTGTCCGGCGGAATGCCGGGACCCTGGTCTTCGACCGTCGCGCGAACCACCGGGCCGTCGCGTCCCCGCGCCGTCTCCACCGCCACCGTAACGACGCCGTCGCCGGGGCTGAACGAGCGGGCGTTGTCGATCAGATTGCGGAAAACTTGGCCGAGCGGCCCCTCCTGCCCCATCACCACGGCGTCTTCCGGCGCCGGCCCGCGGAAGACGACGCGCACCTGCACCGGCTCTTCCGGCGGCGGCGCGTAAGCGTGGACCAGGTCAGTCAGAAAGCGCCCCAGATTGATCGGGACGAAATCGCCGCGCGCCGTTTCCGCTTCGATTCGGCTGGCGCGGGCGATGTCGGTGATCAGCCGGTCAAGCCGTTTCACGTCTTGCGCGGCGATGGCCAGCAACTCGGTCTGGCGATTGGGATCGCGCACGGCGCGCGCCGTGTCGATGGCGGAGCGGATCGAAGCCAGGGGATTCTTGATCTCGTGACTGACATCGGCGGCGAAGCGCTCATTGGCGTCGATGCGCTCGGCCAACGCTTCGGTCATGGCCTCGAGCGAGTGGCCCAAGGCGCCGATTTCGTCCCGGCGCTTGGTCACGTCGGGCAGACGCAAGCGCGTGGCGCCGGTGAGCCGCAGCCGGTCGGCCGCCTCCGCGAGGCGCCGCAACGGACGCGCGACGAAGAGCGCCAGGAGCCACGAAGAGAGGAACGTCACCGTCGCCGAGGCCACCACGAACGGGATCATCGCCGCACGCTCGGCCACGAGGATGCGCTCGACATCGGCGCTTTCGAGCGTCACGGCGCCCAGCACGGCGTTCACCCGGCGGATCGGCAAGGTGACCGAGACGACGCGCTCGCCATTTTCGTTCAGGCGCTGGCCGAAGGCGATCTGCCCATGAAAGGCCAAGCGCTGCTCTTCCGCCAGCGTGATCGTCGGCCGCCACGGCGTGATGCGCAGGTACTCGACGCGGCTGGCGGCGCGCTCGAGCGATTCCCCGAGATCGGGCTGAACGCCGATCTCCGGCAGCGGCCGCTCTTCCAACTTGTCATAGAGTACGTCGCTGTCGGCGACGAGCGTGTCATGGTCGGCGGAAAAGACGCGCACGCGCGGGCCCACGCCCGGCCTCGCGCCTTCAGCCACCGGCGGCAGCAGCCGGCGCAGCACCTCGCGCACGGCCGGCTCGTTCATCGCCGGATAGGGATCGCCTTGCACGGTGCCGGTTTCGATCAGCAAATTGGCGATCAATTCGCCCTGTGTCCGCAGATTGCGGACCTGCGCCTCGATCAGCCCGGCGCGCGTCTCCGACAGCAGCAACACGCCCAGTACGAGGATGGCGAGGCCGACGAAATTCCAGAAGAAGATGAGGCGCGCGATGCGTGAGCGGACGACCGCCCGAAAGCCGCCGTCAGGCCTCGTTGTACCGGTACCCGACCCCGTAGAGTGTTTCGATGGCGTCGAACGTGTCGTCAATGTCGCGGAACTTCTTGCGGAGTCTCTTGATGTGGCTGTCGATGGTGCGATCGTCGACATAAACTTGATCATCGTAGGCCGCGTCCATCAGCTGGTCGCGGCTTTTGACATAGCCAGGGCGTTGGGCCAACGCCTGGAGGATGAGAAACTCCGTCACTGTGAGGCGCACCTGTTGGCCCTTCCAGGTGCAGGCGTGACGATTCGGATCGAGCGTGAGTTCGCCGCGAACGATCGGCTTTTTGTCTCCCGTTTCCGACCCCGCCACGCCGCCACGCGTGCGCCGCAGCAGGGCCTTGACCCGCTCGCTGAGCAGGCGTTGCGAGAATGGCTTTTTGATGTAGTCGTCGGCCCCGACATTGAAGCCCACCACCTCATCCATTTCCTCATCCTTCGAGGTGAGCAGGATCACCGGCAGGTTCGAGGTCGTGCGGATGCGGCGAAGCACCTCGACGCCGTCCATGCGCGGCATCTTGATGTCGAGAATGGCGATGTCCGGCGGGCTCTCGGTGAGCGCCGTCAAGGCCGTGGCGCCGTCGGTATAGGTGCGTACGGTGTAGCCTTCCTGTTCGAAAAAGATCTGCAGGGAAGCGAGGATGTTTTCGTCGTCGTCGACAAGGGCGATGGTGGCCATGGAATCCAAACGGCTGAGCCTCGGCGAGGGTTTCGACCCGTCTTAGTCGGCAAACGGGCCCGAGGGAACAGGCTGCGCCTGCGGCGTGCGGGACGGCGCTGATAATTAGTGAGAACGGATTGATCCGCCAGGGATTTGGGGCCAGCTTCCAGACCCGCGCACGGAAGCGCGGAAGGGGGCGCCAATGCCGAGAATTTCCCGCCGGCGCGCGCTCGCGCTGATGTCCGCCGGCGCGCTGGTTCCTGCGGGCGGATGCGCCAGCCAAGGCGGCGCCGCCGATGCTCAATTTTCCGCGATCTCGGCCCGCGCCCTCGACGCCATCGCCCGCCAGAGCCCGGTTTACGCCACCCAGCTCGGGGATCACCGATTCGACGCGGAACTCGATGACGTGAGCGAAACCGGGCGCCGCGCGGGCGCGGCCCTGCGGAACAGCCTGGACGCCGACTTGGCGAGGCTGGACCGCGCCGCGCTCTCCCCCGCCGCGCAGGTCGACTGCGCGATGCTCAGGAACGAGCTCGCACGCCAAGCCTATTACGACGACGTGGTGCGGAACTGGGAGTGGAATCCGACCATCTATAACGACGTCGCCGGAAGCGCCCTTTACGGCCTCATGGCCCGCGATTTCGCGGCGTTGCCGGAACGGCTCAATCACGCGGCCGCCCGGATGGAGAAATTGCCGGCGTTCCTGGCGCAGGCCCGCGCCAATACGACGATCGAACGCGTGCCGCGCGTGCATGCCGATACCTTGGCGCAGCAAAACCCCGGCGTCGCCTCGATCATCGACGACCTCATTCTCAAGCAGGCCGGCCAGCTCGGTCCGCAAGACCGCGCGCGCCTGGATGCGGCGGCCGCCGCGGCCAAGGCGGCCATCGCCGAGCACCAGCACTGGATCGAAGCGACGCTCGTTCCCGGCGCGCGCGGCGATTTCCGGCTCGGCGCGGAACGCTATGACGGCCTGTTGCCGCTCGCGCTCAGCACGCCGCTCGCGCGCGCCGAGATCAAGGCGCACGCGCAAGCCGAACTCGAGCGGATGCGCAACGAAATGGCCGAGATCGCCGGCGAGATCGTTACGCCGCCCGCGAACCAGCGCTGGACCCAGCAGCGGATGATCGAACAGGCGCTCGAACGCGCGTACGCCGACCGGCCGGCGCGCGATCAGGTGGTCGCGCAAATCAACCGCACGCTGCGCGAGGCGACCGATTATGTGCGCGAACATCAGCTCATCACGTTGCCGGATGCGCCGGTGCAGGTGATCCTGATGCCGGAATTCCAGCGCGGCGTCAGCGTCGCTTATTGCGACGCGCCAGGTCCGCTCGACCGCGGGCAGAATACGTTCTTCGCCGTCTCTCCTATCCCGGACGATTGGACCGACGCCCAGGCGACGTCGTTCCTGCGCGAATACAATTCGGCGCAGATCCACGAACTCACGATCCATGAAGCGATGCCGGGGCACTACGTTCAGCTCTGGCATTCGAACCGGTACCCGTCGGTGCTGCGCGCGGCGCTGGGTTCGGGCACATTCGCCGAAGGCTGGGCCTGCTACGCCCAGGACATGATGAGCGAACAGGGCTATCGCCACGACGATCCGCGCCAGCGTCTCATCAACCGCAAAATGGGTCTGCGCGTCGCCGCAAACGCCCTGCTCGATATCGGCGTGCACGCCGAGGGCATGACACGAGAGGAGGCGATGCGGCTGATGACGGAAACGACCTTTCAGCAGGAACGCGAGGCCGCCGGAAAATGGATTCGCGCCAGCGTCACCTCCACACAGCTGCCGAGCTATTTCGTCGGCTGGAGCGAGCATCACGCGCTGCGGCGCGAAGCCGAGCAGCGCGCGGGGCAGAGCTTCAACCTGAAAACCTATCACGACACGGCGCTGAGCTTCGGCTCGCCGCCTGTCCGATATGCGCGGGCGTTGATGTTCGGGGAGGCGGTTCCGGCTTGACGCTCAAAGCGCGCTAGTGCGCCGCGCCCCAGGTTTTGCCGGAATTGGCTTCGACCGTGAGCGGGATCGAGAGCGCCGCGGCCGGATGGGGCGCGGCTTCCATTACCCGCTTGGCGAGCGCCTTCAGTACGTCCACCTCGCCTTCCGGCGCCTCGAAGACGAGCTCGTCATGCACCTGCAGCAGCATGCGTGACTTGAGGCCGGACGCGCCGAGGGCTTCGTCCATCCGCACCATGGCGCGGCGGATGATGTCGGCGGCGGCGCCCTGCAGCGGTGCGTTGATCGACTGCCTTTCGGCGAACGCGCGCTCGGCCGGCGTCTTCGACTTTATGCCGGCGATCCAGATGCGCCGCCCGAAAATCGTTTTCACGTAGCCGTTGGCGCGCGCATAGGCCTTGGTGGCTTCCATATAGTCGCGAATGCCGGGGAAGCGCTCGAAATAGCGCTTGATGTAAGCATTGGCCTCCTCGCGCTCGATGCCGAGATTGCGCGCGAGGCCGAAGGCGGAAATACCGTAGATGATGCCGAAATTGATCGCCTTGGCCTGGCGGCGGATGTCGCTCGGCATGCCCGCGACCGGCACGCCGAACATTTCCGACGCCGTCATGGCGTGAATGTCGACGCCGTCCGCGAACGCCTGTCTCAGCTGCGGAATCTCCGCGACATGCGCGAGCAGCCTGAGTTCGATCTGCGAATAGTCGGCCGACACGAGCATATGCCCCGGCTCGGCGATGAAAGCTTCGCGGATGCGCCTTCCCTCCTCGGTGCGGATGGGAATATTTTGCAAATTGGGATCGTTGGAGGCCAAGCGCCCGGTGAGGCTCGCGGCAAGGGCATAGGTGGTGTGCACGCGCCCGTCGTCGGCGATCGCCTCGCGCAGCGCTTCGGTATAGGTGGAACGCAACTTTGAGAGCTGGCGCCAATCCAGCACCGTGCGCGGCAGCGGATGCTGATCGGCCAACTCTTCGAGCACGGTCGCATCGGTGGACCATGCGCCGGTTTTCGTCTTGCTCCCGCCCGAGAGCTTCATCTCGCCAAACAGGATGTCGCCCAATTGCTTGGGCGAGCCGATATTGAATTCCTTGCCGGCGTGGCCGTACGCCTCCTGCTCGTATTGCAGCATCCGCTGAGCGAAATCGCCCGATAGACGCGAAAGCATGTGCGGGTCGACCTTCACGCCCGCGCGCTCCATCACGCCGAGCACGGCGGGCAGCGGGCGCTCCAAAGTCTCGTACACGGTGAGCAATTGTTCGCGCGCGAGCTGCGGCTTGAGACGTCGCCACAGGCGCAGCGTCACATCGGAATCTTCCGCCGCATACGTCGTGGCGCGCTCGACGGGCGCCATCTCGACGCTGACCTTATCCCTGCCCTTGCCGACCACTTCTTCGTATTTCGTCGGCGCGTGGCCGAGGATGCGCTCGGAAAGCTCATCGACGCTGTGTTCGTATTGTCCGGCGGAGAGCACGTACGAGATCAGCAGCACATCGTCATAGGGCGCGACGTTCACGCCCTGGCGGGCAAGCAGCGCGATGTCGAACTTGATGTTGTGGCCGACCTTCAGAATGCTTTGGTCTTCCAGCAGCGGCTTCAGCGCGACGATCGCGTCACGCAGCGGGATTTGCGGGCCGGAATCGGCGGCAAGCGTGGCTTTCGGTTCTTCCGACGCGAACAGATCGCCGGCGCGCGCATCGGCCTGGCCGTGCGCGAGCGGAATATAGGCGGCTTCGTTGGGGCCAAGCGCCAGCGAAACGCCGATCAGATTGACGCGGCTGGCGTCGATGCCGTCCGCCATGATGTCGAGCGCCAGCACGCCGCGCTCGCGCGCGCGGGCGATCCAGCTTTGCAGCGTGGCGAGATCGCGGATGCAGACATAGGCCTCGCGCTTGATCGGCGCTTCGTCTTGCGGGGCGGTTTCCGGCGGCGGCGCTTCGGCGCCGGTTTCCTTTGAGAGCTTCTCGCGCACGCGCCGCGCCAGCGTGCGGAACTCCATCGCATCGAGGAATTGCAGCAATGTGGAGGCCGTGGGCTCGCGCACGGCGAACGCATCCCAGGCTTCGGCGGTCTCGACGTCGTCGCGCAGGGTGACGAGGGTGCGCGAGAGCTTGATCTGCTCGACATTGGCCATGAGCGCCTCGCGGCGCTTGGGCTGCTTGATCTCGTCCAGCCGCGACAAGAGCGCATCGAGCGAGCCGTAAGTGGTAATGAGTTCAGCGGCCGTCTTCGGCCCGACGCCGGGACAGCCCGGCACGTTGTCGACGCTGTCGCCGATCAACGCCTGCACGTCGATCACCTTGTCGGGCGTCACCCCGAATTTTTCGAACACCGCGTCGGGGCCGAGCGGCTTTTGCTTCATCGGATCGTAAAGCTCGATCACGCCGTCGCTGACGAGCTGCATCAGGTCTTTGTCGGACGAGACGATTTTCACCGTGGCGCCCTCTTTCGCCGCGCGGCGCGCATAGGTGGCGATCAAATCGTCGGCTTCGAATCCGTCCTGCTCGATGCAGGCGACGCCAAACGCGCGCACGGCCTCGCGGATCAGCGGAAATTGCGGCACGAGATCTTCGGGCGCGGGCGGGCGGTGCGCCTTGTATTCGGAATAAAGCTCGTTTCGGAACGTGTGCTCGGACTTGTCGAAGATGACGGCGAGGTGCGTCGGCGCTTCGCTCGTTTTCATGTCTTCCAGAAACTTCCACAGCATGTTGCAGAAGCCGGAAACGGCGCCCACCGGCGCGCCGTCGCTCGCCCGCGTCAGCGGCGGCAATGCGTGATAGGCGCGGAAAATGTAGCCTGAGCCGTCGACCAGAAAGAGGCGCGCTTTGGTGCTGGAAGCCATGCGTCTAGATAGCGACGCGCGCGGGGAGCGTCGACCCGAACTTGCGTTCCGATCTCAGCCCTTGAACAGCGCGTTATAGTCCACGGACGGTCCGGCGGCGGCGATCAATGCCGCAGAATCCCCTTGGCGCAAGAAGGTTTCGGCGGCGGCGCGCGTCGCGGCCAGGGCGACGCGGCCGGGAAGCGCGCCGGCGCTCAAGCGGCGCACGCCCAGCGCCCGCAATTCGGCGAGCGGAGGCAAACCCGGGAACGCGAGGACGTTGAGCGGAAGATCGACGGCGCCGGCGATCGCGGCGATTTCATCGCGGCTCACCACGCCGGGAACGAAGAAGCCGCTGGCGCCCGCGGCCTTCACGGCTTTGCCCCGCTTGATGGTTTCGTCCAGCGCAGCCTCGGCGGCCACGAGCTTCTTCAAATACACATCGACGCGCGCATTGATGAAGAGATCGACGCCGGCGCGCGCGCCCGCTTCGCGCGCCGCCGCGATCTTGGCGCAATGCAAGTCCGTCGAAGCGCGGCCGTCCTCAAGATTGATTCCCACCGCGCCGGCGCGCACGAGCGCGGCGACGTTCTCGCCGACCTCGGCCGGATCCTCGGCATAGCCGCCTTCGGCGTCCGCGGAGACAGGCGCGCGCACGGCGCGGGCGATTTCCTCAACCGTCGCGACAAGCCGCGAAATCGGCAGATCATGACCGTCGGCGTAGCCGTGCGACCAGGCGACGGCGGCGCTGGATGTAGCGATCGCTTTGCCTCCCGCGGCTTCGATGACGCGGGCCGAGCCCGCATCCCACGCGTTCGCCAAAACGAGCACGTCGGCGCCATTGTGCATGCGCGCGAACGCGGCGGCGGCTTCAGGTTGCGAGGCCATGTCTCATCCTCCGAAAGTCGCCTTGTACATAGGCGCCCGCCGCTTCCCCCGCGCGTAAAAAACGGACTTTCTCAACAAAGGCGTGTGCAGATCAATATTGAGCCGCCCCTATGCCTGGGCTAGTCCGGACAGAGGGGCCGTTTCATGAATGCGCCTTCGGGGGAGGCGGCGGCATATCCGCCGCGACGATGCGCGAGCTGATGGATCAAGAGGGTTCACCGGCGGTCAACCAGATCGCGAGCGGGGCGGCGCGCGCGCCCGTTCCGGCCTGGGTTGAACTTGAGCCTTACGGACGTCCGGCCTCGCCCAACCCGCATTTCGTCTCGGGCGGCGCGTGTGCGCTTTTGGACGATACCCAGGTCGACCTGTGCGGTCCGCAACGGGCATGGTTCTGCCGCCGCGCCGATCTCGTGATCGCCGGGGTCGGCGCCGAACGCGTGGCGCAATTCGAGGCGCTTTACGATCCGACCTACGAACGGATCGAAATCCACTTCATCCGCGTGCTGCGCGGCGCGGAGACGATCGATCACACGAACTCGCCGATGTTCGAAGTGATGCGCCGCGAGCGCAATCTCGAACAGCTGAAGTTCGACGGACGGCTCTCAGTGCACCTCACCATTCCCGACGTGCGGGTCGGCGACGTGGTCGAGATCGCCTACACGACCTACGGCATGCGCCCGCTTCTGGGTGACCGGCACGCGGCCTGGATCGGATTTGAGTGGCGCGAAGGCGTGATCGAAGTGCGCCACCGCTTGCGGCGGCCGGAGACGCGCGCCATCGCCATCCGCAGCGTGAATGACGCGCCGCCGCCGGTGACGCATGCGGCGGATGGAATTGTCGAGCAGCGCTGGCGCGTTGTCGAGCGCGCGGCGCTCAAGGGCGAATCGCTGGCGCCTCCCTGGATCGTACAGCGCGCGGAGCTGCAATTCTCGGAGTGGCGCGACTGGGCCGAGGTCGCCGCCGTGTTCGCGCCGGGCTATTTGGAAGACGGGCCGTTGCCGGCGGAGGTGGAAGCCGAACTGGGGCGGATCGCTTCCATGCAGACCCCCGCTCAGCGCGCGGCCGCGGCGCTGCGGTTCGTGCAGAATTCCATTCGCTATCTCGCGCTCGCGATCGGCGACGGCGGCTTCGCGCCGAGGCCGCTCGCGGAAATCTGGGCCACCCGCTACGGCGACTGCAAGGACAAGGCCAAGCTCTATTGCGCCATGGCGCGCCGGCTCGGGCTCGACGCAGTCCCGGCGCTTGTCAACACGCGCGAAGGCATGGCGCTGAAGGCATGGCTGCCCACGGGGCTGGCGTTCGACCATTGCATCATCCGCCTCGCCCTCGACGGCCACATCTATTGGCTCGATCCGACGTCCCTGCCGCAGCCGAGCGTGCTCGATCACATCGCGCAGAGCCGGTATGGCTGGGCGCTGCCGCTGGCGGCGGATGCGTCCGCGCTCGAATTCATGGGCGATGAGCCGCATCGCCACACGCTGGAAAGCACCGAGCTGGTCAAGGTCGGCAATTCGCCGGACGTTCCCGTTCGCTACGAGTGGCGCGTGACGATGCGCGGCTGGCGCGCCGAGGATCTGCGCCATCGCTTCGCGCGCGAAGGCGCCATCGGTCTGTTCAAGATGTACGCGGAGGACATCCAGCGCACCTGGCACGGCGCCAAGCCCGTGCGCCAAGAGATCTTGAACGACGATCAGGCGCTCAACGAGATCACCACGCTCGAGGATTTCGAGATCGCCGAGGCGTGGCGCAAAACGCCGGAGGGCCGTTACGCCTTCAGCACGCTCGACCTCTATCTGCGCAACACGTTCGCCAAGCTCGATCCGGGGCCGCGCAAATATCCCATCTATTTGGGGCACGTCGGCAGGCTGATCCGCAGAGTCGAGATTGAAACCGCCACCAGCTGGGACGTGGCGTCCTGGAGCAAGAGCGTCGAGGCGTCGAGCGTCAGCTACCGCTCCGAACTCCGGCAGCTTTCGCCGAAACGCATGGAACTCACCCAGATGCTCGACATCCGCGCCTGGACGCTGCCCGCCGAGGAGGCGCAGAAATATCGCGACATTGTCGCCATGCTCGACGTCTCCGATCTGCACATGGAAAAAGCCGTCAGGCGCGGCCGGTTCGTGCGCTCGAAGAAGGGGCAGGCCGCCCTGCTCTATTGGACGTGGCTCTCGATCGGGATCGCCGCCCTGATCGCCCTGTTCGCCTACAGCTATATCCGTCAGGGACTGGCGCCCTGACGCTCTAGTGCTCGTCGCCGGCGCTGGGATCGAGCACGAAACGGCGGTCGCAATAGAGGCATTCGACGAAATTCTCTTCGCCCATGTCGTAATACACCACGGGATGGCCGAGCGGCCCTCCGCCGCCATCGCACTTCACGCGCCGCGTCGTCACGGTGAACGTCTCCGGCGCCGGCAGCGCGTCGGGATCGCCGGGCGTGGCGGAATCGGTGCGGGGATTCTGGGGCAATTTGTGCATGGGGCTTGGCTTGAAGGTCCTGGTGCGCGCCCGTACCTAGAGCGCATCGCGCGCGCACGCAATGCGCCCTCTTCCCGCAGGACATCCATGCTCGCTCCCAAGCCGCAGCCCGAATTCGCCATCGAAGCCCGCGGCCTCGACAAGACCTATGCCGCACAGGGCAAGGGCGAGGCCAAACATGCCTTGAAAGCGGTGGATCTCGCCATTCCGCGCGGCTCGTTCTTCGGCCTGCTCGGTCCCAACGGCGCCGGCAAATCGACCTTCATCAACATCCTCGGCGGCCTCGTCAAAAAGTCGGGCGGCGCGGCGGCGATCTGGGGTCACGACATCGACAGCGACCCGATGAATGCGCGCGGCGCCATCGGCATCGTGCCGCAAGAACTCAACATGGACCCCTTCTTCAGCCCGGCGGAGACGCTGGAGATCCAGGCTGGCTATTACGGCGTGCCCAAGTCCGAACGGCAGACCGAGGAGATTCTCCGCGCCGTCGGTCTCTGGGACAAGCGCAACGCTTATGCGCGCACGCTCTCGGGCGGAATGAAGCGGCGCCTGCTCGTGGCCAAGGCCATGGTGCACGCCCCGCCCGTGCTCGTGCTCGACGAACCGACTGCGGGCGTCGACGTCGACTTGCGCCGTCAGCTCTGGGAATACGTCCGGTCGCTGCATGCGCGTGGCGTCACCGTCGTCCTGACCACGCACTATCTCGAAGAAGCACAAGAACTGTGCGACACGATCGCCATCATCAATCATGGCCAGGTGATCGCCTGCGAGCCGACGCACAAGCTGATCGGCCGTCTCGACCAGAAGACGCTGGTGGTGACGCCGCAATCGCCGCTCGGCATGCCGGTCAACGGCTTTGAGGACATCACCACGGGCATGCGCGCCACTGGGGCGCTGGCGCTGACCTACCGCACCAGCGAGCACTCGGTTGAGGAATTGCTCGACCGTGTCCGCCGCGCCGGCATCGCGATCAAGGACCTCTCGATCGAAGAGCCGGACCTTGAAGACGTGTTCATGGAGCTGACCAAGGATGCCTGAACGCTAGCTCCGGGCGCGATCGATCAGGTAGCGTTCCTGCGGACGCGCATCGAGCACGGCGCGGCGGACGCATTCGCGGTCCGTCGTCGCCGACACGCCGTCCAAGGCTTCAAGAGCTCGCGCGCACACATCCCAGGCCGTGTCGCGAATGCGCTGATGCAGGAGCGCGACGTCATTGTCGTCGCGAAGGTCGAGGTCGCGCGTGCTCAGGCGGGCCGAGACGGACACGAGGTTGCCGTGCTGGCGATGGTGCACCTCGTAAGGCGCGGGAACGACGATTTCATCTTCATAATCCTGCGCCGAAGCGCTGGCGGCGAAACCAAGCCCTGACATGGCTGCAAGGACGCTGGCCGCCGCTAGGGAGTGAATGGCTTTCATGTCGGTTCCTTCCGTTCGAGGGCCCGCGCAGTCATTCCCGAACCGCGCATCGCGCGGCTTCGTTCCCGGAACCCGCCTTGAAGCCCGCTCACAAGGCGGCGATGGCGCTGGCGCGGCGCAGGCACTATGACGAAGCGGTCAGGTTCCGCCGCGCAGCTCGGTTTTCCATGAACGCCCAAAACATCGTCTTCTACGCCGTCCTCTCGCTCGTCGCCGGCATGCTCATTCCGATCATGGCCGCGCTCTCGGGCGCCATGGGCCGGACGCTTCAGAACCCCTCGGCCGCGGCGCTGATCGTCGCCGGAGGCGCATTCGCGATGGTGCTGACCTGGACGCTTGCGAGCGGCGCAACGCGCGTCGCGCCGGGCGCGCTGTCGCAGCTCACGCCGGCCCAGCTCGCCGCCGGCTTCGGCATCGCGTTCTATCTGATCTCGATCACCTATCTCGCGCCGCGATTTGGCGTCGGCAACGCCGTAATGCTGGTGGTCGCCGCGCAGATTGCGTCATCCGCGGCGATCGATCATTTCGGCTTGTTCGGCGCGCCGCGGAGGCCGATCGATTGGCTGCGCGCGCTGGGGCTCGCGATGATGGTGGCGGGCGTCGTCATCGCGCAGGCGGCGGCGAGCGCGAAGCCGGCTTCGCGCTAGGCCGGACGTTGCGCCACGACGCTGACGGCGAGCAGACGCGGGCCGTCGTCCACGCAGCGTTCGTCGACAATGCGCCAACCGTGCGCTTTGAGCAGCGCGGTCGCCTGCGTAACGCGCTCCATGCCCTTGCTGGCGCCGGCGAAATCGGTCGGCCGATCTTCCCGCGACGCGCGTTGCGCGATGACGAAACGTCCGCCCGGCGCAAGCACGCGGGCGATCTCGCGGAGCGCGCGGCCAGGCTCGGGCCAGAACTGAAAGCTGTTCACGGCATACGCCTTGTCGAACACGGCGATGAGCAAGCAATTCCTGACCGCCGCCGCGTCGTTCGCCCCGAATTTCGAAAAGGCGGAGGTCGCAACGGCGATCGACGTTTTGCGGCGCGCGCGCGAACTGCTTCACGCCTGACGCGGGCGTCCAAAGACGAACGGCCGGCAGTCCCCTGACTGCCGGCCGTCCTCCTCCCCGCTCAAGCGGGACCGACGCGCGGTATCTTATGTTAGCGCGCGACGGCTTGCTTCATCACCGACGATTGGCGGAAGGCGAGCTTGCGCGACGCCTTGATCTTCACCGGTTCGCCAGTCTGCGGATTGCGGCCCATGCGGGCCTTGCGCGCGCGGATCAGGATCATGCCGAGATCGCCGATCTTCACTTTCACGCCTTTGAGGACGTGCGCCTTGACGACGTCGATATAGCCTTCGACGAACATCTTGGCTTCGGACTTCTTCATGCCGGTATGATCGGCCACCGCTTGCAGCAGAGCGCTGGCGGTGATGGTCTTTCCGGCGGGCGCCGTGACCCTGATCGCCTTTTTTGCGGGAGCGGCGGCGGCCTTTTTGGCCGCCTTCTTAGCCGGCGCCTTCTTGGCCGCCTTCTTCATTGCCTTACGTGCCATGGTGTTCATTCCCTTCGCAAAGTTTGTGTCGCGTTAAACTTCAACGACCGGCGGCAAGCTCTTCGTCATTCGACTTTTTCTCACCGTCAGCTGGCTCTGAAATGCCAGCCAAGTCTTGAGAGAAAGTGACCGCAGAAGCCTCCCATCGCGCAAAAACCCGCATTTTTCGCGCCTTTTTGCCGCGCAGCGCGATTTCCCTCGCATTTCGCGGGAAGACTCGCAACGCAAAAGGCCGCATTTCATGCGGGTTTTTTGCAGTGTGGCCGGAAAGAAACGCTGTCGCCGGCGCCGGCGCTTCGCGATCCGCGTTGACCGAATCAGCCATTTTCCCTTGAAAAACGCCGGTTCTGCCACGCGGCGGCTAGCGAAGACCCATGCGAATCGCGCCGTCCAGGCGCACGTCCTCGCCGTTGAAATAAGGGTTTCTCAGCATTTCGAGCGCGAGCGAGGCGTACTCGTCGGGCCGGCCAAGGCGCTTCGGAAACGGCACGCTGGCGGCAAGTCCTTCTCTCACCTTCTCCGAGGCGGCGAGCATCAGCGGTGTTTCGAATGTTCCCGGCAGGATCGTGTTGATGCGGATGCCTTCGCTGGACAGATCACGCGCGATCGGCAGCGTCATGCCGACGACGCCGCCCTTGGACGCCGAATAGGCGGCCTGGCCGACCTGGCCGTCCTCCGCCGCGACGGAAGCCGTCATCACCATGGCGCCGCGCTCGCCGCCTTCGAGCGGATCGAGGCTGAGCATGCCCGCCGCGCTCTTCGCGACGCATCGGAACGTGCCGACCAGGTTGATCTGGATCGTCAAATTGAACAGGTCGAGGGGAAAGTGCCGGATCTCGCCGGTATCCTTGGCGCGGCTCGCCGTTTTCATGGCGCTGCCGACGCCGGCGCAATTGACGAGAATGCGCTCCTGCCCGTTGGCGGCGCGGGCGGCGGCGAACCCCGCGTCGACACTTTCATCGCTGGTGACGTCGACCCGGCAGAAGAGCGCGCCAATCTCGCCCGCCATCGCCGGGCCCCTGGAGTCGTCACGGTCGAACAACGCGACCTTGACGCCTTCCATCCTGAGCGCCCGCGCCGTCGCCGCGCCCAGACCGGAGGCGCCGCCGGTGACGACGGCGGCGATGTCGGGTGAAAGTCGAATGAAGCCCTCGCTAGAAATGCGGCGCGCACTCTAGGCGCGCGCGCCGCATTGTCGAGAATCGCCGTCGCGTAAGCCCGTTACGGCTCCTGCGGATCGTCTTGCTGATCACGCTTGTACGGCGGCAATTGCGGCCGGCGCGCCGGGGGTGGCGGCGACGTGGCTGGAGGCGGCGGCGCCGGAGGCGTCGCGACGGGTGGCGCGGGCGGCGGAGGCGGCGGTGAAGGCGCCGCGGGCGGTGGCGGTGGAGGCGGCGGCGCGGGCGGCGGAGGCGGCGCCGCAGGCCGCGTGTGGTGCGGGCCGTCCGACGGATGCGGCCGGACGACCGGCGGCGGCGGAGGATTGCTCGGCGGCGGCGGCGGGGAATTTGACGGCGGCGGCGGATTGGGGGGCGGCGGATTGTGGAGCGCCAGCAACTCATCCATGCGCCGGCGCGCGGCGGAAAGGTACGAGCCGTCGCCGTGCGCGCTGAGATAGGCCTGATATGCGTCGATCGTATCGATCGAACGCGCGCGCTGCCAATCCACATCGTCCTCGCGGCGCAGCTGATCGATGCGACGCTCCGCGTCGCGACGATGCCGGCCATAGGGATTGTTGCTCAGATAACGTTCGTAGTCGCGGGACGCATCGCGCTGGCGGGCGCGGCGCCAGGCGTCGTCATCCTGCCGCGCGAACTGATCGAGATACGAGCGCGCCTCGAACGCATAGCGGCTGCCGGGATATTGCGAGAGGAAATCGGCGTATGCGGGCGGCGTGCCGGCGCGCTGCGCGCGGACCCACGCGCCTTCGTCGGTGTTCCACAGATAGTCGAGCCGCGCCCGCGCCTCCGCGGCGTGCAGGCCCGCGGGCCAGTGCTGGAGATATGCTTCATAGGCGTCGATGTGATCCGCGAGGTTTGCCCGGGCCCACTCCGCGCGTTCCTCTGCGGCAAGGCGCGGGGCGGCGAGCACGGCGCGGCGCTGATCCGCTTCGCCGGCATGCGCGCCCCACGGGTAGTTGCGCAGATAGGCGATGTAAGCCTCTTCGCTGTCGAGCTGCGCGGCCCGCGCCCAGGCCTGTTGCTCGGCGGCGATCAGCGCCTCTATGCGCGTCGCCGCGTTCTGCGCGTTGAGCGCCGCGGGATAGAGGCGAAGGTACTCTTCATAGGCGGCCGGCGTGTCCGACCTCGCGGCGTCCCGCCAGGCCCTCGCCTCCAATTGCTCCGGCGTCGTCGCGCAGGCGCTCACCAGCGCCAGGGCCGAAGCGGCCGCCCACATTTTCAAACGCCAAAAAGAGCCGCCGCCCATCACCATTCCCCTTCGTCCCTGCTTATGCTGTACCAAGCCCGAGCTGAACAGCAGTGGAATCGGGTGGAGAGGCCGAGGTGCATTTCGAGCCGGCCAGTTGGGCGCTGAGCGCACTCTCCGTCGCGGCGGCCCTCGCCTACGGATTCGTGTTCGAACGCCAGGCGCCGAGCCTTGCGCGCGCGCTGGTGAAGGCGCTGTTTTTGGCCGCGCTCGCCGCAGCGCTCCATCTGGCGCACGCGCCCGGCCTGTTCGTTGTCGCGCTGATCTGCGCGGCGGTCGGTGATTTCCTGCTGGCTTTCGACAAGCCCATCGCACTGCCGCTGGGAATGCTCGCGTTCCTGATCATGCAGGCGCTCTACACGCTGAGCTATCTCGATGTCCTGCCGCCGAATCCCGCACTGGCTTGGTTGCGCCACGCATTGGCCGCCGCGATCGGCGCTGTCGTTCTCATCTATCTTGTTTGGCTCTGGCGCGAGCCGCGGCCTGGACGTTCGCCAGTTCTCGCGGCCCTGGCCATCGCCGGCGCATTGGCGATCGGCGGAACGCCGACGCTGATCGCGCTCAGTGGAAAGTTCGAAAGCTTCGGCATGGGAGGCTTCAGCCTGACGGATCCCAACCTGCCGCTTGTCGTCGCGGTGTTGATCGCCAGCATCGTCTTCGTCTGGGTGCGGCGCGACCTCGGCGCGGTCAAGCTCGCCGGCATGGTGTACGCGGCCGTCATTCTGCAGATGGCGTACACGTCGCTTTGGCTGCCTTGGGCGCGGTGGCCCGTGATGCTGGGGGCGTTTCTGTTTTTGCTGTCCGATGGCGTTCTTTCGGCGGAGCTGTTCCGCATGGCGCCCGACGCGCCGGCGCGCCGGATAACCGGACCCGCGGTTTGGTGGACTTATGCCGCGGCGCAATTGCTGATCGCGTATGGCGTTGCATGCATCGCCTAAAGCCGCTTGCGTGCTACAAGGGCGCTGGGAGAGAGGGATGAGGGGCGCACTTCTAGGGATCGCGGCGGCGCTTGCGCTGGCGGCCTGCGGGCCCAAGCCGGCCGAGCACCAGGACGCCCCGCCGCCCGCGCCCCAGGCCGGCGAACCTGTCGACGCCGCGGCGCTCGACGGGCATGTCGTCGCCGTCAGCGAAACATGGCGCTTCGAGGCCGCGCCCGACACGGGCTACGCGCTCGACCTTGCGGGACACACCCCGGCGACGACGGCGCCCTACGCCGCGCCGCGCGCCGTTGACGGCGAGGCGCAGTTCAAGAGCGGCGGAATCGACATCACGCTCAGCGCGGCGCCCTGCAGCATGGACGGCCGCACCTACCCGCTCACTGCGCGGTTGCGCGTTCAGAACACCGATGCGCCGCAGGGCTGCGCCGTCGCCGTATGGGACCGCGACCTGCGGGCGCTGCTGCCGGCGATTGATGCGTGCCTCGGGCAGGCGACGGAGCCGATGTCGGTGACCTACGCCGCCCGGCTTGCCGACGGAGGCGCGCTGGTGCGGCTGCGTCAGGACGGCAATCCTTTCGAATGCCGCGTGCCGGCGGGCGGAGGCGGCGCGCCCACGCTCGAAGGCGCCGACGAAGCCCCGGCGATCGCAGGCGATGGACTTGCCGTCTTTGTGCGCGCTCCGGGCGACAATCCTGGCGGCGATTGCTACCAGGCGCCGGAAGTGCGCGACGCGAACGGCCAGTTGCTCGGCTGGTGGGACGATCCGGACGGGTGCTGACGCGCAAGGGGGGTGACGATGCGCGCTCTGTTGAACATGCTGCTTCCTGTCCTGGCGATCCTCACCAGCGCCGCGCCAGCCTTCGCGCGGCCCGCGCTCGGCAACCCATTCGCGAGCGCGCAGGCGATTCTGGCGGAGCGCGGCGACGCCGCGCACGCAACGTTCCGCGCCACTTACGATCTTACTCTGACCGGCGGCGATCCATCGAACGTGACGTTGATCATTGATGCAGCGCCAGAATGGGCGCTGGTGCGACGCGGCGACGACGCCCTGCTCTACGATTTCGAGCTCGGGCAGACATTCGACCTGCACGAGCAGAATTTCGTATCGCAGAACATGCTGGCGCCCGTCCTGTTTCGCGTGATGGAGCGGCAGAATCGCGCGCTGCTGCAGCGGATCACCGATGGCGCCGGCGGGAGCGCCGAATTACCCGACGCCTGCGACGCCGACATCGAACTGGGCGTCGTCGTCCCCGGACTCCCGTCCGCCCGCATCACGCTTTCCGAGACCCGCGGGACGGTGCGTGCAAGATGCGGGCGCCGCGAGGTCGGCGTCTTCGAACCCAGCGCGGGCGCCGCGCCGCCGGCGGCGTTCTGGCCAACCTTGAGATCGCTCGTCTATGCACATCCCGCGCTATTCGCGCGGGCCAGACAAAGCGGCCACGCGCCGCAATCAATTCAGGCGAGCTTTCGCGGCGTCCCCGCCGGTTCGATGCGGTTGCGGCTGACCGCGACCGAGACGATCGACGAGGCCTATCCCCTTCCCGCCGCCGTCGCCAACACGACCGCGCAATCGCTGGAGCAGGCGCTGGGGCCCGGCTTCGCGCAAATTGCGACGGATGCCGTCGCCGGCCGCGCGCCCAATGGGCCGACGCTGGAAGCCTGGAGCGACTATGTGCGCCAGACCGGGCCGCGCGACGGCGACGCCGCCGCCGTCGCGCTTATGAATGTGACCTTCAATATGTTTCCGGCGCTGCAGCCCGACTGCGCCAATCCGAACGTCGGCGCCTGCGAGCCGATCCGCAACATCCGCTCCATCATGACCCGCGACCCGGCCGTGCGCGGCTTCTTCGACATGGTGCTGACCGAGCAGCAGCACGACTTTCCAAGCGGCGTCACGGCGCGCGCTTCGCTCAAAGGCACGCGTATCGAACATCATCCGGTCGTCGACGCGGCGTTCGCGCTCATTTTGACCGAGGGCGGCGAGCCGATCGTGGCGCAAGCACGCGCGGCCGGCCTGCCGACGGACATCGATGCGCTTCAGCTCAATGCGATCCGCGCTTATCCCTACAATCCCGCGTATTGGACCGATTTCGCCGATCGGCTGGCGTCGGGGTACGAATACGACAAAGTCCTCTTGCTTTACGAGATCGCCTATTCGCTTCCCGTCCCCGGCGCTCACGCCGGCGCGCCGGCGGGCCGTGAACAGGGCCTCGAACGCGTACGGCATGATTTCCCGGACTACTTCCTGCCGCAGTAAGCTCAGGCGTCGGCCCAGCGGCGCAGCAAATTGTGATAGAGGCCGGTGAGCCGCACGACTTCGCCGTGAGCCTGTCCGTGCTCGCTGGCGAGGGCTTGGATGCTCTGGTCGAGGTCGAATAGCAGCGCACGCTCGCCGTCGTCGCGAACCATGCTCTGAATCCAGAAGAAAGAAGCGAGGCGGGCCCCGCGCGTGATTGCGTTGACGCGATGCAGGCTGCTAGCCGGATAGAGCACGAGGCTGCCGGCCTCGAGTTTCACGTCCTGAGCGCCGAACGGCAGCTCGATGACGAGTTCGCCGCCGTCATATTCGTCCGGCTCGCTCAGGAAGAGCGTCGCCGAAAGATCAGTGCGCACGCGCACGGACGCGCCCTTGACCGGACGAATGGCGTTATCGATGTGAGCATCGAAGCGCATGCCCTCGCCATAGCGATTGAACAGCGGCGGAAATGTCTTCAGCGGCAGCGCGGCCGAGACAAAAAGCGGGCTACGGCCGAGCGCATCGAGCACGGCGTCGCCAAGCTGACGCGCCTCGGCGCAGTCTTCCGGCAGCTGCTGGTTCACCTTGGCGAGCGCCGACTGGGCGCCCGCGGTGACGCGCCCATCGGTCCAAGGCGCCGCTTCGAGGATGCGCCGCATGGCGCAGACCTCCTCTTTCGACAAGACGCCGGGAATGCAGATGAGCACGGCTTCGTTCCTCAGAATTCGACGTCGAGCGTGATCGAAGCCGAACGCCCCGGCGCGACATAGGTAAAGGGCGTGGCGCTCCGATAAAGCGCATCATAGTACAGCTCGTCGGTGACGTTGAGCGCATTGAAGTGCAGCGAAAGCCCGTCGCGGATCTCGAATTCGCCGAACAGGTCGTAACGCCAATAGCCCGGCACGCGCGTTGCGCCCGCCACCGTCGTGCCGCCGAATTTCTGGCTGTTATAGACCGCGCTGCCGCCGAACGAAAAACGATCGGTGATCTCGTAACGTGTGGTGAGCGTAAAGCTCTCTTCCGACACGTTGGGCAAACGCGCGCCGATTTGGCTGGGGATGGAGCTGTCGGTGATCTTCGTGTCGAGCAGGCTCACGCCGCTGAAGATGCTCCAGCGCTGCGTGATGTTGCCCGAGGCGCCCAGTTCAAGGCCGACGACCTCCTGATCCTGCACGCCGATCACGGCGGTCGAGCCGGAGCCGACGGCGATGGGCGCGCCGTCGCGGCTGATGGAGAACACCGCGGCGGTGAGGTTCAGGTGACTGATATTGGCCTTGGCGCCCAGCTCCCAAGACGTGTTGCGCACCGGATCGAGTTCGACCACGCGCACATCGCAGCCGCCATAGTCGATGGCGAACGCATCAAGCTGTTCGCATGGCGGATTCGAGGACGATCCGTAGCTCAGATAGAATGACGTGTAGTCGACCGGCTTGAACACGACGCCGCCGTGCCAGTTCCAGAACGTCGACTGCGTGTCGCGGTCCGGCGACAGGCCCTCGGTTCGCGCCTCGTAATCGTCGTAGCGCACGCCGGCGAACGCTTGCCAGTGCGGGCTGAAATGCAGCGTGTCGAGCAGATAGCCGGCGACGGTGTCGGTGGTGATCACCGGCCGGCCCGTCACGTCCGAACTTGCCGGCCACGGCGTATGCGCGTCGGGATGATCGAGGTCGAGCACCGGATTCGAGGTGAGGCCGGTGCAGGGAAGGACGGCGCATTCGGTGAACGCGCGCGTGCGGTTGAGAGTCTCTTCGTGGGAAACTTCGAAGCCGCCGACCATCGTGTGGGCGACGCCGAACGTCTCGAACTCGGCCGTCAGATTGGTTTGATTGGCCCAGTATTCCGTGACTGCGTCGCGGCGCTTGGCGTTGGCGCGCACGGTGCGCAGCGTCGCGTCCGGCTGTTCGGGGGCCGAGGCGGTGTAGGCGTTGCCGCTCTGGCCGTAGCGCGCAATCGAATGCAGGCGCAGGTTTTCGTTGAATCGCCAGTCGATTTTGGCCGTGTAGACATCGCTGAACGTGTCGTTGAAGTCGCGGGAAAGAATGCCGTAATAGTTTTCGCGATCGACCTGAAACGGCCGATTGTGCGCGACGTCATAGGGCACGCCCCAATCCGGCAGCGCATCGGTCGAGAGATGAAAGTAATCGACGCCGAGATCGATGTCCGGCGTCGGATGATAGACCGCGGCGAGCGCCGCGCCCCAGCGGTTCGAATAGACCTCGTCGCGCCCTGGAGTTTGCTGCTCGTGATACATCGCGTTCACGCGCACGGCGAACTTTTCGCCGAAGGCATGGTCGACGTCGATGGTGGCGCGATACAGATTGTCGGTGCCGACGGTGACGTCGAGATCGTTATGATCCTCGCCCGAGGGCTGCTTGGAAACGAGGCTCACGGCGCCGCCGGTGGTTCCGCGTCCACCAAAGGTCGAACTCGGCCCACGCAGGATTTCGATTTGCTGGGTGGCGAACGTCTCGCGTGTGCCGACGCCGGGATCGCGCACGCCGTCGATATAGACGTCATTGCGCGCGTCGAAGCCGCGGATGAAGACGCGATCGCCAAACGCGTTGCCGCCCTCGCCGGTGCCGAGCGTGACGCCCGGCTGGGCGCGAAAGATATCGCGGAAAGAACTGACGCCGAGATCCTGGATCAGAGAATCGGAAAGCACCGTCACCGATTTCGGCGTGTCGAGCAGCGGCTCCGTGAACAGCGAACTGGCCGAGCGATCGACTTTGTAAGGCGCGTCGGGATCGCCGTACGGATTGGTTTGACGCTGGCCCGTCACCACAATCGTGTCGCCGGGCGTTTGCCCGACATCGTCGGCCCAGGCCGGCGGAGCGGCGCACGCCAACCCCAGCACACCCGCCAGCACGCCCCCTGCAGCGGTCTCCGCCCGCAACGAACGCGGACGCTTGGCATACCCCATGACGCTCACCCTCTTCGCCTCGGCGACCCCCGCCGAAATCGATCGGGCTTGTATCGCTATTGCGAGTTATTCGCAACTACTATTTTAATCATTCTTAGTTGCAGGTCGGCTGCTGCCAGCCCCGCGAGCATCGGGGAGCTAGCATTTTGCGGCGCTGGGGCTTTGCGGAGCGGCGCACTATAGTGGCTTCGACGGGGGACCGGCATGAGCGATATCGCAATGGGCGCCGCCGCGGAGGCGCCAACGAAGGCGAAAGCGGCGCCGCTCGCCGCGGGCGAACGGCTTGCGGCGATCGACATGCTGCGCGGGCTCGTCATCGCCATCATGGCGCTCGACCACGTGCGCGACTACGTGCACGCCCAGGCCTATCAATTCGATCCGCTCGACCTGACGCGGACCTATCCCGCGCTCTACGCCACCCGCTGGGTGACGCACTTTTGCGCGCCGACGTTCGTTTTTCTCTCCGGCGTTTCCGCCTACCTGCAATCGACCAAGGGCAAGACCGGCGCGAAGCTCTCCGGGTTTTTGTTCACGCGCGGTTTGTGGCTGATCTTCCTTGAACTCACCTTGGTGGGCTGGGCCTGGAGCTTCTGGCCGCTCGGCGTGCCGTTCCTGCAGGTGATCTGGGCGATCGGCTGGTCGATGATCGCGCTGTCGGCGCTGGTATGGCTGCCGCGGCTGGCGGTGCTGGCGATCGGCGTCGGCGTCATCGCGCTCCACAATCTTTCCGACCCGCTGACGCCGCAGCAATTCGGACCGCTGAGTTGGCTCTGGATCTTTCTTGATGAGGGCGGATTTCAAACGCTGAACGGGGCGCCGATCGCGTTCGATTTCTATCCGGTGCTGCCATGGGCGGGGGTGATGGCGTTCGGCTATGGCGTGGGCGAGATATTCACGCGTGAGCGCGCCGCGCGGGACCGAACGCTGATTGTGCTTGGCGCCGCCATGATCGCGCTCTTTTTCCTGCTGCGCAGCGGCAATTTTTACGGCGATCCGAAGCCCTGGTCGCATCAGACGGATCTTTCGCACGACGTCATGTCGTTCCTCGACGTGCAAAAATATCCGCCTTCGCTGCTCTATGTGTGCGCCACTTTGGGGCCAGTGTTCGTGCTGTTTCCGCTGCTTGCGCGGCTGCAGGGGCCGTTGGCGAAGGTGCTGCTGGCCTATGGCAGCGTGCCGCTCTTCACCTATGTGCTGCACATCTACATCGTCCATGCCGTGGCGCTCATCGCCGGGGTCGCGACCGGCTACGACGCCGGCATCTTCGTCGACTATTTCCGGCACTTGTTCTCGCAGCCGGGCGATTTCGCCGGCTTCGGCTTCTCGCTGCCGATCGTCTATCTGGTCTGGCTCGGCGTGCTCGCGCTGCTCTATCCGCTCTCCGCCTGGTGGGCGAGCGTGAAGCGCAACCGGCGCGATTGGTGGCTCTCGTATCTCTAGGCCGCGTGCCTGGGCGGCGCGACCGCGCTCCGGCGCGGAGCTATTCCGCGAACCGCGCGCCCGGATAAATCCACTGGATCCATTCCTGCTGCGTGGCGACGCGTGCGAAATTGGAAACGTCATGGTAGTCGGCGCCGGGATCGCCGCTCGAATTGACGCCGACAACGCGCCATCCCGTGCTGAAACGAATCCACATCGACCCGCCGGAATCGCCCGGCGACAGGATGCCCTCAAGCGGCGACACCGGCTCAAGATCGCCCCAGCGATTCTTGCCGGAGCCGTGCGGCTCGTCGAGATCGATCGAGAGGACATTGCCCCAATCGCCGTCGCGTTTGGAGAAATCGATGTCGGTGATCTGGTCGACCACGTTCTCCGCCGCCGTGCTGTGATCGCCATGCGCGGCGCCGAAGCGCCAGCCCCAACCGTAGGGCGCCACGCCATGCGTGCCGTAACCGACGATGACGCAACGCTGGTGCAATTCACCGCGGCCGGCGTAGAGCGTCGGCGGATCGCCGACATCCGTGATCGGCCCGGTGAGGCGTACGATGGCGAAGTCGAATCCGCCGCGCGTATCGACGCTCGAATTCCAGCGCGGATGAATCCAGACGCGCGAGCCGCGCAGCACGGCGCCGCCCGTAGTGCGCACCAGCGTTTCCTTGGGCGTCGACCCGTCGTCGAACACGTGGGCGGCGGTGAGGATCATGGCGCGTCCGTCCTGATTGCCGATCCACACGCCCGATGCGACGCCGTATTCCTTCCCGCCGTCCTGGCTCAGCGAAACCATGGCGCGGAATTGCGGCTCCGCCGCCAATGCTTCATGCGCCTGAAAGCCCTGCTCCCAATGGCCCGGAGCGCCGCCATTGGCGCGCCAGGTTTCCTGCAGCACGACCACCGCGCCCGCGGGCGATGCGCACAGCGCGGCAAACGCCAGCGCCGCAGCGATTTTCAGCTTCAAGGTCAGCCCCACCCCTTCGCCAACGGCAACAACATCGGCACCCGCCGCTTGTAATCGGCATAGGCCGCTTCGCCCAGCCCCGAGACCAGAAAGCTTTCCTCGAGCCTCGCTTTCAGCCAGAAGCCCGCCGTCATGAGCAAGGCGCCGAACAGCGCTTCGATGCGGCCGAGAAACAGCGCCGTCGCCCAGACGCCGAGCAGGATGCCGGTATAGATCGGATGCCGCACGACGCCGTAGGGCCCGGTGTCGATGATGCGATGGTCGTGCTTGCGCGTGACCGAGCCGGACCAGAGCGCGCCGAGCGTCACGCGCGCCCACCACGTGAACGCCACGCCGGCAAGCACCGCGGCGAGCGCGGCCCAGGCGCCCGCGTCGCTCGGCGGCCACAATGGCGGCAAGCCCGGAACATGCACGCGCCCTCCGATCAGAATCGCGCCGAGCACGGTCAGGATGCGATTGGGCGCTTCCTTGCCGAGGCCGGGCCTGGCGGCGACCCGCGAACTCCACGCCGCGGCGGCGAACCACGAAATCACCCAGAGCGCCCAAACGAGGATGAGCAACACCTGGGGATGGAGCAACTCGTTCATTGCATCACGATCACGAGCTTGCCGCTGGCCTTGCGGTCGGCCAGCGCGCGGATCGCCTGCCCGCCGTCCTTCAGGGCGAAACGTTGCGATATGCGCGGCCGAATCTTGCCGGCCTTGTAGAAGGCGAACAGGTCGCGGACATTTTGCGCGTGCAGTTCGGGTTCGCGCGCCACCGACGCGCCCCAGAACACGCCGACGATCGCGGATGATTTCAGCAGCGTGAGATTGAGCGGCGGCATGGGAATGCCCGCCGGGAAACCGACGACGAGATAGCGTCCGTTCCAATTCATGGCGCGCAAGGCTGGATCGCAGTAAGGACCTCCGACTGCGTCATATGCGACGTCGGCGCCTCCGCCCGTCGCCTGTTTGAACATGTCGGAGATGGCGCGTCCCTGCTCCTTGCTGAACGGCGGCTTGAGATAGATCACCGCATCATCGGCGCCCGCCGCGCGTGCGAACTGCGCCTTCTCGGGCGTCGACACGGCGGCGACGACGCGCGCGCCCATGGCTTTCGCCAGTTCGATCGCGGCAACGCCGACGCCGCCGGCCGCGCCCAATATGAGAACGGTCTCGCCCGCCTTGAGCCCGCCCCGATCTTTCAGCGCGTAATAGGACGTTCCGTATGTGAGGATGAACGCCGACGCTTCATCGAACGGCATGTCTTCGGGAATGGCGATGAGGCGATTGGCGGGCGTCGCCACTTTCTCGGCGAAGCCGCCCCAGCCCACCGACCCGATCACGCGATCGCCGACATGGAAGCGGTCGACGCCCGGCCCCACGGCCTCGATCACGCCGGCGACCTCGCCGCCCGGCGCGAACGGACGCTCGGGCTTGAATTGATATTTGTCCTCGATGATCAGCGCGTCGGGAAAGTTCACGCCCGCCGCCTTGACGGCGATCAGCACCTCGCCCGCCGCGGGCGCCGGATCGGGGACGTCCTCGAGAAGCAGGGTCTCGGGGGGCCCGGGAGTTCTGCTCAACAGCGCCTTCATCGTCGTCGCCTCCGCATCAGCTTTCGAGCATAACCGGCTTTTGCCGGGAGAGCGCCAGCGGTACAAGGCGTCGAAGCGCGGGGAACAGGATGACACGCAGCGGCTATTTCACGCGTCTCGCCATATCGGTGCTGATTGACGCCGCGGACCTGGTGTTTGGTTGGATGCCGGGGGTGGGCACGGCGGAGGACGGCGTGGGCGCCGTCGCCGTGTTCGCGCTCTGGGGCAAGCCGGGCCTGGCCTATGTGTTCGAGTTCGTCGATGTCTTCGATTTCACCGACGCCGTGCTGCCGACGGCGACCTTGATCGGGCTGTATGTGGGCTGGCGCGAGGGCTTTTTGTTCCCGCGCAAGAAGCTGGCATGAACTGGGCTCTGGCGCTGCACGGCGGCGCGGGCGCCATGGCGCGCGAGAGCTACGAACGCGAAGAGATGCACATGCGCGCGCTGCTCGACGACGGCGTGGAGATGCTCTCGCGCGGCAAGAACGCCGTCGAGGTCGTGACGGAAATGGTCGCCGCGCTCGAGGCCAGCGGCTTTCACGTCGCCGGCAAAGGCGCCGGCCCGAACGCGATCGGCGAATACGAACTCGACGCCGCCATCATGGACGGACGCGCGCGAGCCGCGGGCGCGGTCGCCGCCTTGCAGGGCTTTATCTCCCCCATCCGCATCGCGCGTGCGGTGATGGAGGATACGCCACACGTCATGCTCGTGGGCAACGGCGCCGCCGCATTCGCGCGGGCGCGCGAGTTTCCTGAGGTCGGCGATCCGGTCGCCTACTACACGCCCGCCCGTTCCGGCTTGCCCGGCGAGGGCAAGACGGGCGTCGGCACCGTGGGCTGCGTGGCGCGCGATCTGCTGGGCAATCTCGCCGCGGCGACCTCGACCGGGGGCATCAAGGGCAAGCTGCCCGGACGCGTGGGCGACAGCCCGGTCATCGGCGCAGGGTGCTGGGCCGACAAGCGCGTCGCCATTTCTTGCACGGGGCTGGGCGAATTCTTCATCCGCGCCAACGTCGCCGCCGACGTTTCGGCCCGCATGGCCTATGCGCGGCAAACCCTCGAACAAGCGACCCGAGGCGCGCTGGATGACATGGTGAAACTCGGCGGCGATGGCGGGCTGATCGCCGTCGACGCCGAGTGCAACATCGCGACGCCTTTCACCAGCCCCGGCATGAAACGCGCATGGGCGACCGGCACGGGAATCAAAGAGGTGAAGACGTTTCGATGAAAGGCATATCTCTTGTCGCCCCGTTGTTGCTGCTCGCGGGCTGCGCCTCGATGCCGGGCCTGCCGACACATCGCGGCGGCGGCCCGGTGATCGCCAGCACGCAATGGCGCTGTCCGGGCGGGAAATCATTCCGTGTTTCGTTCACGTCCGATGGCGCGAACGTCGCGGCCGCTGGACACAATTACCGTTTGCAACATGCCCGCTCCGCCTCCGGCGCGCGTTACGCAAGCGGCGGCATCGAATATTGGGAACGCGCCGGCGAAGCCTCGCTCCACGGCGCCGCGGGCGGCCCTTACGAGCATTGCAGGCACTGATGACAAGACGCTCTCTCGCGGCGCTTCTCGCTCTAGCGTCGGCGGCGTGCGCGCCGCAGCATTATTTCGTGGACGACGCCGTGTTTCAGTGGAGCTGTGACGGCGCGATATTCGAGGCCATCGAGCGGGGCGAATCCAACGACGTGCTCATTTTGCGCGCGGATTCGCGGCAGACGCTTGCCTACGCGCGGCGCGATGCGCAGGCCGACGCAACCGTGACGCAGTATTCGGGCGGCGGCCTGACCTATCAATTCGTGGAGCATCTCGATACGCCGCCCGGCGCGCCGAACCGTTATGAGGCGTCGCTCAAGGGGGACGGCCTCGACCTCGAACACTGCAGGCTGCGTTGATGCGCTATTATTTCGGCATAGGCGCGGAAGAAATTTCCAAGCCGATGAACCTCGGCGCGCTGATGCGCACCGCGCATGCATTTGGGGCGAGCTTTTTCTTCACCATCAACGCCGCGCCGAAAGTGCGCGAAGCCTACAACAGCGACACCTCGCGCAGCTTCGATCATCTGCCTTACTACGCGTTCGATTCCGTGGACGCCGTGTTGTTGCCGAAAGGTTGTACGCTTGTCGGCGTCGAGCTAACGGAGGATGCGGTCGAGCTGCCGACGTTCAAGCATCCCAACAAAGCGGCTTACGTGTTCGGGCGCGAGCGCGGCTCGATCTCGCCGGCGCTCATGTCGCGCTGCGCGCACGTGGTGAAAATCCCGACCAAGTTTTCGCTCAATGTCGGCCTCGCCGGCGCGCTCGTCATGTACGACCGCACCGTGGCCATGGGCGGCTATCCGCCCCGGCCGATCATGCCGGGCGGTCCGCCGCTGAACATGAGCGAGCCGCTGAAATCCAAGCGTTAGAGGGATTGCGTGGCGCCCCCGCACTCCCCATAACCCGGCACGTGAACCCGCTTCCCTCTCTCGTCGGCCTTAACCGCCAGGAACTGGCGGAAAAGCTTGTCGCCATCGGCGTCGATGCGGGCAAGGCGAAGATGCGCGCCGAGCAGCTCTGGCGCTGGATCTATCATTACGGCGTCACCGAGTTCGCGGCGATGACCAATGTCGCCAAGGAGCTGCGCGCGGAGCTGGAGCGGCGCTACACGTTGGCGCGGCCGGAGATCGCCGCGGCGCAAGTCAGCCAGGACGGCACGCGCAAATGGCTGATCCGCATGGGGCCGGGCGTCGAAGCGGAATGCGTGTTCATTCCCGACGTGGGGCGTTCGGGCGCGCTGTGCGTGAGCTCGCAAGTCGGCTGCACGCTGAATTGCACGTTCTGCCACACCGGCACGCAAAAACTGGTGCGTAACCTGACCGCCGCCGAGATCGTCGCGCAGGTGATGATCGCGCGCGATGCGCTCGAAGAATGGCCGACCTCCAACGAAGACCGCGCGCTCACCAATATCGTCTTCATGGGCATGGGCGAGCCGCTCTACAATCTGGACAACGTCGCGGGCGCCATCGACATCATTTCGGACGGCGACGGCATTTCCATTTCACGCCGCCGCATCACGGTTTCCACTGCGGGCGTCGCGCCGAAAATCGCCGAGTTGGGCGAACGCACCGGCGCGATGCTGGCGATCTCGCTGCACGCGACCAACGATGCGCTGCGCAACGAACTGGTGCCGCTGAACAAAAAATATCCACTTGAGGAATTGTTCGCCGCGATCCGGCAATATCCCTCGCTCGGCAATGCCAAGCGCGTCACATTCGAATACGTGATGCTCAAGGGCGTGAACGATACGCTGCCGGAAGCGAAGGCGCTGGTGAAGCTGCTGGCCGGCGTGCCGGCGAAGATCAACCTGATCCCGTTCAATCCGTGGCCCGGCACGCGCTATGAGTGCTCGGACTGGGGCGTGATCGAAAGCTTCGCCGCCGTGCTGAACAAGGCCGGCTACGCTTCGCCCATCCGCACGCCGCGCGGGCGCGACATCCTCGCCGCCTGCGGCCAGCTGCGCAGCGAAAGCGTCAAGCAGCGCGCCAGCGAACGCGCCAAAGCGGCGACGTGACGGCGATTCTGCGCACGGAGGGCGTCGTATTGCGCCCACTGACGGTCGCGGACGCGAAGGCGCTGTTTCTCGCGCATGGCGATCCGGATGCGCATCAATACTGGTCCGGACCGGCGCATCGAGACGAGGCCGAAACCGCGCGCTCCATCGAGCAGACGCTGACGGTGATCGGCGCCGATGCCTGGGCGATCACCGAAGACGGCGAGGACGCGCTCGGACGCATCGCGCTGTTCATCCGCCGCGAAGGCGTCGGCGAGCTGGGCGTGATCTTGAGGCGTGAGGCGCAAGGACGCGGCATCGCCGCGAAAGCGTTGAAACTGGTGGAAGCCTATGCGTTCGAGGCGCTGAAGCTGCACCGGTTGTTCGCCGACGTCGATCCTGAGAACGGCGCTTCCATGAGCCTGTTCCTTCGCGCGGGATTTCAGCGCGAAGGTCTCCTGAAACAAAACTGGAAAACGCATATCGGCCTTCGCGACACCGTCATTCTGGCCAAGTTGAAGGAACCTCAATCGTGAGAGTGTTGCAAAAGTTCGCCACGCTGGCGGCCAGCGCCCTGTTTGTCGCGTCGGCGCACGCCGAGCCGAGCCAACCGCAACGCGCGCATTTGCGGTCCATCTACGAACACATCGTCAACATGAACACTTCCATCAGCGGCGGACAGACGCCGGCGATGGCCGCCTACCTCGCCGGCTTGTTCCGCGACGCAGGCTTCGCCGAAAGCGACGTGCATATTCTCCCCTACGGCCAAACCGCGGCGCTGGTCGTGCGCTATCGGGGCGACGGTTCGGGCGGGCGGCCCATTCTGCTGATCGGCCACATGGACGTGGTGGAGGCGCGCCGCGACGATTGGGAGCGCGATCCGTTCACGCTGGTGGAAGAAAACGGATTCTTCTACGGCCGCGGTTCCTTCGACGACAAGAGCGGCGTCGCCACCCTAGCCGCGACTCTGCTCGATCTGCGCGCGGAAGGCTTCCGTCCCACGCGCGATCTCATCTTCTATTTGAGCGGCGACGAAGAGACCTCCGGCTTCACGACGATCGAAACGCTGCGCGCGCATCGCGATCTGGTCGACGCCGAATTCGCCCTCAACGCCGACGCCGGCGGCGGTTCGCTCAATGAAGCAACCGGGGCGCCGACATCGTACGCCCTGCAAGCGGCGGAAAAGACTTTCGCCAGCTTCACGCTGACGGCGCGCAATCCCGGCGGCCATTCCTCCCAACCGCGGCCGGACAACGCCATTTACGATGTGGTGGACGCGCTGACGCGCGTGCGCGCCTATGCGTTTCCGGTGATGTGGAACGATACGACGATCGCTTCGATGCGCGCCGCGGGCCCCACAACGGGCGGCCCGATCGGCGCGGCGATGACACGCTTCGCCGCCCGCCCCGGAGACCGCCGCGCCGCCGCGACGCTTTCGGCAGACCCTTTCCATGTCGGGCAGATTCGCACGACCTGCGTGCCGACCCTGCTTGCCGGCGGGCACGCCGACAACGCACTGCCGCAAAGCGCCGCCGCCACCGTGAATTGCCGCATCTTCCCTGGCGTCTCGATTGCTTCCGTGCAAGCCAAGCTGCAGGATCTCGCAGGCCCGCGCATCGTTGTCGTCCCCCTCGACCAGTATCACTCAAGCGACGCCTCGCCTTTGCGTCAGGACGTGCTCGACGCCGTGACGCAGGCCGTGCACGCCAGCTATCCCGGCGTGCCCATCATCCCGGCCATGGCCGCGGGCGCGACGGACGGCGTGTTCTTTCGCGAGGCGGGAATTCCCACCTACGGCGTCGGCGAATATTTTCTGAAGGACAGCGACGACTTCTCGCACGGCCTCAACGAACGCATGCCGGTGCAAAGCCTCTATAACGGACTCACGCATTGGCGCGTGATGATCGAAACGCTCGCCGGACCGCATTGAGACGCTAGGTCTCGCGCGCCTGCTTGCAGCGCGCGTCGAGCAAACGCAGCAGAATGGGATCCGCGCGAAGGCGCGACGAGGCTTTGTCGTAGCCCTCCGCCTCCATATGCGCGGCGACGGCGAGCCAGCTTTCGAATTGACCAGTGTCCGCCAGCTCATAGGCGCGCTGGCGCAATTGCGAAAACGGCGCTCGCATCGGGCGACTTCTCCAGGGAGGTGAACGCGCTCCGGCCGAACCGGTTCACGCGGACCTCTCGCCCCGCGAGCGCGTTGAGAGCGCATGAGCGATGTTCCCGAAGCGAAGAAAGCGGACGCCGCGCCGCGCACGGATGATGTCGCGGCGGTCCGGCGCCTCCACGGCCTGGACCGCAGCGGCATGGCGGAAGACGGCTGGGCCGAAGTCCCGGACGATCTGATCGGCGGCGATCCCGCGCTGGAGCACGATGGCCGCAGCCCCGGCCCGCGCGGCGCGCTCAATGGCGATGAGGCGATGGATGCGGCGACCGGCGCCGCGGCGGCGCACGATCCAAGCCGCGACGGCGCGCAAGAGTCAGAGCCGCCGCGCTTCGATCTCGACGCTGAGCGCGCTTAAGCCTGCGCGGCCTGCACGTCGCCGTGGCAATACTTGTATTTCTTGCCGGAGCCGCACGGGCACGGCGCGTTGCGGCTGACCTTGCCCCAGGTGTGCGGGTTGTGACGATCGAAGCCTGCCGGGCGCATCGGATCGTCGCGCGCTTCCATCTCGTTTTCGCCGGTGATCGGATTGCGATGCACCTCGACGAGATGCTGCGGCGGACGCGGCGGCTCTTCGCCGGCCTGACCGATCTGCAGCTTCATCAGCATGCGCGTCACGGTCGTGCGCAGATCGAGCAGCATGCGCCCGAACAGCGTGAAGGCTTCGGTCTTGAACTCGTTCAACGGATCGCGCTGCGCGTAGCCGCGCAGATGGATGACGGAGCGCAGGTGGTCGAGCAGCGACAAGTGCTCGCGCCAGCGCATATCCACCACCGAGAGCAGCACCTGCTTCTCGACCGCGCGCAGGCGTTCCGGGCCAAGCAGCGCCGCCTTTGACGCATAAGCGTGATCGATCTCGCGGATCAGCCGCTCGATGATCTCGTCCTGCGCGATGCCCTCTTCCGCCGCCCACGCCGCGAACGGCGCGTCGATATCGAAGATTTCTTTCGCTTCCGCCGTCAGCTCGACGATGTCCCATTGTTCGGGATACGCCTTCTCCGGCATGAAGCGGTGGACGAGCTTCTCCGCCACGTCATGGCGCATGTCGCGGATGATTGGCGCCACATCGGCGGTGCGCATGAATTCGATGCGCTGTTCGAAGATCGCCTTGCGCTGATCGTTGATGACGTCGTCGTACTTGAGCAAATTCTTGCGAATTTCGAAGTTGCGCTGTTCGACGCGGCGCTGCGAGGTTTCGAGCGCCTTGTTCATCCAGGGATGGACGATGGCCTCGCCCTCCTGGATGCCAAGGCCGCGCATGATCGCGTCGAGGCGCTCGGCCGCGAAGATGCGCAAGAGATCGTCTTCGAGGCAGATGTAGAATTTCGACTTGCCGGGATCGCCCTGGCGGCCCGTCCGGCCGCGCAGCTGGTTGTCGATGCGGCGGCTTTCGTGCCGTTCGGTGCCGAGCACGTACAGTCCGCCCGCGTCGAGCGCGCGTTGCTTCTTGGCGTCGACGTCGGCGGCGATCTGCTTCTTGATCGCGGCGATCTGCTCAGGCGTCTCATCGCCCTTGAGGCCGGCCTTGACGCGCATGTCCACGTTGCCGCCGAGCTGAATGTCGGTGCCGCGTCCCGCCATGTTGGTGGCGATCGTCACCGCGCCGGGCACGCCCGCCTGCGCCACGATCTGCGCTTCCTGCTCGTGATAGCGCGCGTTGAGCACCTGGTGGGCGATGCCGCGCTGCTTCAGGAGGCTCGACAGATATTCCGATTTCTCGATCGAGACCGTGCCGACGAGGATCGGCTGCTGGCGCTTATGCGTCTCTTCGATGTCCTCGATGATGGCTTTGTATTTCTCCTTCGCGGTCCGGTAGACCTCGTCGTCGATATCGAGCCGCTGCACCTTCTTGTTGGTGGGAATCTCGACGACGTCGAGCTTGTAGATATCGCCGAATTCCTGCGCCTCGGTGGCCGCGGTGCCGGTCATGCCGCCAAGCTTGTCGTAGAGGCGGAAATAATTCTGGAAGGTGATCGAAGCCAGCGTCTGGTTTTCCGGCTGGATGTTGACGCCTTCCTTCGCCTCGATCGCCTGGTGCAGGCCTTCCGACAGGCGCCGGCCATGCATCATGCGGCCGGTGAACTCGTCGATCAGGATGATCTCGCCGTCTTTGACGATATAGTCCTTGTCGCGGAAGAACAGCTTGTGCGCCCGGAGCGCCTGGTTGGCGTGGTGCACGACGGAAATGTTGGACGGCTCGTAGAGCGAGCCCTGCAGCAGGCCGCGCTCGGTGAGCAATTCCTCGATCCGCTCGGAGCCGATTTCGGTGAAGGTGACGGAGCGCTGCTTTTCGTCGAGCTCGAAATGCTCCGCGCCCAGCAGCGGCACCAGCGCGTCGACGCTCTTGTAGAACTCGCTGCGGTCCTCGGTCGGGCCCGAGATGATGAGCGGCGTGCGCGCTTCGTCGATCAGGATCGAGTCGACTTCGTCGACGATGGCGAAGCGGTGGCCGCGCTGGACCATCTCGCCCAGCGAATACTTCATGTTGTCGCGCAGATAGTCGAAGCCGAACTCGTTGTTGGTGCCGTAGGTGACGTCCGCCGCGTAAGCCTGGCGCCGCTCGTTGTCGTAGAGGCCGTGCACGATGACGCCGACAGAGAGCCCGAGGAAGCGATAGATCTGACCCATCCAGTCGCTGTCGCGCTTGGCCAGATAATCGTTCACCGTGATGACGTGCACGCCGCGGCTTTCGAGCGCATTGAGGTAGACGGGCAGCGTCGCCACTAGCGTCTTGCCTTCGCCGGTGCGCATTTCGGAAATCTTGCCCTGGTGCAGGATGATGCCGCCCAGGAGCTGCACGTCGTAGTGACGCTGGCCTAGCGTGCGCTTGGCCGCCTCGCGCACCGTGGCGAAGGCTTCGGGCAGAACGTCGTCCAGAGTGGCGGAGCCGCGCGCCAGGCGATGGCGGTATTCGCTGGTCTTGTTGCGGAGCGCTTCGTCCGAGAGCGCCTCATATTGCGGCTCGAGCGCATTGATGCGCTGCACCACCGGCCGCAAGGCGCGAACCTTGCGCTCGTTGACGGAGCCGAAAATCTGTTTGGCGAGATTGAGCATGGGCGGATTTAGACCTGATGCGCCGAAGTCATCAGGCGCGGTGCGGGTTTAGTTAAGCTTTGGAATTGCTGGCTTATTTCTTGCACTCCGCCATGCGCGCGCGTGCGAAAGCCCCCTCGACTCGCGCGCTCGCGAGACTTAAGAGCGGCCTTGGGCGGTGTCAATGCGACCTCCATGGACGAGGCGCCGGCGCCCTTCTGTTGAGATGGGTGACGGCATGGGTGTGGATCGGCAGAAGCTGCGGTTCGTCTCGGTCGCCGGCGCGCTTGCGCTCGGCCTGACGCTGGGCGGGCTCGCCGGCTGCGGCCTCGGCCGCGGCCCCGACACGGGCCAGGGTCCGGGCATTTCCAATCCGGTGGTGGCGGCGACGGTCAACGGCCGTCCGATCTATGTCGAGGACGTGCGCACCTACGCAGTGCAGCGCGGGCTGCTGCAGGAGGGTCAGGATCTCGACGCGAATTCCGACGCCTTCTACTTCGCGCTGGAGGAACTCATTCAATTCCGCCTCTTCGCCATGGAGGCCGAAGCGCGCGGGCTCGACCGGGAGCCGGACGTGCATCGGCGCCTGGAAAACGCGCGGGAGCGGGTCTTGGCCGCCGCGATCTATGACGAGATCGACCAGCGGGCCAACGATCCCCAAGCCATCGAACGTCTCTATCGCGAAAACGCCGGCCGGCTTGGCCAAGGCCAGGAAGTCCATCTGCGCCACATCCAGTTCCAGTCTAAGGAAGCGGCGGACGCGGCCAAAAGAAGGCTCGACCAAGGCGAAAGGTTCGAGGCGCTCGCTTTTGAAGTCTCCACCGACCGCGCCACCGCCGCGGACGGCGGCGACATGGGATTCGTGCAGGTGGGCGACTTGGCCCAGCCGATCCGCGACTTGGAGGAACGCACCAGCGTCGGCCAGGTCGCCGGGCCGGTGCAGGTGGGGGACACTTGGCACTTGCTGCGCGTAGAGGACCGGCGGGAAAAAGGCGCGCCAAGCCTGGAAGAACTGCGCCCGCGCATCATTCAATGGCTGCGCTTCCAGGAGATCAGCGAACTGCAGGACCGGCTGGAACGCAACGCGCGGATCGAGCGCGTGCGCGAACGCGAGCAAGGCGCCGAACCCGGCGGCGAGGTGTCCGAGCCGGCGGCCGGACCGCCGACGGCGCAGAGCGCGCCGGGCGCCTCCGCGCCGGACGCCACCGCGCCGCCCGGCCAGCACGCGCCCCCGGCCTTCCCCTTCCCGATGGGTCCGGGCGGGGTCTACGGCTCGTCCAATCCGCCGGCGACCACCACCGCCGCACCCGGTCCCGCCGCCACGACGACCGCGGCGCCCACGCAAGAACCGCCGCACTGATGAGCGGGCCGCCTGCCGCGATCTCGCCGCTGGCGCCCGCGTCGTTTCCCGATCTTCCGGCGGTCGCCGGGGTCGAGGCGGCGGTCGGGCGCGCGGGTTTCTACAAGCACGAGCGCGCGGACGTGCTGCTCGTGCGCGTTCCGGCGGGCGCGCGCGCGGCGGGCGTCTTCACCACCAACGCCGTCGGCTCGGCGCCGACCGACTGGTGCAAGCAGGCGCTCGCGGCCAATCGCGGCAATGTGCGCGGGCTGCTGGTGAACGCGGGCTGCGCCAATTCCTTCACCGGCGCGGCCGGCGACGCGGCCTGCCGGCGCGCGCTCGAAGCGGCGGGCGAGAAGGTCGGCGCGCCGGCGCGCGAGCTGATGGCGGCGTCCACGGGCGTGATCGGGGTCGTGCTCGACGACGCGAAGATCATCGCCGCGCTGCCGCGTATGGAGCTCGCGCCGATCGACTGGCGGGCCGCGGCCGAAGCCATCATGACGACCGACACGTTCCCGAAAGGCGCTGGCGCGCGCTGCGCGATCGACGGCGCCGACGTGGCGCTGGCCGGATTCTGCAAAGGCTCCGGCATGATCGCGCCGAACATGGCGACGATGCTGGCGTTCGTCTTCACCGATGCGGCGATTTCCGCGCCCATCCTCAAATCCATCCTGCGCGACGAGAACGAAACCAGCTTCAATTCCATCACCGTCGACGGCGATCGTTCGACCAATGATTGCGTGTTGCTCCTGGCGACGGGCCGAGCCAAGGTTCCGCCCATCGCCGACGCGCACGATTCGCGCCTCAACGATTTTCGCGCGGCGCTGCGCCACGTGCTGAGCGATCTCGCCATCCAGATCGTGCGCGACGGCGAAGGCGCGACAAAATTGGTGAAAGTCACCGTGACCGGCGCCGCCAATGCGCTCTCGGCCAAACGCATCGCCCGCACCATTTGCGAGAGCCCGCTGGTGAAAACCGCCATCGCCGGCGAGGACGCGAACTGGGGCCGCATCGTCGCCGCCGCCGGGCGCGCCGACCAGCCGATGCAGCGTGAAATGATGTCCGTGCGCTTTGGCGAGCTCTGGGCGGCGAGAGACGGCGCCGTCGCGCCGGATTACGACGAGGCCGCGACCAGCGCTTACATGAAGCGGCCGGAACTCGAGATCAGCGTCAATGTGGGGCCCGGCATGGGAACGGCGGTGATGCACACGTGTGATCTCACCAAGCGCTACGTCGAGATCAACGGCGACTACCGGAGCTAGGGCTGGCGCCGCTTCAAGCGAGAACGGGCTTGCCCCCAAGTGAGGCGCCCCTATGGTGGCGCTAACAAAAAATCGTCGGGGAGGACGGCGTGCTCACGCGGGGAGCTGGAACTGTGCGCCTCTGCGCCGCGCTTGCGTGCGGCCTTGCGCTGTGGAGCGAGGCGCGCGCCGACCCGCCGTTGCTCAATCCCATGTTCCAGGATCACGCCGTGTTGCAACGCGATCGGCCGATTCCGGTGTGGGGCGAGGCGTCGCCCGACGAACGCGTCATCGTCACGTTCGATCGCCGCAGCATTTCCACGCGCGCCGACCACAACGGCCGCTGGCGCCTGAACTTGCCGGCCGCGCGCGCCGGGGGCCCGTTCGATCTCACAGCGCGCACAGCGCATGGCCGCACGCAAACCGCCGCCGACATTATGGTCGGCGATGTGTTCCTCTGTTCCGGCCAGTCCAATATGGAATTCAGCGTGGCGGGATCGCTCTATGGCGATTTCGAAGCGCGCGGCGCCAACAATGACCGCATCAGGCTGATGAGCATTGCGCACGCGAGCAGCGTGACGCCGCAAACTCAATTCCAGAACCCCGTAAGCTGGAGCCCGGCGACGCCCGAAAGCGTGCGCAGCTTCTCGGCCGTGTGCTATTTTTTCGCGCGCGAACTGCAGGCGAGCGTGAATGCGCCGATCGGGCTCATTCATTCGTCCTGGGGCGGCGCCAACATCGAAACCTGGATCAGCGGCCCCGGCATGCGCGCCATCGGCGGCTATGAAGCGCAGGTCGATCTGCTCGAGGCCTACGCGCGCGATCCCGCCGAGGGCAATCGTCGGCTGGGCGCGATGTGGGAGGGCTGGTGGCGCGACCATGTCGCCGGCGGCGACACTCCATGGAACGACGCCAGCGCGCCGGCGAACTGGCGGCCCGTGCCTGAACCGATGCGCGATTGGAAGAAATGGGGCGTCGCCGAAACCAATCGCGACGGCACGATCCTCTTCCGCCGCCGCGTCCACTTGACCGCCGCGCAGGCGTCGCAAGGAGCGCAGCTCTCACTCGGGGCCATCGACGAGATCGACGAAACCTGGATCAACGGACGGGCCCTCGGCGCCTCGTTCGGCTGGAGCGCGGAGCGCACTTATCCGGTTCCCGCGGGCATGCTGCGCGAGGGCGACAATCTCATCGTCGTCGCCGTCACCTCGACCTGGGACATGGGCGGGATGTACGGGCCCGCCGAGCGGATGGGGCTGATATTCCCGAGCGGAGAGGTCGCCCCGCTCGGCGGCGGCTGGACTTATCGGACCGTCCCGGAGAGCGCCGGCTATCCGCCGAACGCGCCGTGGTTTTCCATTGGCGGCATGTCGCCGCTCTACAACGCCATGATCGCGCCCATCGGTCCTTACGCGCTCAAAGGCGCGCTTTGGTACCAGGGCGAATCCAACACCGGCCGCTATTCCGAGTATGAAAAGCTGCTCGGCGGATTGATGCGCGATTGGCGCGGCCAGTTCGGCGCCGACCTTCCCTTCCTCGTCGTCCAGCTTCCCAATTTCGGAGCGGCGCCGACGGCGCCCGGCCATTCCGACTGGGCCAGCCTGCGCGAGGCGCAGCGGCGCGCGGTCGAGGCCGATGCGCATGCCGGCCTCGCGGTCGCCATCGACATCGGCATGAACGATAATCTGCATCCGCCGAACAAACAGGCCGTCGGCGTCCGCCTCGCGCGCGCGGCGCGGCATGTCATCTATGGCGAGGCCATTGCACCGTCCGGGCCGCGCATCGCCGGCGCGCGGCGCGACGGCGCCTCGGTGATCGTGAGCTTTGCTGACGTGGAGGGCGCGCTCGTCGCCTATAGCGGCGCCCCGCTCGGGTTTGAACTCTGCGGCGCCGACGAAGCATCGTGCCGCTTCGTCGGCGCCGTTCTTCATGAAGCTTCGGTGACGCTCGAGAATGCGGGCGCGGCGACGCGCGTGCGCTATTGCTGGGGCGATGGACCGGTGTGCAATCTCTACGACCGGTCCGGACTGCCGGCGGGTCCGTTCGAAGCGACGATACAATAAGCCTGGGGAGGCGCGTCATGACTGAAGCCGCAGGGGCCCTGCCCAAGCATCACAAGGCGACCGCAAGCGAGCGGCTGGTGATCGGGGCCTCCTCGGCTGGCACCGTGTTCGAGTGGTACGATTTCTACCTCTACGGCGCGCTGGTGGCGCAGATCACCACGCACTTCTTCTCCGGCGTCAACGAAACCACCGGTTACATCCTCGCGCTCGGGGCGTTCGCCGCCGGCTTTGCCGTGCGCCCGTTCGGCGCGCTTGTGTTCGGCCGCATCGGCGACGTTGTCGGCAGGAAAAACACGTTTCTCGTGACCATGACGATCATGGGCCTCTCGACATTCCTCGTCGGCCTTCTACCCGGCTACGATCAGTGGGGCCTGGCCGCGCCCTTTACGCTTATCGGCTTGCGGCTGCTGCAGGGCCTGGCCTTGGGCGGAGAATATGGCGGCGCCGCCACCTATGTCGCCGAGCACGCGCCCAACACCAAGCGCGGCCTTTACACGTCATGGATTCAGACGACGGCGACGCTCGGCTTGCTGCTTTCGCTTGTGGTGATCGTGGTGACGCGTTGGGCGTTCGAGCCGGCGCGTTTCCAGACCTGGGGAACCTGGATGTGCGGCGCCGCGCCCGGCGCCTGCGCGGCGGACGCCAACCCGTTCGACGTGATCGGCTGGCGCGTTTCATTTCTGATTTCCGTCGTCCTGCTGGGCTTTTCGCTTTGGATACGGTTGAAACTGTCGGAAAGCCCGATCTTCCGGAAAATGAAGGAGGAAGGACAGACGTCGAAGGCGCCGTTGGCCGAAGCCTTCGCCCGCTGGAGCAATCTGAAGCTCGTCCTGATCGCCCTGTTCGGCGCGGTCGCCGGCCAAGCGGTGGTCTGGTACGGCGGGCAATTCTACGCGCTCTTCTTCCTGCAGAAAGTGCTCAAGGTCGACGGCATGATGGCCAACCTGCTGATCGCGGCGGCGTTGGCGATCGGCACGCCCTTCTTCGTCTTCTTCGGCTGGCTCTCCGACAAGATCGGCAGAAAGCCCATCATCCTCGCCGGCTGCCTGATCGCCGCGGCGACCTATTTCCCGCTCTTCAGCGCGCTGACGACGGCCGCCAATCCCGCCCTCGCGCATGCACAGGCGGCCGCGCCCGTCACCGTGCACGCCGATCCGACACGCTGTTCTCTGCAATTCGATCCGGTCGGGAAGGCCAAGTTCGACACGCTCTCCTGCGACATCGCCGCCTCCTATCTCGCCAAGGCGGGGATCAATTACAACACGGTCGCAACGCCGGGCGCGGTGGCGAGCGTGCATATCGGCGAGGCGGTGTTCACCGCGCCGGAGCCCGCGCAATTGCCGACGGCGGATCGCGCCGGCGCCATCAAGGCGTTCCAGGATCAACTGAAGGCCGCGCTGGCCGCGCATGGCTATCCGGCGAAGGCCGAACCCGCGCAGATGAATCTGCCGGTCGTGATCGGCATCCTGGCGCTGCTCGTCATCTTCGTGACCATGGTCTACGGGCCGATCGCGGCGATGCTGGTGGAACTCTTTCCCACGCGCATCCGCTACACGTCGATGTCGTTGCCCTACCACATCGGCAATGGCTGGTTCGGCGGATTTCTTCCCTTCATCGCCTTCGCCATCGTCGCCGCGACCGGCAACATCTATTCGGGCCTTTGGTATCCGGTGATCGTCGCCGGCGCGACGGCGCTGATCGGCCTCGTGTTCCTGCCGGAAACGCGCCGGCGCGACATCGACGCGTGAGAGTCCCCGCGGCGTTCCTCCTGGCTCTGGCGCTGGCGGCGTGCACGACGCCGCAGGCGCCCGCCGGGCGCTGGGTGGCGATCTGGGCCGCCTCGCAGCAGATTCCCGAAGAGCGCAACGCGCTTGAACCGGACGACTACACGGATGCGACGCTGCGCCAGTATGTCCGCGTGACGCGCGGCGCCAAGCTGCTGCGGCTGCGCGTATCCAACGCGTTCGGCACGGAGCCGCTGCACATCACCGCCGCGACGATCGCGCTCGGCGCGCCCGGCTCACCGCGCGTGCAGGCGCAGACCATCACCCCGCTTCGGTTTTCCGGCGATCGCGACGTCCTCATCCCGGCGGGGGCGGACTATCTTTCCGATCCGGTCGCATTCGACGCGCCGGCGTTCAGCGACATCGCCGTCTCGCTGCATTTCGAGCATGCGCCCGCGCAGCAAACGGGCCATCCCGGCTCACGCCTGACCAGCTTTATCGGCCACGGCGATCTGACCGCCGCGGCGGACTTCGCACCCGCAAAGGAAATCGCTCACTGGTACCATATCGCCGCGATCGAGGCGGTGTCGGACGCGGGCGCCGAGGCCGTGGCGGTGATCGGCGATTCCATCACCGACGGGCGTGGCTCAACCACTGACGGCAACGACCGCTGGCCCGACCAGCTCTCGCATCGCCTGCAGGCGGCGCCTGCGACACGGCGTCTGTCCGTGCTGAATCTCGGGGTCGGCGGAAACCGGCTGCTGCAGGACGGCCTGGGCCCCAACGCCGTGGCGCGGTTCGACCGCGACGTCATCGCCCAGGCCGGCGTTCGCTATGTCATCGTGCTTGAAGGGGTGAACGATCTCGGCACGTTGTCGCACGATGCGACGCCCGAACAGCACGCCGAACTCGTGGCGCGCATGATCGGCGCCTACGAGCAGATGATCGCCCGCGCGCACGCGCATGGCGTGCGGATCTATGGCGCGACCATTCTGCCCTATATGGGCGCGGCGAATTACGCACCGACGCCGGCGAACGAGGCCGACCGTCAGGCCGTCAACGCCTGGATACGCGCACCCGGCCATTTCGACGCCGTGATCGATTTCGACGCCGTGATGCGCGACCCGACGCGGCCCGACGCCTTGCTTCCCGCATACGAGACCGGCGACCATCTGCATCCGAACGTCGCCGGCTACGGCGCCATGGCGGGCGCCGTTCCGCTGTCGTTGTTCCAGACGCCGCCGCCGTTCCAGATCGCGCCCTTGCGCGCGGACCGCGCCCCTTGAGTGAAGGTAAGCGCGGGGTTTACCGCGAATATTAAAGCAACATTTGCAAATCGCGCGCAGGTTGATGCAAGGGCGGCGGTGTGAGCTCGAGGAGAAGCCATGCATGCCTGTCGCGACTTTTGGAACACATCCCCCGCGCGTGCTCATCGTCGACGACAGCGAAGATAAGCGCAGCGTGCTCAACCGCCTGCTTGGGCGGCGCGGCTACAGCGTCTTCGAGGCGCACGATGCGCAACAGGCGCTTGCGCAGGCGGCTCGCATCTCTCCGGACATCGTGCTGCTCGAGGTGAACCTTCCCGACCTGTCGGGCATCGAAACCCTGCGGCGGCTGCGCAAGAGCTACGATTCTTCGACACTGCCCGTCATCATGGTGACCGGCGAAGCCGACAGCACGATCATCGCCGCGTGCTTTTCGGCGGGCGCCAACGACTATGTCAGCAAGCCGGTGCAATGGCTGGTGCTGCAGGCGCGCATCGAAACGCATCTCAGCCTCCACCGCGCCCACGCCGAATTGCTGCTCGACCGCGACAAGCTGGAAGCCGCGATCCAAAGGCGTGCGCTGATGATCACGCGCATCGATCAGGTCTTGCACGCCGAGCACGAACGGCGCGTCGGCCCGCACTAGCCGAGGACGTCGCGTTCTTTCGGATAACGCTCGAAATAGGCGACGGCATAAGGGCAGCGTGCGCGCAATTTGAAGCCGTTGAGCCGCGCGTGCGCGACGGCGGCGTCCATCAGCCGCTTCGCCGCTCCGGTCCCCCGCAGAGCCGGCGGCGCTTCGACGTGGCGGATGACCCGCACGCCGTTCGGCTCGATTCGATAATCCGCGAAGGCGACATGGCCGCCTTCCTCCAGCTCGAAGCGGCGCTCTCCAGGGTCATCGCGAAATCGGCTCATGCATCGAAAATGGCGCGCCGACGCCGATCTCTCAAGCCATCGGTTTCGGCTGCCAGAGTTCGATCTTGTTGCCCTCGGGATCGAGGATGTGGGCGAAGGCGCCGTTGGCTTCGTCGGGCATCAGCTTCAGCGGCATGACGCCGTTTTGCCGGCAGCGCGCCAGCACGCCTTCAAGGTCGTCGACGATCAGGTTGAACATGAAGTCCTTGGCGGCCGGGGCGAAATAGGTGGTGTCGGCCTGAAACGGCGCCCACACCGTGGCGCTGCCGGCGACCTCGGTCAGCGCCTGCGGCTCGAACACCGCGCCCCAGCTTTCGCTCTCCAGCCCCAGCACCTCTGCGTACCAGGCGCGCAACGCCGCCGGATCGGCGCTCTTGAAGAACACGCCGCCGACGCCCAACACCTTGGCCATGATTGCCGCTCCCTCTAAACCGCGTCCGTGAACTATCGCCACGCCTTCCACGCCGGCAACCACGCGGACGTGCTGAAGCACCTGGTTTTGGTGTTTTGTCTCGACGCGCTCAAGCGCAAACCGGCGCCGTTCGCCGTGCTCGATACGCACGCGGGGCCCGGGCTCTACGATCTGCACAGCGAGGAAGCCGCGCGCAGTCCGGAGTGGCGGGACGGGATAGCGCGCTTGTGGGAATGGGACGCGGCACCGCCTTTGGCGCGCGCATACGTCGATGCGGTGCGCGCAGCCAATCCGGATGGCGCGCTGCGCTTCTATCCGGGTTCGCCGGCGTTGATCGCGGGCGCGCTGCGCGACGACGATCGCCTCGCGGCGTGCGAGCTGCACAAGGACGACGCGCTTGCCTTGAAGGCGCGGTTCCGCGCCGCGCGCAACGTCGAGACGCACGCGCGCGACGGCTGGGAGGCGATGGGCGCGCTGCTGCCCTTCCCGGAACGGCGCGGCCTCGTGCTGATCGATCCGCCCTACGAAGCGCCCGACGAATTGGAGCGCGCCGCGCGCGCGCTGGGCCCCGCGCTCAGGCGCTTCGGCCATGGGCTGTATCTCTGGTGGCGGCCGATGAAGAGCGAAAGCGCGCTGGCCGCCGCCGACGCGGAAACGCGCGCCCAAGGCGCGCGCGCCTCGTTGCGCGCCGATCTGTGGGTCGACACGCCAACATCCGAAGGCAAGCTCAGCGGCTCAAGCATGTTCCTGATCAATCCGCCCTACGGCCTCGACGAGGCGCTGCGCCAAACGCTGCCAGCGCTGTCGGAGCGGCTCGGCGTTGAAGGACGCGGCGGCTGGCGCGTCGAGAATTATTGAGGGGCGCGGACTTTGCTCCGCGCCCCTCTTTCCCACCATTTGCCCTCTGACCGAGCGCGGCCGGCCGGCGCTCGCGAAGTTCAATGCAGCGCACCTTACATCGCTCCCGCTGCGGCGGACGTGACATGCGTCACGCGGCGCATTGCCAACGAAGCGGCGCTCGGCAAAGTTCGCGCTCATGAACGTCGCCGACGCCTTCCTTACGCTGCAGCAGCCGCAATTCGCCGTGCCGATCGTGGCGGCGGTGGTGCTGGCCATTTTGATCATGCGCAAGCCGTGGACGGCGGCCTATGTCGCGCTCATGCCGCTGATCAATTGGTCGTTCTCGGCGGTGCCGACATTTCCCATTCCGCATTGGCTGGGCGGGGGCGCGTTCCAGCCCCTGGCGATCGTCACCGGCTTCGTGCTGGTTGTGCGCGATTTCGCACAAAACGAGGTGAAGCACTGGATCTTCGCCGCGATGGTGGCCGGCCTCATGCTGTCCAGCCTCACCTCCTGGATTCAGGTCGTTGCCGCCAGCGGCGCGGCGTTCATGGTGAGCGAAACGGTCGATTGGGCGGTTTACACTTTTGTGAAGCGGCCGCTGTCCGAGCGCGTCCTGCTGTCTAGCGCCATCTCGGCCCCTCTGGACCAGATTGTCTTCATTTTTCTGGCTTCATTCGTCGTGCCGGGCATTTTTGCGTTCGGAACCATCATGACGGGCATCGTTTCAAAGCTCGTCGGGGCGCTTGTCGTCTCGCAGGTGATGGCCGCGCATGAGCGCAAATCCCAGATGAATCCGGCGTAAGCGCGCCGAATCGCCCTTGCGCCTGGGAACGCCCTCCCGCATAAGCAAGTTGTGAATGCCGAGTTTGATCGGCGAGTGGTGCGAAATTCCGCAGCGTGCGGCGAAATACCTTCCCCCCAAAACATGCTGAGGATCGCGGTGACGTGCGGGCGCCTTTGCGCGCGTGCGGGCCCTGGCGCATTCGCCCGGGCAATACAGGACTAGTGGAATGAGCTTCGACGACGAATCTGACAACGACGAATTTGACGATCGCAAGAAAGACAAGCGCAAGCGCGGCGGCGGCGATCCCGATCCAGCAGCGGAATTTGGCGCCGGCGGCTTTGGCGGCGGTGAACGCGGCGGCTTTGGCGGCGGCGGCGGTTATCGCGGCAGCGGCGGCGGCGACCGTGGCGGCGGCGGCTACGGCGGCGGCGGCGGCGGATACCG
>DASZQK010000059.1:0-20033 GCA_035549695.1 Caulobacterales bacterium | reverse complement strand
GTCGAGGACGCGCGCGTCCTCGACCGCGGGCCGTTCCTGCTCGATCGCGACATCCGCCAACGGCACCTCGATGTCGCAACTCACGCCATCGGCGCCGAAAGAAAGCGAGGCTTCGCCGCGATAGGCAGCCAGGCCCTTTTCGATCATTTGCGAGCCGAATCCGCGTCCGGTCGGCGCGGTCACGCGGGGGCCCCCGCTCTCGCGCCAATGCAGCATGAGACGCCGCTCGCCCGCCTTCGATTCTACCTCCCAGCTGACCGCGAGGCGCCCTTCAGGCGCGGAAAGCGCGCCGAACTCGTGCGCGTTGGCGGCGAGTTCATGCAGCACCAGCGCCAGTTGCAGCGTGAGGTCGGGATCGAGGCTGACGAGCGGACCGTCGTAGGAGATGCGCTCGTCGGCGTTGTCGCCACTGATCTCCGCGCGCAGCAATTCGGATAGCTCGGCGCCTTGCAGCTTCTGCCGGAGCAGGAGGCTGTGCGCGCGGGCGAAGGCGCGAATCCGGCGGTTGAACGTGGCGACGAATTCCTCGCGCGAGTCGGAATAGCGCAGCGTCTGGTTGGCGATGCCTTGCACCGTCGCCAGGGAGTTTTTGACGCGATGATTGAGTTCCCTGACCAGGTATTCCAGCATTTGTTCGTGCCGCTTGCGCTCGGTGATGTCGCGCGCGATTTTCGAGGCGCCGACGACCCTTCCGTTTTGGTCCTTGAGCGGCGCCACGGACAATGAAATGTGCAGGCGCCGTCCGTCCTTGGCGATGCGCGTGGTTTCGTAATGATCCACCCGCTCGCCCTGGGACAGCTGCGCCAGAATATGGCGCTCCTCGCCATGCAGGTCGGGCGGAATGATCTTGAAGATGCTCTGCCCGACCATCTCGGCGGCTTCGTAGCCGAAGATGCGCTGCGCGCCCGCGTTCCAGGAAAGGATGACGCCGTCGAGCGACTTGCTGAGAATGGCGTCGTCCGACGTCGTGACGATGGCCGCCAGTCGCGCCGATTCCTGCTCGGCCCGGCGCCGTTCGGAAATGTCCGCAAGCACGTTGACCGCGCCGGTCACCTGGCCGTCCGCTCCGCGCAGCAGGGTGGGATAGGGCATGAAAGGAATACGCGCCCCGTCCTCCCGCTCCAGGATCGCCGTGGCGCCGCGCACGGCCTCGCCGCGCTTCAGCGTCTGCGCCATCGGACATTCTTCATGGGAAAGCGGCGAGCCGTCCGCATTGTAGAGGCGAAGCGAGCCGCACCATTTATCGCGATTCAGCAGAGGACGCCGGCCCCACAGCTCGGCCGCGGCGTTATTGTAATACGTAATGAGGCCCTCGGCGTCGGTGGCGTAGACGGCCACGGGAAGGGCATCCAAAACAGCCGTGGTCTCAAGCATTTCCGACGGTTCCTCCCTGCCAAGAATCACAACGGTCCGCGAGAGGCGCCGGTTCCCACGCCGCATGGGCGGATATGAAGGCGGCGCGCCTCAAAGGCGCGCCGCAAGTCCGGAAGTCCCTGGGAGGAGGTGCTCGCCGCGCGGCCGCTTGGGGGGAGGGGAAGGCCGCGCGGCGAGCGAGAGAAGCGGAGGTTCAGGCCGCTTCGTCGTTGGCCGGATTCGACGCCCGGACCTGGGCTTTCGCCTTGGGCTGGGCCGTCGCGTTAATCTCGATCTTTCGGGGCTTCAGCACTTCGGGAAGCTCGCGCACGAGATCGATCGTCAGAAGACCGTTTTCAAGTTTGGCGCCACCCACGCGAACATGGTCGGCAAGGCCAAAACGGCGCTCGAAACTGCGTTCGGCGATGCCGCGGTGCAGGAAACGCCGGGTTTCATCCACGGGCTGCCGCGCGCCGGAAACGGTCAATGTGTTCTGTTTGAATTCAATGTTGAGGTCGTTCTCGCTGAAGCCGGCGACCGCAAGCTCGATGCGGAAGCTGTCTTCGCCGGTCTGTTCGACATTGAACGGCGGATACCCGGGAGCGGCGTCGAGGCGCGCCGCCTGATCGATCAGGTTCGCGATCCGGTCGAAGCCGACGAGGGTCCGGTAGAGGGGAGAAAGATCTGTCGTGGCCATGGTTCATGTCCTTTCCGATTAAGCGACATGCTCCCCAGGGGGAGCGGCGATTGGACCGCAATGAACCCCGCGAGGGCGGTTCAGAAGTCCACGCGAAGCCTCTGCCGAGCGCCTCGCAAGCGATGAGATGGGGAAGGGCCCAGGCGGTTCAAGAGGGTGAAGGGCGCGGCGCCCGGGCGCTTTGACAAGCCGCGGCCTCTAGGGGCAAAGCTCCGGCGATGACCGCGCCGACCCTCGACCGCCGACGCTTGGCCGCGCTCATCGCCGGCGCCGGCCTTTCCGCCTGCGGGCGCTCGAGCGACGCCGATGCGCCGCAGCCGGGCTCCCTGGCTTGGGCGGCCGGCGGCCCGTGGCGGATCGAGCCGGAACGCGATCCCTGGCGCCATCCCATCGCCACGCTGCAATTCTGGGGCCTGCGGCCCGACATGACGGTGCTTGAGATCTTGCCGGGCCGCGGCTGGTACACGGCGATCATCGCGCCGTATCTCGCGCATGGCGGCGGGCGCCTCATCGCGGCCAGCTTCGATCCGGCGACGGCCTCGCCGGCGCAACGCGCCACGCTCGCGGAATTCGACGCGCGCTTCCTGCACAACCGCCGCTTCGGCGAGATCGTGGAGACGGTTGTGAACGCCGAAGCTCCGCTCGCGCCGCCGTCCAGCGTCGACCTCGCCATCCTCGCCAACAACATCCACACGCTGATGGCCGGCGGTGTCGCCGAGCATGTCTTCAGCGCCTTGTTCGACGCGTTGAAGCCGGGCGGCGTGCTCGGCGTCGAACAGCATCGCGCGCCGTCGAGCGGCTTGCAGGATCCGCTCGCCGGCACGGGCTACGTGCAGGAGCCCTATGTGCGCTTGCTGGCGCAGGAGGCCGGTCTCGAATTCGTCGCCGCGAGCGACATCAACGCCAACCCGCGCGACAACCACAATCATCCGTTCGGCGTGTGGACGCTGCCGCCGACATTGCGCACCTCGCCCCTCGGTCAGCCGGACAATCCGCACTTCGATGCGCGGCCCTATCAAGCCATCGGCGAGAGCGACCGCATGACGTTGAAATTCCGCAAGCCCGCGAACGGTCAGCCGGCGCCGCCGCCGCGCCAGCAGAACATGGGTCCGCCCTGATTTCCGAGATGACGCGCCGTCATCGCCCTTGCGGGCGGAGCAGCGCTGGTGTGTAACGAGCGGGCCAATTCAGTCCGGAGGATCAGACGATGGGTGTGGACGATATCTTAGCGCGGTTCACCAGCGCCGGCGTCACGGTCCCGGGCAAGAAGGTGAAGTTCGATTTTGGCGATGCGGGCAAGATCATGCTCGACGGCGTCGCCAACTCCGCCAGCAAGGACGACGGACCCGCCGACACGACCATCAAGATCAAGCTCGAGGATTTCGTCAGCATGGCGGAAGGCAAGCTCGACCCCACGGCGGCGTTCATGCAAGGCAAGCTCCGTGTCGAAGGCGACATGGGCGTGGCGATGCAATTGCAGAGCGTCATGGCGAAGCTGCGCAGCTAAACCCGCAGATGGCTTTCGTCCGCGTTCCCGGCAACGAGATTCCGGACGGCGCGGAGGAGCATTGGCTTGAGGGACGCGGCGGCGTGCGTCTGCGCGTGCTGACCGCACCCGCGCATGGAGCCCCGCGCGGCGCCGTGATCGTGGCGCCGGGCCGCACGGAATTCATCGAAAAGTATTTCGAGGTGGCGCGCGAACTGCAGGGGCGCGGCTTCGCCGTGTTCTGCATCGATTGGCGCGGCCAGGGGCTCTCGGGGCGCGAGACCAACAATCCGCTGAAGGGGCACTTCGCGAGCTTCGACGATCCGGTCAACGATCTCGCCACCGCGCTCAGGCTGCTCGCCGCCAAGCTGCCGCGGCCGCACATCGCCTTGGCGCACTCGATGGGCGGGGCCATCGTGCTGCGCGCGTTGCAGACGCGGCGCGTGGATTTCGACGCGGCCGTCATCACCGCGCCGATGTGGGGCATCCAAGGGCTTGGCGATCTGGCCAAGAACTACGTGCGGTTTGTCGCCTCGCTCGGCCTGGGCGCGAATTTCGCGCCGGGCGTGGAGACACGCTGGAAGCGTGAAAACTTCAAACGCAATCCGGTCACCCACGACAAGGAGCGTCACGCGCGCACGCAGGGACTGATCGCTGAGGAGCCGGCGCTCGCTCTCGCCGGGCCGACAGTCGGCTGGGTGGCGGCGGCCAGCGAGATGATCGACGGCTTCCTGCAGCCCAACGCCCTGGCGCACATCCGCACGCCGGTTCTGGTCTTTAGCGCCGGTCAGGAGCAATTGGTGGACCTCAAGTCGCACGAGGCGATCGCGAAGCTCTTGCCCAACAGCAAGCTCATCATCCTCGCCGACGCCAAGCATGAGATCCTGATGGAGACCGACGACATCCGCGCTCAATTCTGGGCCGGCTTCGACTCTTTCGTGGAGCAGGTGGCGCCGCGCCGCGCGGCATAAGGGAGAGCGCCATGAGCGAAACGGTTTTGGTGACGGGCGGCTCCGGCTTCATCGCCTCGTATTGCATTCTCGATTTGCTGGCCGCCGGCTATCAGGTGAAGGCGACCGTGCGCAATCTGAAGCGCGAGGCGGAGGTGCGGACGACGCTCGCGGCCGCCGGCGCGCCGGCGCTCGACAAGCTCAGTTTCCATGCCGCCGATCTGGAGGGCGATGAAGGCTGGGGCGAAGCCGTCGCCGGCTGCGCCTTCGTGCTGCATGTGGCTTCGCCATTCCCGCAAGGCGCGCCGAAGCACGAAGACGATCTGATCATCCCCGCGCGCGAAGGCGCCTTGCGGGTGCTGCGCGCGGCGAAGGCGGCGGGCGTCAAGCGCGTCGTTCTGACGTCCTCGTTCGCCGCGATCGGTTATGGACACGCGCCGATGAACCGCCCGTTCACCGAGAACGACTGGAGCGTGATCGACGGCGGCGACATGCGCGCCTACGCCAAATCCAAGACGCTCGCCGAACGCGCGGCGTGGGACTATGTCAACGGCGATGGTGCGGGACTCGAACTCTCCGTGGTCAATCCCGTGGGCGTGCTCGGCCCGGTCCTGGCTTCCGATTTTTCCACCTCGATTCTCATCGTGCAGAAGCTGATGGACGGAGCCATGCCGGGCTGCCCGCGATTCAGTTTCGGCATCGTCGATGTGCGCGATGTCGCCGCCATGCATGTGCTCTGCATGACGAGGCCCGAGGCGAAGGGCGAGCGCTTTCTGGCGATCGCCGGGCCGTTTATGTCGATGCTGGATATCGCCAAAGTGCTGAAGGCGCGCATGGGCGGCGCGGCGCGGCGCGTGCCGACGCGCGAACTGCCGGACTGGATGGTCAAGCTGGCGGCGCTCGCCGATCCGGCGGTCGGTCAGCTGGTGCCGGAGCTCGGCAAAAGCAAACAGGCCAGCAACGACAAAGCCAAAGCGCTGTTGGGGTGGCAGCCGCGCTCGAATGAGGATGCGATCGTGGCGACGGCGGAAAGCCTCGTGCGGCTCGGGCTGTTGAGGGATTCGAAACGGGCGGCCTGAGTTTTGTCGAAATGGCCGGGCGCGGCGCGTCATCGAGCATGCGGGGCGATGGGGCCCCGCGGATTTGAGGTGCGGCGATGCAATACATGATCCTGATCTATGGCGGCGAAGATGTCTGGGCCAGCATGACGCCGGAGCAGGCCGCCGAAGCGATGGACGCCTATATGGCCTACACCCAGGCGCTCAAGAACGCCGACAAGCTGGTGGCCGGTGATGAGCTGCAGCCGACGTCGACGGCGAAGAGCGTCAAGGTGCGCGCGGGCAAGGCCAGCGTGGTGGACGGACCTTATGTCGACACCAAGGAAACGCTCGGCGGCTATTATCTGATCAACGCGGATAGTGAGGCCGAGGCGATCGAGTGGGCCAAGCAATGCCCGGGCGCGATGCACGGCGGCGTCGAGGTCCGGCCGGTCGTGATGCGGTGAAAAGTCCGGCGCCTGTCGAAATCGGCGGGCGCCGAACGTCATTGTGGCGCATTCAGGAGAAAATGCCATGCGTTACATGATCCTCATTCATCGCACGCCCACCTTTTGGCGCGATCTGCCGGCGCAGGAGCAGAACGATGTGCGCGCGGCCTACATGGCGTACGCCGACGCCGTGCGCTCGGCCGGCGTGCTGGTCGCCGCCGATCAGCTGCAGGGCGCCGACACCGCCAAGCTCGTGAGCAGGGACGGCGTGGCGGATGGCCCCTACGCAGAGACGCGGGAAGAACTCGGCGGCTATTTCCTGATTGACGTGCCAAATGAAGCGGAAGCGATCGCCTGGGCGCGCAAGTGTCCCGGCGCCGGCTATGGACGCGGCGTCGAAGTCCGTCCCGTCGTGCAGCGTTGAATGAAGCGGCCATAGCCGAACGCATCGCGCGCGAAAGCTATGGCCGCTTGCTCGCGCTGCTGACGTCGCGCACGCGCGATGTGGCGGCCGCCGAAGACGCGCTCGCCGAGGCGTTCGCGGCGGCGCTTTCGGTCTGGCCGCGCACCGGCGCGCCGGCGCGGCCCGAGGCGTGGTTGTTCGCCGCCGCCAAGCGCAAGCTCATCGACGCGGCCCGGCGCGCCCAGACCGCGCGCGCCGGCGAGGCGCAGATTTTGCTCGACATCGAAGCGATGGAAGCCGGCGTGGGCCAGAGCGAGGCGCCGGATCATCGCCTCGGGCTCATGTTTGCGTGTGCGCATCCGGGGATCGATCGCCCCGTCCGGACGCCGCTCATGCTGCAAACCGTGCTCGGGTTTTCCGCCGAACGCATCGCGGCGGCGTTTCTCGTCGAGCCGGCGGCGATGAGCCAGCGTCTGGTGCGGGCGAAAAAGAAGATCGCCGAAGCCGGGGTCGCCTTCGACATTCCGGAAGCGGGGGAATGGCCCTTGCGCCTCGAAGCCGTGCTCGAAGCGATCTATGCGGCTTTTTCCGAGGGCTGGAGCGACGCGGAGGGCGCCGATCCCGATCGCCGCGCGCTGGCGGAAGAGGCGATCTGGCTGGCTCGTGTTCTGCTGACGCAGACGCCGGACGAACCTGAAGCGCTGGGGCTGCTAGCGCTCATGCTGCATCTCGAGGCGCGGCGCGCCGCGCGCCGCGTCGACGGCCGGTTCGTACCCCTGGATCAGCAGGACGTTCGCCTGTGGCGCGCGCCGCTTCAGGCCGAGGCCGAGGCGCTGCTGCGCCATGCGGCGCGCGCCGGGCGCGCGGGACGGTTTCAGTTTGAAGCGGCGATCCAATCGGCGCACGCGGCGCGGCGTGGCCGCGGCGCCGCGGATTGGGCGGCCGTCGTCACCCTCTATGACGGCCTCTGCGCGCTTTCGCCGTCGCCTGTCGTGCTGCTCAACCGGGCGGCGGCGATCGCCCGCCGCGACGGGCCGGAGGCCGGCTGGGCCGTTCTCGAGGCGCTTCAGGCGCCGGCGCTGCGGAGCTATCAGCCCTTCTGGGCCCTACGCGCGGATTTGCTTGCAAGGCTCGGCCGCGCCGCCGAAGCGCGCATCGCCTATGACGAGGCCATCGCGCGCGAACGCGATCCCGCGGTCATCCGCTTTCTGTCGGAGCGACGCGCCGCGCTTGCGGGCGTTGATTGAAGCGGCGAAGCGGTCCACTGCGGGCGCGCAGGAGGTGCCGATGGCCGAAGATGTTGAAGAGGTCGAATACGAATGGGATGAGGTGCTGATCGAGATGCGCCGCTTCGCCGTCGAGCAGGCGATCGCGCTGAAGGCGCCCAGCGAGACGCTCGACGATGTGTTCAAGACCGCCGACCGGATCATCGACTACATCACCCAGAGCGGCGGGTGAGGCCGCCCGGCCGGATCTGATCTCTGATTGCGGCCCGGCCGTTCCATAGGGCCGCTCTATGGAAGGCGTGGCAAAACCGATTGGGCCGATCTCTCCCGAGCCGCTACGAAGCACCCTAAGGAGGACCAGATCATGGCCGACGGAACCGAATCCAAATGCCCGGTCGCGCACGGGCGCGGCAGAACCAATCGCGACTGGTGGCCGCACCAGCTCAACATTGGCGTTTTGCACGCAAAATCGCCGTCGGCCGATCCGCTCGGCCCAGCTTTTGATTATGCGAAGGAATTCGACACGCTCGACCTGGACGCGGTGATCAAGGATCTGCATGCGCTGATGACCGACAGCCAGGATTGGTGGCCGGCGGATTTCGGCCATTATGGCGGGCTGTTCATTCGCTTGGCCTGGCACAGCGCCGGCACATATCGCATCGCCGACGGGCGCGGCGGAGCCGGAGGCGGCCAGCAGCGCTTCGCGCCGCTGAATTCGTGGCCAGACAACGCCAACCTCGACAAGGCGCGCAGGCTGCTCTGGCCGATCAAGCAGAAGTACGGCAACAAGCTTTCGTGGGCCGATCTGTACGTGCTCGTCGGCAATGTCGCGCTCGAATCGATGGGCTTCAAGACGTTCGGTTTCGGCGGCGGCCGCGCTGACCAGTGGGAGCCGGAAGAACTCTATTGGGGTCCCGAAGGCACCTGGCTTGGGGATTCGCGCTACAGCGGCGAACGCGATCTGCAAAATCCGCTGGGCGCCGTGCAGATGGGCCTCATCTACGTCAATCCCGAAGGGCCGAACGGCAAGCCCGATCCGGTCGCGGCGGCGCGCGACATCCGCGAGACCTTCTACCGCATGGCGATGAACGACGAAGAGACGGTGGCGCTGATCGCGGGCGGCCACAGCTTCGGCAAGACGCACGGAGCGGGCGATCCGTCCTTCGTCGGTCCGGAGCCGGAAGGCGCGCAGATCGAAGACCAAGGGCTCGGCTGGCGCAGCAAGCACGGCAAGGGTCACGGCGGCGACGCCATCACGGGCGGGCCGGAGGTGATCTGGTCGCAAACGCCGACCAAGTGGAGCAACAAGTTCTTCGAAAACCTGTTCAAGTACGAATGGGAGTTGGAGAAGAGCCCAGCGGGCGCTCAGCAATGGCGCGCCAAAAATGCGCCGGCGGATGTCCCCGATCCCTTCGATCCCTCGAAGAAGCGTGTGCCGACCATGCTGACGACCGACCTCGCGCTGCGCTTCGACCCCGCCTACGAGAAAATCTCACGGCGCTTTCTCGAGCATCCGGACCAATTCGCCGACGCGTTCGCGCGCGCCTGGTTCAAGCTCACGCACCGCGACATGGGGCCGAAGGTCCGTTATCGCGGCAAGCTCGTGCCCAAGGAAACGCTGATCTGGCAAGATCCGATTCCGGAAGCAAACCACCCGCTGATCGACGCGGCCGACGCGGAAGCGTTGAAGGCGAAGATCCTGGCGTCCGGTCTGTCCGTGTCGCAGCTCGCTTCGACGGCGTGGGCGGCGGCCTCAACGTTCCGTGGCTCCGACAAGCGCGGCGGCGCCAATGGCGCGCGCATTCGCCTTGCGCCGCAAAAGGACTGGGCGGTGAACGACCCGCCGCAATTGGCGCAAGTGTTGGCCAAGCTGGACGCTATCCAGAAGGAATTCAACGGTGCGGCCGCCGGCGGCAAGAAAGTCTCGCTCGCCGATCTCATCGTGCTCGGCGGGGCGGCCGCGGTCGAAAAGGCGGCGAAGGCGGCGGGGCAGGACGTGAAAGTCCCGTTCACGCCCGGGCGCATGGACGCCTCGCAGGAGCAAACCGACGTGGAGTCTTTCGATGCGCTGAAGCCGCGCTCGGACGGATTCCGCAACTACCACACCAGCGACGCGTTCATGCAGCCGGAAGAGGCGCTGGTCGACAAGGCGCAATTGCTGACGCTGACGGCGCCGGAAATGACGGTGCTGGTCGGCGGGCTGCGCGTGCTCGGCGTCAATGCAGGCGGTTCGAAGAACGGCGTGTTCACGGCCAAGGCCGAAACGCTGACCAACGACTTCTTCGTCAATCTGCTCGATATGAGCACGGAATGGAGCGCGACCGGCGACAACGCCTATGAGGGCCGCGACCGCAAATCCGGCCAGCCGAAATGGACGGCCACGCGTGTCGATCTCATTTTCGGCTCCAATGCGCAACTGCGCGCGCTGGCGGAGGTCTATGCGCAAAGCGACGCCAAGGCGAAGTTCGTGAAGGATTTCGTCGCAGCTTGGGCAAAGGTGATGGAGCTCGACCGCTTCGACCTGAAGACGTGATCGCGGCGCCGAGCGTGTTAGAAAGGGCGGCGCGCTTGCGCCGCCCTTTTTTTTCAGGCGGCGCCTGGACGCGCGACGCGCGCCTTCTAGATGCATCATCGCCGATATTCCGCGGCGAAGGCGCAGTGCATGGCGAAGATCGCACTGACTCTGGTCGGGCTTGTTTGCCTGGTGCTGGGCGGGCTTTGGTTCCTGCAAGGATTGGGCGTCGTGCGGATGCAGCCAGTGCTGTGCGTCGCCGATTGCGCGCCTCTTGAAGGCCCGTCGCTGACGTGGACCACGGTCGGGTTTGTCGTCGCCGGCGCAGGATGCGTTGCGATTGTTCGCGCGCTGAGACCGCGCGCCTAGCCAGCCCGCCGCTCAGCCCTCATCCGGGCTAAAGCATTGCCGGGCGTCACCACACGTGCACGCGCTTGTCAGGCGCAAGGTAAAGCGCATCGGCGGGTTCGACGCCGAACGCCGCGTACCAGGCGTCGAGATTGCGCACCGTAAGCGCGCGATACATGCCGGGCGCGTGCCCGTCGGTGGCGATACGCTGACGCATGGCCGCATCGCGCAGCTTGGTGGACCAGGTCTGCGCGTAGGCGATGAAGAAGCGCTGATCCCCTGTAAGGCCATTGATGACGGGCGCGGGCTGGCCATGCAGCGAGGCGTGATAGGCTTCGAGCGCTGCCTGAAGTCCGGCGAGGTCCGCAAGGTTTTCCCCGAGCGTCAGCGGGCCGTTCACGTGCAGGCCCGGAAGCGGTTCGTAGGCGCTGTATTGATCCGCAAGCGCGCGGCCTTGCTGGCGGAAGGCGGCGAGATCGGCGGACGTCCACCAATTGCGAAGAACGCCGTTGGCGTCGAAATCGGCGCCGCTGTTGTCGAAGCTGTGGCTGATCTCGTGGCCGATCACCGCGCCGATGGCGCCGTAGTTGAACGCTGCGTCCGCGGTCGGATCGAAGAAAGGCGGCTGCAGGATGCCTGCCGGGAAATTGAGCGCGTTCTGCACCGGCAGGTTCACCGCATTCACGGTCTGCGGATTCATCCACCACTCGCGGCGATCCATCGGATGGCCGATCTTGGCCAGCTGGTGCGCGTACTCCACGCGCGCCCCGTTCACCTCGTTAGCGTAGGCGTTGTCGGGGCTGACATTGTAGCTTGAATAGTCGCGCCACCTATCCGGATAGCCGACGCCGACTTCGATGCCTTCGGCTTTGGCCAGGGCTTGTTCACGCGTCGAGGGCGCCATCCAGGTGAGAGCGCGGATGCGCTGCGCGAACGCCGCCTTGATGTTGGCGACCATGGATTGCACTTCCTCGCGCGCGGACGCGGGGAAATAGCGTTCGACATAGGCTTTGCCGACGGCGTCGCCCAGATAGACATTGAGCGAGGACAGAGCGCGCTTGCCCCGTTCACGCTGCTGCGGCGTGCCGGAGAGCGTGGTGCCGTAGAAGGCGAAGGAGGCGCGGTCGATCGCCGTCGGCAGCACATCGGAATGCATGTTGATCTGGTGGAACACCAGCCAGTCTTTCCAGGCCTGCAGCGGTTGCGAGGCGACAAGCGCCGACAGTCCCGTTATGGCGTGCGCGTGATACGCGGCGAAGCGCTGCTGAGCGCCGAGCTGCGCGGCGTTCAGGAACGCGTCCCAGTCGATGCCGGGCGCGCGCTGCTGCAATTCCGCGCGCGACCACACCGTCGCCGAACCGGCCAGATTTTCGCTTTGCTCACGCGTGTCGTGGGCGCGGGCGATGCGCATTTCGAGATTGTAGACGCGGTCCGCGCGCGCATGCGCGTCGTCAATGCCGGCGAGCGTGAAGATCTGCTCGATATAGGCGCGGTAGGCCGTGCGCAGCTGCGCCATGTGCGGATCGCTGGAGAGATAATATTCACGCTCCGGCATGCCGAGGCCGCCCTGCAGGATGTAGGGCAGCACCTCGCCAGGCGTCGCGAGGCCTTGCGTTACGAATACGCCGAAGAGGTTTTCGGTGAAGAAGTTGGTGGCGTTGAAAGGATCGACGTCGGCGCGAATCTGCGCGCCGAGGGCGGCGGAAAGAGCGGTTTTGTCGGCGATGGCCTGGAAGCGCTCCAGGTCGGGCCGAATGTGGCTCATGCCCGCTGCGTCGATGGCCGCGGTATTGGTGTAGGCATTGTAGAAATTGGCGATGCGGGCGGCGTCCGAGCCGGCGGCAGGGTTGGAGTGAAGAATACCGTCGATGAGTTCCCGATTGCGCGCTTCGGTGGCGAGGAAGGCGCGATAGGCGGCGCTGACGCCAGAGCGGTCCGCTGGGATTTCCGTGGTGCGCTGCCAAGTTCCGTTGGCATAGGCGTAGAAATCGTTCCCCGCCCGGACGCTCTGGTCCATCGCCGCAAGATCGAGCCCGATCGTGGCGGGCGCGGCCGCCGTCGTGGCTTTCGGCGAACAGGCGGCGAGCGCGATCGCGCCAAGGAGTGCAGTCAGGACAAGGCGACGATCAGCCATCGAGCGTTCCTCAGTTTATCGTTGGCCGATAAGCTAAGTCGCCCGCGCCGCGCCAGCAAGGCGAGTTGGTCGCATAGCGGCGCGCACTCGCGGCCTTTCCGCACCGGCAGGGGCGGGGCTCAGCGCCTGTGCGAGGGCGGCGTCGCCGATGTGAGGCTTGTGGCCGGGGTCTCGATCGCGGCGACCAGCGCCGCCAGGGCCGCGTCGAACTCGGTCAACGAGAAATTCTGCGGATCGTCATGCGCATCGCGGATCCAACGGTCGATGTTGGCGTGAAAGCCCGGCACCAGCCAGACGCCGGCGCGCGCGCTCGCCAGCACATAGAGCTGCGCCAGGCGCTGATATTGGGCCGGCGTGAATCCAGGCGTCGGCGCGATGGCGCGGTTGCCGACGTGCTTGCCGGGATCGTCGCGGCGCGGCTGCACCAACTCGACATGCAGGAACATGCCGCGCGCTTCATCGCCGCCATACTCGAAGTGTTCGAGCTTGGTGGCGCGCAACGGCTGCGAGAAATCCTGAGTGACGTCGAGTTCGCCGCGCCGATTGACGAACACGTGGGCGATCGGATCCGCGCTGCGATACCAAGCGAAGCTGTTGATGCGCCTGTTGGTGTCGATATCCGCGGGAAAATCGTCGAGCGGGGGCGTGCTCGTGTCATGAATGACGAAATAGCGGGCCTGCAGATTGAGCGCTCCGCCGCCGCGCGAAATGGGATCGCCGATCGAGCCGGCGATGTCCGCCGGGAAGCCCGCGGCCGAGAGCGCGCGCCGCGTCGCGTCGCGGTCGAACGCGAAGGGCTGGCCCACCAGCTGCGCGAGCGTCGCCGGCAGTTGCGGAGGCGCCGCTTGTTCGTCGTCCAGCTCGCCGCCTTCACCGAAGGGGCGGAGCAGGCAGCGCGCCTGCGTCGCGGGGTCGCCATTGAAACTGAACGTAGCCGGGGAGAAGCCGCAGGCGGCGACCGGTTGCGAGCGCGCGTGCGCCGGCGCCGCGACCGCCAGTGCGAGCGCCGCCGTCATGCACGCGAGTTTTGATCCCCCCACGATTGTTCTTATCACCCCGTGCGCACGCCCAGCATCCGCAAAAGACCGTCGACTTGGTTGGCTGGCGCCGCCGTCGTCGGAGGCGCGGCCAGCCGCTCGCCTTGACATTCGGCGTCGCTCGGCTCCGGCGCGGGCTTGGGATGCAGTTCGAGCAGATGATGGTAGGTCGTCTCAATGTCGGCGTCGGCGCCGCGCGTGATGCGCCGCGCGCAGCGGATCGTCTTGAAGGCGAGATCGAGCTGGCCGTCCTTCTCCAGCGCGTAAGCCAGACTGTCCAGGGTCTGTTCGGAGCGCGGGTTGATCCGCAGGCCCGCCCGGCAATCGGCGATGGCCGAGCGCGCCTGCCCATCGATGTGCGCTTTGGCCCAGCAGCGGGAATTGTAAGCGGAGTAATTGTTGGGGTCCAAGGCGAGCGCGCGGTCGAAGTACGGGATGGCTTGGTCCCAGAGATGATCGCGGTTGAGCATCACGCCTTGCAGCGCATTGGCCCATCCCCGCTCCTCGGCGGAAGAGCTGCGCAGCAATATGGTCGTCAGGCGCTGCATCTCGGCGCGGCGGTCGGGCTCGGCGTCCACGGTGCTGTGCAGGTAGAAATTGTCGAGCACGTAGGGATCGATGTTTTCGACCATGAGACGCGCGGCGTCGCGCAGCAGCGGCTCGATGTCAGGGCGGTCCGCCAGCGTCCGCATGGGCTGCCCGTTCAAAGTGAGGAAGAACGTGTAACAGTGCGTGTTCGCGCATTGCGGCGCGGCGGATTCCGAAATCACGATGCTGCCGCGCAAACGGTCCTGGCGAATGCCGGCTTTGGATTTGAAATAGTCCGCCAGCGCGCCGATCGAGACATTGAGGCCCGGCAGCGCCAGGTCGGCTTGGCCTTCCTGCAATTGTTTGGTGGCGGGAACGCGGGTGTTGCGCGCGGTTTTGGTGGTCTGCGCCACAGCGGCGATGGTGTGCCACTCGGAGAGAATGCGAGAGGCGACCACCGTCGGCGTGTAGCCGCGCTCATCAAGTTCCTGCGGGACGGAGATGTCGTCGACGACCGGGGCTTGATTGCTGACCTCAAACCCGAACGCGACGCTGAACACCCCGCCCAGCACAATAAAAAACGCCCGCACCACGTTCGAGATGGCGCGGTCGACGAAGGGTATCCCTTCCATGTCCCGCCCTCGCAGCGTTACAGCGCATTTATTCTCGACCCTGCGGAAGGCGCGCGTCAAGCCAACGCTTCGCGCATGCGAAATGGCCGGGGAAAATGTAAGGTTCTGACATTCCTATCGCTGAAATTGCGCGGGAGAGGAGAACGGCCGGTCGGCGTCCAGAACGAACAGCACCAGCTGGTCGAGGGATTCGCGCCCGGTGCTCTGCAGCTGCATGACAATCCCTGGCGCGTGGCCGTTCATGGCTTGGCCCGCGTTCACGCGGGCGATTCCATGCGGGGTCCGTTGGCTCAGTTGTCCGCTGAGCACGTAAAACGCCTCCGATCCGGGATGCGTATGCACGCTGGTGGCCGCGCCCGGCGGCGCGTGGGCATGATTGATCCGCAGCATGTATCTGCGCGCGCTCACGCGCGGCACGGGACCGATCTCCGCGACGCGCTCGCCGCCGGGCGTCGCATCGCCCTGGGCGCCGAGGGTGACAAGCCAGAAACGCCCGGAAACGGCGGCGGCAAGCGAGGCGTCGCTCGCCGCCGCCTGCGCCTTCTCGAGACTTGAGAAGGCTTCAACGCGCCAATAGAGCGGGCCTTCCGGCAGCGCGTCCAGCGTGCGCTCCGCGACCTTCTCGACGACGAAGTCGGGCGAAGCGGGAAGTTCAGCCGGCGCCGAAGCGCAGCCAAGCAGGGCGGCGAGCGCGAGCAGCGCGAGCGAACGGCGCATGGCTATCTCCGGTCACAAGGTTGGACATGCATCGGCGACAAGTCCGGCTCCGTCACGCCATCCTGAACGGAAGATCGGCCGGGACAGTCGCGCCCTCTGACGACCAGGCGCGCTGCGCTTCGACGGCCGAGCGGAAATAGGACGAAATTCGGCGGGCGGTCGGGCCGGCGACGCCAACGTCGGCGAGCGCCTGGTCGAACGCGGCGAGGCAGGCCTCGTCAAGTTCGATATGTTCGCCGTTGCAGGCGTGAAGGCGCTGCACGTGGCTCTCGTCGCCGTATCCTGCGGTGTAAAGAGCGGGCCCGCCGAAGGCTTGCGAGAGATAGGCGGCGAGTCGCTCATCGTGTTGCGGGTGCAGGTCGTGCTCGAACGGATGCGCGGCGACCGGATCCTGCAGGCAGAGCGCGTGCCAGCGGCGGCAGAGCGCGAGCACCGTGTCGAAGCCGCCGATCTGTTCGTAGAGCGAGACGCCGGTGTCGTTCATGGAGTCCTCCAACGCGCAATCAAAGGCGCGTGGCCGCTTTGGGTCAACCGAAAGGCGGCTGGATCGCGATCGGACGATCACAGAGAATTTCGCTGAGCGCCATGTTGGCTCGTTGCCGCAGGAGCCTACGCCCGCGCCGTCGCCTGGGTGTTCGCGGCGCTCAATACGCCACAGTCGCCAGCACGGGGCTAGGTCGCGCTCTCGTCAATCCATACAGGATCGCCGCAGCGCACCACGCCGGCGCCGACGACGAAGGCGTAAGCGCCGAGGCAGGGTTGGTTGCTCTCGAGCACGGGTGAAAACACGGTGTTGGCTTTTGCGATCCCTTTGAGGATCAGGGCGTCTTTCGGCAGATCGGCCTGTTGCAGAGTGGTCATGGCGCAACGCGGGCAGGGATCCGTGACTTTGACGGCGACCTCATCGCCGAAGCGGATCGTGCGCCCGGTCCAGGCGTTTTCCGGAAACGCTTCGCGCGAGGCGCTTGCGATCAGCACATTGGGCCGGAAGCGTTCGAGCGCGATCTGCGAGTGGGGCATGCGCGCGGCGAGGCTCGCCAGCGCTGCGTCCGTCAGCAGGTGCAGGGGCGCATAGTCGAAGAACGTGCCGGGCATGGCGTATCTGCCCGCCGCCGGCCGATTTGCATCTTTCGGTCGTGCTGATCGCAGTCGGCGCCGCGAACCATGAAGACAGCAGCTCCGCGCACGCCGCCTCATCGCTTCGAGCGATACGTCCGTCCGGGAAGGTGACCTCTGCAACCGGCGGGGTGATGGCCGTATCGGCGTCGGACACATAGCGCGCGCTAAAGTCGAGCAGGCCCGGAAACCTGGCGCTCATTTTCGCGCTCGCGGCGCGACGCTCCGCAAGATCGAAGACGGCGTAGCCACGATCCCAAGGGAGACCGCGCTCCGTGACGGCGGCGGCGTCGAGCGTCTCCCCCTGCATGGATTTTACTGGGTAGCGACGGATCGCGGCGACCGTACCGATGACCGTCATACGTAAGCCTCTGACCGCCGCCGAAAGCGCCGCCAGCCTATGCGCTTCGGCGCGCGGATGCAATTTTCGCCGGGAGCGGCCTTTCGTGTTTCGGCGCCGCGGTCGCTCAGGCGAACAGCTTGGCCCAGTTGCGCGCCTCGCGCTTTTTCCAGTGGCCGCGGTGGTAGGCGTCGCTGACGATCAGCGGCGCGACGGACGTCGCTTCCGCGAACACCATCTGTTCGAACGTGGTGTCCACCTTGCCCCAGCTCGCGGCTTCCTTGAGCGTGGAGGAGGAGCAGGCGCCGTCGCGCACGTCGGCGACCGTGATCTGCACGGCGTATTTGTGCATCTCGACATCCTCGTGTCCGAGGATTTCGGCGCAGACCACGGTGTCCTGCGCGAAATTCTTCGGCACCCCGCCGCCGACCATGAAGAGGCCGGTGGTGCCTGCCGCGAGCTTGATCTCGGTCAGTTCGCGGAAATCGCCGCCGCTGTCGATGGTCAGATACGGCTTGCCGGCTTTGCGGCGCTCGACTTGGTGCTTGACGATGCCGAAGCCGGCCGAGCAATCGGAGAACGCCGGCACGAAAATCGGCACGCCCTTTTCGTAAGCGCGCTGAATGAGGCTGTCGGGCTTCTTGGCGTTGCCGGCGGCGAGCCATTTGCCGATTTCGCGGATAAACTCGCGCGAGGTGTAGGGGCGCGGCTCAAGCCGTTCGCAGATTTCGTAGATCGTGTGATCGACGTGCTGCAGCTCTTCTTCATCGATGTAGGTGTCGTAGATGCGGTCGATATAGAGCGAGCGCAGCGTGTTGTCGTCGGGGATTTCCTTGGCCTGGTAGTGCTTGAAGCCGAGCGCTTCGAGGAAATCCATGTCGATGATCGAGGCGCCGGTGGCGACCACGGCGTCGATCATGTTGTAGCTCACCATGTCGCGCCAGACGTGCAGGCAGCCGCCCGCGCCGGTCGAGCCCGCCATGATCAGCCACATCGAGCAGCTTTGATCGGCGAGGCCCATATTGAGGATCTCCGCGGCGCGCGCGGCGTCGCGGGAGGTGAAGCTCATCTTGCCCCAGGCGTCGATGATCGGGCGCGCGTCGAACGCGGCGATGTCGATGTGCTCGACGACGTTGGCGAGAAGTTCGGCTTTGCGGTTGTCTTTGGCAGGCGTGGCCATCGGAGCAAACTCCTAACGGCGGCGTCGGATGAAGCGAACCGCGCGGACGCTCCGCCAACACGCGATCAGCGCGTGCACATAAGGTAACGCGCGCGGAATGCAAGAGAATTTCCGGTGTCAATCCGCCGCCGCGAAGTGCGCGAGCTGGTCGGCGTGCGCCTTGACGAACGCTGGCCGGGCCGTGGCGCGCGAAACATAAGCCCTGCAGGCGGGCGCACTCGCCAGGCCGTCAAAGCGATCGATCAGCCGCAGCACGTCGCACATCAGGATGTCGGCGACGGAGAAATCCCCCGCCAGCCATTGGCGCTGGGCGAGGACAGGCTCCATACGCTGGACGCGGAGGTTCTTCACCCAATCGTCGAAGAATTTGAACACGGGCGCGTCGGTCTGATTCATGAAGTGGAAGATGGACCAGGGCACGCTGCCCATCTCGATGGAATTGAGCGCCGCGAACATCCATTCCTTGGTTTCGCTGCGCGCCTTCGGCTCGCGCGATAGCACCTTGTCGCTGAGTTCCCCGATGTGAAGCAGGATGGCGCCGCTCTCGAAGATCGAGATGTCGCCGTCGGTGAGCCACGGAACTTGGCCGAACGGCTGATGCGCGAAATGTTCGGGGCCGCGATCCTTGAAGGGCGTGCTTTCCACGCGATAGGGCAGCCCGGCTTCTTCGAGCGCCCAACGCACGCGCAAGTCGCGCACAAAGCCGCGCGGGGGCGGGGGAACCCAATCGTACGTGGTGAGGACCAGTTCGGACATCTGCAGCACTCCTTGTTCTGAGCCGATTTAGCGCTTCGACGCGGCGAAGAAAGCGCCAGCCTTGACATGCAAGTAAACACTTGCATATTATGCGGCAGCGAATGAGCGATATGGATCTCTTGTTCAAGGCGCTGGCCGATCCGGGGCGGCGAAAGCTGCTGGATCTGCTGCACGCCGAGAACGGGCAAACGCTGAGCGAGCTTTGCGAGCACATGGCGATGACGCGCCAAGGCGTCACGCAACACCTCGCGCTGCTTGAAGAGGCGAACCTGGTGGCGGTGCAGTGGCGCGGACGCGAGAAGCTGCACTTCCTCAACCCGGTGCCGCTGCAGCAGATCTACGACCGCTGGATCGCCAAGTTCGAGCGGGGGCGCCTCAAGGCGCTTTCGAAGCTGAAGCGCAAGCTGGAGGAAGAGCGCGATGAGTGAGGGCGCGGCTTATGTTTATGTCACGTACATCCGTACGACGCAGGAAAAGCTGTGGGCGTATCTGACGACGCCGGAATTCACGCGCGAATACTGGTTCGGCTGCACGGCCGAGAGCGATTTCCGCGCCGGCTCATCGTGGAAGCTCATTTATCCCGACGGCAAGCTGGCGGATTCCGGCGAGATCCTCGAAGCCGATCCGCCGCGCCGCCTCGTCATTCGCTGGCGCAATGAGTGGAAGCCTGAAAACAAGGCCGAAGGCTATACACGCTGCACGATGGAGCTCGAGGCCGCTGACGGCGCGATCAAGCTCACGATCACGCATGCGCTGGAGAAGCCGCTGCCGCGCTCGCTCATGATCGAGGCCGTCTCGGGCGGCTGGCCGAAGGTGCTCTCCAATCTGAAATCGGTGCTGGAAACCGGCGCGCCGGCGCTCGGCAAACCTTATTGAGCTTGAAGGAGAAGGCGATGAGTGAAACTTCGACGTTCGTCTATGTCACCTACATCTACACCACGCCGGAAAAGCTGTGGGCGGCGCTGACGACGCCGGACTTCATCAAGCAATATTGGTTTGGCGTGAACGCTGAAAGCGACTTCAAGGCCGGCTCGTCGTGGCGTCTCGTGTTTGCCGACGGCCGCGTGGCCGATACGGGCGAGATCGTGGAAGCCGATCCGCCGCGGCGCCTGGTGATCAAATGGCTGCACGA
>DASZQK010000058.1:0-53271 GCA_035549695.1 Caulobacterales bacterium | reverse complement strand
GGGGGCCCGCGCTTCTGTTTGCGGACGCCGCGCCGCCCCCTCAGTCATCACGCTTCGCGCGCTGACAGCTTTCCCTTAACCGGGGGAGCATATGCGCGTCGATCAATTCGACTTTGACCTGCCGGAAGAGCTCATCGCGCTGCGCCCGGCGCGGCCGCGCGATAGTGCGCGGCTGTTGCATCTGCGCGCGGACGGCGGCCTGGAAGACCGCATCGTGCGCGAGGCGCCGGAGCTGTTTCGCGCGGGCGATCTGCTGGTGCTCAACGATACGCGCGTGATCCCCGCGCGGCTTAAGGGCGTGCGGACGCGGGAGGAAAACGTCGTCGCGGTGGAGGCGACGTTGCTGAAGCGTCTCTCGCCCTCGCGGTGGAGCGCGTTCGCCAAGCCGGGCAAGCGCTTGAAGGAGGGCGACCGAGTGCGCTTCGGCGAGACGGACGATCGCGCATGTTTGCTTGGCGCGCTGGACGCTACGGTCGCGGCGAAAGGCGAGGACGGGGAGATCACGCTGGCGTTCGATCTTGCGGGCGCCGATCTCGACGCGGCGATCATGGCGGCGGGTGCGATGCCGTTGCCGCCCTACATCGCCGCGAAACGCGCTGAAGACGACGCGGACCGCGACGACTACCAGACCATGTACGCGGCCAAGGATGGCGCGATCGCCGCGCCGACGGCGGGGCTGCATTTTACGCCGGAGCTGCTCGCGGCGCTGGCGGCGCGGCGCGTCGAGAGCGCGTACGTCACGCTGCATGTCGGCGCGGGCACGTTTCTTCCCGTGAAGGCCGAGGACACGAGCGCGCACAAGATGCATAGCGAATGGCGCGAGATTCCGGCAGCGACGGCCGACGCCGTCAACCGCGCTCGCGCCGAAGGCCGGCGCGTGATCGCCATCGGCACGACAGCGCTGCGCAGCCTGGAGTCCGCCGCGGATGAAGACGGGCGCGTGCGGGCGGAGACCGGCGAGACGGATATCTTCATCACGCCTGGCTATCGCTTCCGCGCGGTGGATGGGCTCTGGACCAACTTCCATCTGCCGCGCTCGACGCTGTTCATGCTGGTTTCGGCCTTCGCGGGGCTGGAGCGCATGCACGCGGCCTATGCGCACGCGATCGCTGAAGGCTATCGCTTCTATTCCTATGGCGACGCCAGCTTGCTATGGCGGCGGGCGTGACCGCATTTCCGTTCGAGATTTCCGCGCGCGACGGCGCCGCGCGCACCGGCGTTCTGAAAACGCCGCGCGGCGATATCCGCACGCCCGCCTTCATGCCGCTGGGCACGGCGGGCAGCGTCAAGGCGCTGATGGTGGATCAGGTGCTGGCGACGGGCGTCGACATCATTCTCGGCAACACCTATCATCTCATGTTGCGGCCAACCGCCGAACGCGTGGCGCGGCTGGGCGGGCTGCATCATTTCATGCGCTGGGAAAGGCCGATCCTGACGGATTCCGGCGGCTTCCAGGTGATGTCGCTGGCGCAGCTGCGGAAGCTCGACGAGCAAGGCGTCACGTTCCGTTCGCACATCGATGGCTCCGAGCATCGGCTGACGCCCGAGCGCGCGATCGAGATTCAAGCAGACCTGCTGGGCGCGGACATCGTCATGCAGCTCGACGAATGCCCAGCGCTGCCGGCGCCGGAAGCCGACGTGCGCAAGGCGATGCAGCTTTCGCTGCGCTGGGCAGCGCGCTGCAAGGCGGCGTTCGGCGCGCGCGAGACGCAGAATCTTTTCGCCATCGTGCAGGGCGGTACGGACATGGTATTGCGCGCGGCTTCCGCCGAGGCGCTGGTGGCGCAAGGCTTCGACGGTTACGCGATTGGCGGTCTAGCTGTCGGTGAAACGCAGGCGGAAATGCTCGACGTGCTCGATCACATCGCGCCCTTGTTGCCGGTGGAGCGGCCGCGCTACCTGATGGGCGTCGGCAAGCCGCTCGACATTGTCGAGGCGGTGTGCCGCGGCGTGGACATGTTCGATTGCGTCATTCCCACGCGCTCGGGGCGTCACGGTCAGGCCTGGACCGACGCCGGCCCGCTCAACATCACCAACGCGCGGTTCGCCGAAGATTCCGCGCCGCTGGATGCGAGCAGCGATTGTCCGGCGAGCCGAGATTATTCAAAGGCGTATCTGCACCATTTGTTCAAGTCGGGCGAATTGCTCGGGCAGACGCTGCTCTCGTGGCACAATGTCGCCTATTACCAGAACCTGATGCAGCGGCTGCGCGCCGCCATCGCCGCGAAAGCGCTCGGAACGTTTCGCGACGGATTCGTCGCCGCGCTGCGCGCGCCCTAGTGCGCGGGAATGGGCTTGTCGTCCGGGTTGCGCGCCACGTGCGCGGGCGGCGGCGGCGCCGGCACCATGCCGGGACAGCCCATCGACGCGCCATAGCCGCGCAAGAACGTGCGCCGCTGCTGACCGTTGGCGACGGCGCGCAGCGCTTCGCGCTCCGCGGCGCTTGCGCCGGTGATGCGCCGCACCCAGGAACGGAACGGGACGATGCCCTCGGCGGTGTCTTGCGCCGCATCGACGACCTGCTGCTCGGCGAAATCGCCGCTGCGGTCCCAGGCATTGCGGTTGGGGCCGGGTTGGAAACTCTCCGGACCGAGCACCGCATCCAATTGGCCGATCTCATAAGCGACGGCCTGGCAATTGACGAGCGCGGCGGTGGCGTAGGGATATTCGTAATTGCGCAACAAGGCCGGTATTTCCGGGCGGATCAGTCCGACGTCGCGCATCGGCTGGGCGGCCGCGCTGACGACGCCGCGGCGCGTATCCGCCGTGCGTCCGGTGGAGCAGCCGCTCATCAAAGCGATGCCCGCCGCTAACGCGACCGTCTCTATCCGTCTGACCCGCATGACCATCCCCAGCTCAGCACGCTCCATCTATACCGGTTGCGCGCGCGAGCGCCAATCCGGCGAGACAGAAGCGCGGCCGGCGGCTAAGCGAGTGGCGATGATGCTGCCCGTCGACGCAGTTTTGCCTGAACTTCGCGCCGCGCTGGAAACGCGGACCGAAGCGGTGCTGGTTGCGCCGCCCGGCGCCGGCAAGACGACGCGGGTTCCGCCCGCTTTGATCGAGGCGCCTTGGGCGGCTGGAAAAGTCCTTCTTTTGTCGCCGCGCCGCATCGCCGCGCGCGCTGCCGCCGCGCGCATGGCCGCCGAGCGCGATGAGCAAGTCGGCGACACGATCGGCTATCGGGTCCGTCTGGACGCCAGGAGCGGGCCGAAAACCCGGATCGAAGTGATCACAGAAGGCGTGTTCACGCGCATGATCCTGGGTGATCCGGAATTGCGCGGCGTCTCGGCGGTCGTGTTCGACGAGTTCCACGAACGCAGCTTGGAAGGCGATCTGGGCCTTGCGCTTGCGCGCGATGCGCAGAGCGGGCTGCGCCCCGATCTTCGGCTGCTCGTGATGTCGGCCACCTTGGACGTGGCGCGCGTTGCATCGTTGCTCGCGGACGCACCGATTGTCGAATGCACGGGCCGGATGTTCCCGGTCGAACTGCGCTACCGCCCGCGCGCGGCGCACGCAGCGCTGGAGAAGCACGTCGCCGCAAGCGTGCGCCAGGCGCTGAACGAACCCGGAAGCGCGCTCGTCTTCCTCCCAGGCGCCCGCGAAATCGAGCGCACGGCCGAGCTGCTCCGCGCCGAGCTGCGCGATCCCGACGTGGACGTGCGCCCGCTCTATGGCGCGATGAGCGCGGCCGATCAGGATGCCGCGATTGCGCCGAGCCCCGAGGGCCGTCGCAAGGTCGTGCTGGCGACGTCGATCGCCGAGACCAGCCTGACCATCGAAGGCGTGCGCATCGTCGTGGACAGCGGGCTCACGCGCCGGGCGCGCTTCGAGCCGGCCATCGGCCTGTCGCGGCTCGAAACGGTGCGTGCGAGCCAGGCTGCGGTGGAACAGCGCCGCGGCCGCGCCGGGCGCTTGGCGCCGGGCGTGTGCTGGCGCCTGTGGAGCGAAGGCGAAACGCGCGCGCTGCCGCCGTTCGATCGCCCGGAAATGCTGGACGCGGATCTGTCCGCGCTTGCGCTCGATCTCGCGGCGTGGGGCGTGCGCGATCCGGCCGTGCTGACGTGGCTCGACCCTCCGCCGCGAGCGGCCTGGGAGCAGGCGGTCGCGGGACTAACCCGTATCGGCGCCATCGACGCGGAGGGACGCCTCACGGACCACGGCCGCGCGCTGTCGCGCCTCGCCCTGCCGCCACGCCTTGCGCATATGGTGGTTGCGGCGAAGGCAGGGGGCGAGACCCGTCTTGCCGCGCACCTTTCGGTTCTGCTGACGGAGCAGGGCCTCGGCGGACGAAGCGTCGATGTGCGCGAACGCCTGCAGGGCATGTTGCGCGATCGGAGCGAGCGCGCGCGGGCGGCGCGCGCGCTGGCGGATCGCGTCGCCGGACAAGCGGGCGGCGGCGGTGAAAGCATTGACGCCGAACGCGCCGGCGCCGTGCTCGCCTACGCCTACCCGGAACGCGTCGCCAAGGCGCGCGGCGGCGCTTTTCTCCTGGCGAACGGGCGCGCGGCGTCGCTCGATCCCGCCGAACCGCTGGCGCGCGAACACTATCTCGTCGTCGCCGAGACGGCCGGCGCCGCGGACCGCGCGCGCATTCTCGCCGCCGCGCCGATCGCGCTCGCGGACATCGAGCGCGAGTTCGCCGGCGCAATTGAGCAGGGCGCGCGCGTCGCTGTTGATCCGGCAAGCGGGGCGGTGCGGGCGCGGCGCACGCGCCGCCTCGGCGCCATCGTGCTGAGCGAGGGCCCGCTGGAAAACGTGGAGGCCGCCGACATCGAGCAAGCCCTGCTCGACACGGTGCGCGACAATGGGCTGAGCGTGCTGGAGTGGGACGACGCCGCCACGCAATTGCGCGCCCGCGTCGCGCTGCTGCGATCGCTGGACGGCGAGATTTGGCCGGACTGGAGTGACGAGGCGTTGACGGCGGCGCTCCCGCAATGGCTGGCGCCGGCTCTCGGCGGCGCGAAGCGGCTGGCCGACGTCGGCGTCGCTCAGGCGCTCGCGGCCAGCTTGCCCCACGCATTGCGGCGTCGCCTCGACGAAGCCGCGCCCGCGCGTTTCGACACGCCCGCGGGCAGCGCGCTCACGATCGACTACGCCGCCGACGGCGGGCCGGCGCTGGATGTGCGGCTGCAGGAATTGTTCGGACTGACGACGCATCCAAGCGTAGCCGACGGGCGCGCTCCGCTCACATTGCGCCTGCTGTCGCCGGCGCATCGCCCGGTGCAGACCACCAAGGATCTGCCGGGTTTTTGGCGCGGTTCCTACGCGGCCGTGCGCGCCGACATGCGCGGGCGCTATCCCAAGCATCCTTGGCCGGAAGATCCAGTCGCCGCCGCGCCGACGCGGCGGGCCAAGCCGCGAGGCTCGTGATCACGCCGCGCGCGGCTCAGCCGCCGCGGCGAAGGTCCTGCATCAGCGCGATCGGCGTCGGCTGGCCGGCAAGGCGGTAGCGGTAGACCTGCAGGTTCTCCATCACCCGCTGCACGTAGTTTCGCGTTTCGCTGAACGGGATGGTTTCCACCCAGTCGACGACATCGGTGGAGCGCGCGCGCGGGTCGCCCCAATCCCTGATCCAATTGTCGACGTTGCTGGTGCCGGCGTTGTAGGCCGCAACGGCGAGCACATAAGAGCCGTTGTAGCGATCGATCAGCTGGCCGAGATAGGAGGCGCCCAGCGTGATGTTGTAGCTGGGATCGCCGGTCAGCATGGAGCGGTCGTAGTCCATGCCCTGTGTGCGCGCGGTGGAGCGCGCCGTGGAGGGCAGGATTTGCATGAGGCCGTGCGCGTTGGCGTGCGAGACGACATCGGGTTCGAACTCGCTTTCCTGGCGGATGATCGCCAGCACCAGCGCCGGCTCCGTCGTATTCGATTGTTGCGCCGCGGGCGGCAGTTCGAGCAGGGGATACGCCGCGCTGGTGGCGATCACGTTGCGGAACAGGCCGGCCTTGGCGTTGCGCAGCGCGGTGCGGCTGTAGGCGCGGTCGCGCGCCATCTGCGAAAGCAGCTCGATCTCCTGGGGATCTTCCAGCGCGTCGTCGAGATAATAGGCGATGCTTTCGAAATCGCGCCGGCTTCCGACGTCGCCCACGGCCTTGAGCGCGCGCACCAGTTCGCGGCCGTCGAACCGCGCGCGGGCCTCGTCGCTGATGTGCGAGACGATGGGAAGCGAGATCGTCGGCGCGCCGCCCCGCTTCAGTGCGGCGAGCTGGCCGTAATAGGTGAACGGATAGTTCGCGGCCTCGGCGAGATGCGCGCTCGCGGCGTCGCCCTGCCCCAGCGCGGCCTCGGCCTCGGCGCGCCAATAGAGCGCGCGAGCGCGCGACACGGGCGCCGAGACATTGGAAGCGAGGTGCGTGAAGTGTTCGTTCGCCTGGGAAGGATCGTGCAGGAAGCGCAGCGAGATCCAGCCCGATATCCACTCCGCGTCGGCGAAATCCTCGCCCGACGTCATGCCGTGATTGCTGACGAGCCGGTAGGCGGTGCGCGGCTGGCCGCTGCGCAGCGCGCGCGCCACATAGAGCCGGCGTTCATCGTAGATTTCGTCGCGCGCCGCCAGCGGCGCTTCGCTCGGATCGATGCGCGCGGCGATGGGCATCGCGTCTTCCGGACGGCCGCTGCGGCGAATGTAGCGCACACGATCGTAGAGCAGGCTGGGATCGTCCCGCCGCGACGCAGGCACCGCATCGACCAGACGCTGCAGGCCGCGGCGCTGGCGGAGCTGCAGGGCGATGCGCGCTTGTGCGACGGCGCGGTCGGCGGCGCTGATCTGGGAATAGAAGCGCTGCGCGGCGCTGCGTTCCCCGCGCCAGACCAGGATGTTCACGCGATCGGCGTAGTCGCTTTGGCTGAACACGGAGGCGAACGTGGCCGTCGCCGCCGCCTCGCCGACGGGCGAGAGGCTGTCCTGCCGCCATGCCGCGCGGGCGATCTCGTTGGCTTCGCTGCGTTGCCCGGCCTGACGAAGCGCCTGGGCGAGGGCGATGCGGCCGTCGCCGGAAACGGGCCCGCCTTCCTGGCGAAGAAACGCGATGCGTTCGTTCGGCGTGAGGCGGGAGTCGAAAATCGCCTTCTCCGCCCGTTGGCGCATGACGTTGCGGCCAGGCCAGCCCTGCAGGTCGCGCAAGGCGTCGGCGATATCGTTAAAATAGAGCGGCGCGTCGTTCGAACTGGCGAACCGCCAGGCAAGCAGCCGGCGCACGAGCGGATCGGCCGCCTGATCGCGCAGAGAGGCCACGCCAGCCCAGTCGCCCGCCTCCGCGGCGGCGAGGCCGTCGCGAAGGCGCATCATTTCGGCGGCGTTGGGTTGCGGGGGCGGCGCTGGCTGCGCCGAGTCCGGCGGCGTTGCGGCGGCGACCTGGGTCTGCGCCGTGCTCGAGGCCGCCAGCAAGAGGCTGGACGCCGCCGCCACCAGGGCGACGCGGAAAACCGTCATACTACGCATGGGCCCTCCGCCGGTTGAGATGCCGCGCAGCTCTCGAATCCCAGTTTAGCACGCCGGTCCCCGCGGCGGCGCGCCCAGCTTTAACCTGCCGCAACACTGTGGCAGGAATTGCGCCAAGCCCATCCCATATTTCAGCGTGTTGCCAATGATTCACGGATCCATTCCAGCGCTCATCACACCATTCCGGAACGGAATCGTAGATGAACGGGCTTTTCAGGCCCTGGTGGAGCGGCAGATCGCGGCGGGCTCGCATGCTCTCGTACCCTGCGGCACAACCGGGGAGAGCGCCACGCTGAGCCATGAGGAGCACCGCCGCGTGGTCGCGCTGTGCGTGGAGGCGGCGGCGGGCAAGGTTCCGGTGATCGCCGGCGCGGGATCGAACTCCACCGAGGAAGCCATCGGCCTCGCGCGCCACGCCAAGTCTGTTGGGGCGGACGCGATCCTGTCGGTCGCGCCCTATTACAACAAGCCCAGCCAGGAGGGCCTGTACGCGCATTTCAAGGCCATCAATGACGCCGTCGATATCGGAATCTTCGTCTACAACGTGCCCGGACGCACCGTCGTCGACATCAGCGTGGAGACGCTCGGGCGTCTCGCGAAACTGAAAAACGTCATCGGCGTGAAGGACGCCGCCGGCGATGTCGGGCGCGTGGCGCGCCAGCGGCGCGCGTGCGGAGACGATTTCATTCAATTGTGCGGCGATGATCCGATCGCCGTGGGCTATAACGCGCACGGCGGCAAGGGCTGTATTTCGGTCACGGCCAACGTCGCGCCGGGCCTGTGCGCGCAATTGCAGGACGCGGCGCTGCAAGGCGCTTACGAAACGGCGCGCGAGATCGATTTCAAGCTCGCGCCGCTGCACAAGGCGCTGTTCGTCGAGCCCAGCCCCGGGCCGACGAAATACGCGTGCGCGCTGCTTGGGCTCTGCACCGAGGAAGTGCGCTTGCCGATCCTGGCGCCCGGCGAGGCCGCCAAGGCGCAGATTCGCGAGGCCATGGCGGAAGCGGGGCTGCTGTGAGCGAACGCAAGCTGGTGGCGGAAAACCGCCGCGCGCGCTTTGATTACCTGATCGAAGAGACGCTTGAAGCCGGCATTCAATTGCTCGGCACCGAGGTGAAGGCGCTCCGCGCGGGACGCGCCAATATCGCCGAAAGCTACGCCAGCGCGGAGAAGGGCGAGCTTTGGCTCATCAACGCCTACATCCCCGAGTACGCGCCCGCCGCTCAGTTCAATCACGAGCCTCGGCGACCGCGGAAGCTGCTGGTGCGCGGCCGCGAACTCAGCAAGCTGCGCAGCGCCGTGGAGCGGGAAGGGCGCACGCTGGCGCCGCTCAAGCTTTATTTCAACGAGCGCGGGATCGCCAAGCTGGAGATCGCGCTCGCGCGCGGGAAAAAGGCGCACGACAAGCGCGCCGCGACCAAGGATCGCGAATGGAAGCGCCAGCAATCGCGGCTCTTGAGAGACAAGGGATGAAGCACATCGCCGCGCTCGTCGTGTTTCTCGCCCTGTCGGCGTGTTCGCGCGCCCCCGCGCCCGGAGAAGCGCTTCGCTCGGCCTGCCTCGACGACGAGGACGCCGCGCCGCAGGCGCAAATCCAAAGCTGCACGCGCTATCTCGCGGAGACCCGGCTGAGCCCGGCCGAGCGCGCGGGAGCTCTGCTGCAGCGCGCCTATCTCAAGGAACAGGCGCAACAGGCGGACGCCGCGCTCGCGGACTACAACGCCGCCGTCGCCGCGGATCCGAACGACGCGAACGCCTACATCTGGCGGCGCGCGTTCTATCGCAACCGCGGCGACTATCGGCGCGCGCTTGCCGACGCCAGCATGGCGATCCGGCTTGAGCCGAATTCGGCCAACAATTACAGCGCGCGCGCCTCGATCTACGACGAGGACCTGCACGATTACCAGCATGCGATCGAAGACCTGAACAAGGCGGTCGAACTCTCCTCGGCCGGCTATCTGTTCAACGATCGCTGTTGGGTGCGGGCGAAGGCGCGCCGCGCGCTGGACCTCGCGCTCGCCGATTGCGAGCGCGCCGTGGCGGCGATGCCGAACAACGCCAACGTGCTGGACAGCCGCGCGCTCGCGCATTTCCAGCTGGGCGACTATCAGGCGGCGTTCGCAGACTACGATGCGGCGGTGAGGCGCCAGGAGGGCAACGGCCACTCGCTCTACGGCCGCGGCGTCGCCCAATTGCGGCTAGGCCGATCCGCAGAGGGACAAGCCGATATCGCGCAGGCGCTGAAGCAGGACGAGGGCCTCGCGGCGCTTTACGCCAGCTATGGGGTTGCGCCCTAGGCGGCCTCGATCAGGGCTTTGGCCCGCGCCACGACGGCCTCGAACATTTCCGTCGTGAGCCGGCGTGTCTGCGTGTTGTAGCGCGAGCAATGATAGCTCGACAGCAGCGTGCGGCGCGGTGCGAGCTCCGCTTCGCAGCCATGCGCGAATTTCGCGAAGCCGGGCTTCAGCGCGTGCGCGCGGAGCACGCTCTCGTGTGCGATCGCGCCCAGCGCCAGGATCACCTTGAGCTTCGGCAACGCCGCCAAGCGGGCGCTCAAGAAGCGCCGGCATGTCCCGATCTCTTCCGGCGCCGGCTTGTTCTCCGGCGGCGCGCAGCGCACGGCGTTGCTGACCATCGCATTGACGAGCGTGAAGCCGTCGTTCGGGTCGGCGCGGTACTGACCTTGCGCGAAGCCGAATTTCTTGAGCGTGCCGTAGAGCAATTCGCCGGCATAGTCGCCGGTGAACGGACGTCCGGTGCGGTTCGCGCCGGCGCGGCCAGGCGCGAGGCCGACGACGAGGAGTTGCGCATCCGCGGGCCCGAAAGACGGGGCCGGGCCGTTGTACCACTGAGGTTCGGCGCGCGCGTTCGCCTCGCGATAGGCGACGAGGCGCGGGCACAGGGGGCAGTCCTTGGGCGGTTCGGGCGGCGCGTCGCTCACCCGCCATCTTCATCATAGTCTTCGGATTCGTCATAGCGCCCGCCGGGGGCGCGCTCGCGCGGCGGACGGCCGATGAGATCGGTCATGTCCCCCAGGTCGAGGAAGGTGTCGGCGGCGCGGCGCAAATCGTCGGCGATCATCGGCGGATTGGATTTGATGGTCGAGACGACGGTGACGCGCACGCCCTTGCGCATCATGGCCTCGACCACGGCGACGAAATCGCCGTCGCCGGAAAACAAGAATACGTGGTCGAGAAAGGCCGCCGCCTGCAGCAGGTCGACCGTGATCTCCACGTCCATGTCGCCCTTGAAGCGGCGCCTGCCGGCCGCGTCGGTGAATTCGCGCGCGGGTTTGGTGACGAGCGTGTAGCCGTTGTAGTCCAGCCAATCCACCAGCGGGCGGATCGGTGAGAAATCCTGATCTTCAACCAGCGCCGTGTAATAATAGGCGCGAACGAAGCGTCCGTGCTGTCTGAATTCTTCGAGCAGCCGGCGATAGTCGATGTCGAAGGCGAGGCTCTTGGCCGCTGAGTAAAGATTGGCGCCGTCGATGAAGAGGCCGATGCGTTCGCTTGGATGAATCAAGCGCTCCAGAGCGATCGTCATTGTGATTTCCTCCCGCGGCCCCTAATTCGCGGCATGAGTTGATTCCATGCCAAACGACCAGCCGCGCGCTTTTGTTGCGTTGGGAACCAATCTGCCGTTCGAAGGCCTCGCGGGCGCCGCGCTGCTGGAACATGCGCTCGCGCGCCTTTCGCAGCGGGGCTTGAACGTCCGCGCCGTGTCGAGCGCTTGGCGAAGCCGGGCGTTGCCGCGTGGCGATCAGCCGGATTTCGTCAATGCGGTGGCTTGGGTGGAGGCCGCGCAGAGCCCGAAGGAATTCTATCGCGAACTTGTCGCCGTCGAAGCCGCGTTCGGGCGCACCCGCGGCGAACGCTGGGCGGCGCGCACGCTGGACCTCGACATCATTGACATGGCGGCGCCGCCGGGGACGTACGATGGCATAATTGTACCGCATCCAAGGTTGGCGGAGCGGGCGTTCGTGCTGGCGCCACTGGCCGAAATCGCGCCGGACTGGCGGCACCCTATTACCGGAAAAAGCGTGGAGGAGCTTCTCGAGGCTGTCGCCGATCAGCGCTTGCGCCGCCTTGGGCCGTTGAGGCTTCACGTTGCGCAATCGCGCCGAGACGACTAAGTAGATCGTTCGCCTCCCTGAAACAGCCGAGAAGGATGCGCTTTGGCCCGCGTCACCGTTGAAGATTGCGTCGATAAGGTTCCGAACCGGTTCTCCCTGGTGCTGCTGGCGGCCCATCGCGCCCGCAACATCTCCTCGGGGGCCGAGCCGCTGGTCGAGCGCGACCGCGATAAAGATCCGGTGGTGGCGCTGCGCGAGATCGCCGAGTCGGCGGTTCGCCCGGACGACATCCGCGACAGCCTCGTCATGCTCTATCAGGACGTCCAGCCGACGGCGCAGGCCGAAGACGAGCAGGACCGCCTGGCGCTGACCGCTCCGGTGGAGTCGAGCGAAGAGGACGTGCTGCGCGCGCTCCAGGCCGAAGCCGAAGCCCAGCGCGACGAACGGTACTGAGCTCATGAGCGGCGACGGCGTCGCCGCCACGCCCGCGCCCCCCACTGCCGGCGCGGGCGACAACGCGCCTCCACGACGCGCGCGCTTCTTGCGCCAGTTCGAACTGGTGGAGCGGGTGCGCGCCTATGATCCGCACGCCGACGAGAACCTCATCAACCGCGCCTACGTCTACGCGACGTCCAAGCACGGCAGCCAGAAGCGCCATTCGGGCGATCCGTATTTCGCGCACCCGATCGAAGTCGCGGGCATCCTGACCGACTACAAAATGGATACCGCGACGATCGTCGCCGGACTCCTGCACGACACCATCGAAGACACCGAGGCGACGCGCGAGGAGATCTCGCGCATGTTCGGCGAGCAGATCGCCGATCTGGTCGAGGGCGTCACCAAGCTCTCGCAGCTTGAGCTCATCTCCGAGAAGAACCGCCAGGCGCAGAATCTGCAGAAATTCATCCTGGCGATGTCACGCGATGTGCGCGTGCTGTTGGTGAAGCTGGCGGACCGCCTGCACAACATGCGCACGCTCAAGTACGTGCCGAATGAAGCCAAGCGCCGGCGCATCGCGCTGGAGACGCTGGAAATCTACGGCCCGCTGGCGCGGCGCATCGGCATGGAGCGCATGGCGCGCGAATTGGAGAGCCTTGCCTTTCACGAGGCTTTCGCGGACGCCGAGATCGCGATCAACAACCGGCTGGAGCAGCTGCGGCACGAAAAGGGCGCCAACGTCGCGATCATCATCGAGACGATCATGCAGGTGTTCGAATTCGCCGGCATCGAGGCGCGGGTGTTCGGGCGCGAAAAGCAGGCCTATTCGATCTGGAAGAAGCTGCAGCGGAAGAGCATCGAGTTCTCCGATCTGGCCGACGTCTACGCGTTCCGCGTCATCGTCGGCAGTCCGGACGCCTGCTATCGCGCGCTGGGGCTCGTGCACCAGACCTGGCGCTGCGTGCCGGACCAATTGGAGGACTATATCTCCAACCCCAAGCCGAACGGCTATCGGTCAATCCATACGACCGTGATCGGCCCCGGCAATGTGCGGGTCGAGATTCAGATTCGCACCGAGGAGATGGATCAGGTCGCCGAAAACGGGGTCGCGGCGCACTGGCGCTACAAGAACGAAACCTACGGCTTCGATGAGGAGCAAGCCGCCAGCGCCGGGCTCGACGCGCGCGAGGCGACGCGCTCCTTGCTGGAGATCGCCGAACACGGCGGCGATCCGGAAGAGTTTCTCGAGCACGCCAAGCTCGAGATGTATCAGGACCACGTCTTTGCCTTCACGCCGAAGGGGCTGCTGATCGCGCTGCCGCACGGGGCGACGCCGCTCGATTTCGCCTACGCCGTCCACTCCGATATCGGCGACCGTTTTATCGGCGCGAAGGTCAATGGCGCGGAGCGCCCGCCGCGCACGGTTTTGCGCAACGGCGACGTGGTCGAAGTCATGACGGCGGATCGGCCGGCGCCGGTGCCCGGCTGGGAAGCGCTGACCAAGACGGGACGGGCCAAGTCCGCGCAGCGGCGCCTGGAGCGGCACGTGCGGCGCGAGGAATTCGCCAAGCTCGGACGCGAACTGGTGGCGCATGCGCTGCATCGCTACGGACATGATTTGGCCCAAACCTCGCTCGCGGACGCCGCCGAGCGGCTGGGTAAGGAAGATGAAGAGGAATTGTTCGTCTCCGTCGGCGAGGGCAGCCTGAAGGCCACTGCGGTTGCGGTTGCGGCGTTTCCCGGCCTCGACGACAAGGTGCGCAAGGATGAAAAGCGCCGCCCGATGGAGAGCGAAAAGGCGCGGCTCTATGTGAAGGGCGGACAGCTCACGCCGGGCGTGGCGCTGCATTTCGCCGATTGCTGCTCGCCGATCCCGGGCGACCGCATCATCGGCGTGCAAGAGCCCGGGAAGGGCATCGTCATTCATACCATCGATTGCGAGCGTCTGGCGGCGTTCGAGGATTCCAATCAGGCTTGGGTCGATCTGGCATGGACGCAGACGGCGCTGTCGCGCACGCTCTCGGTGGGGCGCATTCAGGCGACGGTGGAAAACGCGCGCGGCGTGCTGGCCGATCTCTGCCGCATCATCGCCGAGAACGAGGGCGACATCCTCAATCTCAAGCTCCCGCATCGCGGCGCCGATTTCGTCGACATGGTGTTTGACATCGAAGTGGCCGATGCGCGGCATCTGATCAACATTCTGGCGGCGATGCGGACCAGCAAATCGGTGAAGGAAGTGGAAAGGGTGCGGGGCTGATGGCGTTTCAACGCGCGTACTTGGATGAGGGAACGAACCTCATCTACAATTTGCTGTTTTGCGACGATCTTTCGCTGTTCGCTGACAGCGCCAAGCATTCGCCGACGCTGAAGCGCCTGTTCGACGGCGCGCAGGACGAGGCCGCGCTGCGCGCCATCGCCGAGGACGCAAAGATCGCGACGCGCTATCGCCTGCTCGCCTTTCACCAATTGCGCGTGCTGGGCAAGCCGGTGGGCGATCCCGTGCTGCTCGGCGTCATCGTCGAGGCGCCGATGGATCAAGGACGCGATACGCTTGCCGCCTATGCGGACGGCTCGGCGCGCTACATCAATCAAACCGGAAAGATGACGCTGGTCGATGCGCCGGTGCCCTTGTTCGCGGAGAAGGTCCGCGACTTGCTGGCGGAATCCGCGAAAATGGCCGGACACCTGAAGCCCTACCGGGCCGAGCGCCTGGAGCCGCCGCGCCAGGGCGGGGCGACGCGCATCACCTTCCTGCTGACGGACGGCCCGCGTGTCGGCGAACGGCCGATGAACGAGATCATGACCGACTCGATCGGCGAGCCGGTGATCCGCGCCGCCGCCGTCTTGCTCGATGCGGTCGTGGAACTCACGCTGGGCGTGCGCGAAGGCGAAGCCGCGGCCTTGAGGAAGACGTGATGACCCCGGAAGAGGTGCTCGACGAATTCCGCGCCGCGGGCGCACTGCTTGAGGGACACTTCATTCTCTCGTCGGGCCTGCACAGCCCGGTGTTCTTTCAGAAGAACGCTGTATTCATGGATCCCGCGCGCACCGAGCGTTTGTGCAAGGCGCTGGCCGAAAAGGCGCGCGCGGCCTTCGGCAGAATCGACGCCGTGATCTCTCCCGCGGTGGGCGCCATCATTCCCGGATATGAAACCGCGCGCCAGCTCGGCGCCCGCGCCATGTTCGTGGAACGAGAGCAGGGGCAGTTCCAGCTGCGGCGCGGCTTCGCCATCAAGAGTGGAGAGCGCGTGCTGATGGTCGAGGACGTGGTGACCACCGGGCTCTCGTCCCGCGAGTGCCTTGACGCCATCCGCGGGCAGCCGGGCGAACTGGTCGGCGCCGCGTGCCTGATTGATCGCTCGGGCGGAAAGGCCGACATCGGCGTGAAGCTGGTCTCTTTGGCGCAGGTGAATGCGCCGGCCTATGCGGCGGACGCCGTGCCGCCGGAACTTGCCGCGCTGCCGGCCGTGAAACCCGGCAGCCGAGGCATGGCGGCATGATGCGAGAGCGTGTCCGCCTCGGCGTCAACATCGATCATGTCGCCACCATCCGCAACGCACGCGGCGGCGGCCATCCCGATCCGGTCCGGGCCGCCAAGATCGCGGCGGAGGCCGGCGCCGACGGGATCACGCTGCATATCCGCGAGGACCGCCGCCATATGCGCGAGGAGGATCTACTGCGCCTGTCGCGCGCCGTGCCGCTGCCGATCAATCTGGAGATGGCGTGCACCGAGGAAATGCTCACCATTGCGCTGCGTGTGCTGCCACACGCCTGTTGTCTCGTGCCGGAGCGGCGCGAGGAGCGGACGACGGAAGGCGGGCTCGACGTGGCGGCCGGGCACAACACGGTCGCGCCCTACGTGCGCGCCTTGAAGGACGCTGGCATCCGCGTGTCGCTGTTCATCGATCCTGACCCGGTGCAGATCGCCGTCGCCGAGGCGCTGGGCGCGCCCGTGGTCGAATTGCACGTGGGCGCCTATTGCGAAGCGTTGGAGCGTGGCGACGCCGCACTCGCGGACGCCGAATTCCTGAAGATCGGGGCGGCCGCAGAAGCCGGCGTTGCGCGCGGCCTCGAAATCCACGCGGGCCACGGCATCACCTTCGAGAGCGTGGGCCCGCTGGCGGCGCTGCCGCAGGTGCGGGAACTCAATATCGGTCACTTCCTGATCGGGGAGGCCATTTTCTCAAGCTTGGGCTCGGCCGTGGCCGAAATGCGCCGCCGCATGGACGCGGCCCGGCCGTGATCGTCGGGATCGGGTCCGACATCTGCGACATCCGCCGGATCGAGCGGAGCCTGGAGCGCTTTGGCGAGCGATTCATCAATCGCGTGTATACGGAAACCGAGCGTGTGCGCTCCGAGCGCCGTCCGTTGCAGCGGGCGGGCAGCTACGCCAAGAGGTTCGCGGCCAAGGAGGCGTGCGCCAAGGCCCTGGGAACCGGGATGAGCAGGGGGGTGTTCTGGCGGGACATGGGGGTGGTTAATTTGCCCTCCGGGCAGCCCACCTTGCTGCTGAGCGGGGGAGCCGCGACCCGGCTGGCGGAACTTATCCCGCCCGGGTTTCAGCCGCATATCCATGTTAGTTTGACGGATGACTATCCGCTTGCTCTCAGCTTTGTCATTATTTCGGCTGAGTTGGCGGCAATTCAGCCCGAAACGGCCCGCCGGCCGGGCTAGAACGGAACGGCAAGCCGACAATCGCCGCTGGGGAGCGGTGGGGAACAACTTGAGCAGGCTAAGGCGCAAAAAAAGCTGCGGACTTGGACGGCTCCTAGCGAGAAACGCATGACCACGATGACAACGGGCACCGCTTCGACAACTTCTCCCATGGCGGTGTTCTGGGAGAACGTGCGGACGATCGTCTACGCGCTCATGCTGGCCATGGCGATCCGCTTCACCATCGCCCAGCCCTTTCGCATCCCGTCCAGCTCGATGGTGCCGACATTGGAGGTCGGCGACTACATCGTCGTCACCAAATGGTCCTACGGCTACGGCCGTTATTCGTTCGCGCCGCTGGAGGGCCTCTTGCCGCACGGGCGGCTGTTCGGGCGTGAGCCGAAGCGCGGCGACGTGGTCGTTTTCCGCCCCTCGCCGGAGCCCGAGAAGGATTTCATCAAACGCGTCATCGGCCTGCCGGGGGACCGCATCCAGATGCGCGCCGGGCGGCTCTACATTAACGGCGAGCTGGTGCCGCGACGCTCGCTCGGCATGGTGAGCCATACCAATGACGGCGGCTTCATCGATCAAGTGCAGGCCTATGAGGAAACCCTGCCGGGCGGGGTGAAGCACATGATCTTCGAGCAGGACGGCGACAACGGACAGCTCGACAACACCGGCGTCTACACGGTGCCCGAGGGCCATTATTTCATGATGGGCGACAATCGGGACAATTCGTCAGACAGCCGCGTCCAGTTCGGGCACATGTCCGTCACGGCCGCACAGAGCGACAATTGCGCCGGCTACGAGGATTGCTACGTGCCGTTCGACAATCTGGTGGGGCCGGCGCAGTTCGTGATTACGTCGTTCAATTCCTCGACGCAGATCTTCCAGCCGTGGACGCTGATCACCGGGTTCCGCGGCGATCGCTTCCTGAAGCCGGTGCATTGAGCGGGCGCAAACACGAAGCCGCTCTGGGCGCGCTCGAAGCGCATTTGGACTATCACTTCAAGGATCGCGCGCTGCTTGCGGAGGCGCTGACGCACGCAAGCGCGCTTGCCGGCGCCGCAAAGGCGCAGCGCAGCTATGAGCGTCTCGAATTCCTCGGCGACCGAGTGCTTGGGCTCATCGTCGCCGAACAGCTTTGCCGGCAATTTCCCGGCGAGGGCGAGAGCGGGCTGGCGCCGCGCCTCAACGCCCTGGTGAACCGCGCCGCCTGCGCCCGCGCCGCGCGCCGCGCCGAACTCGGCCCCGCGCTCCGGCTCTCGCCTTCCGAGGCCGAACAAGGCGGACGCGACAAGGAGCAGATTCTGGCGGATGCGTGCGAGGCGGTGATCGCCGCGCTCTATCTCGATGGCGGGTTCGAGCCCGCCCGCCGCTTTGTGCTACATTTCTGGGCCGACGCTTTCGAGGCCGTGGAGCGGCTTCCGCGCGACGCCAAGACCGTGTTGCAGGAATGGGCTGCGGCCAGGAAACGAACGCTTACATATGAGCTGATGCAACGCACCGGACCCGAACACGCCCCGCGCTTCGCTGTGGAAGCCCGCGTCGAGGGCTTTGCGCCGTCGCGCGGCGAAGGCCGCTCCAAGCGCGAGGCGGAGCGCGCGGCCGCGGCCGCCTTCCTGGCCGAGGTCGGCGCCGATGGTTGAGCTTGCGGACCAACGCTGCGCCGTCGTGGCGATCCTGGGCGCGCCGAACGCCGGCAAGTCGACGCTGGTGAACCGCCTCGTCGGCGCCAAGATCGCCGCCGTCACGCACAAAGTGCAGACGACGCGCACGGTGCTGCGGGGCGTGGCGATGGCGGGCGATGCGCAGCTGATCTTGATCGACACGCCGGGCGTATTCGCGCCGCGCCGGCGTTTGGACCGCGCCATGGTCAGCGCGGCCTGGGCCGCGCTCGACGGAGCGGACGCGATTGTCCACGTCGTCGACGCCGCCGCACACGCGCCGTACGAGGACCGCAACGCCGCCGCGGCGCGGGCCGTCGAAGACACTGCGCGGATCGCGCGGCGGCTGAGGGAGGGCGAGCAGGCTTCGATCCTCGTTCTCAACAAGATCGACGCTGTCGCGCGCCCGGCGCTGCTGGAGATGACGCGGGCGCTGACGGATCAGGGCCTCTACACCGACGTGTTCATGATCTCGGCCACGACCGGGGACGGCGTGAACGATCTGCGCGCCGTGCTGGCCGAGCGCGCACCGGTGCATCCATGGCTGTTTCCGGAGGATCAGACCGCCGACGCGCCGCAGCGCGTGCTCGCAGCCGAGATCACGCGCGAGAAGGCGATGCTGCGCCTGCATGACGAGGTGCCTTACGAACTCACGGTCGAAACCGAAGCGTGGGAAGAGCGCGGCGACGGATCGGTGAAGATCGATCAGGTCGTCTTTGTGGCGCGAGAGAGCCAGCGCAAGATCGCCATCGGCGCCAAGGGACAGACCGTGAAGGTGATCGGCGAGGCGGCGCGCAAGGAGATGGAGGCCGCTTTCGACCGCCGCGTGCACCTCTTCCTGCATGTGAAAGTGCGCGAGAACTGGACCGAAGAGCGCGCGCTTTACCAGGCGCTGGGGCTGGATTGGGACGCCTAGGCGCGTGGCGATGTTTGCGCACATCACCGCAGCCAAGCTCGAGAGCGCGATTCGGCGCGCCGGTCTTGGCCGCGTGCGCCGCGAAATGAGCGGTGCGCGATTGAGGCGGCAGGCCGTGTTCTGCTTCCCGGTGTTGGAAAGCCATACGCTGACGCACCAGTGGACGCGCGAGGTGTTGAAATGGCGCCGCCAGCCGCTCATCGCGGTATATTTTCGCGTGCCCGACAACGAGCCGGTCCTGTGCGGCCGCTTCGCCAATCCGGCGTGCGCTATCAGCGCGGCGGAAGCGGTTCGCGTCATCCGCAATCACATCGAGGATCCGCGAGGCTTCGAAGTCATCGTGCAGCGGGCCGTCGCGCCGCGGGAAATCCATCGGATCGCTCCGGTGCGCGGCGTGATCGGCTGGCGCCACTATCCCGATGCGCATGGGTGCAAGCCTTGCGGGTGTCCCTATTGCCAACGTGGCGAACCGAACTCGCGCAAACTGCGCCAGCGCTACGAAGCGGGCGAAATTTGATGGAATGGCAGGACGACGCCATCGTGCTGGGCGCGCGCCATTTCGGCGAGGGCAAGCTCGTCGCTGAAGTTTTCGCGCGCGAGCACGGACGTTTTGGCGGCGTAGTGCATGGCGGACGGCGGGCGTTGCCTTCGCTGCAGGCGGGCAATGTGGTGCGCGCCGGCTGGAAAGCGCGGCTGGCGGATCAGCTGGGCTTTTTCAACCCGCTTGAACTGATCGAGCCGCACGCGACGAAACTGCTCGATGATCCGCCGGCGCTCGCGGGGCTTTCGTCGGCGATTGCGCTGGTGCGCGGCGCCTCGGCCGAACGGCAAGCCTATCCGCAACTTTACGATGCGCTTATCGTGCTGTTGGAGGCGATGCCCTCGAGCGAGGTCTGGCCGGCGCTCTATACCCGCTTCGAGATTGGCCTGCTCGCCGCGCTTGGCTACGGGCTCGATCTCTCGCGTTGCGCGGTGACCGGGGAAACCGAGAACCTGGCTTGGGTCAGTCCGCGCACCGGCCGCGCCGCGACGCAGGACGCGGGCGCGCCGCATGCCGACAAGCTGCTGCGTTTGCCGCCGTTCCTGATCGACGCGCAGGCGGAATTGGCGCAGGGGGACGTTGCCGACGCTTTTGCGCTCGCGGGCTTCTTTCTGGAGCGGCGCTTGTTCGATCACAAAGGCGAGGGCCTGCCGGAAGCGCGACGGCGGCTGATCGAAAGTCTTGGTTTCGCGGGGCGGCTGTGAGCGACGAGCAAACGACCTGCGTGCGTTGCGGCAAGACCATCCTGGTGCTGACAGCGCAGGAGCTTGGCGGGCAATGTGTCCCGTGTTCACGCGGCGATCGCGAGCGCATCGAAGCTGGCAGACGGCGCTACTACGACCAGAAAGCGTTCCTCGAGAGCGATGTCTGGAAGTTCTGGCTGAAGCTGGTCCAGACGCCCGTCGCGTCGATGAATTCGGCGGAGCTTGCGTATTTTTCCGCAAACCTGCTGCGTGGCGAAGTTCTGAACGGGGGCTTCCACCAGTTTTTCTTTAACAGCTCGGGCGTTCTCTACGAAGACGCGAATCGCGGCCTCGCGGAATTGGGCGCCGAACAGACGCGTTCGCTTGCGGCGCTGGCGAAGTCCGCGATTTTTGGCGAGCAGCCTGTAACAGAAGAAACGCAACAACGCTTGTTACAGTGGTCGCTGGCCGACGAAGCGCTGGGCCGCCGGCTCCATCAGTTGGACCGTGCGTTTTACGAGGACCCGGACAAGCTTTGGAATCGTCTGCAATCGTTCGGCGTGAGCAACGGATTCTACGCGCGAGCCTGGGTGGAACCCGAAAACTAGATCATGCGATTGAGTGCGACGTCTCGCGGCGGCACCGGATTCGGATCGATCTGAGCGTTGTTGGCGCGCGCCCAGGCGAGGATTCGGGCCTTTTCTTCGTCATCCTTGTACGACGCAAAGGAAAGTCGTCCGTCCGGCATGCGCAGAGCGAGCAGGTTAGTGGTCTGCATAACATCCCCATATTGCCGAACCCGGAATGAACCGGGCGTGAACCTTCGTCACAGCCGCTATCTGTCCCCAGGCGGCGTCGGCGGGTGTTTTTTGGCTCGAATCTGTCCCATTGCGTAGTGAGGAAAGCAGTGGCTTCCACAGTGTTCCGGAGCAGGGCCAAGAATGGCTGACGATATTACCGCCACGCCCGAAGGTGGCCGCATTGTGGAGGAGCCGATCGGGGAAGCGCTGGCTAAGCGCTACCTCGCCTACGCGCTCTCCACCATCACCAGCCGGGCGCTGCCGGATGTGCGCGACGGGCTGAAGCCCGTGCACCGCCGCGTGCTTTACGCCATGCGGCTGCTCAACCTCTCTCCGAACGCCGCGTTCCGCAAATCGGCGAAGGTCGTCGGCGACGTGATGGGCGATTTCCACCCGCACGGCGACCAGGCGATCTACGACGCTCTGGTGCGCCTCGCGCAGGATTTCAACTCGCGTTACCCGTTGATCGACGGCCAGGGCAATTTCGGCAACATCGACGGCGATAACCCCGCCGCCATGCGCTACACCGAAAGCCGCATGACCGCGGCCGCGGAAGCGCTGCTTGAGGGCATCGACGAAGACGCCGTCGATTTCCGGCCGTCGTATGATGGCTCCAAGGAAGAGCCGGTGGTGTTGCCGGCGGCGTTTCCAAATCTGCTGGCGAACGGCGCGAGCGGCATCGCGGTCGGCATGGCGACCAGCATTCCTCCGCACAACGCGGCCGAGCTGATCGATTGCTGCGTGCTGCTGATCGAGAATTCCAAGGCGACGACGGACGATCTGCTGAAGATCATGCCCGGCCCGGACTTTCCAACCGGGGGCGTGATGGTCGAGCCGCCGGAGAGCATTCGCGAGGCCTATGAAACGGGCCGTGGCGGCTTCCGTCTCCGCGCCAAATGGGAGGTGGAAGAGATCGGGCGCGGCATGTGGCGCATCGTCGTCACCGAGATTCCGCACCTGGTGCAGAAGTCGCGGCTGGTGGCGCAGCTGGCGGAGGCCATCGAACTGAAGAAGGCGCCGCTGCTTGGGGACGTGCGCGATGAGAGCGCGGAAACGATCCGCCTCGTCATCGAACCGAAATCACGCGCGGTCGAGCCCGAAGTGCTGATGGAAAGCCTTTATAAGCTCACCGATCTCGAAACCCGCGCCTCGCTCAACATGAATGTGCTCGATGCGGACGGCGCCCCGCGCGTGATGGGCCTCAAAGAGGTGCTGCGCGCGTTCCTCGACCACCGCCGCGACGTGCTGCAGCGCCGAACCGGGCACCGCCTGCAGAAGATCGCGGCGCGCCTCGACGTGCTGGCCGGACTGCTGATCGTCTATCTCAATCTCGACGAGGTGATCCGCATCATTCGTAACGAGGACGAGCCGAAGCCAGTCCTGATGAGGCGCTTCAAGCTCAATGAGACGCAGGCCGAAGCCATCCTCAACACGCGGCTGCGGCAGCTGCGCAAGCTCGAGGAAATGGAGATCAAGCGCGAGGACGCCGCGCTGCGCGAGGAGCAGAAGGGTCTGCAGGGGCTGCTCGAAGACACGCGCAAGCAATGGCGCAAGATCGCCGGCGAGTTGAAGGAGACCCGCAAGCTGTTCGATCCCGCGACTTCGCTGGGCCGTCGCAAGACGCGGCTTTCCACCGCGCCGGAAGTTTCAACCGAGATCAGCGTCGAGGCGTTCGTGGTGCGCGAGGCGATCACCGTCGTGCTGTCCGAGAAAGGATGGATTCGCGCGCTCAAGGGGCATGTGGCCGATCTCACCGAGCTCAAGTTCAAGGAAGGCGACCACGCCCAGCACATCGTTCAGTGCGAAACCACCGACAAGCTGCTGCTGTTCGCCTCCGACGGGCGCGCCTTCACGCTCGATGCGCACAAACTGCCCGGCGGACGCGGCCACGGCGAACCGATCCGGCTCTCCGTCGATCTTGGCGACATCGACGAGGCCGTGGCGCTGTTCAAATACGACGAGGGCGCCAAGCGCCTGGTGGCCAGCCATGAAGGCTATGGCTTCGTCGTCGGGGAAACCGAAATGCTCGCCACCAAGCGATCCGGCAAACAAATCCTCTCGGGCCGCGCCATGGCGGCGGCCAAGGTGGAGGGCGATCAGGTCGCGGTGATCGGGCAGAATCGCAAGCTGCTCATCTTCCCGCTGTCAGAGCTGCCGGAGATGGCGCGCGGCAAGGGCGTCAAGCTGCAGAGCTATCACGATGGCGGCCTCGCCGATGTCAAAGTGTTCGCGAAAGCCGACGGTTTGACGTGGGAGGATTCCGCGGGACGCGTGCGCCAGGTCGCGGAATGGGGCGATTTCAAGGGCAAGCGCGCCGGCTCCGGGCGCGTTGCGCCGCGCGGTTTCTCGCGGTCGGGCCGATTCAGCGACGTGATTGGATAACATTCGACGCCTGTTCCGACCGACAGAAGTGGCGTAACCGGGTCCGCATCGCTACATAGGTTCTGATCTGGCAAAGGAAAGCGCTCAGTCTCATGACCCTTGGTTTGATCCTCCTTATCGTCGTCGTGCTGATCGCGGTGATGCTGATCGGCATCTACAACCGCCTCGTCGCGCTGCGGCAAAACACCAACCAGGCGTTCGCCGATATCGACGTGCAGCTGCGCCAGCGCCACGACCTCATCCCCAATCTCGTGGAAACCGTGAAGGGATACGCTGCGCACGAGAAGGGCACGCTCGACGCCGTCATTCAGGCGCGCAACGCCGCCGTGAGCGCTCAGGATTCGCGCGACCCGAAGGCAATGGGCCAGGCCGAAGGCGTGCTGGGCGCGGCGCTGGGCCGCCTGTTCGCGCTGTCGGAAGCCTATCCGGATCTCAAGGCCAACCAGAATTTCCTAAAGCTGCAGGACGACCTCTCGGACATCGAGAACAAGCTGGCGGCGGCGCGGCGGTACTTCAACAACGCGGTCAACGAATACAACACCGGCGCGCAGCAATTCCCGGCGTCGATGTTCGCCAGCATGTTCGGCTTCGCGCCCCGCGAGTTCTTCAATCTGGGCGAGGAACGCGCCAATATCAGCGAAGCGCCACAAGTGAAGTTCAGCTGAAATCGGCGCATTCACGCCCATGGGCGCCTACGGCCTCCAGACTTTCATCTGGAACAACAACCTCAAATCCGGGCTGCTGCTGCTCGGTTTTCCGGTGTTGTTGATCCTGCTGACGTACGCCCTGTTCCTGCTCTATGCGGGCTTCAGCGGCGCGGGGAATTATGACGCCTATGGCGACGTCGCGGCGTTCGTCTGGGCCGGCGATGCGTTGCTGCGTGCGTGGCCGTTTGCGCTCGTCGGCGCCGGCGTGTGGTTCGTGATCGCGTATTTCGCCTATCAAGGCATCATCGACGCCGCCACCGGCGCGCATGCGGTCGAACGCCGTCAAGAACCCCGTCTCTACAATCTGCTGGAGAACCTGTGCATCTCCCGCGGCATGAAGACGCCGACGCTGCGCATCATCGAGACCGACGCCATGAACGCGTTCGCGACCGGCCTGCACGAAGGCCAATATTCGGTCACGGTGACGCGGGGGCTGATGAACGCCCTGACCGACGCCGAACTCGAAGCCGTGCTTGCGCACGAGCTGACGCACATCCGCAATCGCGACGTGCGCCTGCTGGTGATCGCGGTGATTTTCGTCGGCATCTTCTCGTTTGTCGGCGAGGTCGTGTTCCGCGGCCTTTGGTATTCCGGGGGGCGGCGTTCATCTTCGTCGCGGCGCGATTCCGGCGGAGGGCAGGCGCTGGCGGTGATCGCCGCGCTGGTGCTGATCGCGGTGGCCTATGGGCTCGCCATCGTCATCCGCTTCGCCATGTCGCGAAAGCGCGAATACCTGGCGGACGCGGGCTCGGTGGAACTAACGAAAAATCCCGACGCCATGATCAGCGCGCTGCAGAAGATTTCCGGCCACGCCGACATTCAGGCGCCTTCGGAAGTGCGCGAAATGTTCATCGAGAACCCGCACGCCGATTTCGCCGGCCTGTTCGCCACCCATCCCCCGATCGACAAGCGCATCGAGGCGCTGGTGCGTTATGCCGGCGGACGCGCGGGCGCGCCGCCGCGCGCGCCGGGCCCGTGGGACAAGGCCCCGGCGCCCGCCGCCGAGGCGGGCGCACCGCGCAAACCCGGCCCCTGGGGGTGATCGCGGCTAACGTTTGAGCGGCTGAAACGTCCGCCACTCCCCTTCGGAGAGGAATTCGAGCGGCTGGAATTCGGCCTTGTAGGCCATCTTCTCGCTGCCGGGGATCCAGTAGCCGAGATAGAGATGCTCGAAGCCGGCGGCGCGCGCTTGCTGGATGTGGTCGAGGATCGTGTAGACGCCGAGGCTGCGGCGCGGTTCGCGGGTGTCGAAGTAGGAATAGACGAGCGAGAGCCCGTCCTGCAGCACATCCACCAGCGCCGCCGCCGCCAGCTCGCCCTTGTCCGGCCCCTCATGGGTGTAGCGATATTCGACGATGTGCGTGCGCACCGCCGTTTCTTCCACCATGGCGGCGTAGTCGCTCATCGTCATATCGGCCATGCCGCCATCGGCGTGGCGCGAATTGAGATAGCGCCGCAGCAGCAGGAATTGTTCTTCCGTGGCCTCCGCCGGACGGAGGCTCCGCGCCAGGTCGGCGTTGCGCGCGATGTTCTTGCGCCAGCGCCGCGCGAAGGCGAAACGATTGGCGACGACCCGGACGGAGATGCACGCCTCGCACGCGTCGCACGCGGGGCGATAGGCGATGTTCTGCGAGCGGCGGAAGCCGGCGAGCGTCAACGCGTCGTTAAGCGAACCGGCGTCGAGGCCTTCGAGCGAGGTGAAGACCTTCCGTTCCCGGCGGCCGGACAGATAGGGGCAGGGCGAAGGCGCCGTCAGATAGAACCGCAGGTTCTTGGTCGGAAAGGGCTTGGTCACGTCGCGTTTGCGCCTCTCGCTTTCAGTATGGCCGCGCTCCAACGGCGTGCGTCAAGCGTGTTGCGCTGCACACTATGCGTGCGCCGCCCTAGGATTTCGTTTCAGCGCGGCACAGTCCGCCGTTGTCATGGTTCCGGCCGAGCGCGAATCGCGTGCAAGCATCTAAAATTGTGGAGAGGGCGAACGATTTTTATCCCCAAGCACGCGAGCCTTTGCTATGACGTCATATGCCGTTCGGAAGGGGGAGCGTTCGGCCACGACCGAGGAGGCCGCGGTGCCGCAACCCGTATTGGCTATTCTTTCGCAGCAAGGCGAACTCGCCGCGAAAGCCAGAACGCATATCGGCGACGTCAACGAGGCGGGGCTTTTGGTGGGGCGCGTGATTTCACGCGCCTTTCTCAAATTCGAGCTGGAGCAGTCCGACGAGGACATCCCCAGCGCGATGCGCCGCGATCTCGATTCGATGCTCGAACAGCGGCTCGCCAGCTAGAGCCGATCGCCACGCCCGAGCGGGTCAGGCAGAGGTTCGCCGTCCGGGACGAACGTCAGCGAAACTGAGTTGATGCAATAACGCATGCCCGTGGGACGCGGCCCGTCCGGGAAGACGTGGCCTTGATGGCTGTCGCAGCGGGCGCAACGGGTTTCGACCCGGCGCATGCCGTAGCTCAAGTCCTCGATCGCCTTCACGTGCGCCGGATCGATCGGCGCGGTGAAGCTGGGCCAGCCTGTGCCGCTCTCGAACTTGGTCTGCCCCCTGAACAGCGGCAGGCCGCATTCCCGGCAGCAATAGACGCCTGGCTTCTTCTCGTTGAGCAGGCCGCCGCAGAACGGCGCCTCGGTGCCGTGATGAAGCAGAACGCGCTTCTCTTCGTCGTTGAGGGCGGCCTCCAGGCGCGCGCGCTGTTCGGCGGTGGGGGGCGAGAGATCGAAGCCGGATGCGGATGTGGTCATGGGGGCCTCTGATGGGGGGACGTCCGCTTTCGGGGACGCCGCTATAGATAGTCCGGAGGGCTGCCCTGGTTACACCCTAAACCACGGTTTCGCGGTTCGAATACCGCAGGGCCACCTCAGCCATCAGTTCGGCCGCCGCCGCGCGAATTTGCGCGTCGCTGAAACTGCGCCGCAAACGGCGGACCGCATCCGCCAGACCGCGGGGTTCGAACTCGAGCGCCGCACCGCCCCGGGCCATGAATTCCACCAGCAGATCGGCCTTCTCGGCGGACGGGCCGAGAACGGGCCGCAGCGCGAGCTCCACGTCGCGCACGAGCGGGTCGCGCCGCGCCCTCGACTTCGGCGGCGCCGCGAGAGCGGCGAGCAGATCCTTATCGTCGTGCGCGCGAATGGCCGCGAACAGCGACTTGAGCTCGGCCCGCGTACGCGACCGGGCCAATCCCGCCAGCGCCTTCTTGTGGGAGGGACTGAGCGTCACGGCCCCGCCCGCTTCAGGATCGAGGCCGCCGAGCGCGCCAGCGCTTCCTTCACCTGGCGCCCGCCCACCCGCATGATGGCGGTGACGTTGATCGGATTGGCGGCATAGCGATCCGCCGGCGTCGACCGCAACGCGCCGGAATACGGCACGGCTTCCTCCAACAGAGCCGCGCCAAAGAAAGGCGCCTGACTGATTTCGGCGCGGGTCATGGCGTCGGGATCGCCGCCGCTTTCGGCTCGGGTGCGGTCGTTCACGCCGTTCAGGAGCACCGAGAATTCGGCGGATCGCAAGGGCCTTCCCCGCACGGCCCGCACGACGTGCTCCAACATATTGAGCCCGGTAAGCGAATAGGTTTCCGGGCGCACCGGCGCGACAATATGGGTGGCGGCGGTGATGGCGAGGCGGGTGAGGAACGTCGCGCAGGGATTGGCGTCGATCACCACCACGTCCGAGCGCGCGCGCAGCGCCGCGACGAGTTGTCGGAAACGTCCGAAGGCTTCGGCCTTCTGTGCGTCCGAGCGGGTGTCGAGCGTGAACTCGAACAATTGCTCATCGCCAACCACCAGATCGAAGCGGGCGCGGACGCGCCGGCGCGCGCGGTTGAGCGGCGTCGCTGAAGTGACGATCTCATTGATGGATTTGCCGCTTTCAGCCTCGCCGACGAGCGCCGAATAGATGGTCCCGCCGCTCACGCGCAGCCGGTTGCGCTCGCCTGCCGGCAAGAAATATTGGGTGAGGTTGTGCTGCGGATCGAGGTCGATAAAGCTCACCGAGCGTCCGTCGATCAAGTGCGCCGCGGCGAAGAGATTGGCGGCGAGCACGGTCTTGCCTACCCCGCCCTTGATGTTGAGCATGGCGACCACGGCGCCGCCCTTGAGAGCTGATCCAACCGCCTCGACGAGGCGCTCCATCGGCTCGGCGCGCAGGTCGACAACGCTTTCCGAGCCAAGGAGCCACGCATCGGCGCCGGGATCGCCAACCACCGCCGCGATCACCGGCTTGCCGTTGTTCCAGGCGGCCTGGATTTCGTGGCGCATGGCCTCGCTCCGGGCCGACGCCGCAGAGACGAGCGCCACCACGACGCGGGCTTCGCTGACGGCGCTCGCGAGCGCGCCCGCCTGTTCCGGCGCGCGCTGCCCCGGGACCGCGCGCTGAGGCGTCCAGCCTGCCTGCTCGAGGGCGGCGGCGATGGCGTCGGCGGAGGGCGCATCCTCCGGTTCGAACGCGAGATGGATCGCGGTCGTCATTCACTCAGCCCCCGGATGGCTGATAGCCACTTGTCTTAGCCCTTGGCAATGCGCTGTGTGGCGGTGAAAGGACGCGAGGTCGGTTCGGATGCTGGTTCTGCTCGGGCAAAATCTGCTTATGGCCTCCGTCATGGTGGCGGCGACGGTCACCACCCATTTCTTCGGCCTGATGACGCTGCTGCACTTTTTGCGGCGCTGGGGCCGGCGTTTCCGCACCCATGAGAGCGTGCTGGGAGGCGGGGCCCTGCTGCTTGTCACGGTGTTCGGCCTGTTCGCCGTGCACACGATGGAGATTTGGCTCTATGCGCTCGCCTATTCCGCCCTGCACGCCGCGGCCGATTTCGAGACCGCGCTCTATTTTTCAACCGTGACCTTCGCCTCGCTGGGCTATGGCGACATCGTGCTCTCGCGCGACTGGCGTTTGTTCGGCGCCATTGAAGCCGCCAATGGAGTGATCCTGTTCGCCTGGTCCACCGCCTTTCTGTTGTCCGTCATGGCGCGATTGCGAGCGCTTGAGCACGATTGGAGCCAGCGCTGAGCGCGGGAGCCATGACGGCGGAATTCCTCGACCTGTTTCAACGCCTGACCGTGGCATTCGCGGTCGGTTTCCTGGTCGGCGTCGAGCGCGGCTGGACGCACCGCGACGCGCCCGAGGGTTCGCGCGCGGCGGGCTTGCGCACGCATGCGATCTTTGGCCTGGCCGGCGGCGTTTGCGGCGCCGTCGGGCGCTTTGTCGGGCCGGCGCCGCTCGCGGCGCTGATCCTCGCTTTCGCCGCCGCCTTCATCATTTTCAAGCTGCGCGAAGCCGATCGCGACAAGGATCTCTCCGTGACGGGCACGCTGGCGGGGCTCGTGGTGTTCGCCTTGGGCGTCTATGCGATCCATGGCGATCTCGTCATCGCCTCGGCCATCGGCGTGACGCTTACGGTGCTGCTTGCCTTCAAGCGCGCGCTGCATACGTGGCTTGGCGGGTTGCGGGCCGAAGAGATCAATTCGGCGCTGTTCATTCTCGCGGCGACGGCGATCGCCTTGCCGCTGCTTCCGGATCGCACGATCGACCCCTGGAACGCAGTCAATCCGCGCGAACTCTGGCTGCTTACGATCGTGCTCGCGGGCGCGTCGTTCGCGGGCTATGTGGCGATACGCTGGCTGGGGCCGCGCGCGGGCGTGATCCTCGGCGCCATGGTGAGCGCCATCGTCTCCTCTACGGTGACGACCGCCGATCTCGGGCGGCGCGCCAGGGCCGGCGAAGCCAAGTTCCTGACGGTCAGCGCCGCGGCGCAATTGGCGAGCCTGGTGATGTTCGCGCGTGTCGGCCTGCTCGTCGCCATTTTCGGCGGCGCCGCGCTCGACCGCGCCGGACCTCCGCTGGCGGCGGCCGCGATGGTGACGCTCGCGGCCGCGGGCGCCTTCTTCTTGGTTTCCGAGCGCCGCGCCGACGGCGACGCGCGGCCGCTGGCCTTGGGCAACCCGCTTGACCTGCCCTCGGTCGCTCGCTTTGCGCTGCTGCTGGGCGCCATGCTGGTGATCGGGCGGGTGCTCTCCGCCCATTACGGTCCGAACAGCCTGTTTCCGTTCGCCGCCACCGCCGGGCTGGCCGATGTGGACGCTGTCACTCTGGCGGTGTCTGGGCTCGTCCGCACGGGGCTCTCCCCCGAGACGGGGGCCAACGCCATTCTGCTGGCCGCCGTGGTCGACACCCTGTCCAAGAGCGCCATCGCCATATTCACCGGCGGCTGGCGCTTTGGCGGATTGTTCAGCCTGTGCTCGATCGCCGCGCTGGCGGCGGGGCTCGGGGTCTGGTTTGTGCTCTAGCGCGCTCCGATATGTCGCGAAGGACGCCGTCTTGGGTTACAAGCCAGCCGATGCGTGAGAAATGGACCCCCGCCGGTTGGCGCGCCAAACCGGCGAAGCATATCCCGACCGATTATCCCAACGCGGAGGCGCTGACGCGCGTCGAGCAGACGCTGCGCACCTATCCGCCGCTGGTATTCGCGGGCGAGGCGCGGAACCTGAAAGCGTCGCTGGCAAAGGTCTCTCGCGGCGAAGCGTTCCTGCTGCAGGGCGGCGATTGCGCCGAAAGCTTCAAGGAATTCCACCCCGACAATATCCGCGACACGTTCCGCACTTTGATGGCGATGAGCGTCGTGCTGACCTTCGCCGGCTCGAAGCCGGTGGTGAAGCTCGGCCGCATCGCCGGCCAGTTCGGCAAGCCGCGCTCGTCGCCGACGGAGACCAAGAACGGCGTGACGCTGCCAAGCTATCGCGGCGACAACATCAACGGCATGGAATTCACGCCGGAAGCCCGCACGCCCGATCCGGAGCGGCTTTTGAAGGCGTATGCTCAATCCGCCGCGACGCTCAATCTTATTCGCGCCTTCGCCAATGGCGGCTATGCCGATCTGCACAACGTGCATCGCTGGATGCTGGGCTTCGTCGAGGGCAGCGCGCAGGGCAAACGCTATCGCGAACTCGCCGACCGCATCACGGAATCCATCGACTTCATGGAGGCCTGCGGCATCACGCCCGAAAGCGTGCCGCAGATGAAGCAGGTGGACGTCTATACGTCCCACGAGGCTTTGCTGCTCGGCTACGAAGAGGCGATGACGCGCGTCGATTCCACCAGCGGCGATTATTACGACACCAGCGCGCATTTCGTCTGGATCGGCGATCGCACGCGCCAGCTCGACGGCGCGCATGTGGAATTCGCCAAGGGCATCAAGAATCCGATCGGTCTGAAGTGCGGGCCGTCGCTCGATCCGGATGAATTGCTGAAGCTCATCGACGTGCTCAATCCGGACAATGAGCCCGGCCGGCTGACGCTCATTTCGCGCTTCGGCGCGGACAAAGTTGAGGCGTGCTTGCCGAAGCTCGTCCGGCCAGTGGTGCGCGAAGGCAAAGCGGTGGTGTGGTCGTCCGACCCGATGCACGGCAACACGCACGAGACGGCGAGCGGCTACAAAACCCGTCCGTTCGATCGCATCCTCGCGGAAGTGCGCACGTTCATGGAAATCCTGCCGGCGGAAGGCGCCTATCCCGGCGGCGTGCATGTCGAGATGACGGGCCAGCAAGTCACCGAATGCCTCGGCGGCGCGGCGGCGGTGACGGAGGAAGATCTCTCCTCGCGCTATCACACGCACTGCGACCCACGCCTCAACGGCGCGCAAGCGATCGACCTCGCCTTCCTCGTCGCGGAGCAACTCCGCAGCGTGCGCACGGCGGGCAAGAAGGCGAAAGCCGGGTGAAAATCGCCGTCCAGATGGACCCGATCGAGCGGATGGTCGTGAACCACGACACCTCGCTCATGCTGATGGTTGAGGCGCAGGCGCGCGGGTATGAAATCTGGTGGTTCACGCCGAATGAATTGTTCTACGAACTGGGCGTGGTGAAAACGCGCGCCAAGCGCGTGTGGGTGAGCCTCGAAGAGGGTAATCACTACAAGACGGAAGAGGAGCGCGTGCGGCCCGTCGATGAGTTCGACGTGGTGCTCGTGCGCCAAGATCCGCCGTTCGACATGGCCTATGTCGGCAACACCTATCTGCTCGAACTGACCAAGGCCCTGGTGATCAATCCGCCGCGCGGCATTCGAAACATTTCGGAAAAGACCGCGATCCTGCAATTTCCGGACATCATTCCCAAGACGTGGGTCGGGCGCGATCTGCATTCGCTGCAGGCCTTCGCCGAGCGCTTCGATCAAGTAGTGTTGAAAATCCTCTTCATGATGGGCGGCGAGGGCGTGATCAAGCTCTCGTCGTCCGATCCCGAGTTTCAGAAGAAAGCACGCGCGTTCATCTCAGCGGCCGGCCGCGAGCCGATTCTGGCCCAGGAATTCCTCCCTGCGGTCTCGGGTGGCGACAAGCGCGTATTCGTGCTCGGCGGCGAACCGTTCGCGGCGCTACGGCGTCTGCCCAAGGAAGGCGACTTCCGCGCCAATCTCGCCGTTGGCGGCAAGGCCGCGGCGGGTGAATTGGACGATGCGGATCGCGCTATCGTCGCGCGGGTCGCGCCGCTGCTCAGGCAAGAGGGTATCGTCTTCGCCGGCCTCGATGTAATCGACGGCAAGCTGATCGAGATCAACGTCACCTCGCCTACGCTCGCGCAGGAATTGAAACGCCTCTCCGGCCTCGATCTGCCCCGCGCTTTTTGGCGTCGCGTGGAGGCGATGCTTTAGTTCAATCCTTCTCCTCCGCAGGAGGAGAAGGGCTAATGGAGCGGGGAGAAGCTTCTGTGCGCAAAGCGATCGTGGCGGCGGCTTTGGCGTGTGCGGCGGCCACGCCGGCCTTGGCGTTCGGCACCATTAACGGGTTCGGCCAACACGAAGAGCATCAGCGCATCACCCGCGCGGCGCTCACCGATTTGGGTCCGCGCACGCTGGACGAACTCGCCGGGCGGCGCGGCCGCTTCGGCGGCGTCGGATCGCCGGACAATCCGTTGCGCGGGCTGCTCTTCACCGACGAGGCCCATTGCGACAATGGCGATACCCTCGCCGCGCCGCACTATCCTCAGAACGCACAGAACGCGCAGCACCGCCTCGAACGCTGCCGGGCGTGGATCGTGCAATGGCTCGAGCGCGCCGTGCGGGACGCGGCGCCGCTTGCGAGCCCCGACGCCGTCAACACCAAGCTCGATTGCGCATTCGTCGGCGAGCCCAACAGCGCCAAGTGCGCCGTTCTCGCCGATCTCGGCGTCGCGTTGCACGCCGCGCAGGATTTCTATGCGCACACCAATTGGGTCGATCGCCCCGCGGAAGGGCCGCTCGGTCCGCTCAATCCGCCGGGCTTGGCGCAGACCGGTCGCGCGCCTTGGCTCGATCCGCGGCAGAACCTGCCGTTTCCGGCGGGCCTCATTTCCGGCTGCTTCGGGGGCATCCCGGAGAGTTGGTACTGCAAATACAATGACACCGTTCGCGTCCGGCACAGCGCGCTCAACAAGGACGAAGGCGAGATCGGCGCCGATGGCGTGGCCTTGGGCGGCACCACGCCGCGCGGCGCGATCAACGGCAATTTCGTCCGCGCCGTCGCCGCCGCCGAGGAGGACAGCCGCGACAAGTGGGCCTACTTCCAGGAGCGCGTCCTCGCCGCCTACGGTCCGCAAAACGGGGCGCGCATCGTTTGCGTGGTTAAGATCGACGATTTCAGCCGATGCCCATGAGGGCGAAGCGGATGGTGCCCCAAGTCCGACTCGAACGGACACGTCCTTGCGAACGGCAGATTTTGAGTCTGCTGCGTCTACCGATTCCGCCATTGGGGCACGGGAACGGGGCGGCAGGGTTAAGGGGCGCCCAGCGCCCTGTCAAACGCGCCCGCCGCGAACCCAACGCTGACCTTTGGCGTGAACCGTGCTAGGGGGCGCGCCGCATGTCCGTTTCCATCCGAGATCGCGCTCTGGCGCTGGCCAAAAGCCCTCAGGCCGAGGGGGCGCTGTTCGGTATTTCCTTTGCCGAGGCGTCCTTTTTCCCGTTGCCCCCGGACCTCTTGCTGGGGCCGATGGCGGCCGCCAATCCGGAGCGCTGGGCGCGCTACGCGCTGACGTGCACCATCGCCTCCGTTCTGGGCGGGCTGCTCGGTTACGCCATCGGCATGTTCGTGATGGACACCGTCGGCAACGCCATCCTCGGCTTCTTCGGCTATGGCGCCGCGGAACGGCTCGAATTGCAGGCCTTCTATGACAAGTGGGGCCTGTTCGCGATTTTCATCAAGGGGCTGACGCCCATTCCCTTCAAGCTGGTGACCATTCTCTCCGGCGCGCTGCACTACTCGCTGCCGCTGTTCGTAGTGGCGTGCATCGCCACGCGCGGCGCCCGCTTCTTCCTTGTCGCGTGGCTGTTTCAGCGCTTCGGGCCGCAAATTGCGCCGGTTTTGGAGAAAAGGCTGGGCGTCGTGCTGATCGTCGTGGCCGTGTTGCTGGTCGGCGCCATCGTCGCAGTGCGCGTTTTCCACTGACGCGGCGCCGCGCCGCAGACAGGGCTTCGCTTGGTGGAGTAGGGTGAGGGCCCATGCAGAACTGGCTGTCTTCGCTTCGCCCGCGCTGGCCGTTCGCGGCGCTGCTGGTTTCGGGCGCCTTGCTTGCGGGCGCGCACGCGTTCGAGACGTTTGGAAAGCTGCTGCCGTGCGAGATGTGCCTTGAACAGCGCGAGCGGCATTGGTGGATCGTGGGCGCTGCGCTCGTGCTGCTGGTGCTGGGCCTCTTCTTCCGCAAGCGCGTCGCGTGGTACGCCGCGGCGGCGGCGGCGGTGCTGGGCTTGCTCTATGTATGGAGTTTCGTCGCCGCCGCGCATCATGTCGCCGTTGAGCAGCATTGGATGATCGCCACATGCGACGCTGTCCGCGATGCGAGCCAGATTCGCACCATCGATTTTTCCGGCACGTTCGAAACGCCGCGCTGCGACGTCCCGCAATGGTCGCTGTTTGGCGTCACCATGGCCGGATACAACGCGATCATTTCCGCCGCGATGGCCGTTCTGAGCCTTGCCGTGATCCTGGCGCGGCCTAAGGTTTCCGCATGAGACCGCCCATGCCCGGCGAGGGCGCAGATGCACGCCGGCTTGAAGAAATGATTCGCGTCGATCACGCGGGCGAGTTCGGCGCCGCGCAGATCTATCGCGGCCAGCGCGCCGTGTTCGAGCACACCCCGCGCAAATCGCACGCCGCGTCGGTGATCGCGGAGATGGAGGCGGGGGAGCAGGAACATTTGAAGACGTTCGATCGGCTGATTGCGGAGCGGCGCGTGCGCCCGACGATCATGGCGCCGATCTGGCGCATGGCCGGCTTCGGCCTCGGCGCAGCCACGGCGCTGATGGGCGAACAAGCCGCGCATGCGTGCACCGAAGCGGTCGAGGAAGTGATCGAGAAGCATTACGCGCGGCAAAGCGAGGAATTGACCAACGCCGATGTCGAACTCAAGGCCGTGGTGGATCGCTTCCGCGAAGACGAACTCGCGCACAAGCAAACCGCGATCGATCAGGGCGCGCAGGACGCGCCGGGCTATGTCGTTCTGTCGGCGTTGATCAAACTTGGCTGCCGCGCCGCGATCGCAATCTCCGAGAAGATTTGAGCGGACGCCCCCACTGTCAGTCGCGCTTCAGTGGAAGCTCGCGCGCGCCGAGCGCGTCCGCGAGCCGCGCTTTCGCGCTGCCCGGCTTCAGCGGTTGCTGTTGGCTCGCATGCGGCGCCCAGCCGGCGGCGGTGAGGATCTCGAACGTCGCGCGAACGCGCCCGTCGGGATCAGCGTAGCGTTCGCGATAGAGACGCAGCGCCTCGAAGAGCACGCGGCGGCGCAGATTGCGGGGAGACCGCTCGGCGAAGGCGGCGGTCTCCCCCATGGCGCGCAGGTCCGCGAGCAGGCGCATGGGATCGCGATAGCGCACGCTGACGACATCGCGGTCCGCCGCGGGCAAAGCGAAGCCGGCGCGCTGCAACAGTCCCGCCAAATCTTGCAGTGTCGCGAACGGTGAAACGCGTTGCGCCGCGCCGCCTGTCAATTCCGATTCCGCCTCGAGCAAGGAGAAGCGCAATTCCATCAACGTGTCGCCGCCGAGCAGCGACGCCAGCATCAGGCCGTCCGGCCGCAAGGCGCGCCGCAGCTGGATCAGCGCGCCGGGCAGATCATTGGCCCAATGCAGCAGCAACGGCGAGACCACGAGATCGAAACTGGCGTCCTTGAATGGCAGGCGCTCAAGGTCGACTTGGAGCGCGGCGTTCGCGATATCGGCGTCGACCATGTCTCCAAGCCGCGCCTTGAGTGCGGCGCGCGCCTCAAGCGCTTCGCGAAACATCCCTGGGCATCCCAGCAGCAGCACACGTTCGAACCGGCGCGGGATCGCTTCAAGGCGTTCGGCCAAATCCTCCGCCGCGCGCGCATGAAGGAACGCCGCATCGCCAAGGCGCGCGGCCGCGCGCCGCTTGCGCTGGCGCAGAAGGCGTGGCTCAAACGGGCCGAGTGGCGTGCCGGGGGCGGACATGGCGCATTCCTATCGCGAGAGCGGCGCGTTCCGGAAGCGCACGGCGCTGGCGCGCCTCTCCGATCTCATCTGGCCGCCGCGCTCGCTGCTGTCCGACGCGATCGTCGACCGGCCCGGCGTCATCGAAGCGGCGCTGTGGTCGGAACTCAAGTTCATTGCCGAACCGTGCTGCCATCGCTGTGGTTTCCCGCTGCCGGAGGAGATCGGCGCCGGCGCCGTCTGCGCTGCATGCGCGGGCAGCCCGCCGGCTTACGATCGCGCCCGCGCCGCGCTTGTCTATGATGACCACGCACGAAGGCTGGTGCTCGACTTGAAGCGGGGCGGCCGGCGCGACGGGCTGCCCGTCTTCGCTAGGTGGATGGGCGCCGCCGGCGGCCCGCTCATCGCCGAAGCCGACATTCTGGCCCCCGCGCCCATGCACTGGACGCGCCTTGCGGTGCGCAGCTTCAACCAGGCCGCGTGGCTGGCGCAGGCGCTATCCAAAGCGAGCGGCAGGCCATGGCGCCCGGCGGCGCTGAGGCGCGTGAAACGACGCCGCAGCCAGGAGGGGCTCTCGGCCTCCGAGCGTCGCCGCAATGTCGGCGGGGCGATTAAAGCCTCGGGCCGTTTCGACGGACAAACGGTCATCGTGGTTGACGATGTGCTGACGACGGGGGCGACGCTCGAAGCATGCGCCCGCGCTTTGCGCAAAGCAGGGGCGGCAAAGGTGCATGCAGTCACCCTCGCGCGCGTCGTTAGGGGCGTCGATATCTTTATGTGACAGGGTGAGTCGCATGCCTGTCACGGTTTACACACGAGCGTACTGCCCGTTCTGTGTAACGGCGCTCAATCTGCTGAGGCGCAAGGGCGTGAACGTGACGGAGATTGACGCCGGCCGCGATCCGTCCAAACGTCAAGAAATGTTGTCCCGCTCGGGCCGCTTCACCTTTCCGCAGATTTTCATCGGCGACACCCATGTCGGCGGCTGCGACGACCTGCACCGGCTGGAGCGCGGCGGCGAACTCGATCCTCTGCTGCGGAGCGTGTGATGGCGCGGCGGCTCCGCGTCGCCGCTGTCCAGCTCCGCTCCGGCATCGAGCCGGCGGCCAACCGGGCGCATGCGCTGCCGTTCCTGCGCGAAGCCGCGTCCGCCGGCGCCCGCCTCGTGTGCACGCCCGAAAACAGCCTCCGTCTCGACCGGGACCGCGAGCGCATGCTCAAGGCCGCCGGGCCGGAGAAGGGGGACGCCGACCTCCTCGCCTGGGGCCGCATGGCGCAAGAGCTGGGCGTGTGGCTGCTGATGGGTTCGGGCGCGATCGCGACGGGCGACGGCAAGGTGTTCAACCGCTCGTTCCTGTTCGACGACAACGGCAAGATCAAAGCCCGCTACGACAAGATCAATCTGTTCGACGTCACGCTCGGCGGCGGCGAAGCCTATCGTGAAAGCGCCACGGTGCAGGGCGGACAGAAGGCTGTCGTCGTCGAAGGGCCGATGAGCGCCAAGATCGGCATGACAATTTGTTACGATTTGCGCTTTCCCCCGCTCTACAGCGCGCTGGCGAAAGCCGGCGCCGAGATCATCACCATCCCGTCCGCCTTCACGGTGCCGACGGGCCAGGCGCATTGGGAGACGCTCTTGCGCGCCAGGGCGATCGAGACGGGCGCGTTCGTCGTCGCGCCGGCGCAGGGCGGGCGGCACGAGGACGGTCGTTCGACCTGGGGTCATTCGATGATCGTCGATCCCTGGGGGAAGGTGCTTGCGAAGCTTGACCACGACGAGCCTGGCTTCATTGTCGCCGACCTCGATCTCGACGCAGTGGGCGAAGCGCGGTCGAAGATTCCAGCCTGGGCGGGCGGGCCCAGTTTCGAAGGACCATGATCCGGTACGATCTCAAGTGCGCGAACGGCGATGAGTTCGAAGCCTGGTTCGGCTCGATCGCCGACTATGACGCGCAGGCGGCGAAGGGCATGATCCAATGTCCGATCTGCGGCGATGCGCACGTCAGCAAGGCGCCTATGGCGCCGGCCGTGCACACCGCGCGCGCGAAGGCCGCGCGCGAGGACAAGGCGGTCACCATGGCGATGGCGGCCAAGGTGCGCGAGCATATCAAGGAGAATTTCGACTATGTCGGCGACAAGTTCGCCGACGAAGCGCGCAAGATGCATGACGGCGAAACGGAAGAGCGCGCCATCTGGGGCGAGGCGACGCCAGCAGAAGCGCGCGCGCTGGCCGAGGACGGCGTGCCGGTCGCGCCGCTCCCGCCCGAGCTTTCACCGCAACCGACGAAGAAACTCAATTGAGATGCGCCGCCTCGCTCTCGCCCTTGCGAACGGGTTGGGGCGTTCGGGATTGTGCCGGAGCCGGATCGAGGTGACGCGCGTCGTGGCCAGCCGCCATCTCGGACTCAACCAGAATTAGCGACCGGCCCCGCCTGGCGCCGGCTCAGGCCGGCTCTTTCTGGCGGCGACTCACGCTAGGCAGGGGCGTGGACGCCGCGAGGAAGCTCGATCTCCCGGAAATACCGGCCTTTCTCGGCGCCGAGCGGTCCTTGACCGGGCGGCGCTGGCGGGTGCGCGAGGCTGACGTGCGTCTGGTGGAGGCGCACCGGCGGCGTTTCGGCCTCTCCGAAATCGGCGCGCGCATTCTGGCGACGCGCGGCGTTGGCGTCGAGGAGGCTGCGGTCTTCCTGCAGCCGACATTGAAGGCATTGTTTCCCGACCCTTCCACCTTCGCCGACATGGATCTGGCCGCCTCGCTCATCGAGGACGCAATCGTCACCGGCAAACCGACGGCGGTGCTCGCGGACTACGATGTCGACGGGGGCACTTCGGCGGCGCAACTTGTGCGCTATTTCCGCGCCCGCGGACGCGAGCTGAAGATCTACGTGCCCGACAGGATGAAGGAGGGATACGGTCCCTCGACGCTGGCGTTCGAACGATTGAAGGCCGAGGGCGTGCAGCTTGTCATCACCGTCGATTGCGGCGCGGCGGCTGAAGAGCCGCTGAACGCCGCGGCGGCGCTCGGGCTCGACGTCATCGTGCTCGATCATCACCTGATGCATGGACCGCCGCCGAAAGCCGCGGCGGTGGTGAACCCCAACCGCTTGGACGACCGCTCGGGCCAAGGCCATCTCACGGCCGCCGGCGTCGTGCTTGTGACGCTGGCCGCTGTGAACCGCGAGGCGCGGCGACGCGGCTCGATCGGCTCGAACAATCTGCCGGACTTGATCCAGGGGCTCGATCTCGCGGCGCTCGGCACGGTGTGCGACGTGGCGCCGCTCACCGGGTTCAATCGGGCCATCGTGGCGCAGGGCCTCAAGATCCTGCGCGCCAACAAAAACATCGGTCTTGCCGCATTGGGTGAAAGCGCGAAGCGCTCGGAACTGGGGTCGGTTTACGATCTGGGCTTTATCCTCGGGCCGCGCATCAATGCGGGCGGACGCGTGGGCGACGCGTCGCTGGCCACGCGCCTGCTTTCCACCGAAGATCCCGAAGAGGCCAAGGAGATCGCTTCGACGCTGGAGGCGCTGAATCAGGAACGGCGCCAGCGCGAGGCGGAGATGCTGGCGGAAGCCGAAGCGGCGGCGATCGCGGAAGCCGAAAAGCGCGCCGTCATCATCGTGGGCTCGCATCGCTGGCACCCTGGCGTCATCGGCATTGCCGCCGGGCGTTTGAAGGACCGGCTGAACAAGCCGGCGATCGTGCTTGGCGGAGGGGCGGAGCACGAACCGGCGAAGGGCTCTGGCCGATCCACGCCGGGCGTCAATCTCGGCGCCGCTGTGGCGGCGGCGCGCGCGGAAGGATTGCTCATCGCCGGGGGTGGCCACGCCGCGGCGGCGGGCCTCAGCATTGAGTGGAGCAAGGTCGAGGCGCTGAAGGATTTCCTGTCAGAGCGTCTCGCTCCGGAATTGGCCGCGGCGGAAGGGGAAGCGCGCGCCCTTTCGATTGATGCGGTTGCTTCGGTGGCGGCGGTCGATCTCGGTCTGGTGGCCGCGCTCGACAAGATCGGCCCTTACGGACCCGGGCACCCGGAACCCCTCCTGGCGCTGCCGGACGTGCGCGTGAGCTACGCCAAGCTGGTGAAGGACGAGCACGTGCGCTTCACGCTCGAGGATGCGCGGGGGGCGCGCATTGGCGGCATCGCTTTCCGCGCGGTGAAAAGCGCGATCGGCGAAGCACTGCTGCGGCGCGAGGGCGTCTTTCACGCGGCGGTGCGGGTCAAGCGCAACGATTTCAACGGAAACTCGCGCGCCGAAGTCGAGATCGTCGATCTCGCGCCGTCGAACGGCTAAGGCCCGCCGACCGGCCCGAGCGCGAGGCGCTCGGCGTAGCGGTCGGTGGCTTCATGCATTTCGGAACTGCCGTCGCCGTCGCAAATGGGCGGACGCTCGCCCGGAAACGCCGCGGCAAGCTGGCTCGCCGCCTGCGCTTCGAGCGCATTGGCCGCCGTGTGAGAAAGAATCCAGCCGAGCCGCAGCGGCACGCGGTCTTCGGAAACCTCGACGAAACGCAACGAGCAGATGCTGCGATCCTGATACATATTGGTGAGCTTGCTGAGCGAAATGCGCACGCGCTCCTCACGCGTCGCAAGGACGGCCTGCAGCTCGTGGATGTCGAAGTCGAGCCGCCATTTTACCGGCAGCCGCTGGCGGTAGGGATTGCTGTCGATGTGCAGAACCGCGATGGGAGGCGCGGCGCCGCCCGACGCGCGCGCATCCCGCCGCAGATGATCGATAACGCCGAGCAGCGTCTCCACGCCGGAATTGTCGAAATAGCCGCCGTCGACGAACCGGAACGTCGCGTTTTGCGCGCGTACCGAACCGGCTGGCGAGATCAAGGGAAAGCGCGCGCTGGTGGCCGCCATCGTACTCAGGCGATAGTCCGGGGACTGATTGCAGCGCGGCGCTTCGGTTTTCTCCTGCGGCGCGCTCCAGAGGCAACGGAAGTCGTGCAGCCAATTGTAGCGCTCGCGCAGGTCGGCGAGATCGAGCGGGCTCGCCACGAACACGCTGCCGCTCGACACCTCGGTCATGTTGATGAGCAGATGCGGTGCTGCGGGTTCTCGCCCCGGTCCCCCGAACATCGAGCCGGAAAACGCGCTCCGGGCTGGATCGATATGAAACGAGCTGGCGAAGGCCTGTTCGAGGCTGAGCTCAAACCCCAATTGCCGATCGGTTTGCGGCAGGAAGGCCGCCGCGGAATTGGGCAGCGACGCGGGGAAGAAGGTCTGGATGAGTTCGGGAAACATCTCTTTGGCGATGACCGGGGAGAGATGGTCGCGGCTGAACATCCCGGCCAGCGCCTTCTCGCGCGCGCCGGCGGGGCGCGTGATCGAGAGATCGCAGGCATCGCCGGCGAGCGGCGCGGCCTCCAGGCTGGCGCGATAAGCGGCGGCCCCGACCGCGCCGCCCGAAACCGCGCTGATGAGGAAGATGCGCCGGGCCAGACGCGGGCACTGATCGGCGAAGCGCGCCAAAATCGTCGCCGTGAAGTGCGCAGAGCGAATGCCCCCGCCCTCGCTGCTGACGAGAATGATGGGGTCGCTGGCGCGTCCGGCGGTCTCAAATCGGCGCAGCGCTTCAGGCAGGCTCGGGCGTTCGACCGTCTGCATGGGCCCGCGCTGGCGAATGAAATGATTGTCGTCGAGGCCGATCGCGCCGACGACCATCGGCGCCAGCGCCGCGAGCGCGAACGCGGGCAGGCCATGGCGGCGGCCGAAATCGATGAGATACGAGCCTGCCGCTGTGATGACCGCGAAACTCACGCAGATGAGCGGAATAGGCCCTGTTTCGCGGGCCAGCCGGATCGCCGGCGCCGGCATGAACAGAAACAGCGCCGTCAGTGCGAAAAAGATTGCCGGCAACGCCCAATCATGGATCGCGCGCGCCACCGTCCAGCGGCCGACAAGACCATGCGCAAGACGATAGAGAGGCGACCACCATGCCGCGACGAAAAGCACGGGCAGCGCCAGCGCCGCGGCGGCGAGCAGTGTGAACGGCGTCTGCAAAGGATGCTGCACGAGCGAAGCGCTCAGATCGACGAGATCTTGCGCGAAGTTCCGGTCCGGCTCAGCCTGCGCGCCGGAAAGCGCCAGTTCCGCATCGACAAACGAAAGCGCGGCGCCGATCCATGGCGCGTACCAGGCGATCCCCATGAAGGCCCGCTGCCAGACCGTCAGGGCGCTGAGCGTGTGCACATTGCGCAGATCCTGATCCAGCAGGCGCGCGGTCCAATAACGCAGCGTCGAGGCGAACACGAAAATGGCCAGGAAGGTAATCGCCACGCGTCCCCAGGCGAACTCCGCCCACGGGTGCGTGCGATCGCCGACATAGTTGGATAGCGCCTCCTGCACCTGGCCGGCGGCGAGGCCGAAGGTGGAGAAGAGACAAAACATGATCACCGAGATGGAGATCGGATACCAAGCAAGCCCCGCATGCGATTGCAGGTTCTCGTAGACCGTGCTCGGCCGCCCGCTCGACATCCGCGCCCCAATGCTCGCCAGGAATGCGCGGCTCAGCCCCGTTGGCTTCGCAAAATGGAAAAGCGCCCCTGTGTTCGGAGGAACCGCCCGAGCGGCGGCTGGTTCCGACAACGCGGCCAGCGTCTTGGGTCCGGATGTCAGGGATCGCGGAAATGGCAGGCCCTAGGGGAGTCGAACCCCTCTTTTCAGGTTGAAAACCTGACGTCCTAACCGATAGACGAAGGGCCCCCGTTGCACCCGTCCGGGCGGGGGAGGCCGTGCATATAAAGGCGTGCGTGCGGGGAGGCAAGCCGCCGAGGACGGGGGCCCGACTGGCTCGATCTTCCCCCCACCGCCGCCTCGCCTTGATCTCGCCCCGGCGCTTGGCCATGACGGGGCCGGCGGGGACGCTCGAGGACCACGGATCGATGGCTTTTGAATTCACCCGGCGCGCTTGGGCGGCCGGCCTTGCCGCCGCGATCGGCGCAGCAGCATCGCCTGCGTGCGCCCAGGCTTCGCGTTTCGGCCGGCTCGATCGGCGGGAGTCGCAATACAACACCATCTTCGTCGATCAGCAGGGCCCCTACATCGCCATGCGGTTCGGCGTGAACCAGGTGATCTTCACCGAAAGCCTCTACAATCCGCGCGACCCCGACGAACTGCCGGTGGCGTACACGAGGTACCTCACGACGACGCTGGCCTATGCGCCGAACGCGGCCAAGATCTGCGAGATCGGCTTGGGGGGCGGGCGAACCGCGTCATATCTGCACGACTTCGTCGCCGGCGCGCAGGTGACGTGCGCCGAACTCGATCCCGAGGTGATCCAACTGGCGCAGCGCTATTTCGGCGTGCGTCCGGACGCACGCCTGACGCTGGTTGAACGCGACGGACGCATCTTTATCCGAGGCGCGCGCGATCGCTTCGACATCGTGCTCGTCGACGCATACCGCGGCACGTTCGTGCCGTTCCACCTGACCACGCGCGAATTCTACACCGCCGTGAAGAACAAGCTGAATCCGGGCGGCGTCGTCGCCCAGAACATCTCCCCGGACGTGTTGAGCCTCGACGACGTGACGGCGACGTTCAAGGCCGTGTTCGCGCATGTCGATCGTTATCAGGCGGAAGGGAATGTGGTGCTGGTGGGTTATGACGGGCCGGCCAAGAGCGCCGCGGACCTGAACGCGCGCGCCGCCGCGTTACGCACGACCAAGCCGCTTCGCTATCCGATTCCGGCGATGGTGGCGCAGCGTCAGGCCGACGTGCCGCGCGGACGCGGACGCGTGCTCACAGATGATTTCGCGCCGGTGGAATATCAAAGCGCAATCACGCGCGGCAACGCGCGTCGGCAATAGAGCGGAGGCTCCGTGAAGCGCTGGGTGCAGATCGCGATACTGGCGATCGGGTTCACGTTGGGCATCGCTCTCATGGGCGTCGAGATGGCGGCGATGCGCATGATGACGCCCTATTTTGGCAGCGGCATCGATATCTGGGCCTGCATGATCGCCACGGTGATGCTGTCCTTGATGGCGGGCTATTATGTCGGCGGCATGGTCGCCGATCGCGCGCCGCGAACGGACGTCCTGGGAGCCGCCGTACTGGCGGCGGGCCTGTTTCTCTGCCTCGTGCCGGGCCTTGCGACGCCGTATCTCGACTGGATGCTCGATCATGTCGGCTACGACGTCGACGCCGCGCTGACGTCCGCGGTGGTGCTGATGTTCCTGCCGATGACGCTGTTGAGCTTCTTTTCGCCCTATGCCGTGCGGCTTCTGCTTTCGGACAAGGAGCACGGCGGGCGCGTCGCCGGCTCGGTCTATTCCATCACGACGGTCGGCAACATCGTGGGAACGCTGGGGACGGCGCTGGGCCTTATGCGTTTTATCGGTAGCCGGCAGATCATGTACGGCTTCGCCGGCTTGATCATACTCTGCGCCATCGCGCTGATCCTGTTGCGTTCGCGGGCGCGCGGCGATGCGCACTAGGTTGCTCGCGTTCATCGTAGCGGGGCTTGCCGCGATCGGCTGCGCGGCCGCGCAATCCGCGCGCAATGGCGATCGCCTGGAAGCAGCCTATCCGGAAGGGCCGATCTGGCAGGGCGACAAGCTCTATTACGCCGAAATGGGCGCCGACCGCGTCTCCGTGTTCGAGAACGGCGCGGCGCACGTCTTCTTCACGCAGCGCGGCTGCGGCCCCACCGCGCTTGCGCCCTATGGCGGAGGCTTTCTCGTGCTTTGCCATCTTGGCGCGCGGCTGGTCGCCGTGGATGAGCAAGGCCGCGAGGTGCGCCGCTGGGAGCGTGATGACGAGGGCAACGCGCTGCGCGATCCCAATGACGGCTACGCGGACGGGCAGGGCGGTGTGTATTTTTCCGATCCCGGCATCTTCTCATCCGAGACGCGCGCGCATGGCTATGTCGACCACCTGAGCGCGGACGGGGCGCTGAAACGCGTCGCGGGGCCGCTCTGGTACCCGAACGGCGTCTATGTCGAAGGCGGGCAGGTGTATGTCGACGAACACATGGCGCATCGCGTCCTGCGCTACGACATCGCGGCGGATGGCGGGCTCGCCAATCGGCAAGTATTCGCCGATCTCAATGCGCTGGTGGCGCGTTTCCAGTTCGTCGACCGCTATCCGGAAGCCGGGCCAGACGGGCTGGAGCGCGGGCCCGATGGCGCCATGTATGTGGCGATTTACGGAGAAGGGCGCATCCTTCGCCTCGCGCCAAACGGCGCCTATCTCGGATCGATCCGAACGCCGGGACGCTATGTCACCAACATCGCATTCAACGCGGCGGGCGATGCGGCGACGACGGCCTCGTTCGACAATCTCAACCCGCCATTTCCAGGCGAGGTCCGATTCTTCAGCGCGGCGGCCTTGACGGGCGCGCGGCGGTAGCTTTTCTGCGGGCCCAAGTCGGGGTGTAGCTCAGCCTGGTAGAGCATCAGCTTTGGGAGCTGAGGGTCGCGAGTTCGAATCCCGCCGCCCCGACCACATCCTAGGACTTGCGCTGGTCGGCCGCGGCCGCCTCCTCGGCAGGTCCGCAATAGGATTTCAGGAACTCGCTGTGGCTCGGCAGCATGTCCACGGCCTTGGCGATATTGGCGCTGAGCGTTTCGAGCGACGCTTGCAATTCGCCTTCCTTCAGCAAATGGCCGACCTGGTGATAACGCTGCGGCGTGAGGCGCTGGCCGGTCATCACCTGGATCCAGGAATCGGTGCGGAACACTTCCTCCGGGCTCTGATAGACGTGGCCTTGCTCGCGGAACAGCGCGATGCGGCGCGCCAGCGAGTCGGGAATCTGCATGTCGCGGCAGTCGCGCCAATAGGGCGTGTCGTCCCGCTCGGTGGCTTTGTAATGGAGGACGATGAAGTCGCGGATGCGTTCGTATTCGGTCTGCGACATTTCGTTGTAGCGGTCGGCAAGGGTGTCCATGGCGTCGCCGAACGGGAAAAGCTGAATGAGGCGCGTCACGCCGATCTGAATGAGGTGGATGCTGGTGGATTCGAGCGGCTCGACGAAGCCGCCGGCAAGGCCCACGGCGACGCAATTCTTGACCCACGCCTTGCGCCGGCGCCCGGTGTGGAATTTGAGCAGGCGCAGTTCGACGCGGATGTCGCCGTCGAGATTGGCGAACAGCACTTTGCGGGCGTCTTCGTCGGAGATGTATGCGCTTGAGTAGACATAGCCGGTGCCCTGGCGATGCTGCAGCGGAATCTTCCATTGCCAGCCGACATCGTGCGCGATCGCCCGCGTATAGGGAGGAATGTCGCCCGAAAACTCGGTCTGCAGCGCGAGCGCGCTGTCATTGCGCAGCCAGTGTCCCCAATCCTCATAGCCGGCCTTCAGCGTCTGTTCGATGAGAAGGCCGCGGAAGCCGCTGCAGTCGATGAAAAAATCGCCGTCCACGCGCTGGCCCGATTGCAGCATCACGGCCTCGATCAGCCCCGTCTCCGGGTTCTGCTTCACTTCGGTGATTTTGCCCTCGAAGCGCTTGACGCCCCGCGCCTCGCTGATCCCGCGTAGGAAGCGCGCATAGAGGCTGGCGTCGAAATGGTAGGCGTAGCTGATCGGCGAGGTGGGCGAAGTGTAAAACTTGTGCGCCTTTGCGGCCTCGTGCTCGAAGCAATAGGCGCCGACCTCGCCGCCATATCCGGCTTCTTTCGCCGCCAGCCAGAAGTGGTGAAAATCGGCCATCCACGAGGATTTGCCGATTACCCCGAAAGAATGGATGTAGCGGTCCCCGCGTCGGGCCCAGTTTTCGAACGAAATGCCGAGCTTGATGCTGCCGCGCGTGGCGCGCAGGAATTCCTGTTCGTCGATGTCGATGAATTTGTGGAACGCGCGGATGGTGGGAAAAGTGGCTTCGCCGACGCCCACGGTGCCGATCTCGTCGGACTCGATGAGGGTGATGTCCAGCAGCGGTCCGAGCTGCTTGGAAAGCGCGGCCGCCGTCACCCAGCCCGACGTGCCGCCGCCGGCGATGACCACCTTCTTCACGCTTCCTGCGCCCACGAAGACCTCTCCCTATCGGCGCGGTAGCTAAGGGATTGTCGCGGCGCCGCGCAAGCGGGCGCGGCTCGAATATTGCGGTGAATGCGGCCGGGAGATCAGCTTGCGACAAATGGTACGCCGCGCTTCAGTAAAGAAGCGCGGCGCCCAGTTCTACGAGCGTGTGTCCTTACGAATAAAGCTCACCGTTTTCGTAGAAGTCCTGTCCAGAGCCTCGACCGCGGACGCGGCCGCTGCGTGGTGGTCAATGCGCGGGACTGCGCTGAGTTCCGAGGGGGCGGAGCCGCGTTCGCACACGCCTCAAGGATAGCGTTCTCCGTTCTCGTAGAAGTACTGACCGGAACGGTCGTCGCGGAAATAGTAGCGCCCGCTCCGTTGATCGTAATACTCGCGGCGGTTCGAATTCGCGCCGCAGCGCCCGTCCTGGACGCAGCCGGCATAGGCGCCGCCCGCCGCGCCGATGGCCGCACCGATCGCGGCGCCCTGCGCGGCGTCGCCCCCGCCGGTATTGTTCCCGATAATGGCGCCGGCCGCGCCGCCCAAGAGGGCGCCGCCAACCGCGCCGCGCTCGACATTGCCGCTCTGAGTGCACGCGGCGGCAAGCAGGAGCGCAGCCGAAGCGATGAGCGCTTTGCGCATGGTTTCTCCTCGTATCCGTTTCATTCCCTGAGAAGAAACGCGGCCTTGAGCGCGCCGTTCCAAGGTTCCGGCAGGCCGCTGAGGCCAATGGCCTCGCCGACATTGCCGTGGCGCGGACAAAGCGGCATGAGTGCGGGCGAGGCGAGGCGAGGATGACGAAGCGAACGGGCGCGCAGGCGCTGGTTGAGGTGCTGATCGCGCAGGGGGTCGAGCGCGTGTTCTGTGTGCCGGGAGAGAGTTTCCTGGCGGTTCTGGACGCGCTCTATGGCGCGCGCGACCGGGTCGAGACCATCGTGTGCCGGCATGAGGCCGCGGCCGCCAACATGGCGGAGGCCACGGGCAAGCTGACGGGGCGCCCGGGCGTCGCGTTCGTGACGCGCGGGCCCGGCGCAACTCACGCCGCGGTCGGCGTGCACACGGCCAAGCAGGACTCATCGCCGATGATCTTGTTCGTCGGCCAGATCGCTCGCGGCGACCGAGAGCGCGAGGCGTTTCAGGAAGTCGACTACCGCGCCTTGTTCGGGCCGCTGACGAAATGGGCCTCGGAAATCGACGACGCCGACCGTGTGCCGGAATTGGTGGAGCGCGCCTTCGCGACGGCGACGCAGGGCCGGATGGGGCCGGTCGTGCTGGCGCTGCCGGAAGACATGCTGACGGACGCGACCGAAGCAAGGATCGGCGCCCGCGTCGCGCCGGCGCGCGCCGGTTTCGATCCAACCTCGGCGGCGCGCATCGAGGCGTTGCTGGGGGACGCGCGCAAGCCGTTTCTCATCCTCGGAGGATCAGGCTGGGACGAAGAGTCGGCGGGCGCTGTGTCCGCCTTCGCGACCCGCGCCGATCTGCCGACGGCGCTTTCCTTCCGGCGCAAGCACCTCATCGACAACGAGGCGCCGATCTATGCGGGCGACTTGGGGCTTGGCCCCAACGCAAAGCTGGTGGCGCGCCTGCGCGAGGCGGACCTCGTGATCGCCATCGGGGCGCGGCTCGGAGAAAACCCGACGCAAGGCTACACGCTGTTCACGCGCGAAGAGACAGCCAGGAAACTGGTCCACATCCACCCCGATCCGGAAGAGATCGGGCGCGTCTGGCCGCCGCTTCTGGGCGCCGTGGCGGATTCCGCGTCAGCCGCGACTGCGCTCAGCGCGCTTTCCGTTCGGCCGAACTGGGGCGCGTGGCGGGAAGCCGCGCGCGCCGACTATGAGGCGTACGCCACGCCGCTGGAGCTTTCGAATCCCGTCAATTTGTCCGAACTCTACGCGCATCTGGCGCAAGCCGCGCCGGAGGCGATCATCGCCAACGACGCCGGCAATTTCGCGATCTGGCTGCATCGCTTTTACAAGCATCGCCGTTTCAATTCGCAAGTCGGGCCGACCAGCGGCGCCATGGGCTATGCGTTGCCCGCCGCAATCGGCGCCAAGCTGCAGCATCCCGATCGGGAAGTGTTCGCGGTGATGGGCGACGGCTGCTTCATGATGGAAGGCGCCGAACTCGCCACCTGCATGCAACACGGCGTCGCTGTGATCGTGCTGCTGGTCGACAATGGAAGCTTCGGCACGATCCGGATGCATCAGGAGCGCCACTATCCGGCGCGCGTGCATGCAACCGATCTGAGGAATCCGGATTTCGTCGCCTACGCCAAATCGTTCGGCCTTTGGGCCGAGCGGATCGAGCGCACCGCGGATTTTCCCGCCGCGCTCAAGGCCGCGCGGGCGGTGAAGGGACCGGCGCTTCTGCACATCAAGGTCGACGTGGAGACCATCGCCCCGGGCGTCACGATCTCCGGATTGCGTGCAAAACCCTAGATCGCGCCCGCGGCGCGCCATTGCGCGAGATGCTCCTGCGAGGCGCCGAGCATCTCCGTCAGCACGGATTCGGTGTCCTGCCCGAGCAACGGAGGCGCAAGGCGCGGTTCCGGCGGCGTGCGCGCGAGTTTGAGCGGGCTGGCCATCAGGCGGACATCGGCAGCCTCCCCTCGCTGCATTGTTTCCACCATGTTGCGCGCCATCACTTGCGGATCGGCGAACACCTGGTCGAGCGTGTTGATCGGCCCACAGGGCACGTTCGCCGCTTCCAGCGCGGCGATCCATTCCCCCGACGTGCGTTTTTCCATCTCCGGCGCAATCGCCGCCGTGAGTGCATCCCGATGCGTGACGCGCCCGGCGTTATGACGGAAGCGCGGGTCGTCGGCGAGGGCAAGACCGGCCGTGTTGCAGAAGTGGCGAAACTGTTCGTCATTGCCGACCGCGAGCACGATGTGGCCGTCGCCGGTGGCGAATACTTGGTAGGGGGCGATGCTGGCGTGCTGATTGCCCATGCGCTGCGGCTTTTCGCCGGACACGAGATAGTTGAGCCCAAGGTTGGCGAGCATCGCGACTTGGCAATCGAGCAAGGCGAGGTCGACGTGCTGGCCCTCGCCCGTGCGCTCCGCGTGGCGCAGCGCGGCGAGAATCCCAACGGCGGCGTACATGCCGGTGAACAGGTCGGCGATCGCCACCGCGGATTTCATCGGCTCACCCTCGCGTTCGCCGGTCAAGCTCATGATCCCGCCCATGCCTTGCACCAGATAATCGTAGCCCGGCCGGTGTGCGTACGGCCCGGTGTGGCCGAAGCCGGTGATCGAACAATAGACGAGCGCCGGGTTGAGCTTGGCGAGACTGGCATAGTCGAGGCTATATTTGGCGAGGCCCCCGGTTTTGAAATTTTCAACCACCACATGCGCGCGCTGTGCGAGGCGGCGGACGATCTCGGCGCCGCTGGGCTTGGCGATGTCGATCGCCACCGAACGCTTGTTGCGATTGGCGGCGAGGTAGTACGCGGCGTCGCCCTCGCGGCCCGACGAGTCTTTGACGAACGGAGGTCCCCAGGTCCGCGTGTCGTCGCCGGCGCCGGGCTTTTCGATCTTGATCACTTCGGCGCCGAGATCGCCCAGGATCTGGGTGGCCCAAGGCCCCGCCAGCACCCGCGACAGATCCAGCACGCGGACGCCTTCAAGTGCCGCTTTCGATGTTGTCATGAGGCTGCGCCCCGCTGCTTGCCACGCCGTATCGCCGCCGTTAGAGCGGCTTTGTGGACCAAGTCAAAACCCCAATTGCAATGGGCGGCTGTCAATGCGGCGCCGTGCGCTACGCCTTGTACGTGGCGCCGCAGAACGCCCATGCGTGTCATTGCCGGATGTGTCAGCGCGCCGTGGGCGGCGCCTTCGCGCTGCTGGCGGGCGCGCCGAAAGCGGATTTCGCCTGGACCAAGGGCGCGCCCGCTACTTTTCGGAGCTCCAATCTCGCGATCCGCGGCTTTTGCCGCGATTGCGGCACGCCGCTCAGTTTCACCTATGACCGCGCGGACGCACGCATGAATGTTACGATCGGCTCGCTGGACGATCCTGGCGCGGCGCCGATCGGGCGCCATTACGGCGTCGAGAGCCGTCTGTCCTGGGTCAGCTTCTGCCAAGGCCTGCCCGAGGAGGAAACTGCGGCCGACCCCAAGTCGGCGGCTTATCTGGCGGGAATGGTGACGCAGCAGGCGGAGCAGGGCGCATGATCGCGCGCGTCTGGCGGGGCGAAGTCCCCAAAGCGAAAAGCGCCCAATATCTGCATCTCATGCGCACCGTCGCGCTGCCCGACTATCGCGCGGTCGCCGGCAATCGCGGCGCTTGGTGCCTCGTGCGCGACGTCGGCGAAGCGACGCAATTCGAGATGCTGACGCTGTGGGACGACGTGGGCGCCATCAAGGCGTTCGCGGGCGAGGACTATGAGCGCGCCAAATATTACGAGTTTGATGCAGATTACCTGCTTCGCATGGACCCCACGGTGATGCATTACGAGGCCCATGCCGGGTAGGGGCGGTTAGCTCAGCGGTAGAGCGTCTCGTTTACACCGAGAGGGTCGGCGGTTCGATCCCGTCACCGCCCACCACTATTTCAGTCACTTAGCTCTCTACTTTCGGCGCGCCGCCGACAGCGGTAAACAATAAATATACGGGGGCATTCACCCCTCGATCGCTTCGTCGGGCACGGGCATTGGCGGCCACGGAGAGTAACCGGATGCATCGATCGACGCTCGCCTTGGCTTTGCTGGCCGTTGCGGCGTGCGACCCGCAGCCCGCGGCGACGCACCCATCCACGTCAAGCTCGGTGGCGGACATGCCCATGGCGTCCGCAACAGCGGCGGGTCCGATTGTCGGCTCGGGGGCGGTGACGGCCATCAACACCGCCGCTCATGTCATCACCATCAGCCACGGGCCGATCTCCGCCATCGGCTGGCCGGCGATGACCATGACCTTCACGCCGGAGCATCCCGCGTTGCTGAGCGGCATCTCCGTGGGCGATCGCGTCTCGTTTCAATTGAAGAGCGAACAAGAGCCGGCAATCATAGTGGCCATATCGAAGGAGTGAGCGGCATGCGGACCTGGGCCCTGGGCCTTGCTCTTTTGGGCCTCGTCGCCTGCGGGCCGGCGGCCGCGCCGGGCCCGGCGACCGCCGCCGCCACGCCGGCGGACGCTCTCGACCTCAAGCCATATGCGGGCGCCTATTATGCGGATTTTGTGAGCGCGCCGCACATGGAGCGGTTCGCTCCGGAAAATCTCGGGCTCGACGGTGAAGCGCTCGCGCGCTTTCAGAACGCCATGCAGGTGCAATCGCCGGCGCCGCTGGCGGCGGGCGGCGGCTCGCAGGCGCTGGTGTTTCAAGGCTGCCGCGCCCATGCCTGCCCGGAGGCGGTCGCGGTGCTCGCCGTCGACGCGGCCACGGGAAGCGTCTTCGTCGGCGTGCGCGACGAAAAGGGGCAGACCGTCCTGAAGGGCGACGATCGGCTCGAAGCCCTGCTCGACGCCACGTCGCCGACGCAGCGTTGGTCCGACCCTGTCAGTTGGGAGGGACCGCCGCCGGCCCCGGCTCCCTAAGGCATGGCGCGAGTGACGGGGCTCGAACCCGCGACCTCCGGCGTGACAGGCCG
>DASZQK010000057.1:0-40548 GCA_035549695.1 Caulobacterales bacterium | reverse complement strand
CCTTCCTCCGCCACGTCGAGCCGCTGGCGCTGTCCATCACCTCGACGCCCATGGCCGCGAGTTGGTCGCGGATGCGGTCGGAGGCGGCGAAGTCCTTGGCTTTGCGCGCCTCGACGCGCTGCGCGACCAGCGCATCGATCTTGGAAGTGTCCATGCCTCTTCTAAACCAATCGTTTGGATCGGATTGGAGTATTCCGAGTAAGCTGGCGGCGCTCCGCAATGCTGCCGTTGTGAGCATCAACCGAGAGCGCACATCACCTTGTGGGTCGTCCTCCGCCGTCGCGCCCGTCGCGTCCCGGACTGCTTTGGCCAACTCGTTCAGTTCCGCCAACGCTCGTGGCGTGTTGAGATCATCGCTCAGGGCGCTCAGGAACGGTTTGATTATGTCATCGACTTGATTCGACCCCACGGGGTAGTGGCTCTCGCCCTCGTCGTGGAGGTCTTCATCCAAACGATCGTAGTCCGCATCGCGCAAGACTTGATAGAGGCGATCAAGGCTGGCTTGCGCTTGCTTCAGCAGATCGTCGCTCCAATCGAGCGGCGCGCGATAGTGGGCGCTCAAGAGCGCCCAGCGGATCGTTTCGCCTTGCCAGCCTTGGGCGAGCAATTCGTTCACGGTGACGATATTGCCGATGGATTTGGACATCTTCTCCTTGTCCATCGTCAGAAAGCCGTTGTGCATCCACACGCGCGCCAGCGCGCGGCCATGCGCGCTTTCGCTCTGGGCGATTTCGTTTTCGTGGTGCGGGAAAATGAGATCAAGACCGCCGCCGTGAATGTCGATCGGCGAACCGAGCGCGCTTTCGATCATCGCCGAGCATTCGATGTGCCAGCCGGGGCGGCCGCGCCCGAACGGAGCGTCCCACGCGGGCTCGCCGGGCTTGGCGGCTTTCCACAGCGCGAAATCCGACGGCCCCTGCTTATCGTCCTCGCCTTCGACACGCGCGCCGGCGCGCAGTTCGTCCTGCGAACGGCCCGAAAGCTTGCCGTAATCGGCGTCCTTGGCGACGGCGAAATAGACGCCGCTCGGCACGGCGTAAGCCGCGCCGGCTTCGATCAGCTTCTCGATCAGCGCGATCATGTCGTCGACGTGCTGCGTGGCGCGCGGCGCGAGCGTCGGCGGCAGCACGCCGAGCGCGCCCATGTCCTGTTCGTAGATCACGCGGAACTTTTCGGTGATCGCTTCGATCGGCTGGCCCGCCGCTTGCGCGGCGGCGATGATCTTGTCGTCGATATCGGTGTAGTTGCGCGCATAGATCACGGCGCTGTCGCCGTAGGTGCGGCGCAGCAAACGGAACAGCGTGTCGAACACGACCGGCGGGCGGGCGTTGCCGATATGGGCGTAATTGTAAACGGTGGGCCCGCAGACATAGAGCGTCACCCGCCCCGCGTCGGCGGGCTCGAATACCTCCTTGCTGCGCGAAAGCGTATTGGTGAGCTGAATCCGCATTGAGAATAAACCGTGAGCCTAGCCGGTGCGTACTAGCATCAATCGTGTTAGACACTATCTGTTGAATCGGGGCCGTGTTGGCCCTGCTGCCTGAGGGTAAACCGCGGGCGGGCGTTAAGTCCGGGTGCCAAGCTTTGTTTTGGACCCTCCCGGCTCGACCTCCGCCCCTCAGACCAAGGACTCCCGATGAGTGAAGTGATCAAGTGGCGCTCGCCCGCAGAGGCGGCGCAGAAGCGGCCTTCGCGCGAAGCGGCCATGGAGGCCGTGCGCACGCTGATCGCCTGGGCTGGCGACGATCCGAGCCGCGAAGGGCTGATCGACACCCCGAAGCGCGTGGTCGATGCGTACCGCGAATGGTTCCGCGGCTATGACGAGTGCCCGAAGGACGAACTCAGCCGGGTGTTCGAGGAAGTCGGCGGCTATGACGACATCGTCATGCTGAAGCAGATCGATGTGGAGAGCCATTGCGAGCACCACATGGCGCCGTTCCTCGGCAAGGCGTACGTCGCTTATCTGCCCACCGATGCGGTGGTCGGCATTTCCAAGATCGCGCGCGTGGTCGAAATCTTCGCCAAGCGTCTGCAGACGCAGGAAACGATGACGGCGCAGATCGCGCAGGCGCTGGAAGAATCGCTGAAGCCGCGCGGCGTCGCCGTGCTGATCGACGCCGAACACCAATGCATGTCCACTCGCGGCGTCCACCACAAGGACGTGACGACCGTGACCACGCAATTCACCGGCGCCTTCAAGGATGACCCGGAATTGCGCAGCCGCTTCTTGAAGCTGGCTGGCTATTCATAAGCGGCGCGGGCGAGCGCGTGATGCGTCAGCTCGTCCCGCGCGGCAGCACGATCATGCGGTAGGGCACGAAAAGCTTGAGCTCCAGATCGCCGGCGCGCTTCCAGGCGATCGGGCTTTCCAGCCCCTCCAGACGCACGCCGTAATCGGAACCGAGCGCGGCCACGATGCGGTTGGCGTCGGCGGCGATCTGCGCCACGAGCTGGGCGCGATATTGCGGCGGATTGACCAGCACGAGATTGAGGTCGCCCTGCTCGATGACGATGCGGCCAGGCTTTGGCGCCGCGCGCACGAACCGCGCGAGCCGGCCCTCCACATCCTCCAGCGTGTCGCCGGCCGCGATCGGCGTGCGCGCTTGAATTTCGATCTCGGTGCTGTCCCCGAACGGGCGTTGCGGCACCAGCGCCAGCGCCGCTTCCAGCGTCAGCGGGCGAATGCGGGTTTCGCCGTCGTCGGATTGGTCCGAATAGATCAGCGCCAGCGTCACCTCGCCGCTTCCGGCGAGCCGCGCCACTCCGCGCAGCGCCTCGATCAGCTCGGCGCGCCGCGTCGCGGGATCGCGCGAGTCCGAGCCGAGCGCCAACTCCATGGTGGCGAAATCGGCGCGCCGCACCAGCGTCACATGCGGGACCGCCAGTTCGCCGTAGCGTTCGCTGTAGCGCATGCCGGTGACGACTATTTCGTCGGCGTCGTCGTTTTGCGCCCAGGCCGCGCCGCCCAGGGTCAGCGCGCACAACAAGGCGGCGATCAAGCGAACGTTCATGCGCCCCTCCCTAGTGCGAATCCGCGGCGACAATGCGCAATTCATACGGAATGAAGAGCGTCAGCATGAGATCGCCGGATTTGCGCCAGGCCACGGGGCTCTCCATGCCTGAAAGTTCGGCCCGGTAATTGGACCCCAACGACTGCGCCGTGGCGGCGGCGTCCGCCGTGATCGCCTGGATCAGCGGCGCGCGGTAGCTGGGAATGTCCTTGAGCGTGATCCCCACATCGCTGCTGATGTCGGCGCTGGCGCGGCCGGTCCGCGAGATCGCGCGCACGAAGGCGACGAAGCGCTGGCGCGCCGCGTCCAAGGTGTCGTCGGCGCCGGCGACGGCGGTGCGCATCTGCACCGTCACCTGGCTGGTGTCCGGGCGCGGGCCCGGCGACAACAGGCGCATCGCGAGGTCGACCGTGAACGGGCGCAGCACGTCGTCCTGCTGCAGCGCCAGCGAGACGGCGCCGCCGCGCGCGCGTTGGGCGATATCCTGCAGCGTGCGTTGAATCTCTTGCTGCCGCACGCCGGCTTCGCGCGAGTCCGAGGCGACGGTGAGGGCGATGATCACCGAATCCGCGCGCCGGCTGAGCGAAATCGCCGGCACCGGCAACGCTGCATACACCGCCGCGCGCGGCGATGCGCGGAAGCCCGAGACCACGACTTCGTCCTGGCTCGCGTCCTGCGCCCAGGCGGGCGCGGCCAGCAAAAGCGCCGCGATCGCGGCCAGTGCCTTGAGCTTCATCGCCCTCCCCTTTTCCTTGCAGCGTAAGCCCGCCGGCGGCGCTTGAACATCGCGCGCGAGCGGCTTCACATCGAGTTGATTGGAGCTGTGCGTCGGGCAGGCGCTTGCTAAGCGAGCTTGTCCGGGGACGCCGACGAAGCAAGTCCGTTCACGTCGGCGGCTTCGTCGTGCACTGTCATCGGCGCGGGCCTGTGCACCAACGTCACCAGCACGAAGCTCAACAGCATCAGCAAATACCAGGCGCCCATCTTCTCGATCGGCACGGGCTTCCAGCCCTCGCGCTGGCTTGGATATACCCACGCCGAAGCAAAGGTGCCGAGGTTTTCCGCAAACCAGATGAACAACGACACCAAAAGCGCTCCGACGATCATCGGCATCGGGCGCGGCGTCCGGTCCGGCGTGAAATAGAACACCGTGCGCCAGAAGATGAGGCCGGAGAACGCAAACAGCGCGAGACGGATGTCGGGCAGGTAGTGGTGCGTGAAGAAATTGACGTAGGCGAGGATGGCCAGCGCCCAGGTGGTCCAGATCGGCGGATAGTGCTCGAATTTCACGTCGAAGAGCCGCCAGATGCGGGCGATGTACGAGCCGATGCACGCGTACATGAAACCCGAGAACAGCGGCACGCCGCCGATGCGCAAAATGCTGTGCTCGGGATAAATCCAGGAGCCGTGCGCCGTCTTGAACACCTCCATGACCGTGCCGACGACATGAAAAACGAAGATGACGACAGCTTCGTCCCAGCGCTCCAGCCTGGCGGCCAGCAGCAAGGCCTGCACGGCCAGCGCGGCGATCACCAGGAAGTCGTAACGGGCGAGCGGCGCGTCCGCGGGCCAAAGGAAATGCGTGCCGACCAGCAGCGCCAGCATCGCCGCGCCGAACAAGCACGCCCACGCCTGCTTCAGCCCGAACAGCAGGAACTCATAAGCCCAGCCGCGCCATGTCGACCGCGCGGCCCAGGGCCGCGCCAGCGCGTCGAACGCCGCCACCCGCGCCTTGATGCGGTCCTTGAGACTCATCGCCGCCAGTGATCTCACGCGCATCGGCTTGAGTCATGCGCATTGTCTGTGCAGGATTCGCGCAAATCGGAGTTCTCATGCGGATCGCCGTGATCGGCCTGGGTATTGCGGGCCTCTCGATCGCCGCACGCCTGGCGCAGGCGGGCCATGGCGTCGAAGCGTTCGAGCAATTCGAGCTGGCGCATGCGCGCGGCTCCTCGCACGGCGACACGCGCATCATCCGAATGACGCCGGGCGAAGGCGAGCCCTATATCGAGCTTGCTCGGCGCGCGGCGCCGCTGTGGCGGGTGTGGGAGCACGAGCATGGGCGTCCGCTGATCGATTGGATCGGCGGCGTGATGGCCGGCCCACCCGGTTCGGCGTTCGTGCGCGCTTGCGAGGAATTGAGTCTGCGCCACGCGCATCCGGCCGCGGCGCTCACCCCGTCCATCGTCGCGCACGCGACCGACGGCGCGCTTCGCATCCCGAGCGACTGGGAGGTCTGCCGGCAAGGCGATTGCGGCGTGGTGCAGGCGGACGCGGTGCGCACCTTCCTTATCCGCTTCGCGGTGCAGAGCGGAGCGCGCCTGCATGCCTCAAGTCCGCTCTCGCCGGCCGAGGCGGCGCTGCGCTTCGACCGCGTCATCTGCGCCGCCGGCGCCTGGAACGCGAGGCTCATGCCGGAGCGCCTGCGCGTCGAGCGGCGCGTGCTCGGCTGGTTCAGGACGCGCCCGCATGCGCCCGTGATCTGCATCGACGATGCGGCGGGCGTCTATGGCATGCCGGCGCCGCAAGGGCTCTACAAGATCGGGCTGCACGCCGTGGGCGACGCCTGCGATCCCGAGCGCGTGGCCGAACCCAATGAGCGCGACGCCGCGCTGCTGGCCAAGCACGCCGCGCTCTATCTGCAACTCGACGCTCCCGCTCCGGTCAGGATGGCGCGCTGCCTCTACACGCTGACGCCGGATAGCCATTTCCTGATCGCGCCGTGGCCGCGAGAACCGCGCGTGCTGGTCTTTTCCTGCTGTTCGGGGCACGGCTTCAAGTACGCGCCCGCCTTCGGCGAGCTAGCCTTGGATTGGCTGGAAGGACGCGACTTGCCCCCGGCTTTCACCGGCGCGGGCGGCGTCGCCTTCACGCCGCTCGGCGGCTAGCCTATCTTCAGCCCATGTCCGAGATCGAAACCACCGACCGCCTCGCCCCGCGGTTCGACGCCAATGGGCTGATCGCCGCCGTCGCGCAGGACGCGGCGAGCGGGCAAGTGCTGATGCTCGCCTGGATGAACGAGGAGGCGCTGCGCCTCACGCTGGAAACCGGCTTCGCCACCTATTGGTCGCGTTCGCGGCGCAAGCTCTGGAAGAAGGGCGAGGAAAGCGGACATACGCAGCGCGTGGTGGAAGCGCGTATCGATTGCGATCAGGACGCGGTGCTGCTGCGCGTCGAGCAGACCGGCGCCGCCTGCCATACGGGCGAGCGGTCCTGCTTTTATCGCCGCATCGAGAACGGCGCCTTGGCGCGCGACGCATGACCCTTCCCTCGACGCAATCGCTCGTCTTCGAGGATCTCGCCGTCGGCATGCGCGAGACCTACCGCAAGGAGGTCAAGGCCTCGGACGTGGTCGGCTTCGCCGAAATCACCGGCGACCGCAATCCGATCCACCTCTCCGAGCACTTCGCGGCGAAGACGCCGTTCGGCGGGCGCATCGCGCACGGGCTTTACACGGCGGGGCTGATTTCGGCGGTGATCGGCACGCGCTTGCCCGGCCCCGGTGCGATCTACGTGTCGCAGACGCTCAATTTCAAAGCCCCGGTTCGCATCGGCGACACCGTGGAGGCGAGCGTCGAAGTGGTGGAACTGAGCGAACGCGGCCATCGCGTGCGTCTCGCCTGCACCTGCGCGGTCGACGGCGCCGTCGTGCTGGAGGGCGAAGCGATGGTGAAAGTGCCGCCGCGCGGCGCCGCGCAAAGCGGTTAGCGCGCGGCCGGAGCGGCGGCGTCGGGCTTGGGCTTGACGCCGGTGGCCACGACTTCGACCGAGGCGCCGACTTCCATCTTGCGGATCAATTGCCGCTCCGACAGCATCGTGATGGACAGACCCGCGGCGATCATGCCGACGATCAGCACCACGAACAACGAAGGCAGCGAGGCGAGGCTGGCGCCAAGCCAGCGCCATTTCTCACCCCTTTTCAGTACGAAAACCAGACGCACGAGTTTGAACGCCAGAATGAGCGTGTAGATCAGGAAGCCGACGAGAAGGCCGATCGCGACGCCCTCTCCGCTGGGCACGTCGAAGGTGACGACAATCACGATCGCCAGCACCGCGAGTTCGACCAGCGCCGAGAGACACAGCGACACGCTGGCGAACAGGGGCTCGGCGTGCTTGATGCCCTTCAGCATCGAGAACGAGATGAAGCCGGCGAAGATCCAGAGGAAAAACACGTACGGGATCGCGAACAGGATGGCTTTGACGCCATCCATCTGGCCGTAGAAATCGATCACCGCCTTGAGGAAATCGGAGGCCATGGCGCCCGCGGCGACGCCGCGCTCGGTGGCCGCGTTGAAACTGAATTTGTCGAGATTGCTGGTGACGCCGGAGACGATGACGCCCGCCGTGAGCGCCAGCAGGAAGGGCGAAGGCAGCGGCCGGAAATTCCCGGTGGCGGCGGCTTCGGCCAGCCGGCTGGGCTTCGTCAGCAGCAGCGAGACCGGCAGCAACGCGGCGCGGATCACGAACTCGCTCAGCGAGCGCGCGGAGGCTTCCAGCGTACGGTCGTCTTCGCTCGACGGATTATAACCCGGCGCGGCCGTCTGCTCGCTCATGGCGCTTCCCCCCTGTCCCGCCGGGCAGGCTAGCACAGAACCGGCCGGTGAAAATTGGGAAACGCTACGCGGCGGGTGTAATCGGGCCTACCGCCTGCTCGCCGGGCGCCACGGTGAAGGCCGCGGCGCGCTCGACCTTGTAGTCCTTGGAGCGGACATTGGACACGGTGAAGTATTCCGCCAGCGCCTGCTCGTGCGTCAGCGTCAGCAGCAGGAAGCCGCGATGCATCACGTCGACCCATTTCAGATCCGGATTGCGCGCGCGCACGCCGGCGGCGAAATCGATGCCGACCGGCTTCAGCTTTTCCGCGTCGTTCGGCGAAGTGATCGACGTACCCGCGAACTCGACGCCGACGCGCCCGCGCGCGTCGCTCAGTTCGTTCGCCCAGGCGATGTGGCTGTCGCCCGAAAGCACGAGCGTCGAGCCGCCGACGCGGCGAAACATCTCGTAGAGCCGCGCGCGCGCCGCCGGGTAGCCGTCCCACTGATCGAGATTGAGCGGCATGGGATAGCGCGAGCGCGCGAAGATCTCGCCGACGCCGGGATGCATGCGCTCGAGCAGCATCATGACGAGGCCCGAGGTGCGCGAGAAATCGGGCCACAGCACTTGCGCCATCACCACCTGATTGCCCAGCACGCGCCAGGTCACGCCTTGCGCACGGGAGGCGGCGAGCGTCTGCTCCAGCCATTGCTCTTGCGCGGCGCCCATCATGGTCCGCTCCGGCGCGCTGAGGATGGCGTTGAGACGCGGCAAGTCCGGCATGAAGTGCATGCCGTTGGGCGGGCGCGCGGGATTGTCCGCGACGGCCGCCACGCGCCGCCAATCGCTCACCTGGCGAAACTCGCCGCCCACATCCTCGAACGGCGCCGGCAGCATGCGCACGTTGGGGCCGCTGGCGCCCGCGGGCAGAGGCTTCGGCGCGGCGGGATCGGAGAAATCCCAAGCCTGCATGATCAGCGGAATTTCGGTTTCGAACTGCTTGCTGCGTCCGAGCAGGCGCGTTTCCAGCATGCACAGCGTAAACAGATCGCCGAACTGGAACGACCGGTTGATCGCCTCGAACGCCCGTCCCGCCTGCGGTTCGCGGATCGGCATCCATTCGTAATAGGCCTGCAGCGCCGCGCGCTTGCGGTCATTCCAATCGCCTTCGTTCGGCTGGTGGTTTTCGGCCCCGCCCGACCAGCTGTCGTTGGCGACCTCGTGATCGTCCCACACCACGACCCAGGGCGCGCAGGCGTGCGCCATCTGCAGTTCCTGCTCAGCCTTCGCCTGGGCGTGGCGAAGGCGATAATCGGAGAGCGAAAGACACTCCACTTGCGGGCTCGGCACGCGGCCGAGCGAGACGCCTACATCCCCGCCATAGCCGTTGACGCCGTATTCGTAGATGTAGTCGCCGAGATGCAGCACGAGATCGATGTCGTCGCGCCGGCCGATGGCTTCGTAGGCGTTGAAAAAGCCGTGCGGATACGACGCGCAGGACGCGACGGCGATCTTGACGCGGTCAAGCCGGCCCTCCGGCAGCGTGCGCGTCTTGCCGACCGGCGATTTCTGATCGCCGACCAGGAAGCCATAGAAGTAGGGCGCGCCGGGGCGGAGCTGTTCGACGTCGACCTTGACCGTGTAGTCGCGAGTTTCATCCGCCTGCGCGACGCCGGTGAAGACGATGTCGGTGAGTTCGCGGTTGCGTGCGACCACCCAGCGCACCGGCACCGGCCCGGTCTGCTGCGCGGTGACGCGCGTCCAGATGATGACGCGATCGGGGCCGGGGTCGCCGCTCGCGACGCCGTGCGCGAAAGTCGCCGAGCCATTGTAGGGCGGCGCCTCCACTTTCGGCGAACACGCCGCCGCGCCCGCCGCGACCCCGAACAGCGCGCCGCGCCGCGTCCACCCGCCCTTGCTCATGCAGCACCCATTTCGGCGCGACGCGGAACGCATCGAGCCCGGGCGCCATCATCGCAGGCATGCCAATCCGCCCGCAACTGCGACGATGGGCCCCGGAGCTCACTCCGCGCTCACGCGGACGAACACCGGATTGTGGTCGCTGTGCTGGAAATCGAGATCGACGCCGCGCACCTCGTCCACGGCGACGCCGGGCGACACGACAAAGCCGTCGATCACCGTGCGGTAGTTCTGGCCGCGCCGATACGGGCGCTCGTTGGTGCGCACGCTCGGCGTGGCGGCGTCCGCGGCGATGCGCCAGCCCGGCGGCAGCGCTCCGGCCGGAAACGGAAAGATCCAGAACAGGAAACGCTCTTCCGTGGTGCTGGGAAAATTCGTTTCGGCCAGGCGCAGATTCCAATCGCCGCCAATGACGACGCGCTGGCCCGCCGCGTGTTCGTGTTCGGCCCAGCGCATCAGCGCCGCCAGCTGTTTCGCGCGCAATTCGGCGCCGGCGTCGAACGCCGCCAGATGCACGCTGGCCAGCGTCCAGCGGCCCAGCCGGGCGGAGAGCGCGAGAAAGCGGCGTTGAACGCCGAAAATCTGCCGGGGCTCGTTGGGCAGTGGAACGATCCGCGACGCCGTCAGCGCGCCGCGAACGTACAGGCCTTGCCCGTGGCGCATCGCCAGCGGCCACGGCATGAAGCGGGTGCGGAAATCCCACTCGAACACCGCCGTGCGCCCGTGCAGCGTCGCCTCGACGCCATGCTTGAGATCGACCCAGTAATTGGCCGGTCCGCCCGCGGCGATTTCCTGCAGCAGAATCGCATCCGCGTCCTGCCGCCAGAGAAACGCGGCGATGGCGTCGGCATTGGCCCGCGCCGCCGCGTGCGAAGGCGGAAAGCGATGCGATCCGCCGTCGGCGAAGAAATCGCTGCCGGCGCCGAGCCCCGCATAGCCCAGATTCCAGGTCAGGATGCCGAGCGATTCGCTCACTTATCGGACTTGGCCGCGCGATCGAAACCGAACTGGATCGCCGCGGCGAACAGGGCGAGGCCCGAGCCCGCGCCGCCCATCGAGCTGGCGAAACCCAGCAGGTTGCGCCGGGCCGAAAGCTCCACCACGATTTCGTTGTAACGCTGCGTCGCCTCCCATTCGCCGAGCGCGGGATCCGGCCGCAATGGCTTCAAGGCTTCGAGCGCGTGCTCGATCAGCACCGAATACGATCCGAAATAGATCAGCAGGCCGATCAGCAAGATGCCGGCGACGGCGACGCCGGTGCTGACATGGGTGATGGCCGTCGCGTTGTTGAGAAAGGCGTATTTGATCGGCGTGGCGACGATCAGGATGTTGACGAAGAACACGCAGGCCGCGAACAGGAAGGTGGGGTTCATCTGGTCCTGCAGCAGATTGGTGGCCATCGCCACGCCTCCGTTTGCATCCTCGACAAAAGCCAGCGACGCGCCCACGCGCCCCGCCGCGTCTCGCGCGGGATCGAGCGCGGCGGTTTGGGCTTGGCTCAGCGTGGCCAGCACGCTCTGCGCCTGCGCGTCGAAATCGGCGCGGTCGGCCACGAACTCGAAACCCAAGAGCGCCACAACCACCACGCCGCAGGCGAAGAAGATCACCGAGTAAAATGCGTAACTCATGTACGCATTGCGCAGCCGCGAGAGGTAGGCGCCGTCCTTTCCCTCCTTCTTGGCGTCGGCGACCACGCTGAATGCATAAACGAGGTAGATCAGGAACACCGCCGCGAAGGCGATGGCGATGCCCATGACATGACCGGTGATGAGATCGGTGAGGTCGATGCTGGTGAAAATGAGCGCGACCGCCACCACCAGCGCGCACGCCGTGACGAGCACGAACTCGCCCCAGAAGCCCGACATGCGCCGCTCGCCCTTGGCCGTGGCGCAGCGCACCGAGTGCCGCTCCACCCACACCTGGCCGGCGAGCACGTAGGCGAGCAGCAGGAACAGCACCGCCGCCGCGTACGCCCCCAGCAGCAGCGCGAGATCATCCGCGTCCGCCGCCGACAGTCCTAGAGCCGCCCCGATCGCCGCCATCGCCGCCTCCCCCGCCGCGGCTATTCTCGTGTGCGCGTCGGCGAAGCGCAATCGCCGCCAAGGCCCGGGGATTGGTGTTTCGTCCGGAAACTTGCCACATGAAGCCCGAATGACGGACGAAGACTTCGACGAAAACGGCGAAACGCGCGCGGCGACGGCGCCGGCGGAGGCCGCCGGCGAGCGCGTGGACGTGTGGCTGGCGCGGGAATGGCCGGACTTGTCGCGCGCGCGCATTCAAGGCCTGATCGGCGCGGGCAAGCTCTCGGCGGATGGAACGCCGGTGCTGCTGGCGAAGGACAAGGCGCGCGCGGGGGCCCGCTACAAGCTGGAATTGCCCCCGCCCGCGCCGGCCGCGCCCGAACCGGAGGCGATCCCGCTCCGCATCGTGTTCGAGGATGCCCATCTCATCGTTGTCGACAAGGCCGCGGGCATGGCGATGCATCCCGCGCCGGGCTCGATGAAGGGCACGCTCGTGAACGCGCTGCTCGCGCATTGCGCGGATTCGCTCTCGGGCATAGGCGGGGTCGCACGCCCCGGCATCGTGCATCGCATCGACAAGGACACGACCGGCCTCGTCGTCGTCGCCAAAAGCGATGCGGCGCACCAGGGTCTGGCCAAGCTCTTCGCCAAGCACGACCTGGAGCGCATCTACTACGCCGTCACGCGCGGCGCGCCGAAGGAGCGCGCCGGCACAATCGACAATCGCCTCGCGCGCTCCAATGAGGACCGCCGCAAGTTCGTCGTCGTGCGCGATCCCGCCAGCGAAGCCGGCAAGCAGGCGATCACGCAATATTGGACGATCGAAAGCTTCGGCCAGCTCGAGGGCGCCTCGGCCGGCCATCCCGCGGCGGCGCTGATCGAGTGCCGACTGAAGACCGGACGCACGCATCAAATCCGCGCCCACCTCGCCCACGCCGGCGCGCCGCTGATCGGCGATCCGCTCTACGGCAAACAGCGCGGCCTCAAAGCCGCGGGCCCGCGCGCCGCGGAAGCGGACGAAGCCGCCCGCGCCTTTCCGCGCCAGGCGCTGCACGCCGCCGTGCTGGGCTTCAAGCATCCAATCACCGGCGAAGAATTGCGCTTCCAAAGCGCCCTGCCGGCGGACATGACGGCGCTGCTGAATCTGCTGCGGGCGCTATGACGACGTTTGGCGAACTCAAATCCATCGGCCACAACATCGCCGCTTCGCTGGCGAGCGGCGTCGGCGCGCCGATCGGCTATGTTTCGACGGACGTGTTCGATGAAGCCCTGCACAGCAAGACCGGGCGCATCGAGGTCGATTTCTTGCGCGGAATGGTGTCCGGCGCCCGGCCGTTTTCATTCCGCTTGAAGCACGTGGTCAAACTCTATCGCGGCGCATTCGCCGCGCTTTGCCGCCGGCACGGCGTTTCTCCGGCGACGTTTCGAACGCTGAGAGCCGTCTATGGGGTTGATGCGGTCCACGGGCCGCATTTCTCGGTGACGCTGGAAACGCTGGCCGGCCGGCGCTCGGTCGATCCTTATGTTGGCGCATTCGGCCGCCGCATCCTCAAGCGCGGCCGCCGCTAGTACGCGCCGATGTTCGGCGCCGCGTTGGTCAGGTAGGGCTGCGCCGCGCCGGCGGCGCGAACCCGTGAGTTTTGCGTCGGGCGCAAGTCGCCATGGAACGCATCCGCGAGGCCCGGCATGCGGTTCACCTGATTGGCGCGGCTGTCGAAGCGCCAGCCCGGCGCGAACACGCGCACATCGCCGCCATAGGTCATGTTGTTGGTCCACGTGACGTTCTGCGTCGCGTGGCCGGGCGTGTTGGCGACCAGGACGGCGCTGTTGTTCTGCGTGACGCCGTCCTGGCCAGGTTGCGCCCAACCGATATTGTTCACCCAGAGAATGTCGTTCGAGTCGACATTGCTGAGTTCGCCGCGCCACGCGCCGCTGTTTTGCAGATCCAGGTGATTGTTGAACGCCGTGTTGTTGGCGAGCGTCACGTGCTCGCTCAGGAACACGTGCACGCCCGCTCCGCCATTGCCGAACGCCGCATTGGCCACCACCAGCGTCCGGCCTGCATAAGGCGCGCCGCCTTCACGGTCGACGTTCAGGGTCTTGTCGATGATGATTCCATTGCCGTCGGTGTGACAGCCCGGGTGTTCGCCGCAGGGAATGCGCTCGATATTGTCGCGGCTGACATTGCCGGCGATGACGATATGAAACGCCAGCGCCGCATCGGCGGGCGTCGCCGTGAAATCCGCCGCCGCCTGGGGCTGATAGATCGAGACGCCGCTCTCCTGATAGGTGTTGGTGGCGGCGTTGCGATAGATGAGGTTGCGCACCACCCAGAAATATTCGCTGTCGTTCATCTGCACGCCGCCGCCGCCATTGCCGTGAATGATGCTGTTCTCGATGACGACGTGATGATGGCGCGCGTCGCCGCTGACGGCGAGGCCCTCGCCATCGTTGGTGGCGTTGTTGCCGTCGATCTCCAGCCCGTCGATGATGACGTAGGCCGTCTTCACGTCGATCATCGCGTAGAACTTGCGCGCGGCCAAAAGATGCGCGGTGCGCGGCGTCGAGGCGCGATAGACGACATAGCCGTTGGTCGCGTTGGCGTCGCCGCCGCGCGTCAGGGTGATGGTCGCGGTTTGCGTGTAGAGGCCGGGCGCGAGATTGACGCAATCGCCGGCGCGAAGCACGGGCGCGCCGTTGGCTTGCGCGTCGTTGGCGTCCTGCATGGATTTCCACGGCTCGCCGGGCGATCCCCCGCCGTCGGCGTAGGCCGTCCACGCCGCGCCGCGATTGGGGTCAACGTAGAAATTCCGCACGCACTCGTAGCGGGGAACGTAGCTTTCGGGGATCGGCAGCGGCGGCAGCGCCTGGTTCAGAATCTGCGCGCCGGCGGTTCCCGTCAGCGCGCACGCGGCGCACAATGCCGGCGCAAGCCATTTCACGTAACGTTCGAGCTGCACGAGCGTCTCCCAACCCTTTTTCTCCGCCTTAGCACGCCATTTGGACGCTGGCTCGGGCGCCGTTTCCACGCTACGGTCGCCCGGGAGGCGGGGATGCGCGGTTTCAGGAGCATAGCGTTTCTGCTGGCCGGCGCGCTGCTGTTTGCGCCGCTGGCAATGGCGCAATCCGCCCGCCCGGTCGACGCCGCCAAGCTGCGCGCGCCCGCGGCGCGTCTGCAGGTGCAGCAGGCGACCACCGTCACGGCGACGCCCGCGCCCACCGACCAGCAGCCCGTCACCGTCGTCGTCCCCGCCAATGTGGAATGGATGCAGACGCCGGTCGCGGTGCAGAGCGGAGGCCGCCTGCAGATCCGCGCCGGCGACGGCCGCTGGTCGCTCGCGGGCCAGACCGCCGCCGCGCGCGCCGAACGCCTCACCACCAACGCGGACGGATTCAACGAGCGCACCAATCCGCAGGCGATGTCGCCCGGCTCAAATCTTGGCGCGCTGATCGGCAAGATCGGCGCGAACGGCGCGCCGTTTCTGGTGGGTTCCAAATACGACGCGGCCGCGGCCGGCGACGGCCCTCTGTTCCTGGCGATCAACGATCAGCCCGGCGGCTACGCCGACAATGCCGGACGCATGCCGGTCTCGATCGTCTTCACGCCGCCCCCGCCGCCGCCCAGCGTCGACCAGGGCGGCGAGGTTCCCGGCGCGGCGGCGCCAAGCGGCGCGCCGACGACGGCCGAAACCGGCACGGAGACTTCCGACGTTCCGGAGATCGCGCCGGATCAGCCGCAGGCCGGGCAACCCGCCGCCGCGAGCCCGGCGCCGCAACCGGCCGCGCTGCCCGAATGGGCGGTTCCGGTCGGCGTCGCCGCGCTGCTGATCGCAGCGATCCTGCTCTGGCCGCGGGCGAAGCCGTCGGCAAAGGGCCGCCGCGCGCCGCGCAACGCGCCCCGCGCCGGCGTCACCACGCGCATCGTCAGCGACGGGCGCGCCGCGCAGCAGCTCAGCGTGCGCTGGAGGGACCGCAAATGACCATCGAGGTCGAGAAGCTCACGCAATTCTTCGACTACGACCGCACCGCCGACGCCGAAGCGCTGGAAAAGCGCGACCTCAACATCGACACGATCACGCCCATCGTGCGCGCCGCCGCCGCCGACAGCCTGATTGAGGTCGGCCGCGAATTGCTCAATTCCCCGATCACCGATCTGCTGGCCGAAGCCTGGACCACGCGCCAGGACCTGAAGAGGTTCGCCGATCCGCAAGCCTATCCGCCGGATCAGGAAAACGAATATCCCCTCGTCAGCCACGAGATTTCACTGAAGCGCAATCCGCAGGTCGAGGTGATCATCAATGGCGTCTCGAGCGGGCTCAAATTCACCTTCGAGCTGAAGCTCACCCTGCTGGTGCGCGGCGCCACGCTCAAGATCAGAGGCGGACGCGTCATCGGCGCGCGGGTCGGCGATTTTCAGGGCGCCGGTTCCTTCTCGTGTGGCGACGTGACTCTCGCCGAACGCAAGACCGCGAATTTCCGCCTGCCGGGCGCGGTGTCTTTCGGCGAAGGCTTCGCCATACCTTGACCGACTGCGCGGCGCCTCTCGCGCCCGCAGCAAAATTCGGCTAATCACATCGCGACTAGGCATAACAAGCGAGGGGGACTGGATGTTCCGTCGGCTCGAAAGCGTCCTGGCGACCCTTGGCGCTTTGCTGCTGTTCACGCTCAACGAAATGCGTCTGTTCAATGAGCGGCCGCGCATCGCCGACACCGTGCACGGCTTCACCCACGGGGCGTTCCTGCGCGCTTTCGGCGCGCCCGAGCACGTCTATCTCGGGCTCCCCGACCTGGCCGTCCGTTGGAGCCTGGTGGCGCTTACGGTCGCGCTCTCGCTGTGGGCGCTGACCGACAGCTTCGCGCGCGCCGCCCCCGCCGCCGCCGACAAGCGGGCCCCCTAGCCCCGACGCCGTCCGTCGCCACATCGGGCTTGCGACTCGCCGATTTGTTCTCTATACGTTCTCTGGCCGGCGCCATCGGAAAGGCGCCGTCCGGGTTTAGAAAGTCTCGATAAAGGGGCGTCCCTGCTCGCCTTGGGGGTGGGCCGATCGCTTCCTATATGAGGCTTCGCCGCTCCCGCGGCGGAGGGGAAAAACAAACATGGCAAGCTCTACAGCGCTCACGCTCGCGCTTTCGCCCGAACAGGGCCTGGCCCGGTATCTCGCAGAGATCCGCAAATTCCCCATGCTCGAAAAGGACGAGGAATTCATGCTGGCCAAGCGCTGGCAGGAACATGGGGATTCGCAAGCGGCGCACAAGCTGGTGACGTCGCACCTCCGGCTCGTGGCCAAGATCGCCATGGGCTACCGGGGCTATGGGTTGCCGATCGGAGAAGTGATCTCCGAGGGCAATGTCGGCCTGATGCAATCGGTGAAGAAATTCGATCCCGACAAGGGCTTCCGCCTCGCGACCTATGCGATGTGGTGGATCCGCGCCGCGATCCAGGAATACATCCTGCGCTCCTGGAGCCTCGTGAAGATGGGCACCACGGCGGCGCAGAAGAAGCTGTTTTTCAATCTGCGGCGGCTCAAGGGCGAGATGGCCGCGCTCGAGGAGGGCGACCTGCGGCCCGATCAGGTCAAGACCATCGCCCACAAGCTCGCGGTCACCGAGGACGAAGTGATTTCGATGAACCGCCGGCTCGCCGGCGGCGGCGACGCCAGCCTCAACGCGCCGATCGGCGGCGCGGGCGGGGACGGCGACGCCGAATGGATGGATTGGCTCGCCGACGATCAGACCGAAGGCACGCAGGAAACGCGTCTGGCCGACCGTGAAGAGTTCGACACGCGCATGAGCCTGCTGCAGGCGGCGATGAGCGAACTCTCCGAGCGCGAACGCCACATCATCGAAGAGCGCCGCCTCAAGGACGAACCCGCGACCTTGGAGGACCTCTCCAAGGAATACGGCGTGAGCCGCGAGCGCGTTCGTCAGATCGAGGTGCGCGCCTTTGAAAAGCTTCAGAAGGCGATGAAGCGCGCCGCGGTCGACCGCGGCGTCGGCGCCGCCGCCTGACGCTCCAGGTTTCGCCATGCCTGACCACGCCGGCCGCGAGGCCGGCGTTTTTTTTGTCCAGCCGCCCGCTCTAGGGCGCGATGCCCAGAAACGCCGCGAGGCGCTGATACACCCACGGGTCGGGCTCATCGGTGCGGCCGGTGAGCATCTGCTCGAAATTGTCCGCGAGGATTTCCTCGGGGTGGATGACATAGCCGGTGTTGCGCCCCGCGCTCGCCGTGAGCGGAGCGAGCACGCGTTGCGGCTCGATCTGCGCGCCGATCGAACATGCGCCCGCCGCATCGCGCGTGAAGGCGTAAAAATGCACGCCGAGATACTGCATGAAGTGCGGCTTGGCCGGCGTGAAATGCGGCGGGTCCACGGTCAGCACCGGCGCCATGAAAGCGCCCTCGTCCGGACCCGGCGCCACCCACTCTATCGTGGGCGCATCCGGATTGGTGAGCAGACGCGCTTTGAGCTCTTCCGGCATTGCGACGCTGGCGCAGTGTTGAAAGCCGATCAGCGCGTAGAGCGCATCGTGCTGCGCGGCGTTGCGCCGCGAAAGCACGTGGAAGAGTTCGTGCACCAGAACCTTGTCGAGTTCGACGTCGTCATTCGGCAGATTCGGGCCGAAGAAGATTGTGGCGCCGCGCGTGTGCGGCAGGCCGCCATCGACGCCTTCGCTGTTCTTGGCGAGGTAGACGGTTTCCGGCAACCAGCGCGCCAAGGCCGCGAACTGACTCTGATGCCGCGCCAGCGCCGCGGCGAGGCGGCCTCGCTCCGCGTCGCTCCAGGCCAGCGTCGAGCTTCGGTAAAGCGCGCGCAAATCCGCCAGCGCGCCGCCGTCGCGTTTGAGCCGCAGCGCAAGATCGGCGGGCGAAAGCGCGCGCATGAAATCGTCGTCGGCAGTCAGCGCCGCCGCGCCCTGCTCCGGCGTCGCCAAAACGAATTCGGCGCCGCGGGCCGGAGCGCAAGCGCTCAGCACGATCGCCATCACCAGCAAGATTCGACGCATGGTTCATCTCCCCGCCCACAGCCTGCGGGCAGCTAAGCGGGATTTTGCGATCGCCGCCAGCGCGCTTCAGCGCCGCCGGGAACGCTGTGCACGCCGCACACGTTGGCGCTGGGGGGCCTTCAAGAGGCTTCCGGTGTGGAATCAAGCGCTTCATCAGATCAAACACTGGACCGCGACGATCGGCGCGATGTTCGCCGACGGCTGGCGCCGGGGCCGCGCCTGGCCGTGGAGGCGCATCGGTATTGGGGCCGGCGGCGCGTTCGGCGTGCTCGCGCTTTCGCTCGTTCTCTTCCTCAGCTTCGCGGATTGGAACGCGCTCCGTCCGACCGTCGCACGCTTGGCTTCCAACGCCACCGGGCGCGATATTCGCATCCGCGGCGATCTCGACGTGCGGCCATGGTCGCTGACGCCGACCGCGCGCATCGGCGGATTGGAGATCGGCAACCCGCCGCGGTTTCGCGAGCGCGGCCGCTTCGCCGCCGTGCGCGAGGCGGAGGTCGCGGTGCGCCTCTTGCCCCTGCTTGTCGGACGGATCGACATCGAGCGCATCCGCCTGGACGGCGCCGACGTCGCGCTCTATCGCACCGGCGAAGGCGTCTCCAACTGGCAAGGCCGGCCCGGCCAACCCTTGAATCTGCCGGCGATCCGCCAATTCATCCTGCGCGACGGGCGCCTCTCCTTCGATGACGACGTGCGCCACATGCGATTGGCGGCGGTCTTCAATTCCGAAGAAAACCTGGCCGCTCCGCGCAATGGAAGTTTTCAGCTCACCGGCGGCGGCGTGATCAACGGCAAACCGTTCCGCCTGTTCGCCAGAGGCGGCGCGCTCATCAACGTGCGGCGCGACCGCCCTTACCAATTTCATGCCGATCTCACGGCGGGCGACACGCACATCGTCGCCAACGGCGCCGTGCTGCACCCGTTCGATCTCGCGCGCTTCCGCGCCGACGTGAACGCCAGCGGCCCGGACATCGCCGACCTCTATTACGTGCTGGGTCTTGCTCTGCCCAACACGCCGCCCTACCGCCTCACCGGGCAAGTCGAACGCAATGGCGACCGGTACGAGATGACGGACATCGCCGGGCGCGTCGGCGACAGCGACCTGGCCGGGCGATTCTCCGTGATCCGCCGCAACAACCGGCCCTTCCTTGACGCCGATTTGCGCTCGCGCTCGCTGGACTGGGACGATCTGATGGCCGTGTTCGGCGCCCCGCCCGACACCGGCGAGACCGCTTCGCCCGAACAGCGCGCGCGAGCGCGCGAACTGGCGGCGCAGGCGCGCATTCTGCCGGACGCCAAGCTCGATATCAGCCGCGTGCGCAAGATGGACGCGCATGTCCAATACGCCGCCGCGCATATCCGTTCGCCGCACCTGCCGCTGCGCTCGGCGCAAGTGGAAGTGACGCTCGACAACGGGCTGCTGCGCGCCGACCCGATCGCGGTGACGTTGAGCCAGGGGCGCCTCTGGGGCGACGCCGAAATCAACGCGCGGCGCGACACGCCGAGCGCCGCGGCCGATCTGCGCCTGTCCGGCGCGCGGCTTGAGAGCTTCATTCCCGTCGCCAACGCCGCCAGCGGATCGCTCGCGGCGCGCGTGCGTCTGCGCGGAACCGGCGCATCTGTGCGCGAGGTGGCCGCGCATGCCGACGGAACCGCGAGCATCGTCGTGCCCTCCGGGGAAGTGCGCGAGGCCTTCGCCGAACTCACCGGCATCAACGTGACGCGCGGCCTCGGCCTATTGCTGGCGAAGGATCAGAGCCGGATCGGCATTCGTTGCGGCGTCGCCGACTTTCAGGTGCGCAATGGCGTGATGAACGCCAATTCCATCGTCTTCGATACGGAGACCATGCTGATCACCGGACGCGGCGCGGTGAACCTTCGGGATGAGCGGATGGACCTTCGCATCCAGGGGGCGCCAAAAGCGCCGCGCCTCATTCGCGTCGCCGCGCCGATCGCGGTGCGCGGGCCGCTGCGTTCGCCAAGCATCGGTCTCGCCGGCGGACGCGCCGCCGGACAGACCGGGCTCGCCGCGCTGCTCGGATCGCTGGTGGCGCCGCTGGCCGGCATCCTGCCCTTCGTCGATCCCGGGCTCGCCGACGACGCCAATTGCTCGGCGCTGTTCGCCGAAGCGCGCGACAATGCCGGCGTGCGCGCCTCTTGAGCTTTAGGCCGCGCGCTCGTCGCCGGAGTGCTTCCAGATTTCGGAGAGCGCCTCGGTTTCCGCGGCGAAATCTTCCTGCATCTGCTCGATGAATTGCGCTTGCGCGGCGATCAATTGATTGGCGCTCGAGCAGCCGGCCAGCGTTTCGACCTGATCGATGTAGGCGCGCATGCGCCGCGCCCAGAAACGCGTCGTCTCCTGCGCCAGCTTCTGGCCGACGACCATGCCATTGGCGGCGGGCGCCTGCATCAAGGCCACCATCTCCGCCATGGGCGTGTGTGCGCCATTGGCGCCATTGCTCTTCGGACTCATGCGAGGGACTCCCGACGAAGTTAGCTGTGCAGCGCTACGCGCAACGCCCCGGCGCACTTTGCGTTCCGCGCGGGCGCGGAAATGTTTTCGCATCACACGCATGGCGTCTGTCCGTAACGCGCGCTTCAGGCATTCGCGACAGCCGCGCCCAGGTCGCTCGCGCCGTTCGGGTCACGACGGGACGCCGGCTGAGGCGGTTCTAGCGCGCCCGCGCGCGGCGCGCCAGCAGACAAACGTTACGTGCCGGAGAGAGCCTCGACGCGTTCGACGCCGACAGCGTTCACCGCCGCGCGCACATCCTCCATGGAAACGCCCTCGCCTTCGGCGCTCACGGCCACGCCGTTGCGGCTGAGCACGGAATATTTCGCGGTATGCGCGGACCGGCTCATTTCCTCGGTGATGGTGCGGCCGTTCACCGTGTTCATGTGCGTGTAGCCGTCGGCTGTTTCCTCGCTGCCTTGCACGCCGGCCGCGGCGGCGACGCCGGCGAGCGCGGCCATGCCGCCCAGATGCACGACGCTGAGCGTGATCTTCGCATCTCCGCGCTGGTAAACCGCTTCCGCCGACGCGGCGCCGGCGCCCATCGCGCCCGCCGATCCGGTCGATTGCGAGACGCGCGTGAAGCCGCCCGCCAAGCTGGCCGGCAACAGAGCCGCCAGCCGCGCCGGATCGACTGTCTTCACACTGCCGTCGTTGTTGTAAGCTTGTTGCAATTGCTCGGCGGCGCGCTGCGCCTGGCCGGCGTCAATGGTGACGCCGTTCGGCAATGTGATCTTGCCTTCAACCTGCGCACCGCCGGCGCCGGGCGCGTTGGCCCCGAAATGCGGCCCGGCCATCGGTCCCATCAGCGGCGCGGTGATGGCTGAGCTCACCACCGCGATGACGACGCCGACGACAATGCACGCCGCGATGATGCTGACGAAATAGCCCGCGCGCTTGTCCTGAGGCGTCTTCATCACGCGCGGCAGCGCCAAATAGATGAGCACCAGCGAGTAAAGCCCCAGAATGCCGAGCGCGCCGAGCGGGGGGTAGATCATGAACACGCCGGCGAGCAAGCCCGCGGTCGATCCGTAGACGGCGACCTTGTGCGCCTGCGTCTGGTTTTGCTGCGATCCGAATGTCGGCGCGAGGGCGTTGATGACAAAGCCCAGAACGAACACGCCGAGCATCGCCGAGACGAAGCGCAGCGCACCCGTGACGATGGCCTGCACCGGCGAATAATGGACCCAAACGAACATCGCGCCGATGCCGAACACGGCGAGGCCGATGGCCAGGCAAATCGCCGCCAGCGCGGCGAGCGGCGCTACGTAGCCGATATAGAGCTTGCCCACGTCGGCGGGTTCGGCGTCGATGCGCTCCCACTCGGTGTTCGGCTTCAGCAGGATATTTTTGACGCGCTCGACGAGGCCGCTCGGCGCGGCGGCGATCGGTTGCTCGGTGGACATCAGGCGGCCTCCAGACGCAGCGATGCCGTCTCTCTAGCCCGCGCCTCCGCTTACCGCCAGCTTAAACGCGGCCGGCGCCCGACAAACATCCGGCCAGGGCGAACAGGACGATGAGCGCGATAAGGCCGCCGATCGAAACCGTCGCCGCATAGCCGACAGCGCGCTCCCGCGGCGCTTTCATCAGCGTGGGCAGGCCCAGATAGAACAGATAGACGGCGTAGCCGAGCGCGAACAGCGCCACCCACCACGTGCCCGGCCAGAGCGAAAAGAACCCGGAAAAGAACGTCGGCGTCATCGCATAGGCGGCGACCTTCTGCCCCTGCAGGTCGTTGCGCTCGCCGTCGAAATTCTCCGCCAGAGCGCTGATCAGCAGGCCCAGGAAGAAGATGAGGGCGATGCTCACCGCCACCGTCAGCGCGGCGGAGGTCAGCGCCTGATCCAAGTGCGGCCGGATCACTTGCGCGCCGATGCGCGTGCCGAAGACGTAGCGGCCAATGAGATCGCAGACCGGCGGAATCAGCGCGAGCGGCGCCACATAGCCCAGCACGATGTTCGGGATCGTGGTCTCCTCGTCGCGGATCTGCTCCCATTCCGCTTTCGGGTTTTTCACCAGGCCGAAGGCGCGCGAGAGGATGAACTCCGCCTTCTGCCGCGCTTCGGCGGTGTTGAAGCGCGGGTGCGGCGCGGCCTTCGGCTGCTCGTTCTGTTCAGCGGACATGGGACTTTCCGGCAGGCTTGCGCGAATCCTAGCCCTTTCAAGGGCTTTTGACCACCGCGCGCGGCTATTCCTTGAACGGATCGCGCATCAGGATGACGTCCTCGCGCTCGGGGCTGGTGGACACCAGCGCCGCGGGACAGCCGATCAATTCCTCGATGCGGCGAACGTACTTGATGGCTTTGGCGGGCAGATCGCGCGACGAGCGCGCGCCGCGCGTGGATTTCTTCCAGCCGTCGAGGCTCTCATAGACGGGCGTCACCGCTTCCTGCTCTCCGAGCCCGGCGGGGAGGTAATCGAGCACGCGCTCGCCCAGCCTGTAGCCGACGCAGATCTTGATCTCTTCGAAACCGTCCAGAACGTCGAGCTTGGTGAGCGCCACGCCGTCGATGCCCGATGTCGCCACTGTCTGCCGCACGAGAACGGAGTCGAACCAGCCGCAGCGGCGCGCGCGACCGGTATTGGTGCCGAACTCGCGCCCGACCTCGCCCAAGCGCTTGCCGACCTCGTCCTTGAGTTCGGTCGGAAACGGGCCGCCGCCGACGCGCGTGGTGTAGGCTTTCACCAATCCCAGCACGTAGGAGATGGCGCGCGGTCCCAGCCCCGATCCCGCCGCCGCCTGCCCGGCGACGACATTGGACGAAGTGACGAACGGATAGGTGCCGTGATCGACGTCGAGCAGCGCGCCCTGCGCGCCCTCGAACAAAATGCGCTTGGAATCGCGGCGCGCCGCTTCCAGCACGCGCCAGGCGGGCTGCGCGAACGGCAGCACGCGCGGCGCGATCGCCGCCAGTTCGCTCTTGAGCCGCGCCACGTCCAGCTCCGGCAGATCGAGCCCGCGGCGCAGCGCGTTGTGATGCACGAGCAAACGCTCGATCTTCCACGAGATCGCATCGGCGTCGGCGAGATCGGCGACACGAATGGCGCGGCGGCCGACTTTGTCTTCATAGGCCGGGCCGATGCCGCGGCGCGTCGTGCCGATCTGCGCCGCGCCGGCCTGTGCTTCGCGCGCCGCATCGAGATCGCGATGGAACGGCAGGATGAGGCAGGCTTGATCCGAAAGCACGAGGCAATCCGGCGCCACCTTCACGCCTTGCGCGGCGATCTTTTCCATCTCCTCGACCAGCGCCCAGGGATCGACGACGACGCCGTTGCCGATGACGGAGAGCTTGCCCTGCACCACGCCGGACGGCAGCAGCGCGAGCTTGTAGGTCTTGTCGCCGACGACGAGCGTGTGGCCGGCATTGTGGCCGCCCTGGAAACGCACGACGACATCCGCGCGATGGCAGAGCCAATCGACGATCTTGCCCTTGCCTTCATCGCCCCATTGGGCGCCGACCACGACGACTGCTGACATATTCTAGCGCACGCGCCTCAAAACGCCCGACCAGTCAAGCCGCGAGCCATTGCGCTGGCTGAGCGACACGCATTGCGCGGCGCCTTGGAATTGCTGGCGGGCCAGAAATTCCGTCATATCACGCTCGGCGGCGCGGCAATCGGCCAGGGTGGCGAATTTCAGATTGGTGTCGAGCGAACTCGAATTGGCGCCGGGCGCGGCGGCCACGAACACGACCAAAGCCCACAACATTTTGCGAAGACTCCTGCGGCGGGATGCCTTCACGTTTCTACCGCAAAGGTCAAGGGCGCGGGGAATGCTCGCCCTCGATGGGCGAGCTGTCAGCCGCGCCAGCGACTGACAGAGCAGGCGCCGGCGGCATTGAGCGTCAGCGTCAGCGGAAGCGGTAGCCGACGCGAAGGCCGAGCTGATCGACGCCCTGGTTGCGGCCCGTGCCCAGAATCTGGCCGTGGCTCAAGTGCGAATAGAAGCCCTGGATCTCCCACGGGCCATCCGTGCTGTAGGTGACGCCGAGCGAAGTGCGGAACAGGTCGCGCGAGCCGAACAGGATGTGGTCTTCGGAAAACTGCGTCGCGCGCGGATCGCCGTTCGGGTACGGATTGCGCACCTCGCCATTGTGGATCGCGTAGCCCAGGCCGGGCTCGATCGCCCAGTGATCGGAAAGATCGAAGCGCCAATCGAGGCCGGCGGCGACAAAGCTCGTGTCGCCCGCCACGTTGATCGACGCCATGACGTAAGGGCGCGGCGCCAGCATCCAGTGCAGGATGTGCGGCGAGCTGAAATCGGCCTGCAGTTCGATGTTCGGGCCGTCTTCCTTGTCGGCGTTCTTGCAATTGGTGATGCACACATTGTGCTGCATCACGCCGACATGCACGTTTTCGATCTCGGCATACGCGGCCGGCGCGCCCATCATCGCCGCGCCGAGAGCCGCGATCCCCGCCGCCTTGCCCCGCATGCTTTTCCCCTTCCGCTGCCCGCCGCGAACCTAGCCTGCTTCGCCATCGGCGCAAATGTTGGACTCAGTCGGCCGCATCGGTGTTGAAACGATAGAGGAAACGCAGCCCCGCCTCGTCCAGCCCCTGATTGCGGCCGCGCCCGAGAATCTCCCCGTGGCTCATATGCTCGTAATAGATCTGCCAGCTGGCGCGTCGGCCCAGCTCGCGCTCAAGCGCGAAACTGGTGCGAAACAGATCGCGCGAGCCCAGCAATTGATGCCGGTCGGCGAAATCGACGCCGGCCTGCGCGCCCTTGAGTTCGTCGGGCACGTCGATCTCGCCATTGTGCACCACGTAGCCGGCGCCGGGCTCGAGCGCCCAGTGATTGACGAACTCCCAGCGCCAATAGAGCCCGACGCCAGCAAAGCTCGTATCGCCATGCGTATTGACCGAGACCATGACGTAGGGCCGCGGCGAGCCCATCCATTTGGACCAGTGCGGCGAGGTGTAGACCAGTTCGGCTTCGAGGTTCGGGCCGTCCTCTTTCGGCGAAGCCAGATGGCCGTGATCGGTGCGGATATTGTGCTGAACGACGCCGAAGCGGATTTCATCGATATCGGCCCAGGCCGGCGTCACGGCGGCGAGAATTGCGAGAGCAGCGCCCGCCAGCACACCTCGCATGGGAGTCTCCCGCAGCCTGTCTAGCCGCGAACGCAAGCTGGGCCGCGGGAGTTCCGGACTAGAGGCGCAATACCTTGGCGTAACGGACTTGCGGCAGCGCCTTGATCTTGGCGATCGTCGCCTCCGGCACGACCTGGTCGACGCCGACCAGCGCGATCGCGTCTTCGCCGGCGGCGACCCGGCCGAGATTGAAGGTCGCGATATTCACGCCGGTTTCGCCCAGCAGAGTTCCAAGCGCGCCGATGAAGCCCGGCTTGTCGCTGTTGTTGATGAACAGCATCACCGGATGAAACGCGGCTTCGAGCTGCATCATCTTCACTTCGACAATCTTCGGTTGGCCGGCGACGACCGCGCCGGCCAATGTGCGCCACTTGCCGCCGGTCTGCACCTTGATGCGAACGAGGCTGTCATAGATCGGCGAGGTTTCTCGCTTGCTCTCCGTGAGCGGCGTTCCGCGTTCCTTCAGCACGGCGGGCGCGGACACCATGTTCACATCCTGCAGCAGCGGCCGCAGCAGGCCCGCAAGCGCGGCCGCCGTCAGCGGCTTGGTGTTGAGCGCGGCGACATGGCCCTCGTATTCGATCTCCACCGCCTCGAGCCCTTCGTCGACAATCTGGCCGGCGAACGTTCCGAGCTTCTCGGCGAGCGCCGCGAACGGCTTGAGGCGCGGCGCTTCCTCCGCCGTGATCGAGGGCATGTTGAGCGCGTTGGTGACCGCGCCGGTCAAAAGATAGTCGCTCATTTGCTCGGCGACCTGCAGCGCGACGTTCTCCTGCGCCTCGTTGGTCGAGGCGCCGAGGTGCGGCGTGGCGATGAAATTGCGCGCTCCAAACAGCGGATTTTCCTTTGCCGGCTCCACCGTGAACACGTCGAACGCCGCCGCCGCGACATGCTCGCTTTCAAGCGCGGCCTTCAGCGCCGCTTCGTCCACCAACCCGCCGCGCGCGGCGTTGACGATGATGACGCCCTTCTTGGTCTGCGCCAGCGCTTCGGCGGAGAGGATGTTCTTGGTCTTCTCCGTCAGCGGCGTGTGCAGCGAGATGAAGTCCGCGCGTTTCAAGAGCTCGTCGAGTTCGACCTTCTCCACGCCCAGCTGCACCGCGCGTTCGGGTGAAAGGAAGGGATCGTAGGCGATGACCTTCATCTTGAGGCCCAATGCGCGCTCGGCCACCAGCGAGCCGATATTGCCGCAGCCGATCAGCCCCAGCGTCTTCGCGTAAAGCTCGACGCCCATGAAGCGGTTCTTTTCCCACTTGCCCGCTTGCGTGGACGCATCCGCCGCGCCGATCTGGCGCGCGGCGGCGAACATCAAGGCGATGGCGTGTTCGGCCGTCGTGATCGAATTGCCGTGCGGCGTGTTCATCACCACGATGCCCTTGGCGGTCGCGGCGGGAATATCGACATTGTCGACGCCGATGCCGGCGCGGCCGATCACTTTGAGATTGGCGGCGGCGGCGATGATGTCGGCTTTGACCTTGGTGGCGCTGCGGATCGCGAGGCCATCATAATTGCCGATGATTTCCTTCAGCTTCGCCGCATCGGGGCCGAGCTTGGGCTGGAAATCGACATCGATGCCGCGCGAGCGGAAAATCTCGACGGCCGCGGGCGAGAGTTCGTCGGAGATGAGAACCTTGGGCATGGGATTTTTCCTTCAAACCAAGTCCTTCTCCCCTTGTGGGAGAAGGTGGCCCGAGCGAAGCGAGGGACGGATGAGGGGTGAGCGCGAACACCGTTGATGTTGGCGGTTGCACCCCTCACCCGGCCGATTTCGTCGGCCACCCTCTCCCACAAGGGGAGAGGACGAAATTAAGCGGCCTTGGCCAATTCAGAGACGCATTGCTCGAACGCCCAATCCATCCAGGGCGTCAGCGCTTCGATGTCGGAAGCTTCGACGGTCGCGCCGCACCAGATGCGTAGGCCTGGAGGCGCGGCGCGGTACGAGGCGGCGTCGAGCGCGACGCCCTCCTTTTCCAGCACGGAAGCGAGCTTTTTCGCGAATTCCGCTTGGCCATCGCCGCTGAGCGACGTGACGCGCGCGTCGACCACTTTCAGGCACACGCTGGTGTTGGAACGGATGGAGGCATCCGTCGCGAGGAAATCGACCCAGGCGGTCTTTTCCACCCAGTTCGCCAGCACGTCGGAATTCTTGTTGGCGCGCGCGATCAGCGCGTTCAATCCGCCAATCGACTCCGCCCATTTCAGCGCATCGAGATAATCTTCGACCGCAAGCATGGACGGCGTGTTGATGGTGGCGCCTTCGAACAGCTCGTTGTCGAGCTTGCCCTTCTTGGTCATGCGGAAAATTTTCGGCAGCGGCCAAGGCGGCGCATAGCTTTCGAGCCGCGCCACGGCGCGCGGGGAAAGCACGATCACGCCATGCGCGGCTTCCCCGCCCAGCGCCTTCTGCCACGAGAATGTCGTGACGTCGCACTTGGCCCAATCGATCGGCTGCGCGAAGCACGCGCTGGTCGCGTCGTTCAGGACAATGCCTTCGCGATCCGCGGCGATCCAATCGAAGTTTGGCACTTTGACGCCCGACGTCGTGCCGTTCTGCGTGAAGATGATGTCGGCGTCCTGGCGCGCGGCGCCGAGATCCGGAAGCGCGCCGTAAGCGGCGGTGTGAACCTTGGCGTCGAGTTTCAATTGCTTGACGGCGTCCGTCACCCATTCCTCGCCGAAGCTTTCCCATGCGAACACGTCGAGCGGACGCGCGCCCAGCATCGACCACATCGCCATCTCGACCGCGCCGGTATCCGAAGCCGGCACGATGCCCAGCTTGTAATCCGCTGGCGCGCCCAGCAGCGCGCGCGTCTTATCGATCGCTTCCTTGAGCTTGCCCTTGCCCAGCTTGGAGCGGTGCGAACGCCCGAGCGCCGCGCCCGAAAGCGCGTCCGGGGTCCAGCCAGGGCGTTTTTTGGTGGGGCCCGACGAAAAACGGGCGTCCTGCGGCCGCGAGGCCGGCTTCACGAGTGTCATCAATTTACTCCCATCCTCACAGATGGGCGTCCGCCGTTGGGAGCGGATGGCCCGCGCCGGATGTGCGCCGCTTCGGGGCGAAATGCAACGCCGGCGCCCTGCGGCGCGATGACATATGGCGCACGGCAATATTGATGTATTATACATCAGTATAGATGCTAACTCCCGCACAATTGAGAGCTGCCCGGGCACTGTTGGGGCTCGACCAGAAGGCGCTGGCCGATCTGGCCGGGGTTTCCCTGCCGACGATTCAGCGCATGGAGGCGAGCGAGGGGTATGTCCGCGGCGTGGTCGACACGCTGACCAAGGTGGTCGGAGCGCTTGAGGCCGCCGGCGTCGAACTCATCCGCGACAATGCCGAGAGCACCGGGGCCGGACGCGGCGTGCGGCTGAGGGAAGCCGCCGCGCAGCATGAGCGGGCGCCGCCGCCGAGCGCGGCGCGCGCGCCGAAACGCGTGGTCAAGAAGCCGGGGCGGCGCAAGTGACGGGTATGGCGCCGCGCCCGCCCAAACCTTCCCGCTTCGGCGATTGGCGGCTGTTCATTCCCAAATCGATCACCGTGCCGCGCGCGGAGGGTTACGGCTGGGGCGATTTCCGCGCCGATCTCGTCGCTGGGCTGACCGTCGCGATCGTCGCGCTGCCGCTGGCCATGGCCATCGCCATCGCCTCGGGCGCGACGCCGGCGGCGGGCCTCATCACCAGCGTCGTCGCCGGCTTCCTGATTTCCGCGCTTGGCGGTTCGCGGTTTCAGATCGGCGGGCCGACCGGCGCCTTCATCGTCGTCGTGTATGGCGTCATCGCCGCGCACGGCTATGACGGATTGCTGTTGGCGACCTTGATGGCGGGCGTGATCCTCGTCATCGCCGGCCTGCTGCGCGTGGGCGCCTGGATCAAATACATCCCCGAGCCCGTCGTCACCGGTTTCACCGCCGGCATCGCCACCATCATCTTCACCAGCCAGATCCGTGATCTGTTCGGCCTGCACATGCAGAGCGTGCCGGCCGATTTTATTCCGAAAATGGCCGCGTTCTGGGCCGCGCGCGCGAGCGTTGCGCCGCCGGCGCTTTTCGTGTCCGCCGGCGCGCTCGGCGTCATCGTCCTGCTTCGCCGCTTTGCACCGAAGGCGCCCGCATTCCTGGTGGCCGTCGTGGGCGCCGCCGCGGCCGTCTACCTGCTCAAACTTCCAGTCGAGACGCTCGGCACGCGTTTCGGCGGCGTGGCCGCCGCGCTGCCGCCGCTGCGCGTTCCCGCATTCACGCTGGAGAAAGCGCAGGCGCTCGTTCCATCCGCCTTCACCATCGCCTTCCTCGCCGGCGTCGAGAGCCTGCTCTCGGCGATGGTGGCCGACGGCATGACCGGGCGCCGGCACCGCTCCAATTGCGAATTGGTGGCGCAAGGCGTCGCCAACATCGCCTCGTCCCTGGTCGGCGGGCTCTCCGCCACCGGCGCCATCGCCCGCACCGCCACCAATATCCGCGCCGGCGCGCGCACGCCGTTCGCCGGCATGATGCACGCGCTGTTCGTGCTTCTGTTCATGCTCGTGCTGGGGCCGCTTCTGTCCTACGTGCCGCTGGCGAGCCTGGCCGCCGTGCTCACCGTGGTCGCCTGGAACATGAGCGAGCGCGAACGCTTTGCGCAATTGCTGATGGGCCTCAGCGGCGACCGGGCCGTGCTGCTAGCCACCTTTGGGCTCACCGTGTTCGTCGACCTCACCGTCGCCATTGAAGTCGGCATCGTGCTGGCCGCGCTCATCTTCATGCACCGCATGGCCGAGGCCACCGCCGTCGAGCACGGCGTCACGCTGGCCGACCGCGATCAGGACGACCTGGCCCAGCCGCGCGAGGCCTACGGCGCGCGCGCCGATCTGCCTCCAGGGGTCGAGGTGTTCGAACTGCGCGGACCGCTCTTTTTCGGCGCCGTCAGCCGCCTGAGCGATGCGCTCGAGGCGGTGTTCCCAACGCCCAGAGCCTTCATCTTGCGTCTGCGCGACGCGCCGATGATCGACGCCTCCGGCGTCGCGGCGCTGGAGCGCTTCGTCAAACGGTGCGCCAGCCATGGCGGACGCGTGATCCTGACCGAGCTGCAGCCGCGCGTGCGCGCGGCGCTCGCCCGCATGAGCCTTCTCAGCCAGCCCAACGTGCACCTGACGGACACGTATGAGGCGGCCCTGGCCCTTGCAGCGCCCGCGCCGGAAACACAGAGCGCCTGAGGCGGACCGGCGGAGACCGGACGCCCGCGGCTGCGCTATCCGGATTGCTTCGGCGTGAGCATGCGCTGGAACACGCCGTCGCGATCGAGCACGAGATGCTTCAGCGCGCCCAACACGTGCAGCGGGATGAGCACGTAAAGCGTGTAGCGGCCGACGAGATGCACCTTCTCAAACACTTCGTGCAGGTCGCGATTGCGCTCGGCGAAGGGCGAAGGAATGTGAAACAAGCCGCCGAAATTGAGCGGCCGCGCCGCCGTCCAGATCATCATCGGGCCGGAGACGATCATCATCAGCACCGCCAACAGCAAAAGGTTGTGCGTGCCGAACGCGGCGAGTTTCAGCGGCGGGCTCTGTTCCGGCGCGGCGACCATGGTCTGCGTGTAGTGCAGCAGGATGCGCAACAGCAGGAAGCCCACGAGCACCGTGCCGAGCGAGGTGTGGATCGTCATCAGCGCGCGGTGTTGATCCCTGTTCCCTGCCTCCTCCGCCCAGGCCGCCGAGAGGCCGATGAACAGCATGGTCAGCACCGCCAGGGCGCCCAGCCAATGGAACGCGATCGACACCCAGCCGTAACGCTCTTTCGTGTTGGTCCACTGCATGCGCCGCCCCTCAAGCCAAGGGCGCAGGCTATAACGCGAGCGCGCGTTGCTTCAATGCCAAGCTGTCACAGGGCGCAGCCCGATTACGCGACGACAATGCGCGGCGCGGGCTTGGTTTCATCGTCGCCGGCCTCGACCGCCGGCGCGGGATGGGGCGTGTCTTCCGCGGGTGACGGAGCGGCCTCTTCGATGCCCGGCAGCATCGGTTCCTCGAAGATCGGCGCGAGGCGGCGTTCCTTCGCCGGACGGCGGCGTTTGCGGCGCGGCGCTTCGGGTTCGAAATCGGCGCGATTGTGCAGGCGCGCGATGGAGCTATCGAGTTCGCCGCGCATATAGACTGCGACCTGGCCCAAGAGGCGCACGCTCGACAACGTCTGGATCGCGCGCATGAAGCCGCCACGCTTGGAGGCTTGGCGCCCGACGACGCTTTCCATGTCGAAGCGGTCGCACCAATAAGGGGCAAGGTCGGCGAAGGCCGAGCCGGTCACCGGATCTTCGTTGACGCCGACGCCGGGGCCGAAAAAGCGCGAGACGAAATCGTAGGGCTTGCCCTCGTCCGCCGGCGCGGTGACGGTGAGGCAGCCTTGGCGCGGCCCGCGCACAATGCGGTCGATCGCGGCGATATCCGGCTTCAGCTTGTGCACCGCCTCTTCGGTATCGAGCACGACATTGGCGTATTCGGCGACGAACGCATCGACCACGCGCGGATTGCCCAGCGCTTCGACAAGCTCCGGCGGCACCGTCCACGGCGCGCGTGCGCGGCGCGGCAGATCGAGCGTGTATCCTTCCGGCGTGTTGCGCACGATGAGTGCGCCGGCTTGGGTGTCGAACACCACGACTTCGAGCGAAGGGTCGATCTCGGACAGCAGGATGGCGCCGGCCGCCAGCGTGGCGTGGCCGCAGATCGGCACTTCGGTCGCCGGCGTGAACCAGCGCAGCTGGTAATTGCCCTTGAGCCCCGTCGGCACCACGAAGGCGGTTTCCGACAGCATGTTTTCAGCCGCGATGGCGCGCAGGGTCGCGTCCGGCAGCCAGCGCTCCAGCGGCACGACGGCCGCCGGATTGCCGGTGAACACGCGGTCGGTGAAGGCGTCGACCACCCAAATGCGCATGCGCTCAGAACCCTGATAAAGCAGGCGGAATATGAGGGCTGAGGGCCAGAAGCGCCAGAACCTGCCCCGGTAAGGGCGCCTGGCGCGCCGCATGGGACCCGTTGTTCGCGCCGATGGGGAGCCTCACCGCTCCGGGTTAACCGTCCAGCCATGGCCGAGCGGCTGATGCCCCGCGCCAAAGCCCGGCGCGGCCTCGATGGCGCGGATGAGGTAGCCGCGCGCCAGCACTACCGCCGCTTGCGCGGGAACGCCAAGCGCCATGTGCGTCGCGATGGCGCTCGCCAGCGTGCAGCCCGTGCCGTGTGTCGCGCGTGTGGCGATGCGCGGCGTATCGAGCACGGCCGGGCCTTGGTCCGTCATCAGCACGTCGTAGATCATATCGCCTGGAATATGCCCGCCTTTCACCAGCACCGCGCGCGCGCCAAGGCCGAGCAGAATATCCGCGGCTTCGTGTTGTCCCCACACGTCGCGCACGTCGATACCGGTGAGCGCTTGCGCTTCCGGCGCGTTGGGCGTGACGATAGCGGCGAGCGGAATGAGATGCGCGCGCATCGTCGCCACGGCCTCCTCGCTCAAGAGCTGCGCGCCGCCCTTAGCGATCATCACCGGATCGACGATCAGCGGCGCATCGCCGCCAAGGTCGCGATAGGCCTCCGCCACCGTGCGCACGTGCGCGGCCGAGCCCAGCATGCCCGTCTTCCACGCGTCGGCGCCGAGATCGGTGACCACGGCTTCGATCTGCGCGCGCACGATGTCAGGCGGAATTTCCGCGACACCGGAGACGCCCAGCGTGTTCTGCACCGTGATCGCCGTTATCGCCGTCATGGCGTAGCCGCCGAGCGCGGTGATGGTCTTGATATCCGCCTGAATCCCCGCCCCGCCGCCGGAATCCGATCCGGCGATGGAAAGCACACGGCCTTTGAATTGGGTCATGGGGCGTGTTTCGCACGACGCAATGCGCGCGTCACGCCGCTTGCCTTACTCCGGAGCGCGATCCGGACCTCAGGGGCGACACGCGATGCGCTCTGCGATCCCCCGGGTTCCGGGTCCGGCTTGCCGCCCCGGATTGACCGAGTGTTCTACGAGGGCGTCCTTAGCTCTGCATCGCGCGCCAGAGCTTCAGCGCTTGCGCCGTCTCCGCCACGTCATGCACGCGCAGCATGCCGGCGCCGTTCTGCGCGGCGATCAAAGCGGCGGCGACGGAGCCGCCGACGCGGCCTGTCGCGGCGTCGCTCTTGGGATCGAGCCTGGCGATGAAGCTCTTGCGCGAAGCGCCGATCAGCACGGGGCGACCCACTTCGTTGCGAATGCGCGCCACAGCGTTCAAGAGCGCGAGATTATGCGCGAGGGTCTTGCCGAAGCCGATGCCGGGATCGACCCAGATGTCCTTCACGCCGCGCTGCTCCGCCGCCTGCACGCGCGCGCGCAAGAACTGGATCACTTCGGCGACGACGTCTTCGTACACTGGGTCGCGCTGCATCGTGCGCGGCTCGCCCTTCATGTGCATGAGGATCACCGGCGCCTTGAGCGCGATGGCGGACTCAAGCGCGCCCGGCGCGCGCAGGGCCAGCACGTCGTTCCAGATCTTGGCGCCCGCCGCGAACGCCGCCAAAGCCACCGCGGGCTTCATCGTATCGACGGAGATGACCGCGTTCGTCTTCGCACGCAGCGCGCGGATCACCGGCGTGACGCGCTCGATCTCCACACGCTCGTCCACCGGCTCGGCCCCGGGACGTGTGGATTCCCCCCCAATATCAATCAAATCCGCGCCCGCTTCGATCAGCTCCAGCGCGTGCGCCGCGGCCTCGCGACCTGCGAAGCGACCGCCGTCGGAGAACGAATCCGGCGTGACGTTGAGGACGCCCATGATGTAGGGGCCGCCGACAATCTTGGGCGGAGGAAGCACGCTGCTCATGGGCGCGCCCCATGACAAGCTTGGCGCCGAGACGCAAGCGCGGCGCGCAGTGCACGAATGCAGAGCTCCGCTGCGGTCACATTCGCGCGAGTGCTGCAACGTCAGGCATGCTGCACGATGGAGAGCAGATTGCCGTCCGGATCGCGAAACCACGCGACTTTCGTGCCGTCCGGCGCGGTCCATACGCCGTCGCCGTCCTGCTGCAGGAACGGATAACGCTCCATCACCGCGCCGCTCGCCGTCACCGCGCGCACGGTGGCCGCGATATTGGGGACGTCGAAGCCAAGGATGGCGTACGTCGAAGGGACGACGGCGGGCACGCGGTTGATGCGAAGCGGAGCGTCGCTCAGCTCATAAACGAGCGCGAACTGATCTTCCGACTTGAGCTTGAGCCCCAGCACGCCGCCGTAAAACGCCTTCGCTGCCTCGGCCTTCGCCGTGCCGACCATCGCCTGGATTTTCGCGCCCGCGCCCAGCATGTTCGCGCCTCCTGTTGCGCCACAGAAATAACCCGGTTTGCGTGCGTGCGCGAGCTTCTTTAGATGGCGGAACATGTCCATGCGCCGCCGGCTCGAGCCCGCCATCACGCCCCTCTTCCGCGCCTATTGGCGCATGCGCCGGCCGATGACGCTCGGCGTGCGCGCGCTGACGACAGACGCAGAGGGGCGCGTGCTCTTGGTGCGCCACACTTATACGGACGGCTGGTACTTTCCCGGCGGCGGCGTCGAAAGCCGTGAGACCGCGCTCGATGCCGTACAGCGCGAGCTGATGGAGGAAGGCGGCGTCGAGGCGACCGAAGCGCCCAAGCTCATCGGCTTCTACGCCAACCACGCCAAGTTCCCGAACGATCACATCGCGCTTTACCGCGTCGAACGCTGGCGCACGTGCGCCGCCAGGAGCGCCGGCGAAATCGCCGAGCACGGCTTCTTCGCCCGCGACGCGCTGCCCGACGGCGTCACCGCCGGCACGCTGCGCCGCCTCGCGGAAGTGTTTGACGGCGCGGAAATCAGCGCCGATTGGTAGAGAACTCAGTCGTTCCAGACGTGCGGAACACGTCGTGGAATGACTGAGACGTGAAAGGAAAACCAATGCGCTACCTGCACACCATGGTTCGCGTCGGCGATCTCGATGCGGCGCTGAACTTCTACTGCAACGTGCTGGGCCTCGTGCAGATGAACCGCATGGACAATGAGAAAGGCCGTTTCTCGCTCGTCTTTCTCGCAGCGCCCGAAGACGTCGAAGCGGCGCGCGAGAAAAAGGCGCCGATGGTCGAACTCACCTGGAATTGGGATGAGAAGGAATATGCGGGTGGGCGCAATTTCGGCCACCTCGCCTATCGCGTGAAGAACATCTACGAGACCTGCCAGCGCTTCGTCGACGCGGGGATCACCGTGAACCGCCCGCCGCGCGACGGGCACATGGCGTTCGTGCGCTCGCCGGACGGCATCTCCATCGAGCTGCTGCAAGAAGGCGACGCGCTCGCGCCGCAAGAGCCGTGGGCCAGCATGGCGAATACGGGGAGTTGGTAGCGTTTGGGCATGGCGGCCCCGTTTCAGGCCAGAAGCAAACTAGCGCCGCCCGAACAGCTTCTCGATATCCGCGAGCTTCAGCTCAACGTAAGTCGGCCGGCCGTGATTGCATTGACCGGAGAACGGCGTCGCTTCCATCTGGCGGAGCAGCGCGTTCATTTCCTCGCCCGTCAGCCGCCGGCCCGCGCGCACGGAGCCGCGGCAGGCCATGGAGGAGCACACCTCCTCCAAGCGCTCCTTCAGCGCATGCGCTTCGCCAAGCTCGGCGACGTCATCGACCAAGTCCTTCAACAGCCCACGCGCATCGATGTGGCCGAGGAGCGCCGGCGTTTCGCGCACCAGAATGGCGCCCGCGCCGAACGCTTCGAGCACGAGGCCGAGTTGCGCCAGCTCCTCCGCGCGCGCGAGCAGCGTTTCCACTTCGGCGGGATCGAGCTCGACAACTTCGGGGATCAGCAAAGCCTGCCGCCGCACGCCGCCATTGGCGAGCATCGCCTTCATGCGCTCGTACACGAGGCGCTCGTGCGCCGCGTGCTGATCGACGATGACGATGCCGTCCTCCGTCTGCGCGACGATATAGGTCTCGTGCAATTGCGCCCGCGCCGCGCCGAGCGGGAAGAATTGCGCGGTTTCGGGGTCATAGTTCTGGACCGCCGGCGTCTCGCCGGCGGGAAACGCCGACGCCGGGATTTCCGCCGGCGCGGACGCCGGCGGTCCAAGGTCGACACGCCCGCTCGGCATGGCGAATTCGCTGGGCGCGACGGCGTTTTCGGCGAGCTGCCACGCGCGCAGCATCGGCTGGGGCGCGTGATGCGGTTGCAGCGCGGAGAATGCGCTGGTCGCGGTCGTGGTGGAAGCGCGGTGCCCCGCGCCCGCGAGCGCATGCTGCAAAGCGCCGACGATCAGCCCGCGCACCAGCGTCGCGTCGCGGAAGCGCACCTCCGTTTTCGCGGGGTGCACGTTCACGTCGACATCGCCCGGCGGCAGATCGACGAACAGCGCCACCACCGGATGGCGGTCGCGCGCCAGCAGATCTTGATACGCCGCGCGCACGGCGCCGACGATCAGCTTGTCCTTCACCGGGCGCCCGTTGACGAAGAGATGCTGGTGCTCGCGCGTGCCGCGATGGAAGGTCGGCAAGCCGGCGAAGCCCGAAAGCCGCACGTCGCCGCGCTGCTGATCGAGCGCGATGCAGTTCGGCGCGAAATCCGCGCCGAGGATCGCGGCGAGCCGGGCGCGGCGGCCTTCGTTTTCCGGATCGCGCTCGGCATTCAAGCGCAACAGCGCGCGTCCTTCGCTCTCCAGCGTGATCGCCACGTCGGGCCGCGCCATGGCGATGCGCTTGACGATCTCGCTGACCGCCATCGTCTCGGCGCGCTCGGACTTCATGAACTTGAGCCGCGCCGGCGTCGCGAAGAACAAGTCGCGCGCTTCCACCAGCGCCCCGCTCGTCGAAGGCGAGGCCCACGGCGCGGGATGCGGCGCACGCAACGCGCCGCCCTCGACCTCAATCGCCCACGCATCGCCCGCACCCTTCGCCCGCGCGGTGATCTTCAGCCGCGCCACCGCGCCGATCGAGGGCAACGCTTCGCCGCGAAAGCCCATCGTCGCGATGTTCAGCAGATCGACCGAGCCGTCGGCCTCCGCCGCGAGTTTCGAGGTGGCGTGCCGTTCGACCGCCAGCGGCAATTCGTCCTTGGCGATGCCGACGCCATCGTCTTCAACCGAAATGAGGCCCAATCCGCCGCGCTCGATGCGAATCAGGATGCGCTGCGCGCCCGCGTCGAGCGCGTTTTCCACCAGCTCTTTCACGGCGGCGGCCGGACGCTCGATCACCTCGCCCGCGGCGATGCGGTTCACAGCTTCGGGAGGCAGGCGGCGAATGGGCATGAATCAATGCCACCCTACCAGAAAAAGCCCGGTTCCGTGCTAGAGGAGCGCATGCCCAACTCGAAGACACCGTCCAACGCCGCCCAGCTCGCCTCGCCGTCATATCGCCTCGCCGCGCTCGATCAGGATTACCTGCTCGGCGAGTCGACCCGCGGCGTTCGGTTTCAACTCGAATATTCCAAGGCCGACGAATTGCTGAAAGCCTGGGGCGTGCACTCCACGATCGTCGTGTTCGGCAGCGCCCGTTCGATTGAAGATGGCACGGAGCACCAGAAGCATTGGTATGAAGAGGCGCGCACGTTCGGACGCATCGCCTCCGAACGCGGCGGCGCACTCATCAGCGAAAACGGCGTGCGCGAAAACGTGATCGCCACGGGCGGCGGCCCCGGCATCATGGAGGCCGCCAATCGCGGCGCGCTCGACGCCGGCGCGCCCTCCATCGGTTTCAACATCACGCTGCCGATGGAGCAGCAGCCCAATCCTTACATGACGCCGGCCCTCACGTTCAGCTTTCACTATTTCGCGATGCGCAAGATGCACTTGGCGATGCGCGCCAACGCGCTCGTGGTGTTTCCCGGCGGCTTCGGCACGATGGACGAGCTGTTCGAAATGCTGACGCTGCGCCAGACCCGCAAGGCGCCGCTCATCCCCATCATTCTGATGGATCAGAAATACTGGCGCACGATCGTCAATTTCGAGGCGTTCGTGGAATTCGGCATGATCGCGCCGGCCGATCTGCAGCTTTTCCGCTTCGCCGAAACCGCCGAGGAAGCCTGGGGGGTTCTGGCCGAAGAGGGCCTCGGCGCGGCGCACCCCAAGCACGCCTCGCCGGAAGTGCAGCACGGCGACGTCTGACGCCCCAGCCGGCGAGATTGTCAAAATCGCCCTGCCTCGTTGTCAGTTTCGCCGCTGCCGCAGGAGGGGGGCGGGACGCACATTCCTTCCATTGCAACGAAGGAAAGGCCCCTCCCCATGAAACGCTTTGTGATCGAACGCGACATCCCCGGCGTGAACACCCTCGTCGGGCGCGATCTGGCCGGCGCCGCGCAGACCTCCAACGACGCCCTCGCCAAGCTCGCTCCCAAGGTGCAGTGGGATCATTCCTACGTCGTCGAAGGCAAGACGTTCTGCATCTACCTGGCCGAAAACGAAGACGTGATCCGCGAACACGCGCGGCTCTCCGGCTTCCCGGCCAACAAGATCACCGAAGTCGTGCGGATCATCGACCCGACCACGGCGCGGGCCGACCGCTAACATCCTTCCGTTATTGCGGACGGCGCGAGACGACGATCCGGAGCCCGATACGGCGCCCTGCGCTCGGGCTTCGGGTCGGACCTCGCGGTCCGTCCGGAATGACTGATGAAGGGATATGGGCTAGCTTCAAGGCCGGAGACACGATGCTCAACGTCACCGTCGTTCTGCTGGGCGAAGGCTTCGCCTCCACGGCGATTGCGCCGCTGGAGATTTTCTTCGCCGCCGGCCGGCTCTGGCGCGAGCTGCGCGGGGAGGCGCCGCGCTGCGCGTTCGAGGTCGCCACCGTCTCCTTGGATGGCGCTGCCGTGAATGTGCCGTACGGGCTTGGGCTGGCGCCGCAGAAATCGATCGGCGACGTCGACCGCACCGACATCGTCATCATCCCGACCTCGGGCCTGCAACTCGACACGCGCCTCGTCGAGAACAGCGCGCTTATTCCCTGGCTGCGCAAACATCACGCGCAGGGCGCTTACCTCGCCGGCATCTGCATGGGCAGCGCCTATCTCGCCGAAGCGGGCCTGCTCGATGGCCGGCTCGCCACCACGCACTGGGCGCTCGGCGAGGATTTCGCGCGCCGCTACCCCAAGGTGAAATGGCGCCCCGATCTGCTGATCACCGAAGACGCCCGCCTGTTGTGTTCCGGCGGCGTGACCGCCGCCACCGATTTGAGCCTTTATCTCGTGGAGAAACTCGCCGGGCACGAAGTGGCGATGCAGACGGCGAAGGCCTTGTTGCTCAACATGCCGCGCATGCATCAGTCCGGCTACGCCACCTTGCCCTTCTCGCCCGCGCACGACGATGCGCGCATCCGCGAGGCGGAAGTCTATTTGCAGAAAAACTACCGCGACGATCTCAGCGCCGACGCGCTCGCCGAACGCGCCGGCATGAGCCCGCGCACCTTCATGCGCCGCTTCAAGGCCGCGACCGGGCGCCTGCCGGGCGCCTACCTGCAAGCCGTGCGCATCGAAAC
>DASZQK010000056.1:0-90929 GCA_035549695.1 Caulobacterales bacterium | reverse complement strand
CGGCGGCGGCGGTGGCGGCGGCGGCTTCCGGGCCCGCGAGGGCGGCGGCTATGGCGGCGGCGGCGGCGGCGGGTTCCGCGGTCCGCGCGACGGCGGAGGCGATCGTCCGCCGCGTCAACCGCTCGGCGATCCGCAAGACGGCACCGTCAAGTTCTTCAACTCGGCCCGCGGCTTCGGCTTCATCACACCGGATGGCGGCGGCGCGGACGTGTTCGTGCACGTCAGCGCGGTTGAGCGCGCCGGCCTCGGCGCTCTCAATGAGGGCCAACGCGTCAACTTCCAGACCCTGCCCGACACGAAGGGCAAGGGCCCGAAGGCGGTCAATCTCAAGGTCGTCGAATAGAACGGCCAGAGCTGAACACGAAGCGCCCCGGGCGATGTCCGGGGCGCTTTTTTTGCGCCGGCAAATCGAACGGCTATTTCAGCGGAACGTAGATCTCGATCTGCGTCGCGTTCGGATCGGCGTCCCCGCCGTCATTCACCCAGATTTCCCAGGGCGCGCCTTGAGCCGCGATGCGGTGCGCCAGCAGGAACGCGCCGATCTTGTCGTAAGTCGCGCGAATGTGGGAGCGCGGACCATGATGGGTTACGTGCATGACGTGGCCCGACGGCGTCTGCCCGATCTGCACGCCCACGACGGTGAGCGGCGTCGGTCCTGAGAACGGATAGCCGACCCGGAAGCTGATCTGGTGGCGTTCGGCGTCCGCCGGCGTCGTCGTCGTCACCCGAACCTGCTGGCCGGCGCGCGCCACATCGGGATTGCGCGAGAAGAAATCGTTGACCTGGGTGACGCCCTGGGACAGCGCCGCGTCCATTTGCGCCGGATCGCTGTCGGAGGTCGTGATCGGGGAAAACACGTAGGTTTGCGGTTCAACCGTCTCGAACTCGGGGTGCAGATCGGCGAAGTCGACGTTTGGCAGTTCCTCGCCCAGTGTCTTCAACCGGCCGAGGCCGGCGTCGAGATGGCGCTGGATCATGCCGCGGAGCACGAGGTTCATGTAGCGGCAGGGCACATTGATCCAGCCGTCGCTGCACTCCGCCGACACCGCCCACGCCACTTGCGAGGCGTGCGGGGCGGCCTGCACCGTCATCACCGAGCTGAGCGTGACCTGTTCGTTGAGCTGGATGATGCTTTCAATGCGCTGCGTTTCGTCGGAGCGCACGATCGTCATCTGCCCGTTGCCGACCTGACGGTTGGTGCTGCGCCAGCGCATCGTCTGCCCGGCGCCGGGGCCGTCGCCCGAGAAACTGTAGTCGGCCTCCGGGTCGAGCGCATAGAAGGGCGACCATTCCCTGACGATCTTGAGATCGTTGGCCATGGCGAAAACAGCGACCCGGGGCCGCTCGATGGTTATCTCGCGCCGCACTTCGAGCGCGTTCGGCAGGAGGAAGCGCCCCACGCCGTAGAGCGCGCCAGTGATCAGCGCGATCACCAGCACCAGCCCGAGAATCCACCTCATGCCCCCACCTTCCGCGCGCGCGACAAGCCTTCGCCGGTATCATTTGCCGCAGGCCCGCGCCACGCACGACCATGCGGGCGCGCATGCAGGAACCGCGCCTCGCGCCACGCGCGAACGCCCGTCTTAGAGGACATCGCCAGCGTCATCGCTTCCCAGCCGAAGACGCCCCACCCAGCTTCCGGCGTTCACCATATCGTCTTGTCAGCTTTGCGTCAGCCCGGGGGCCTCAGCGCGACCGCAGGCGATCCCAGACCCGAAATTCGTAGGCGATGCACGCTTCCATCATGGCCCGCCAGATCGGTTCGGCGATCTCCCAGGCCAGGCCCTCCGCCTCCGCCTGCGCCTTCACTTTGGCCAGCACGTCGCGGATGCGCGCCTCGTCGCGCACCGTGTCGCGGCTCTGCTTGATGCGGGCGGCGGCGTCCATGTAGCCCTGCCGGCGCGCGATCAGCGCAACCAGCGCACGATCCACCTCGTCCACGCCGGCGCGAACCTCTGTCATGTCCGTGCAGGCTTCCGGGTCGGGCGCCGGCCGTAAGGGGCGGAGATCGTCCATGCGCCAGAGATGGCCCGCTGGCTTCGGCGTGTCCAGCCGGCAGGGCGTCGCGGGCGGCCGGCGACGCGTCAGCGGCTCTTGCGATAGACGCGCCCGCCGACCGTGCAGGTCTCGGCCTCGCAGGTCGCGAGCCAGATGCGTGCGTAGCCGACGCCGTCGGCTTGCGGCGCGATTTCGACAAACGGCTTGTCCGTGGTGGTGACGTCGGCGCCGACGAAGCGGCCGTCCTGATCGTAGAGATCCATGTCGACGTCGGTGCAGTGATTGTCGCAAACCGCCATCACGCGGTAAGTCGTCCCGCGCCGCAGATTGATCGTCCAGATCACGGCGCTTTCAGTGGTCAGGTCGCGGATCAAATCGGGATTGGCGGGATCGGCGCGATAACCTTCATCGATGTGTTTGGTGGCTTCCGAAGTCAGATAGCCGCGCACCTGCGCCGGCCCGTCCTGGGCCTGAACCTTCTGCGCGAGCGCCTCCCCGGGGCCCAGCGCGCAAAGGGCCGTGAGGCCGGCGAGCCACGCGCGCACGCTCACCTGCCGCCCCGGGAAAAGCTGCGCAGGCCGACATAGCACGGCTCGGCGCTGCAATTCGCCAACCAGATGCGCACGGTGTAGTCGCCGGAGCGCGAGGGCGTCACCGCGACGTGGGGTCGATCATCCGGTTCGGTGTCGTCGGCGATCTTCTCCCCGCGCGGATTCAGCACCTCCATGTCGACGTCGCTGCAATCCTGATCGCAGGCGCCTTGAAAGATGTACGAGCTGCCGACGTCGAGATGCATCACCTCGCGGTGTCCGTCGGACTGCACGGTCAACGGGCCGATGAAATCATCGCCCAACTTCGCATAGCCGGCGCGGACGTGCGCGGCGCCGCTGTCGTCCAGCTCGGAACGCACAACGGTCTCGTAATTGTTCTGCGCCTCTTCGGTCTCGTCCGGCCGCTGCTCGGGGCGCCCGCCGCGGACGACGCGCGCCGCCACGGTGCACGGCTCGCTGGTGCACTGATACACCCAGAGGCGGACGTAATAGCGCCCGTCCACCGTCGGCGTCACCTGAACATAGGGCGTGTCGTCGGTATTGATGTCGCGGTCGACGAGCATCCCGTCGGCCCCGTAGATCTCCATGTCGAGATCCTGGCAGTCATTGTCGCAGGCCGCGAACACGCGATAGTTGACGCCCGCATGCATGAATACGGGCCACAGAAAGGGGTGGTCGAGCCGCAGCGGCTGCACCAAATCCGGCGTGGCGGGATCGCGCGCATAGCCGCGCTGGGCATGCCGGGCCATGCCCGTCTCAAGATACGTTCGCGCCTGCGTGGCCGAATCCTGTGCGCGCGGCTGCGCCGAAACCGTCGCGCCGCCAAGGCCGACCAGGATCAGGCCGGCCCCCAGCGCCTTCCACCAAACTCGCATCGCCGCCTCCCCCTGCTGGGCGGAACCTCTTGATCTTGGGGTAGTCTCCCCAGCCCCGCTGATCAAGCAATCTGCATTTCCGTCGAAACCGCCTAAATTGCAGTTCTGATGTCAGCCGCCGACAAGCCCATCCTGCCCGCGCTCGAAACGCTGCCCGCCGAGGATCGCCCGCAGGCGCAGCTGAAGGGCGTCGAGGCGATCCGCGACGCCTGGAAGCGCCTGCCCTCGCGGCCGGGCGTCTATCGCATGCTCGGGGCCGACGGCGAGGTGCTCTATGTCGGCAAGGCCAAGAGCCTGAAAGCGCGCGTGGCCCAATACGCGCAAGGCCGCGGCCACACCAACGCCGTGCTGCGCATGATCCATCAGACGGTGTCGCTCGAAGTGATCGTCACCGCGACCGAAACCGAAGCGCTGCTGCTCGAAACCAACCTGATCAAGCGGCTGAAGCCCCGCTTCAACGTGCTGATGCGCGACGACAAGAGCTTCCCCTTCATCGCCATCCGCACCGATCATCCGATCGCGGCGCTGCAGAAGCATCGCGGCGCCAAGAGCTTCAAGGGCAAGTTCTACGGTCCCTTCGCCAGCGCCGGCGCCGTTAACCGCACGCTCAACACGCTGCAGAAAGCGTTTCTGCTCCGCTCCTGCACCGACAGCACGTTCTCCGGCCGCACGCGGCCCTGCATGCTCTATCAGATCAAACGCTGCTCCGGCCCATGCGTGGGGCTCGCCAGCGAAGCGGAATACGCAGCGCTGGTGACGGACGCGGTGGATTTTCTCGAAGGCCGCTCCGCCGCGCTGCAGGATCGCCTTGCCTCAGAGATGCGCGAAGCGAGTGACAAGCTCGAATTTGAAAACGCCGCGCGCCTGCGCAACCGCATCCGCGCGCTCGCTTCGGTGCGCGCCGCGCAGGGGATTAATCCCTCCACGTTCGACGAAGCCGACGTGTTCGCGCTGTTCCAGGAAGGCGGACAATCCTGCATCCAGGTGTTCTTCTTCCGCGCCGGCCAGAACTGGGGCAATCGCGCGTATTTTCCACGTCACGGCGGCGAAGAGACGAGCGCCGACGTCCTCGCCGCCTTCCTCGCGCAATTCTACGACGACCGCGAGCCGCCTAAGCTCGTCATGGCCAATGTCGAGCCCAGCGATCGCGAATTGCTGGAAGAGGCGCTCTGCGTGAAGGCAGGCTGCAAGGTCGAGATCCGCACGCCGGAGCGCGGCGAGAAGAAGGACATTGTCGACGCCGCTTTGCTCAATGCGCGCGAAGCGCTCGGCCGGCGTCTCGCGGAAACCGGCAGCGTCGCGAAGCTGCTCGACGGCGTCGCCGAAGTGTTCGGCTTGCCGCAGCGCCCCGAACGCATCGAGGTTTACGACAACTCCCACATCCAAGGCACGAATGCGCTGGGCGCGATGATCGTCGCCGGCCCCGAGGGCTTCATCAAGAACCAGTATCGCAAGTTCAATATGAAGACGGAGGAGTTCAACGGCGACGATCCCGCCATGATGCGCGCCATGATCAAGCGCCGCTTCGCGCGGATGCTGGCGGAGCGGGAAGAGGAAAGTCCTTCTCCCCTTGTGGGAGAAGGTGGCGCGAAGCGCCGGATGAGGGGTGAAGGCGCAGCGCTTGCCGATGGTGACGCAAGCACCCCTCACCCGGCCGACTTCGTCGGCCACCCTCTCCCACAAGGGGAGAGGGTCAGAGGAGGCAAGATCACAGATGGCGGCGTCGATTTCTCGAAGGAGCGCGACGAGCTTCCCGAAACCAAATTCGGCGCCTGGCCCGATCTCGTGCTGATCGATGGCGGCGAGACGCAGCTTGCGGCGGCGCTCGAAGCGCTTGACGAACTCGGTCTCAAGGGCCGCATCGCCATCGCCGGGATCGCCAAGGGCGTCGACCGCGATGCGGGACGCGAGCGCTTCTTCGCGCCGGGGCGCCCCGCCTTCCGGCTCGATGAGAAAAGCCCCGTGCTCTATTACCTGCAGCGCCTTCGCGATGAATCGCACCGCTTCGCCATCGGCGCGCATCGCGGCAAGCGCAAAGCCGGCCTCACCAAGAACCCGCTCGACGAGATCGGCGGCGTCGGCCCCAGCCGCAAGCGCGCGCTCCTGGATCGCTTCGGCTCGGCGCGCGGCGTCTCCCGCGCGGCCTTGGCGGAACTCGAAGAGGTGGACGGCGTCAGCAAGGAACTGGCGCGGCGCATCTACGACTTCTTCCACGATAAACGCTGACGCCGCGCCGCGGCGCCGCTAAGCAAGCCTGATGGGAAAAACCAGCAATCTTCCAATGACGCTCACCCTCGCCCGCATCGTGGCTGGACCGGTGATCGCCGGCCTGATCCTGTGGGGCGCGAGCGAAACTTACCTCGATCCACCGCTCGCCGGGCTCATCTTCGTCTGCGCCGGCGCGCTGTTCGCACTGGCGGCGCTCACCGATTGGCTCGACGGCCATCTCGCGCGCAGCATGAATGCGGTGACGCCGCTTGGCGCGGCGCTGGATCACTGCGCCGACAAGGTGCTCATCACCTGCACGCTGGTTGCGCTGGCGTTCCAGTCGCTGCCGCTCAACATCATCATCGCCGCGATCCTGCTGCTGGGGCGCGATCTGTTCGTCGCCGGCCTGCGCGAGGGTCTCTCCGCGTCCGGGCGATCCTTGCCCGTGAGCGGGTTGGGCAAGTGGAAGGCGGCGGCGGCCATGCTCGGCGTCGGCGCGCTCATTTTCGAACAGGCGGCGTATCTCGATCGGGCGCCGGACCCAGTCTATCTGGCCGCGGCATGGACGGCGCGGGCCGGGATTTGGGCGGCCGTGGCGCTGGCGCTGGTCAGCGCCTGGGATTACGTGGCTGCGGCGTTGCGGCCCGCGGAAACGCCGGCCTCAGTCGAGGCGGCCGAAATCGATCGCGTTTAGGACGAACACGGCGCCGATGAACACGGCGACGATAATCACGGCAATCCAGCCCTCGGCCATTTCTGCTACCCCGGGAATCGCGAATTCCCGTCGCTGTTAGCGTATCGCGCGGCGCGCCGCGAGGGGCAAAGCGCCGCGCTTTGTGATCGCGCTCGCTTCCGCGTGAATTGTGCTTGCCCGCCAACAATGGTCCTGTGGCCGAAAGAACGGGAGGGATCGATGCTGAAACTGGCCACGATCGCCGGCGCGGCCGCTCTAGCCGGGGCGCTCACGTTCGCTGCCGGGGCGCAGGCGCAAGACGCCCCCGCTGCGGACGCACCCCTCACGGTCGACATTCGCACATGCCCCGAGCGCCTCGACCCGGCGCGGGAAGCCGAGGACGGAGGCGAGGTCGACGCCGCGCTTTCCGCCTGGAATCGGGGCGGCTATGGCGCGCTCGCGCCGCACTTGCCGGCGCTGCAGAGAGTGCTTGAGCACGCGCCCGCCTGCTATCCCGAATTCGAGCAGCGCGGCGACCTCATCCTCGCCCGCGAAGAGGATCGCGACGCAAGCATGACGCTTTTCCTGCTGCTCAGCCCGGCGATGAAAGACCGCAGCGTGAGCCTGCAGAGCGAAGCCAACATCTACGGGCGCGCGAGCCTCATGCTCGGCTCCTACGCCAATGAGATGCATCATTTCGAGGAGGGCATTCAGTGGCTCGACCGCGGCCTCGCGCTGCAACCCGCGAACCAGTACCTGACATTGGAGAAGGCCACCGCGCTCGGCCAATTGCGGCGCTATGACGAGCAGGTCGCCCTGCTGCAAGCCGAGATCGACAATCCCGCCGTCGCAATGACGCTCGATCGCGCCCGCTATCAGCGCAATCTGGGCATCGCCCTGATCGACGCGAACAGACTGGACGACGCCGAAACCGCGCTCAACGAGAGCATCCGCCTGCAGCCGGACAATCCGCGCGCGCGCGCCGAGCTTCAGTACATCGCGGAATTGCGCGCCGGACGCCCGGCGCTGACGCAATCCATGACGTCGGTTGGAGATACGCCTCCGCCAGAGCCGAAATAGCGGCTCAGGCGCCCGCCGGCGCCGCGCCGGGCCAGCCGCCGGGATGCGGCGCGGGCTCCTCGTCGGTGATCGGCAGGGCCGGCGCGGGCGGCGCCGGCGGCGCCGAGACGTCGTCCGGACGATCCAGCTTTTCGCCGCGCAGCACCTTCTGGATCTCGTCGCCCGTCAGCGACTCGTACTCCAGCAGCGCTTCCGACAACCGGCGATGATCTTCCGCCTTTTCGGTCAGGATGCGCTTGGCGGTCGAATAGCCTTCGTCGACGAGACGCTTCACTTCGGCGTCGATCTTCTGCGCGGTGGCTTCGGCGACGTTCTGGGTGCGGTTCACCTGCATGCCGAGGAACACCTCGTCATTATTGTCGCCGTAGGCGACGAAACCGAGCTCGTCCGAATAGCCCCAGCGCGTCACCATCATGCGCGCGAGGCGCGTGGCGGCGGAGATGTCCGACGCCGCGCCGGACGTCACCTTCTCCTTGCCGAACTTCAGCTCTTCGGCGACGCGCCCGCCCATCATCACCGCGAGGCGCGATGTCATCTGCGTGAAGTTCATCGAGTATTTGTCGCCCTCGGGCAGCTGCATCACCATGCCCAGCGCGCGGCCGCGCGGAATGATGGTGGCTTTGTGCACGGGATCGCTCTCCGGCACATTGAGCGCGACGATGGCGTGGCCGCCTTCGTGCCAGGCCGTCAGCTTCTTTTCTTCTTCGCTCATCACCATGGAGCGCCGCTCGGCGCCCATCATGACTTTGTCCTTCGCGTCTTCGAATTCCTTCGCCGTCACGACGCGCTTGCCGCGCCGCGCCGCCAGCAGAGCTGCTTCGTTGACAAGATTGGCGAGGTCGGCGCCGGAGAAGCCGGGCGTACCGCGGGCGATGACCTTGAGGTCGACGCCCTGCGCCACCGGCACGTTGCGGGTGTGCACGCGCAGGATCTTTTCGCGACCGCCGACATCCGGGTTCGGCACCACGACCTGGCGGTCAAATCGGCCCGGACGCAAGAGCGCGGGATCGAGCACGTCGGGGCGATTGGTCGCCGCGATCAGGATGATGCCTTCATTGGCTTCAAAGCCGTCCATCTCGACGAGCAATTGATTGAGCGTCTGTTCGCGCTCGTCATTGCCGCCGCCGAGGCCGGCGCCGCGATGGCGCCCGACCGCATCGATTTCGTCGATGAAGATGATGCACGGCGCGTTCTTCTTGGCTTGCTCGAACATGTCGCGGACGCGGCTGGCGCCAACGCCGACGAACATTTCGACGAAGTCCGAGCCCGAAATGGTGAAGAACGGCACGTTGGCTTCGCCGGCGATGGCGCGCGCGAGCAGCGTCTTGCCGGTGCCGGGCGGGCCGACCAGCAGCGCGCCTTTCGGAATCTTGCCGCCGAGGCGCTGGAACTTGCCCGGGTCCTTCAAGAACTCGACGATTTCGCCCAGCTCTTCCTTGGCTTCGTCGATGCCGGCCACGTCCTCGAACGTGACCCTGCCCTTCGCCTCGGTGAGCAATCTCGCCTTGGACCTTCCAAAGCCCATGGCGCCTCGTCCGCCGGCCTGCATCTGTCGCATGAAGAAGAACCACGCGCCGATCAGCAGCAGCATGGGCAGCACGCCGAGCAGCACGTCCCACACGCCAGGGCCGGTGCGCGGCGGATCGGCGTTGATCGTCACGTGCGCGGCCTCGAGACGCGTGATCAGGTTTGGCATCGCCCCATCGGGCACGTAGGTGATGAACTCAGTGTTGGCGCCCTTGAACTTGCCGACGATGGCGTCGCCGGGTTTGGTCGTGACGGACTCGACCTGCCCGTTCTGGATGCGCCCAATGAGATCGCTATAGCCCACCGGCTGCGCCCGTCCGGCCGAGGGGCCTTGCAAAGCCGTGAACAGGACCACCAGGACAAGGGCGATGACGCCCCAGATCAAAAAACTGCGAATGGGCATGGACTGACCTTCTGGTCTTCGCCGCGCGTCGTCCGAAGCGGCGAAAACAAATCGTTCATAAAGATAGGGACAGGCGGCGCCCCTGAACACCCCTATCTATGCCACCGGCGCCGTCACCGTTGGATGAACAGCAAGAATATGGCGCAGGTGCGCCTCGACCATCCATTCCCCCGTGACAACGCCGCAAGCCGTCGCCTCGCTCCAAGCAAGGCGGGCGCCGGCGCGGCACAGGACTGGCCGGGTCCCCGTCGCTTCAATTCGCCAGCCATTTTCAATGGCCGTCATGCTCAGACGCCCATCCCAAACCGTTTCCACGCCGGCCTTCACTTCGCACGGCGAAGGCGGCGGGCCTCCGTCCGCGCGGCCGGCCAGCGCGCCGGCGTCGCGCGTTAACCGCACTGTTCCGGGTCTGGGATCGAGCCGGGCGCCGCCCAGCGTCGCGCCGCGAAAATCGGGGCCGAGCCGACCGTCCAGCGCCGCGACCGCGTCGGCGCCCGGCTCGTGCGCCGCGCCGGCGACAGCGGCGATCAGCGCGGAGAGCGCGCGCTGGCGGGTCTGTGCCGCGCCCGACCAGAGCGCCAGCAGGATCTCCGCTTCGTCCTCCGCCACGCGAACGGCGGACGCCGCGAGCGCCGCGGCGTCCGCGTCGAGCGCGTCGACTTTGGGTCTCAAGAGCCGCGCGAGCCGCGCCAGGGCGGCGAGGTCGAACCCGAGTTCGGAAAGTTGCGCCAGGCGGCGGCGGGCGCGCACCCGCGCGAAGGCCGTGTTGTCGTTGGCGGGATCTTCGATCCATGCCGCGCCCCGGGCGCCCAACCGGGCGCGCAGATCGGCGCGCCGCGCCTCGAGCAGCGGGCGCGCCAGCCACAGTCCGCGCCCCTCCGGCCAAATCGGCGCCGGCGCGAACGCCGGCATCGCCGCGAGCCCGCGCCACGCGCTGCCCGCCGCCGCGCGCATCAGCACGGTCTCGGCCTGGTCGTCCAAAGTGTGCGCGACGGCGATGACGCGCGCGCCTCTTTCCCGCGCGCGCCGGCACAGCGCCCGATAGCGCGCCGCGCGCGCCGCGCCCTGCGCCCGCTTCGGTGCGTCGAGCCAGTCGGCATCCGTTACGTCGCCGGCGATGTTCAACGCCCGGGCGAAGCCCAGCGCCGTTTCGGCGTCCGCGCGCGATCCTTCGCGCAGGCCGTGATCGACAACCACGGCGTAAAGGCGCGCGGCCCCTACGCGCTCCGCCAGGGCGTGCAGCAGCGCCGTGGAATCGCTGCCGCCCGAGAGCGCGACGAGCAGAGGCGACGATCCGGAGACAGCCAGTGCGCGCTCGATCGTGCCTGCATCGAGCGCGGCGCCGATCACGCCGGGCAGTGTAGCGAAGAGGCTTCGCGCTGCGCCATTTCGCGCACGCCGCGCGCCGCGCGCGGATAGCGCGTGGGCAGCGCCGCGAATGCGGCGCAGGCCTGACGCGTCTGGCCCAGACCGCCCAACGCGATGCCCAGGCGCACTTGCGCGTCGGGCGCGCGCGGGCCGTTCGGCCAACGCTGGAGATAGGTCACGAAATTGGACGCCGCGTCTTGGAAGTTGTTGCGCGCCAGCAGTGTGAACGCGAACCAATAGCGCGCATCGGCGGCTTGATCGGCTTGCGGATAGGTGTGGAGGAAATCGTCGAAAGCTTGTTCGGCTTCCGGATAATTGCCCTGCACCAGGAGCTGGCGGGCGCGGCTGTAGGCGGCGCCGGGATCGGCGGGCGCCGGCGCCGGCGGCGCGGACGCCGACGGCATCGTTCCCAACGCGCCCACATGAGCCTGCTGCGCCGCGTTCAGCCCGCCGTTCTGCTGCGCCGGCGGCGGCGCTTGCTGAGCCGGCGGGGTCGCGGGAGGATTGGCGGCGTTCTCGACAATGGACTGGTTGGCCGCGCTCAGATTGCCGACCATCCCCTGGAGCCGGGTGATCTCGCGCCGCGCCTCGATCAGCTGTCGCTGAAGGTCCTCATTGTCCGCGGTGGACTGGCGGAGCTGAGCCTCCAGCTCCTCGATGCGGTCCTGGCGCGCGTCGGCTTGGCCGTAGGACGGCGGCGGCAATTGCGTCTGCGCGCTCGCGCTGCAAATGAACGCGAGGCCGGCTGCGGCCACAAGCGCCGCAAGCCAGCCTCGCGCGACGAGGGGGGGTGTCCTCATGCCCAGCTCGTAGCCTAGCGCCCCGGCGAAATTGGGGCGCTTGTGCGGTGAGCGCCGCTTACGAAACGGCGCCGCTGACGATTTGGGTGTGAGCGTTGCGGTTCACCGACCACGCTTCTTCGTTCGAGCGCGGGTCAAGCGGACGCTCCTTGCCGTAGGAAACCGTTTGCATGCGGTCGCCGGCGACGCCGAGCGAAGCGAGATAATCGCGCGCCGCGGCGGCGCGGCGGGCGCCGAGGGCCAGATTGTATTCGCGCGTGCCGCGTTCGTCGGCGTTGCCTTCAACCATGACCCGCACGTTCGGGTACTGACGCAGCCAGGCGGCCTGGCGCTCGAGCACGCCGCGCGCCTCGGCCGAGAGGTCGGATTGGTCGTAGGCGAAGAAGATGCGGTCGCCGACGCTGACGCGGAAATCTTCCACCGAGCCGGGAACCGGCCCGCGCGGCGCCTGAACCTGCGGCTGGGGCGCCGGCGTTTCCGCCACGGGCGCGGGTGCGGGCTTCGAGGCGCAGGCCGCGAGCGCCGCGGCGGCCATGACTGCTGTGATAGTGTAACGCATTGGGTCAATTCTCCCCTGCTCGGCGCGCCATTCGCGTGCGCCAGATCCCCGAAACCGAAATTCGGACCTTACTGATACGGTTCCTAGCCTTCAACCATGATGGTTTCACGGCAGTAAAGGCGACCATGCAGGATCCGAAGCATCCGTTGGCGTCTGCACCTGACGCAGGTTGCGCCCGGTCAGGTCGATCGACCAAAGCTTCGGCCCCGCGCCGGGCGCGGCTTCCTGGAAGAACATGATGACGCGTCCGTTGGGCGACCAGGTGGGCGCTTCGTCGAGATAGGATTCGGTCAGGATGCGCTCGCCGGAACCGTCAGGATGCATGACGCCGATCGAGAAGCGGCCGCCGTTTTGGCGCGTGAAGGCGATCAGATCGCCGCGCGGCGACCAGACCGGCGTCGCATGGCGGCCCTCGCCGAAGCTGATCCGATGCTGGTTGGTGCCGTCGGCGTTCATTACGTAGATTTGCTGCCCGCCGCCGCGATCGGATTCGAAAGTGATCTGCGAACCGTCGGGCGAGTAGGACGGGGCGGTGTCGATGGCCGGATTGTTGGTCAGCCTGCGGCGCTGATGCGTGCGCAGATCCATGGTGAAGATCTCGGAATTGCCGTCCATATCGAGCGTCAGCACGACGCCCGTGCCGTCCGGCGTGAAACGCGGCGCGAAGGTCATGCCCGGGAAATCGCCTAGCACTTCGCGGCGATTGGTTTCGAGATTGTAGAGGAAGACGCGCGGCGCGCCGGTCTCGTAGGACATGTACGTGATGAGCTGCGTCGAGGGCGAAAAGCGCGGCGTCAGCACCATGGCGTTGGCGCCGGTCAGGAAGAACGGATTGGCACCGTCCTGATCCATGATCATCAGCCGCTTGGCGCGGCGCGTGCGCGGACCGGTCTCGGACACGAACACGATGCGCGTATCGAAATAGCCGCGCTCGCCGGTGATGGCCTCATAGATCTGATCGGAGACGCGGTGCGCGATGCGCCGCCAATTGTCCGGCGTCGTGATGTAGGAGCAGCCGCCGTTGGACGCCGACACGCCGCATTTGAAATCGGTGATGGCGGTCTCGGCGAGCACATCCCACAGGCGGAACTCGATGCGGATGCGCCCGTCCGGCAGCGGCGACACCTGCCCCACCACCAGCGCCTGCGCGTTGATCACGCGCCAGTCGGCGAAGCGCGGGGGGATGTTCATGTCCTGAATGTGCTCGATGAACGCGACCCGCTCGATCGGATGAAACAGCGCCGAGCGGTCCAGATCGGCGCTGATCACGCTGGCGATGTCCTGACCGATCTGCGCGGCGTTGGGGTTCGCCCCAAGAAAGGCGGGAATTGCGATCGGCATCGGATTGAGATTGCCCTGCGTGATGTCGATGTGCAGGCGTCCCGGCGCCGAGGCCGGCGGCGGCGTTTGCGCCTTGGCCGCGCCGACGCCGAGGACTGCGAGGACGGTGAGCGTCGCCGAAATCGTTCTGATCATGCGCATCGTTCGGTCTTTCTCAGCTGTTACTGGCCCGGACGGAAAGTGTGCTCGAGCTGTGCCCAGATTTCGAAATGATCCTTCACCACCGGATCGTCGGGAAACGGATAGGGATCGCACTGGCGCACCGCGCGCAGCGCGCTTTCGGCGGCCGTGCGCATGGCGGGATCGAAGGTATAGTTCTGCGGACTGGTGATGCGCGGCTGGCCGCGCAGATGGCCGTTGCGGTCGAGATCGAACTGCACCGTCACGACCAGTCGCTCCGGATCGGGCAGATCGACGGGCGTGCGCCAGCAGCGGCGCATTTCCCGCTCCATCAGCGCTCGCACGCGGTCCTGCAGCGAGACGACATCGGCGGTGCCGGCGCCGGCGCCGCGTTGCGAGCGGTCGGCGCGCGCGCCATTGGTGCGCTCCTGCGTGGCGTGGCGATTTTTGTCGAGCATGCCGGCGATGGCGTTGAGGTCGAAATCGTTGCGCTGCTGCCGCGGCTGCGGGCGCGGGGGCGGCGGCGCGGGCGTCGGCGCCGGCGCCGGCTCCGGCAGCGCCGGCTCCGGAACTGGAGCGGGCTCCTGGGTGGACGCGGAGAGCGCGCGGACGTTGGATTCATCGGCCGTCGCCACGATCTCCACGGGCACCACGGCGCCCATTGTGGGGATGTCGGCGGGCCGCGTCTCCCATGCCAGCAGCGAGATGAGAACGGCGCCGGCGTGGCCGATCGCGGAGACGATCAAACCAGGACGCATCGGCCTATCCCCCGTTCCGTCGGGGGTGGTCGTTGGTGTCCGTCACGATCTGCAAGCGTCTGAAGCCGGCGGTGCTGAGCTGCGCCAGCACCTTGGCGATCGGATCCCAATCCGCGTGCGCGTCGCCGCGAATGTAGATCTGGCGATCATAGCCCTCGCGCGAGATCGCTCGAAGCTGCGGCACCAGATTTTCGGGATCGACCTTGGTGTCCTGCAGGTAGATCGAACCGTCGGACTGGATGGACACCGTGAGCGGATCCGATTCCGACGCGCCCTGGTCGGCCTCGGTCTTCGGCAATTCCACGGGCACGCTGACGGTGAGCAGCGGCGCCGTCACCATGAAGATGATCAACAGCACAAGCATGACGTCGACGAACGGCGTGACGTTGATCTCGCTGAGGCGTGACTTGCGCGCGGCGCGCCGCGAACGACCGCCGCCCCGGCTCGTCTTGGCGAGCCCGCCGGCCATTAGCCGCGCTCGCTCAGACGGCGCGACAGGCGCGCGGCGACTTCGTCGGTGAAGGTGTCGAGCCGATCGCCGAAACGATCGAGATCGCCGGTGAACTTGTTGTAGAACATCACCGCCGGGATCGCCGCCACCAGGCCGAGCGCGGTGGCGAACAGCGCCTGGGCGATGCCCGGCGCCACGACCGCGAGATTGGTCTGGTGCTGCTGCGCGATATTCGAAAACGAGATCATGATCCCCCACACGGTGCCGAACAGGCCGATGAAGGGGGCCGACGCGGCGATGGTGGCGAATAGCCCGAGGCCCTTGCCGGCGCGCTGCATCTCGCGCGCGACCTGCGCCTGCATCAGCCGCTCGCAGCGCTCCAGCACCATGGCGGCCAGCTCGGGCGAGAGCCCGCTGCGGCGGGCCTCGCGAAACTCACGCGCGGCGACCGAGAACACCCGGCTCAGCGCGTCGCGCGAGCGTTCGCCGCCGCCGGCGTCCTCCAGGTCCTCCATCGAGCGGCCGGACCAGAAGGCGCGCTCGAACCGGCGAGCCTGCGCGTCGAGATCCCCGAACTGCAGCCATTTGTCGACCGCGACGCCCCACGACCAGACCGAGAGCAGCGCCAGAATCAGCATGACGCCCTTGACCAGGGGATCCGCCTCCAGGAACAGCGTCCAGAGGCTCAATTGTGCGGCGGCAGACTGCATTTTCACTCCCGAATCCGCGCCCAGTCAGGCGCGCCCCGCTCCGTCTGGGCATGAGCCAGCCGAGTTTGTCAAAAGCTGGACGTGGACGGTTCAAGGAATGGTTTAAGCCGGTCAAGAAGCAGCCCTGGCGGCTTCTTGGGCCGCCCTGTGAGGCTGATGCAACACGCTTCGACCTGGGCTTTAACCAGCGGTTCATCGCCGCGCATCAACGCCTGCGAAATGAAGATGCGGGCGCCCTTCACAAAATCGTAGCTTGAGCGCACCGCCAGCGCGTCGTCGATGCGGGCGGGTTTCAGAAAGTCGAGCGCGATCCGATTGACGGCGAACGCCGTGGGGCTGTCCCCTTCCAGCAGGGCCCGGTGATGGACGCCGGCCAGGCGCAGGAAATCGGAGCGGGCGCGTTCGAAATAGCGCAAATAATTGGCGTGATAGACCAGCCCGGTGAAATCGGTGTCCTCGTAATAGATGCGCACCGGCAAGAGGTGATGCCGGCCCTCGAAGCGGCCCGCGGTCGGCTGGTCTAAGTCCGGCTCATGGCTCATGGGCCGGCGATACACGAAGCCGGCGCGGGCTCCAACCAAAGTACGGACGGATGAGGAGGTCGATGATGGTTTGCGCCAACTGCCGCGCGCCGCTCCGCAACAAGCGCACGGGCCGGCGCAGCACCCACGCCGCGATCAGAGTGGTCGCGACCGCCACGGCGCACAACGCGAGGAAGAACACGAACCCATGCGCCGGCAGTTTGGGCGCGATCCACAACTGCACCTGCGGGTTGATGAAATCGAGCACCACGGCGTTGACGATGAGCAAGTTGAGCGTCGAGCGGCCGAGCGCGTTGAAGCGCGTGGCCAGCGGCCCGGCATAGCGCGCGGTCAGCGTGGAGACGCCCAATCCCCACAAAATGCCCCCGATCGTGCTCACCGTGAACAGGAGCAGATTGCCATAGGCGCCGTAAATCATGGCGACGCCGAACTCGTCGTTGAGGGTCGGGATGCCGCAGCGGCGCGCCATATCGAACGTGCAGCCCTGATTGAGGCCGAAGGTGGGAAACACGATCGCCGCGCCGACGACGCCGAGCGCCAGCGCCGCCGCGGGGCGCTTCACCACCCACGCATAAGCGTCGCGCGCGGCGCGGCCGGCCATGAAGCACGAGAACGCGACGCCGAGCAGGTAGATCTGATGATAATTGCGCAGGCCGATCGCCTGCGCGCCCAGCCCCGCGCCGATCAAAACAATGGCCAGCAGCGCCACGAAGCCGAAGCCCAGCCGGATGCTGAGCGTCGCCAACAGGCGCGTCAGCGCCAGCGCGCTCAGAAACCATAGCGCGCTCAGCGAATAGAAATCGCCGTAGATCGCCATGCGCGCGGCGTTCTTCAGCAATTGCAGCGGCGTCACCGGCGGCTGCAGAAACAGCTGCGAGAGACCGGCATAGGTTAAGCCGAGGCGCACGAAGTCGATGAACACGCTCGCCATCCAGGCGGTGATGATCAGCGTCAGCGCTTCGCGCAGCGCCACCTTGATGGTCTTCTCTTCGCGCCAGCTGAGACCCGACAGCAGAAAGAACAGCGGCATCAGGAACGAAGCGCCCAACTTCCACTGCAGGAAGGCGCCCTCGCTGAACCAGCCATGCGTATCCATGAGCCACGGCGCGAGCGAATGGCCGTACATGACGAGCACGATCGCCATGCCGCGCCCAACGTCGAGGGCCCGCGCCGCCGTCAATGGCGGCTGATGCCCGGCCTTGTATCCGTGTCGCGTCACGCCTCAGCCCCGCTGCGCTGCAACAGACCACGACCGGAGGCGGCGCCAAAACGTCCGCGCGCCTCACGCGAAACGATATGCACCCTTCGCGTGCCGGGCGGCCCACGAAATCGCCGTCGCAGCCGCGTTCTGCTTATTAACCAAGCGTTTGCGAAAAAGCGCGCCGCGATGCACGGTTGCGCCGGCGAAGCCCCGCGCCGCTAGTGCAAATCAACCTTGCGCTGATCGCCGAGGTCGGGCGTCTCGCCGACCGCGCGCGCCGCGATCATCGCCACGGCGCCGACCAATCCGCCAGGACGCTCCCACAATTCCGCCTCGCGCGGCGTGAACTCGATCACGCGGATGGAAGAATCCTCCGCATCGGTCCAGAAGGCGGCGTAGTCCCGCTTCCAAAGGGCGCGGATGAGCGGTCGGTCGTTCAGCAAGCGCGCTTCGCCGCTGACGGAGAGGAACCGGCCCTCGCTCGGCTGGGCGAAAGCCAGGCAGACGTGCGCATCCTCCGCGAGCTGATGACCCTTCGCGCTTTCGACGTCGGTCAGAAAATAGACGGCGTTTTCCGGCTGACGCGGCGCCGCTTCCATCGGCCGCGCACGGATCGCCGCGCCGTCGTGCGTGGCCAGCATGCAAATCCTGATGTCCGCAATCATGTTCCAAACGCGGTCCGCATCCAGATCCGCGCGCAACGCCTCGTTCATGACGATCTCCGTCGTGCCTGAACAACCGCGCCCTCGCCCGCGCTGTTCCGCGGCCAGGAGTTCCCGGAACAGCCGCGCGATCCGGCCGTTTTTCGGCGGGGCGGATTGCACCGAGGAGTGGATGTAAGATGTTGCGCAAATCTTTGATCGCGGCGAGCGCGCTCGGCCTCGCCGCCGCTTGCGGACAACAAAGTCAGCAGGCGGCCGAAACGTCTGAACCCACGCAAAGCGTCGCCGAAGTGCCGGCGGCGGCGCCGGCGCCAACCGCACCAAGCGCGGAGGATTTCGTGCAGAAGGTCGCCAACAGCGATTCCTTCGAAATCCAGGCGGCCCAACTGGCCCTGACACGGTCTTCGAACACCGACGTGAAGTCGTTTGCGCGCATGATGCGCACCGATCACACCGCGACGACGCGCGAACTCACGGATTTGGCGCCGACGGTCAACCTGCAGGCGCCCACCCCCGCGCTCGACGCCGACCAGCAAGCCAAACTCGAAAACCTGCGCAACGCCACCGGCACGGCGTTCGACAGCCTCTACATCGACTTGCAGGTGCAAGCGCACCAGGACGCGGTCTCGCTGTTCGATTCGTTCGCCAACAGCGGACAGGGCCCGCTGCAGCAATGGGCTCAAACCACGCTGCCCAAGCTGCGCACGCATCTGGACCGCGCTCAGGCCCTGAAGAACGCCGCCTGAGAGTTTTCGCCCCCCGCAGCTGCAACCTTGCGGCCGTCCGTATGGACGGCCGCTTTGCTTTTTGCTTTTTGCGACGCGATGGCGATTCTCCGTTCCGTATCGACGATGTTCCTGTGCGCGGCCCTCGTGTGCGCGTGTGAGCGGCCAAAAAGCGCTTCGCCGCCCGCGCCGGCGGCCCCGGAGGTCGATCAGGTGCAGCGCCCGCCCGTGCGTTTGGCGGTGCCGCCGCCGGATCTGCCCGCGGGACTGAGCCTGGGCGCACAGCCCTCGGACAAGCTTGATGTCACAGTTGTGCGTCTGGGCCGGTTGCCGATCTCGCTCGGGCGCACGCGCATGCCCGATCTCGAGGCGGACATCGGCGCCGGCGTCGTCGACGATCAGGGCGACGGCGCCGATTGGAAAAGCTGGCTCTGCTACACCGTGCCCGGCGTCGAGCGCATCTGGCTGGTCAGCGGCGCGCAGGGCAGCGGCGATTTCGTCGGCAGCATCGCCGCCGTCGCCGACGCAACGGCGCGCGCGGAGGATCATTGCCCCGCTCTGCCGGCCGCCTACCGCCCCATCGCCATCGATCCGGACGTGTGGCTGCGCACGCCCGAAACGCGGATCGACCGGCTTTACGGCGCCGCCCCGGCGACGACCGAGGGCTGGCGGGTCTATGCGCGGCAACGCCACCGCCGCGAAGACAACCTCGAATTCGACGAAAGCGTGGTGCTAGCGCTGAAATTCGAGAACGGCCGCGTCGTCGAAGTGCGCGCGAGCAAGCAAGTCACGTCCTGATCCGCGCTTGCCAGCGCCGCTGCGGGTGTCGCAAGATCACGCGGGGACTTCAAGGGGCCAGCCGCCGGGACTTCGATCGATGCGACTTTTTCTTGCTGCCTGCGTCGCCACGCTATTGCTGACGAGCGCCGCCCACGCGCTCACCGCCTACGTGCTGCCGCGCGATTTCTCGCTTGAAGCCAGCGAAACGACGGCGACCGTCGAAGCCGCTTACGGCGATCAGTTTTTCGCGCCTTCGATTGGACTTTCCTCACCGGATTTCCGCGTTGTCCAGCCGAACGGCGCGCGCGTGGGCTTCGCCGCGACGGATGTGAACGCCCAGCGCGGCATCTATACCCTGGCGACGCAGAACGAAGGCACTTACCGCGTCACCACCGGCGAGATTCTCGGCGCCGTGACGACGATGGTCGCCGTCGACGGCGAATGGCGCCCGCTGGCCGCGGGCGAAACGCCGCCCGAAGGCGCCGACACGACAACGTTGCAGACCGCCACGGTGGCCGAGACCTACATCACCAAGGTGCGTCCCGACGCGGCCGCGTACGCCACGCCCGTCGGGCGATTGGCGATCGTGCCGGTAACGCATCCGAACCGCGTCTCGCTGGCCACCGGCTTCGAAGTGCAATTGCTGTTCGACGGCCAGCCGATGGGCAACATGGCGATTGTGCTCTACGCCGCCGGTGATCCGGAGACCAAGCTCGACCGCTTCGTCACCACCGACGCCAACGGGCACGCGACGTTCACGTTCACCCAGCCCGGCCCTTACGTCGCCGTCGTGCGCCACCGCACCAATGCGCCCGAAGGCGCGGGCGTGACGGTGCGCAGCTACACGACCTCGCTTGCTTTCGAAGTGCTGCAGACCCTGCCGCCAATTCCGCCGCCGCCGCCGGAGGATCGCCGCCGGCGCAACAATGATCGCTGGCGCTTCTGATTTTCACCGGCGCGTCGCTCAGAGCGCCCAGCCCTCGCGGTATTCGCGGTCCAGGAAACGATTGGCGTCCGCCATATTGGTGACGCGTCCCGCGACGCCGTCATACTCGATCGGCTGTTCGGCGCGCAGCGCGACCATGCCCAGCATCATGGTTTCGTTGAGCGGCACGGCGACCTCGAACGGCGAGGACGCCGTCGTCTGTCCGCGAATGGCGTTGATCCAATTCATCTCGTGCCCCCCAGCGCCGCCCTCGATGCGCGGCAGCGATTGCGGGATCGCCGCGGCGCGCTCTTCGAGACCGTCGCCGATCAAGGTCGGGTTCTGTCCGTAGGTTTCGTGCATCATCATGCCGCGCTCGCCGACATAGAGCACGCCGCCGCCGCCATTCATCTGCGCCCCCGCCGGCAAACCCGGCGGCGTCGGCGGCATGAGGCCGGCGTCGTACCATGTCATGGTCAGCGGGCCGTCCTTGGCGTGGCCGAACTCGTAGTGCGTGACGCAAGCGAGCGGATAGCTTGTCAGCTCGTCGGGGCCGCGATTGTCCCACGGATTGGTGTCGCCGCCCCACAACGTGTGGCGCGTCTCGACGCGCGTCGGCAGGCCCGGCTCAAGCGCCCATACCGGGAAGTCGATCAGATGCGCGCCCATGTCGCCCAGCGAGCCGGTGCCGAACGGGACCCAACCGCGCCAGTTGAAATGCGCGTAGTCCGGATGATAGCCCCAATCGACCGTCGCCGGCCCCTTCCACACGTCCCAATCCAGCGAAGCCGGCGCCGGCACGGCGGCGGGACGCGCTTCGCCCTGCGGCCACACCGGCCGATTGGTCCACACATGCACCTCGCGCACCTTGCCGATGACGCCGCCGCGAATGAGTTCGACGGCGCGGCGCCCATCGTCGCCCGAATGGCCTTGATTGCCCATCTGCGTGACGAGGCGCGGATCGCGCTTCGCAAGCTCCAGCAGCACGCGCCCTTCGCGCACGCTGTAGGTCAGCGGCTTTTGCACATAGACGTGAATGCCGCGCTCCATCGCCAGCTTCGCCGCGACCGCATGATGATGATCCGGCGTGGCGATAACGACGGCGTCGATATCGCGGCGGCGATCGAGCATGCGGCGGTAGTCGGCGAAATGCTCGGCGCGATCGTATGCAGCCTTCAGCTCCGCGCGGTCCGCGCGCAGATTGCCCTGGCGATCCTTGAGCGAGGCCGCGACGTGCTCGAAATCGGGATCGCAAACGGCGACAATATTCTGACTGGTGAGCGCGGCCATGTTGTCCGCGCCTTTGCCGCCGGCGCCGATGGCCGCGACATTGACGCGCTGATTGGCGCCGATGCGCCGCCGCCGCGCCAGCGCCTGGCCCGGCAGCGAAGCGAGCGCGAGGCCCGCGGCGCTTGCTGCAACGAGTGCGCGACGCGATGGCCGGGAAAATTGGCTGCGCATCCTGTCCCCTCCCTTTATATTGTTGACCCCGATTGGAGCGCGTTTTGCTGTAGAGGGCAAGGCGAGCGTCGTGCTAGGCGGAAGCGGGGAACACGACTATGCGCGCACTTCTTTCTCTCGCCGCCGTTCTTGCATTGGCGAGTTGCTCGCCGCCGCCGGCGACCCCGACAACCTCCGCGACCGGCGCCGCGAATTTCGTGATCGACGATCTCGCCGAGAACGACGGCGACATCCAGGGCTGCGCACGCATGCTCGGCCGCGTTAACGCGCAACCCGGCGCCGACGTGTTTCGCGAGGACGGCGTCGACACCGGCGCCAAGGGCTTCATCCGCATCGACGGTGTGCTGATCCAGGTCAATCTCGTGAGTGCAAACGCCACTGAGCAAGGCGGCGCGCGCGCGTTTGCGGACGCCTCGCGCTCGACGCAGGTGGTGGAGACCTTGACGACGGGCGCCGCGCACGAGGAGAGCGACAGCGTCGAGGAAAGCGGCGCGCTCACGGTCACGCACAATGGCGCGACGCAAATTCTGCAGGTCTCCGGCGGGACCGCCTGTTAACTGCGTCTCGCCGCGTGACGGCGGTCACGGAAGGGCGCCCGGGCGCGTTCTACTCCCGAGCCAACGCGTATTTGCGCCAAGGGAGAGTTCCATGTTTCTGCGTTCCGCCGCTTTCGCCGCAGTAATTCTGGCTGCCGCGCCGACGGCGCCGGCGGTCGCCAGCGCCAGCGCCGCCGCGTGCGAGGAAACCCGGTTTCGCGTGTATTTCGAGCGCGACTCGGCAGCGCTGACGCCCGCGGCGCTTGAGATCATCACCGCGGCTGAGCGCAACGTCGCGGGATGCCCCTATGCGGAGGTGCACGTCAGCGTCGACGCCGCCAGCGCGCTGGCGCAAGCGCGCGGCCAGGCCGTGCTGAGCGCGCTCGACGGCCGCGCCTGGAACGTCGCGCAGGTCGAGCCGCGCGGCGTGTCGCGCGTCAGCGCGGGGCCGGACTACGCCGAAGTGCTGGCGACGCCGCGCGAGACGCCCCCGACCGCGCCGTTGGCCGGCGCGCATACCGGCGTCTGACAACATGGTTGCCGCGATTTTACGCTGACGCTTTGGCCTTCCGCGAGGGCGCGCGACAATGCTCCGCGCGGGAGGCCGTCCATGTTTTCCCTGAAGTTCAAGCTGCACGACAAGGCGAGCGAACGCGCGCCCGACGCGGACGTCGTCGAACACCGCGCCCAGGAGCGCCAGGCGGTTTTTCGCGAGGCGCAATTGGTGCTCGACGACTTCTATAAGATTCGCGCCGTGATGACGGAGCTGAGCGAAACCGGCGCGCGCGTGCGCTACGCCAACCGCGTCGATCTGCCGAGCCGCATCCGCATCTCCGAGCCGACATTCAAGATTCATTGCTGGGCGCGCGTGGTTTGGCAGAAGGACGGCAGCGCCGGACTCGAGTTCTTGCGGGACTGACCCGCCCGCCGCTAATCTGGCGGCATGATTTTGCGCCGCATGGTCCAACGTCTGCGCCGCCAGCATCGCACGGCGGTTTTGTTTGACCCTGCCATTGTGAGCATCGGGCAGGCGAATGCGCGGGCGCGCGCGGCTCAAAGCCTATTGCCGACGTAGCGCAATGGAATTCGTCGCTTCGGGACGCATCGTGTTCTGGGAAGGCGGCAGCCTCTGGGTGTTCGACGTGCCCGAGGAGCCGCCCGCGTCGCGCCGCGTGCAGATGCACGCGCACCACGCGTTTCAGGTGACGATGGCGATCCGCGGCGCGTTCACATTGCAATTGGAGGACCGCGCGCTGGGCGGCCCGGTGGCGGTGGTCGCGCCGGACGTGCGCCATTCCTACGCGCCGCTCGGCCTCACATCGCTTCTGTTCGTCGAGCCGGAGAGCCGCGCCGGGCGTGTGCTCGCCACGCGCCTTGCGGGCGCGCCGGCGGCGAGCCTCGATGACATGCGGGGCGCGGCTGAGGACATCGAGAGCGCGCTTCGCACCAAGGCATCCGACGATAAGCTGCGCGACATTGGCCAGCGCATGATCCGGGAGATTGTCGGCGTCGCGCGCAGCACCGAGCCGGATCGGCGCGTGCGGCTCATGGTGCAGCATGCGCGCGAACATCTCGACGCGCCGCTGAGCCTCAGCGACGTCGCCAGGCGCGTGGGCCTTTCGCCGAGCCGGGCGAGCCATTTGTTCGTGGAAGAAACGGGCCTCCCCTTCCGCACTTATCTGCTGTGGCTGCGCGTCAGCCGTGCGGTGGACGCTTATGCCGGCGGCGCTTCGCTGACCGAGGCGGCGGTTGAAGCCGGGTTCGCCGATTCCGCGCACTTGAGCCGCACCTTCCGGCGCATGTTCGGCCTCTCCGCCGCGACGCTCGAAATGTTGTAGCCGTTTCGTTCAAGCGGGCGCCGGTCCGGGCGGTTATCTCTGCGCTTGTCCACTTGGACGAGAGATCACCAACCCGGAGAAACGCAAATGAAGACCGACACTAAGCTCCCGACCATCGCGCAATCCTGCGGCTGCGGCCCCGCCTGCCGCTGCGGCGAAAACTGCGCCTGCACGGCGACGAAGAAGTGCGATCCGCGCTGCACGTGCGCGTAAGATGCGAAGCGGCCCGGGGCGCGGATGCGTTCCGGGCCGGATTGCGCTTCCGCAAACCTCACTCTGCCTTGGGCCACAGCCCCTTCGGCCAATCGCGCGCGGTGTGGATGACGTGGAGGATGTAAATCTCTTCGCCATCGCCGACAGCGCGGATTTCGAAGGCGATGATGTAGCGCCATCTCGGCACGGAGCGCTCGAATGTGCCGTTCACGCGGCCGGGGCGACCGGTGTTGCGGCGGCCGAGCGCTTCCGCGATGGCTTGAATATCGTCGAGCATCTTGATCGCGGCGGCTTGGTTGCGTTCGCGGAGAAACGCGACTGCGCGATCGAAGTCATCGGCGGCCTCGTTGGACCACCGAACGGCGCGACGCTTCACTCGCCGCGCGCGGTCCTACGGAACCGCGCCATGGCCTCTTCGTGAGATACGGTCCGCCCCGCATCGACATCGGCGCGGCCCCGGAGAATGGCGGCGACCGTCTCTGCTTCGTCCCGCGCAAATTGCGCGAGCAAATCGGCAGCAACGTCCACCTTGCTGCGCTTGGTGGCCGCAGCGATCTCGTCTAGCGCGGAGTCCGTGGCGGGGTCGACCGGAATGGAAATGGTGGCCATACCGGTAAATATACCGGAATTTGGGCCGGAGAATAGTCCAGACTATTGAGTCCCATAATCGCCGCTCATGCCGTGAAGCTCGCGAGATGCAAGGCGCGATGGAGCGGGCTATGGGCTCAAGCGCAGCATGCACCGCGTTGTCCCCGGCGCAATTCTCTCGTTAGTATCTCGGTAATAGATGCGGCCGGACGCTGTCCTGCAGGGGCGACCGAGTCGATACGCTCGCTCTACAGAGAGTACGGACATGTCCACGTTTGCAGAAAGATGCGTACTTGCGGTGCTCGGGTATGCGGCGCTGACGAACTATCAGGCGCTCGTCGCAGACGCTAACGAAGTTCGACAGGAGCTGCGCCAGGAGCGTGGCGGACGCACAGAGCGGCTGGTCTCGCAGTGGCAAGAAATCCGCCCCAACGCCGAAGTTGCTGCGCAGTTCTACAAAATCGACATGACGGTTGCTCGGAGGGGGCGGCGGCGGGCCAACCATGAACAACAGCAGTTCTTCGAAGAGCAGTTATTCGCCTCGGTAAACTTTTGGCGGATCGCTGGCGAAGATATTGCTGCTGGGCGAGTCGACGCCGGAACGTTGTCAGCCTACCTCGGTGCCGATGCCCGCGCTTGGCTTGCACTATTGCAGCAGCAAGAAGGACGGTGGGATGAAGCTCGCGCGGCGCAGATCGCTCTGGCTATCAAGGGTTTGGAGCTACTGGTGTATCAAGAGCAGCGCCATCAGATCATCTGAAGATTGCGCGAGATCGCCGCACACGTCACTCTTCCGAGAACAACATCCCCGTGCTCGGTGCGATCGGTGGCGGCTTCTTCCCCAGCCGCTCATACGCTTTCGGCGCGGCGACGCGGCCGCGCGGGGTGCGCATGACGAAGCCTTGTTGCATCAGATACGGCTCGATCACGTCTTCGATGGCGTCGCGGGCTTCGGCGAGCGCTGCCGCCAAAGTGTCGACGCCGACGGGGCCGCCGCCATAGGTTTCCACCAGCGATTTGAGATAGCGGCGGTCGAGCAGGTCGAGGCCGTCGCTATCGACCTCTAAGCGCTTCAGCGCCTTGTCGGCGACCTTCGCGTCGATCACCGCGCCGTCGCTGTCGGCGAAATCGCGCACGCGGCGCAGCAGACGCACGGCGACGCGCGGCGTGCCTCGGGCGCGCTTGGCGATTTCCATCGCGCCTTCCTGCGTCATCACCGCGCCGAGCTTTTCCGCGGCGCGGGCGACGATGCCGGTGAGTTCTTCGGGGCCGTAAAACTCCAGCCGCACCGGAATGCCGAAGCGGTCGCGCAGCGGCGTGCCGAGCAAACCCGCGCGCGTGGTGGCGCCGACGAGCGTGAAGGGCGAGAGATCGATCCGCACGCTGCGCGCGCTGGGCCCCTCGCCGATGATGAGATCGAGCCGGTAATCCTCCATCGCCGGATAGAGGATTTCCTCAACCGCCGGCGCAAGGCGGTGGATCTCGTCGATGAACAGCACGTCGCGCGGTTCGAGATTGGTGAGCAGCGCGGCGAGATCGCCGGCGCGGGCGATGACGGGGCCTGAGGTGGCGCGGAAGCCGACGCCCAGTTCGCGGGCGATGATCTGCGCGAGCGTCGTCTTGCCCAGGCCCGGCGGGCCGAACAGCAGCACGTGATCGAGCGCTTCGCCCCGATTACGCGCGGCGTCGACGAAGACGCGGAGGTTCGCCTTGGCCTGCGGCTGGCCGACGAATTCCTCGAAGCCCTGCGGGCGCAGCGCGCGGTCGGCCCCCTCTCCGGGCATGCGGCCGGGCGACACCAAGCGTTCTGCGGAATCTGCCATGGGAGAGCTTCCTAGCCGATTCGGGTTCGCAAATCGTTCCCGCCTCAGTTCGCTATTGTCCACAGGTCGGCTGTTTCGCGGCGCGCGATTTTGTGTTTCCTTGCGACAGCAAGACATTCCGTGGGGGCGGGAATGGAAGGCCGGGGACGCTACGCAGCTTTCGTATCCTATCGCCATCATCCGGTGGACCGACACTTCGCGCAGACGCTCATGCGCGAACTCGAGCAATTCCGCACGCCGGCGTCGCTGCGCAAAATCGGCTATCCGCCCGCGCTCGGCACGCTGTTTCGCGACGATGACGAGGCGGGCGTCGACGGGGCGCTGTCCGAACAATTGCGCCAGGCCCTGCACGACAGCGAGTGGTTGATCGTCATCTGTTCGCCGCGCACGGCGGATTCGCGCTGGGTGGCGCGCGAGGTCGAGTATTATGCGAGTCTCGGCCGCACCGACCGCATCATTCCCGTCGTCATCGACGGCGATCCGGAAATGGTCATTCCGAAGACGGCGCTGACCGGAAGAACGCCGACCGGGGCGCCGGCGGGATGGCAGGACGACGCGCCGCTGGCCGCCGACCTCCGGCCGAGCCCCAGCGAGCCGTCCAAGGTCACGCACAAGCGGGCCATCCATCGCATCGCCGCCGCCTTGCTGCAGTGCCGCTACGACGATCTCGTGCAGCGCGCCAAGGAGCAGCGGCGCCGGCAGGTCCGCATGTCGATCGCCATCGGCGCGGGCTCGCTGCTGGCCCTGCTCGCCGCCGGCGGATTCGTCTGGGACCAGTTCTTCCTGGTCAAAGCCAAATATTACGCCAACTACACCGAGCATTTCGGCGTGCCGGAAGGCGTGCGCGAACTGTCGGGCTCCGAGCGCGCCAGGCGCAACATCACGTACCGCATCAGCACGCGCGGCGGCCGGCCGATCGAAATGGCGCGCGTCAACAGCGCTGGCCTGCTGCGCGTCTACGCCGATCAGGACTATCAGAGCGAATCCTGGGAAGCGGCGGTCGCCGATTGGAGCTACCGTTACGATGAATCCGGGGCTCTGGCGGAGGTGGTCGAGCGCAACGAAAACCACGTGACGCTGCGCCGGCTCAACTACACGTTCGAGGCCAACAAGGCGAGCGCGGTCGTCCGCTTCGAGCGCGGCCTCGGCGTGGCCGAAACGCAAAGCACGGCCAGCGCGACGCTAAGCGCGGCGCTGTCCTCCGGCGACAGCGGCGGGCACACCGAGATCGCGCAGCACCGCCTCACCTTCGATCCGTCCGGGCGCGTCGTGCGGCGCGATTTCGAGCCGCTCGGCGGCAATGAACGCATCGCCACCAATGACGGCGTCTACGGGCGCGCCTACGCCTACACCAGCGACGGCCTGGTGGCGGAGATCACCAATCTGGGCGCCGACGGTTCGCCCCTGGCCACGCCCGGCGCGGCGGTGCGGACCATACTGTCCTACGCCAACGGCCAGCTCGCTTCGGTGGAATATCGCGCGCCCGACGGCATGCTGGTGAACAGCCAGTGGGGCTTGGCGCGGGTGATGCTGACGCGGGACGCGTTCGGCAACATGACGCGGGAAGCGTTCTTCGACGCCAACGCCCGGCCCGTGCTCAATAAGACGTGGGGCTATGCGCGCGCGGATTATTCCTACGATCAGCGCGGCAATTGGATTGAACTGCGCCACTACGACCAGGCCAACCGGCTTTCTCGGCGGACCGATGGCGGATCGGCCATCTGGCGGCTCGAATACGACCCCCAGGGCCGGCGAACCGCCTGGACTGTCTTTAACGCCGACGACCAGCCGACGGACGAGAGCCATTACGCGCGCGTTCTGTTTGAGTACGACGCGCAAGACCGGCTGACCGCGATGCGCTTCCAGACAGCGGATGGAAAGCCCTCGCTCTCGATCGACGACAATTCGAAAGTCACCTCGGCCGGGCAGACCTTCAAGTACGATTCCGAGGGGCGGATCTTTGAGCGGATGAATCTCGGACCTGATGGGCGCCCGTTCACGAACCGCGCCTCCGGCGCGGCCGGCGAACGCTTCGTGTTCGACCAAAACGGCCGCATCGCGCGCACGGTCTACTTGAACCGCGCCGGCCAGCCGACGCTGACCCAAGAGGGCGCGGCCGAGTTGCGCTTTACTTACGATCGGTTCGGCAACGTCACCAGCGAGTCCATGTACGGCCTTCAGGGCCAGCTGGTCGTCGGCTCCGATCAGTACGCGATCCTGAGAAGCCAGTACGACAATCGCGGCAACAAGATCGAATTGGCTGTGTTCGGGCCGGACGGCCGCCCCGCCATCTCAAAGGACACTCGCGTCCATCGCTATACGTTCGCGTATGACGATCGCGGCAACCGAACAGAGATCGCCGCTTTCGGTCCGAACGGCGAGCCGGTGATCGATTCCGAAGGCAAGGCCAGGGCCGAAACCGCTTATGACGATCGGAATTTGCTGGTCCGTGTGCGATATTTCGGCACGGACGGTCGGCCCATCGTCAGCACAACCGCGAACGCCGCCGAAATTCGCTACGCCTATGACGGACGCGGCAATCAGACGGCGGTGGAAAGATATGGCGTTGACGGCCATCTCATGGCCAACCCGAACAGCGGCGTCGCCGTCACGCGGCGCGAATACGATGATCGCTTCAGGATCGTCGCGAGCACCTATTTCGACGCCGCCGGGCAGCCGACCATCGACCGCACCACGGGCGCTCACCGGGTCGTGCTCGAGTACGACGCCAACGATCATAACACGCGCGAAGCCTATTACGGGCTCGACGGCGCGCCCACGCCCAATTCGCGCTACGGAGCAACCGAGCTCCGGATGCGATATGACGGCCGGGGCCGTCAAATCTCTCTGGACGCTCTGGGGCCCGACGGCGCGAGGGTGCTTGTTCCGGCGGAAATCGCGGGCATCCGCTGGGCCTACGGCGAAACCCGGCAGATCACGCAGACGACGTACATCGGCGTGGACGGCGCGCCGACGGTGCTGGGCCACGATGTGTACGCCACCAAGCGATCGCGGTTCGACGCTGACGGGAACGAGGTCGAGACGCTCTATCTTGATGCGGAAAATCGTCCGGTGAACGCGGCCGTCTCCCACGGCGTCGCGCGCATCGTCAACGCATACGACGCGGACGGCCGGCAAACATCACTGGCCAATTTCGACGCCGAAGGGCATCCGGTGCGATGCGACACGTGCTTTGGCGCCAGCGGCCAGATGACCCGCAACGCTCTGGGATGGGTGGTTGAGCACCGGCGCTTCGACGTCAATCGGCAGCCGCTCGAAGGCGGCGGAGCGCTGACGAGGTACCGGTACGACGAGCGCGGGAACACGATCGAGGAAACGCACTGGGACAGCGCCGGCCACCTCGCACCGTTCGGGTCCGACAACGTCGCCACGATCCGGCACGCCTTTGACGCATTCAATCTTATCGTGCGCGAACAATATTTCGGCGCGGACGGCAACCCCGCCATTTCCGAACGCACCAAAGTCGGCGCCGTCACCGAAAGCTATGACGCCTTTCACCGTCTGGCCCGCGAGGAATATTTCGGCGTCGACGGACGGCCGATGCTCGACCCGGACACCGGCGCCGCCGCCATCGCCTATCAATATGATGAGCGCGGCCGATTGCTTTCGAAATCCCTCTTCGGCGTCGACGGGCGGCCGACGCCTGGCCTGGCGCGGTGCGCTCAGCAAGCCTACAGCTACGACGAGGCGGGACGCCAGTCTTCGCGCTGCGCCCGCTAGCGGCGGCGCGCGCTCACGCCGCGGCCAGCGCGCTTTTGGGCTGGCGCAACGCCAGACGATCGGCGAGGCGAAGCGCGAGCGCGACGATCGTCAGCGTCGGGTTGGCTTGGCCGCCGCTGGGAAAGACGGCGGCGGTCGCGAGCGACAGGTTGGCGAGTCCGTGAACGCGCAGGTCGGCGTCGACAACGCCATTGCGGGCGTCGGCGCTCATGCAGGCGCCGCCCATCTGATGATAGCCGTCGCGCGCGGACTCGCGCACCAGTTCGGCGCGTCGTTCCATCGCGCAGCTCCAGTGCAACGCTCCGGCGCCCGCGGCGCGCAGATCGGCGTCCAGCAGGTCGTGCGCCCGCACGACCGCATCGAAATCGGCGTCGCGCATCTGGAAATCGATCTTGAGACGCTGCAAGCCGAGCGAATCCACGCTGTCGCAAAGGCCGACGCGATTGCTCGGATCGCGCGCCTGTTCGGCATGGTAGAACAACAGCCAACGCCCCGGCGCGGACGGAAGCAGCACGGCGCCGCGCGGATGGCGCCCGGTGAGGCGCGCCGCGGCCAACAGGTAGAGGGCGTGACCTAGCCCGGCGGCGGCCGACAGCGGCGCGCGCGCCACATTATCGATGTGCGGTTTGAGTGCGGCGTCGTTTTTGCCGCGGCGAAGCGCGGCCTTGGCGAACCGCGCCGCGAGATATTTGGCGGAGCCGACGGCCGAGCCGTGACGCGGATCGTGCGAAGCGTTGCTCTCGACCCAGAACGCCGTGTTGGCGATGCGCTGATCGACGATGGCGTGTTCGCGCGGGCGCAGCCGGCGACGCGCGAACACCTCGCCGCCCAGCGGACGCGTCGCGAAAGCGGCGATGTCTGCGGGCGCGGAAGGCTCGAGTTCGGCGATGGCGCCGGTGAGGTGGCCCATGTAGCCGCGCCCGAGCGGGCCGTCGGCGCCGCCGCAGAGAGCGGGGTGATCGCGCTGAGCGAGCAGCAAAAGCCGGAGGACGCCCAGGCCGCCGCACGCCAGCACGTACTGGCGCGCCTTCACCGCGGTCTCGGCGCCGTCCTTGCGCACGCGCAGGCCCGAAACGGCGTCGTTGCAAATTTCCAGGCCGATCACGCGCGCGCGCAGCACGATTGATGGCCCGTTGGGATTGGCGATGCGCGCGCGCCAGCGCCGCGCCATGTTGAGTTCGGGTCCCCACGTCTCGTCGCGGCGCGCATCGAAATCCTTGAGCCGCGCGAATGCGCCCGGCGCCTCGCTTTCGCTCAGCGCGCGGCTTCCCAGGAACGCGGCGGCCTTGCGCCACCACGGCTGCATGTCGGCGTAGGCGATGGGCCAATGGCGAAAGTCCGCGGTGTCGAACGGCGTGCAGCGCCCGCCCCACCAATGCGACGAACCGCCGAGCGCGGAGGCGGCGATGATATCGGTCGGGTCGTGAAAGCGCGGATGCATGATCTCGGCGGCGAGCACGTCGGGCTCGCCAGGAACAGGCGCGTGCGCCCCCGCCTCCAGCACAAGCACGCGAAGCTTGTTTTCGTGAGCGCGCAACGCGCAGGCCAAGCCCGCCGGCCCCGCGCCGACGACGCAGACATCGTACTCGCCCGTGAGCGCGTCGGCGTTGCAAAGCGGCAGCGGAACTCCTCCCGCGCCTTGAATATCAGAGTTTGCGGATGCGCCCTTCTCGCTTCCCTCGCTCGGAGAGAGAAATCGGAGCGCCTTGCGTGCGATGACGCCAAGCAACGCTTTTGTGACGCGTTAACGCCGATTTTTGCATCAAAAGAGCCGATTGCGCGAATAAAGTTCCATCGGTCTCATTTGATGCAGAGGACAGCGCTTGCTTATTGTTAAAGGTGCGTGAGCGCCCAGGCGCTCGCGGCGACGATCTTTCCGTCTTCGAATTTGCCGCGACGCGCGCGCTCGAGAAACGTTTTCAGCGGCTGCTCGACCCTGCGCACGTCTTCGCCCGCGTCGACGCCATGAGCCGCATCGTTAATCAGATCCGCCGCAACGACCGGCGCGTAGAAGAGATGCACGCGTTCAGTTGAGTATCCAGGCGCGGGGAAATAGGACGCGATCGCATCGAGCCCGCGCGCGCGATAGCCGATCTCCTCTTCCAACTCGCGGCGGATACAGTCCTCGGGGCTTTCCTCTCCGTCGAGCTTGCCCGCAGGGAGTTCGATCAACCAGCCGCCGCCGGTGAGATAGGCCGGCGCCCGGAATTGTTCGCAGAGCACGATCACGTCGCGTTCGATATCGTGAACAAGAGCGGCGGCGGCGTCTTGACGCTGAACCACCTCGCGCGAGGCGGCTTCGCCTTGGCCGCCAGAGAACAGCGGCGCCTCATACCTGAGGTCGATGACCTTGAGCCGGCCGTCATGCAGCGTCGTCTTGTGCAGGACGGCGACGTCCTCACGCTTCATGCCGCTCATCCTGGGAACTCCTCTACCGGCTGACCTCCTTCAACGCGGCGCGGATCAATTCGGGCGCCGGGGCTTCTGCTTCGAGCTGCTTGGCGGCGCTGGCGACGGCGCGCGCGGCGCTCGACTGATCGATGCCGAGATTGACGAGCGCGGAGACCGCCTCCGCGCGCGCGCCATTGATCGGCGCCGCCGGCGCGGCGGCGCGCACTTCGGCGTGCGCGCCGAGAAAACCAGCCGGCGGCGCCTTGCCGTTGAGTTCCTGCACGATGCGCGCGGCGAGCTTCGGGCCCACGCCGTTGGCGCGCACGATGGCGGCTTTGTCCTGTAAGGCGATGGCGTCCGCCAGATCGTCGGGCGTCAGGATGTCGAGAATGGCGAGCGCCACCTTCGCGCCGACGCCGGGAATGCTCTGCAGGTGCGCGAACCAGGCGCGCTCTTGTTCCGAAGCGAAGCCGAACAGGCGGATCGCGTCTTCGCGCACGTGCGTTTCGACGTGCAGCCGCGCCGGTGCGCCGACGGCGAGACGCGCCAGCGTGCGCCCCGCAGCCTGCACCACGTAGCCGACGCCGTTCACTTCGATCAGCGCCGCGTCCTCGCCGACGGCGCCCACCACGCCTTGCAAAGAACCGATCATGGGCCTGCTCCAACGCGGGCGACGCTGCCCGGATTCGCGTTGTCGCGAAACGAAGCGGCGTGGTACTGATTCCCTTGAGAGGGATGTGGTTTTTGCGACTAAGTTGCAAAAACACATAGAGGGGGAGCGCCAGCAATGGCCGAAAAGAAAAGACTGAACCGACGCTCGTTCCTTGGTCGAGTCGCCGGCGCGGCGGCCGTCGCGGGCGGCGGCGTCGCCGTCGTCACCGGGAAAACGGCCGCGGCGGAATACACCGGGCGCACCGACAGCGATTCCGGGCCCCATGCCGACGGCGCGGGCTACGGGCACACTGGCGTCACCGACAGCGACCGCCGTGACCGCGCCGGTTACGGCCTCAGCCGCGGGCGCGGCTATACCGGGCTGAACGACAGCGATCCGTCCGATGCGCAGGGCTACGGCCATGGCGGCCGGCCGCAGACCGGCGTCACGGACAGCGATCCGGTCGACTCGGCGAACTACGGGCGCGGCTCGTCCGGCCGCGCTTATACTGGCCTTACCGACAGCGATCCGCACGATGGCGCCGGATACGGCCGCGGCAGTTCGCGCGGACGCACCGGACTCAACGACAACGATTCCAGCGACCGCGTCGGCTATGGCCGCGGCGGCACCGGCGTCACCGACAGCGATTCCAGCGATCGCGCCGGCAACGGGCGCGGCCGCTCCAGCGGCGTCACCGACAGCGATTCCAGCGACGGCGTCGGACAAGGACGCGGCAGCCACAATGGCGCGACCGACGGCGACTCGAGCGATTCCGCCGGGCATGGGCGAACCGGCCGCACCGACGGAGATTCGAGCGACAAGGCCGGCCACGGCCGCGGCCGGTAAGGCGTGGTGAGCGACAAGTGGCGCGACGATCCTCTGGGCAGGCTGATCGGCCCGGAACGGATCGGCGACTTCTTCGCGCGCGTCTATGAACGCGAGGCGTTAATCGTCGCGCATGGCGACGGCGCGCGCTTCGCCGATCTCATCTCCATCGCCGCCGTCGACCGCATCGTCACCGGCGTCGATCTGAAAGAGGGCCAACTCGACCTCGCCAACGCGGCGCGGCAGCTAATGAAATCGGACTATCTCGACTCCGCCGGCTACGTGGACCGCGGCGCCGTGGCCGAACTCTTTGCCGCGGGTTCCACCATCATCCTGCAGCAGGCGCATCAGCTCGATCCCCAGCTCGGCGCGTTCTGCCGCGGCCTTGAGCGCGTCTTCTCCTCGCACGTGCAAACCAACATCTACCTGACGCCCGCCAACGCGCAGGGTTTCCGCACGCATTTCGACAACCACGACGTGTTCGTGTTGCAGATTTCCGGCGAGAAGGCCTGGCGGCTCTACGACGTGCCGGTCGATACGCCTTATCGCGGCGAGCAATTCCGCAGCGCCGAGCATCCCGCGGGCGAGCTGCGGCGCGAGTTTGTGTTGCGGGCCGGCGATTGCGCCTACGTGCCGCGCGGCATGATGCACGACGCGATCAGCTCCGGCGCGGAACCCTCGTTGCACGTCACGGTCGGGCTGATCACGCGCACCTGGGCCGATCTGATGCTGGAAGCGATTTCGGAAGTGGCTTTGAGACGCGTGGAATTCCGCCGCTCGCTGCCAGCGGGTTTCGCCCGCGCGGATTTCGACCGAGAGGCCGCACGGGCTCGCCTCAAGGAACTCGCCGCCATTGCCGGCGCGGAGATTAAGCTTGATCCCGCGCTTGAGCTGCTCATCGACGATTTCATCCGCTCGCGTCCGGCCGACAATGCCGGAGCGATCGTGGACGCCGGCGCGCCAATCGCCCCAACAGACCGGTTCCGCGCCCGGAACTCCGCGCCGTTCCGCCTCGCCGAGGACGGCGAGAGCGTGGCGCTGATCGCGCCCGGCGGGGATTTGGGTTTCGCGCAGTCGCAACGCGCCGCGCTCGAACGCGCGCTTTCAGGCGCCGTGTTCACGACGGCCGAGCTGGGAGAGGGTGCGGAGAAGCTCGTCCAGCGTCTGCTGACGCGGGCGCTGATCGAGCGCGTCTAAGCGCCGGTCCGGCGGCGGAAGCCGCCATGCGCGGCATGGCAAAGCGCCACGCCCAAGGCGTCCGCCGCGTCGGCGCTCACCTCCCCCGCGGCCGGCAGCAAACGGCGCACCATGAACGCCACCTGCGCCTTGTCCGCCGCACCCGAGCCCACCACGGCCTTCTTGATCGTGGCCGGCGAATATTCCGCGACGCTGACCCCGCCCTTGGCCGCCGCCGCCAGGGCGACGCCGCGCGCCTGGCCGAGCGAAAGCGCGGCGCGCGCATTGGAATTGACGAACGTCTCCTCCACCGCGGCTTCGTGCGGCTGATGCTGGACGATGATGACGGAGAGCGCCTCGTAAAGATGGGCGAGCCGCGCCGCCAGTTCGCCGTGCGCCGGCGGCTGGATGACGCCGTGTGCGACGTGCGAAAGCCGCACCCCTTCGCTGGCCACCACGCCCCAGCCGCACCGATTGAGGCCGGGATCGACGCCGAGAATGATGATGGCGCTCACGCTCTCTCCTTAGCATCGAGCGCGAGTCGCGCGGCGACGGCGACGTAGAAAATCCAGAACAGATCGTTGGCCTGCAGGATGTGGCTTTCGCTCATGGAATAAAATCCGAAGGCGACGAGAAACGCGGGCGCCCACAGGCCCGCGCGCGGATCGAGCCAAGCGCGCACGCCGCGCCACAGCGTGGCCAGGAATTGCAGCAGGAACAGCGCGACGCCAGCGCGCCCGATCCCGAGCGCGACTTCGAGCCAGCCATTGTGCGCGGAAGCCACCTGCCAGCGCACGGCTTCGCGCACCCAGTACGCGGGACCGTTGGGATCGAGCCAGAAAGCGTAATAACCGTAGCCCAACCAAGGGCGCCGCCCGGCATAGGTTGCCGCGAACTGCCAGATATCGGTGCGTCCGGTGAGCGTGAGGTCACGCCCGAGCAAGGCGACCAGCGCTTGCGGTGCGAACGCGGTCAGCGTCGTCAGCGCGATGACGAAAACGCCGAGCGCGGCGACAGCGATCAGCGCCTGCATCGGTCCGCGCCGCACGAAGGCGCCGGCGGCGATCGTGGCAAGACCCAGCAGCGCCGCCAGCAGCGCCGTCTTCGATGTCGATTGCAGCACGAGCAGCAGCGCGCCGAAGGCCACCGCGAGCCACAACCGGCGTCGCTCCGCGTCGATGACGGCGGCCGCGGCGCAGATCGGCGCGCCGATCGCCATCAGGCCGCCGAGCGTGTTCTTGTGCGTCCACAGCCCGCTCCACGCGCCGGGATGTTCATTGGCCATGACGCCGATCGAGGGCGCGAACAGGGCCGTCGCGAACGAGCCGGCGACGAGCGCCAGGAAGGCGCCGGCGGCGACGCTCAGCAGGCCGCGCCAATCGTAGCGCCAGGCCAGATAGAGCGCGAACAGCATGGTGAGCGTCAGCCACACCGCGCGCCGCAGCGTGCCGCCGCTGTCGATCGACCACGATGCGGAGAGGAATGCGAACGCGACGAGCGCCGTCAGCAGCGGCGCGGCGCGCATCGCGGCCCACGCCTCGCGCCGTTCGCGCCACAGGGCCCAGCCGATGAAGGCATAAACAGGCAGGAAGAACACGCGCGCATAGTCGGGCGGCTCGGTGAGCCCCTGGCTTTGCGCCAGCGCGGCGAAGAACGGCTCGGAAAATTGCGCCAGGCACAGCGCGGCGGCGCGCCGCTCCCAGCGGCCGGCGCCCACGTGCGCGCGGTCGTTGGCCGGGACCGGTGCGTCGGCTGCGTAAACATGCGCCATCGCCGCGGAGCGTGACGGCGGGGCCTTGCCAAAGCGCTAACCGCCTCGTGGAGCTCTAGCCGGCGGCGTCCCAGGCCTTTTTCCAGCCCCCGCTCAGCACGTAGCGTGGGAACACGTAGAGGTTCTCGGTGGTGATGCGGATGAGAAATTCGAGCGGCGATTTGAACGGGATCGGCTGCTCCTTCTCCTTCTTGTGGGCCCAGCCCTGCAGCGCAATGGAGAGCAACAGCAGCACGGCGCCGACGACGGCGGCGCTCAGCGTCAGCGTCGCCGCGGCAATGACGAGCGCGACGAGGCCGGCCCAGAACATCGGCACCGCGAGCAGATGGATCCGGAGAATGGTGTGCGAGCGGTGGACCCGCGGATAGTCCGCGATCTGATCCGAAACGATGCGGGCGAGCGACATGGAGCTCTTCTCCTGCCCCATCCTAACGCGGAACCCGCCCGCCGGCGACTCATGCTAAGGCGGGCGCATGTTGTTCCATGACGCGTCCCAAGCTTTTTCGCTGATCCTCGCCGGCGCCTCGCTCGGCTACATCACGCTGTTCTCGTTCGTGCTCTCGCCGGTCGCGTTCGCCAATATGGACGCCGGGCGGGCCGAGCGGCTGGTGAAGCACGTGATCAAGTCCGGCCACGGACTGCTGGCGCTGATCGCCTTGCTTTCGGGCGTCGCCGCGCTGCTTTCGGGCGCGATCGGCGGCGCCTCGGTGGCCGCCATCGCGGCCGTGTTCGCGCTCATGTGCCAATGGGCGCTCGCCCCGCGCGAAGACAAGCCGATCGGCGGCCACCGCGTGGTGAAGACCGCGCGCATCGTCGCGTCGGGCCTCACATTCGCGCTGGCGCCCATCCTGATCGGCGCGATCGTGCTGACGATGATGGGAATCTGAGGCGCCAAGCGCTCGCAGCAACGCCACCGGTCCTGACCTCGCCGCAAGGCGGATCTGTCATCGCGCAGCGATGACGGAGGTCCCAGACGAAGCGGCGGCGTCCGTTGCAAAAAGCGCCGGCCCTTGCGGGCCGGCGCCGGTTGGAACGACCGCTTCCTCTGAATTTACAGCGGGCGGACGTTCACTTCCGTATTGGCCAGCGGCAGCTCCAGCAGCATGCCGACACGGCCAGCAATCACGTCATTGAACCCGGCGGCGCGCGCCTCGGCGACCTGCAGCTGAGCGGCCACCGAGTCGTCGGCGGCGCCGGTGAGCACAAGCATACCGGCGTCAGCCATGCGCGCTTGCGCGGCGGCCTCGGCGACCGTCGAGCGCGAACCGCTATGCAATTGCGCCAGCGCCGTCGCTTGCGCGCCTTGCAGCACTACGTCCGCATCCGCCGCGGCTTGCGCGCCGACGACGCGGCCATCGCCGCCGACCACGAGCGAACGCCCGCGATAATCGAAGCGATAGCCGACGCGGCCCGCGAACGCGTCCTCAGCGGTGGTGAAGGCGGACACGACGAGCCCATCCGCTTCGAACACGATCACCGAACGGCCCGGCTCCGGCGACGGGCCCCAAGCTTGCAAGCCGCGCTCGGCGCCGTCGAACCCGGCGGCGGCGTTGAGCCCGTCGACCATGCGCTGTGTTTCAGCCGGGCCGTACACGGGGAGCAGGCGCCCCTCGCTGCCGCGATCGGCGTCGGCGTACAATTCATTGAGATCGGCGGAGCTCTGCAGGCTGGCGCTGGTCAGCAGCACGGCTTCCAGGCGCTGCATGGGAATGTTGCGCTGATCCAGCGCGGAGGCGGCGCCCGAACCGGCGTCGACTACGAACAGACGGCCGGCGGCCACCACGGCCAGGCACGGCTTCTGCTCGGCGCGCAACGCCGAACCGCCGCCGCCGCAGACGATGGCGCGCAGCGCGGTGGGCGCGAACAAATCTTCATTGGCCGACGATTGCTCTTCCGCGTAGGCGGCGTAAGCCTTGGCCAAGGCTTCTTGCCCTTCGGGCGTTTGCGAACCGACGACCCAGCCGCCCCAAAAGAGCCCTGAGAGCGTCACGAAGACGACGGAGGATTTGCCGACCGCGTTCATGCTCCAACCCCGACAATCACAATGCGCGCCTTGCCTTGTGCGCGCGTTGACCTCACCCCATCCGAAAGTCACTAACCCAATTGGCGATTCTAGCAAAAGCGCTTAACAAAACGTTTCCACAGGAATGTTCGGCCAGCTTGAGAGCCTTCGGTTGAGACCCATCCCTTCGCTCGAATCAACGCGAGCGATGCGCAAAGGCTATCGTGATTGGCCGATCGATCAAAGCGGCGCGCTGTACGCGGAAAAACTGGAACACGCGCAGCGCTTTGGCCTCGCGGGCCGCAATTATTATGCACAGACGCGAAATCCGCCCTATTGGGCCCGCGCGGAGGGCGCGATCGATGCGTTGCTCGTGCGCCACAGCGTCGGGCTATTGCTGCAGGAAATCGATTCGCGGCTGAAACAAGCGGGGCTGAAACTGTTTTTGCACGACGCGTGGCGGCCCCGCTCCGTGCAGGCGTACTTCCATGACGTGTGGATGCCGCAGGAACTCAAGCGGCGGCGGCCGGAGCTCACCGATTCGCAAATCGCGACCGAGGTGCAGCGTTATTGGGCCGCGCCAACGACCGATCCGGCGCGGCCGGCCCCGCACGCCACCGGCGGCGCGGTCGATCTCACCATCGTCTGGGACGACGACGAGCCGCTCTACATGGGTTCGCTGTTCGACGACGCCACCGAACTCGCCGGCACCGACCGCTTCGAGCGCGACACCGACGAGCCTTCGTTCAGTCACGACGAGGCGCGCGCCAATCGCCGCCTGCTCTACTGGTTGATGATTGAAGCCGGCTTCTCCAATCATCCGGATGAGTGGTGGCACTATTCCTATGGCGACCAGATGTGGGCCATCCACATGGGCAAGCCCGCCGCGCTCTATGGGCTCGCGGCGCCGGACGAGGACTTGTTGAGTTGAGCCCGCCGCCCGCGAAATCCGGAGCGCATAGACGCCAACGTCTGCGCGGACGCGCGGGCTCGACGCCGCGCGCCGCCCCGGGCATGGGTGAAGCATGAAACGGGCTCTGGTTTTCGACTCCGGCGTCGGCGGCCTGTCGGTGCTTGACGCGGTCGCCGCGTCGGGCTCGGCGATCGAGCTGGATTACCTCGCCGACAATGCGTGGCTGCCCTACGGGCTGAAGAGCGACGCGGAGCTGGCCGACCGGATCCCCAAGCTGCTCGCGCGTGCGGCCGAACAATGGGCGCCCGATGCAGTTGTGCTGGCCTGCAACACCGCGAGCACGATCGCGCTCGATCAGACGCGCGCGGCGCTTTCCGTGCCCGTCATCGGCGTGGTGCCGCCGATCAAGCCGGCCGCGGCGGCCACGCGCACCGGCGTCATCGGCCTGCTGGCGACGCCGGCCACGGTGCGGCGCGTCTACACGAATCAGCTGATCGCCGATTTCGCCCCGGACAAGCGGGTGGTGCGTCACGGATCGGCCGCCCTGGTGGCGGCGGCGGAGGCCAAGCTGCGCGGCGCGCCCGTCGATTCCAGCGCCGTCCTCGAAGCGGTCACCGGCCTGTTCGCCGCTCCGGGCGGCGCCGAGATTGACGCCGTGGCCCTCGCCTGCACCCATTTTCCGCTGCTGATTGAGGAGCTTAAGGCCGGCGCGCCGCGTCCTTGTCTGTGGCTCGATTCCGGCGATGCGATCGCCCGGCGCCTGGCCAACGTGCTCATTCTGTCGCCCGGCCCGGCGCGTGCGCGCCGCGCCGGGTTCACCGACGCCAAGGCCGCGGCGGCTCTGTTTCCGGCGTTTCGCGCGCGCGGTTTCAGCGCGTTTGCGGGCCTCTCGCCCGCGCCGTCATTTGATGCGGCGCCAGTTCCCGATACCGCCGCCGCGTGACGCCTTTGTTGCGCGAAAGAAACGCCGCGCCGCGGCTTGCAATGGAATATGACGCGCGCGTTGCACGCACATGAACGCAAGCTAATGCTGCCTTCTTCAACACGGAGGAGATGCTGGTTATGTCGTATGGCGAAACGCCGCCCGGCCTTGCCTCGCAAATCCTCAACTTGGCGAAGCTGTTGACCCGCCGCGCGGCGCTGCGCGTGCCGCGCTATCAGCGCCCCTTCACCTGGACCGAACGCGAAGTGCGCCAGCTGATCCAGGATCTCTGGCGCGCCTACAAGCGCGACGCCACGTTTTATTTCATCGGCCAGATCGTGCTGGTGAAGAACGAACGCGGCGAACTGGAAATCTCCGACGGGCAGCAGCGCATGACGGTGCTGACCATGATCATCGCCTATGTGCGCGACCGCATTCCCGCGCGCGCGCAACATTATCAGGGCCTCGTCATGGACGGCGGCAAGCCGCGCCTGCTGCTGCGCGCCGCCGACTCCAGTTTTTTCTGGGGCAACGTGCAAGAACCCAACAACATGAAGCGGATGGCGCGGCTGGAAGAGACCGGCTACGATTCCCGCGATCTCATGGTGGCGGCGGCCGCGACGATCGAATCGGAGCTGGCCCGGATCGGCAACGCCGAACTCGACAATTTCATCAGCTTCGTCGTCCGCTGCGCCACGTTCAACGTCGTCGAGGCTGACGAGCGCGGCGCCGCGGCGGGCATCTACAACGCCATGAACAATACCGGCCAGGACCTTTCGGCGGCCGACAACATCAAAGGCGATCTGCTGGAAAATTCGGGCCTCGGCGATCAGGACGCGGAAACCGCCGCGCTGAAATGGGAGGAGCTGGAAAACGGCCTCGGGCGCGAGGATTTCGCCGCGCTGATCAACATGATGCCGTTCCTGCTGACCGGCGCGCCGCTGATTTCGCCGGGCGATCTCGGCGCTTTCCGCGCCAAGGTCGAGGCCGCCGGGGGGGTAAAGGGTTTCCTGTTCGACCGCCTGCCCCGCTACGGCGAGGCGCTGCGCGACATCCTGCGCGCCGAAGTCAAGCTCGGCGCGGCGAGCGAAGACGTGAACCGGCGCATCAAGATCTTGCTGCAGCTCGGCGAAACACGCTGGCTGCCGGCCGCGCTGGTGTTCGTCGCGGAATATTCGGGGCTCGATCCAGACCAGGCCTTCAGATTCTTCCGCGCGCTGGAGCGCTTCACCTTCGGCTGCGAACTCGCCGTGATCGACAATACCGTGCGCGAAGATCGCTTCGCGCTGGCCATGAAGCGCGCCGGCGACGACGCCGTCTATCTAAAGGACGGGCCGCTCGATCTGAGCGACGCGGAAAAGCTCGCCTTCATCGAGCGGCTCAACCGCTCCTCCAAATCGGATCGCCAGCGCAAGATGATGCTGATCCGCGTGGAGGCTTCCTTGCCCGGAGGCTCGGTGCTGCCGCGCCGCAGCGACATTACGGTCGAGCATGTGCTGCCCACGGGCAACGCGCCCTGGTGGCATGAGCGCTTTCCGGATCGCGTCATGCGCCAGGAATACGCCAACATGCTCGGCAACATGGTGCTCATCAGCCGCAAGCAGAATGTGCGCGCCGATTGCAAGCCGTACCCGGACAAGTGGAAGATCTATTTCCAGACGCCCGGCGCGCCGGTGCACGCGATCACGCGCGGCATCGAAAGCATCACCGACTGGAGCGCCGAGGTGATCGAGACGCGCCACGAGCGTATCGTCCACCTGCTATGCGCGGACTGGGATATCGTGCCCAGCGAACACGCGCGTTAACCACCCGCTAACGGATTCGGGACCACGGCTTTAACCTCGCATTCAGCATTGAGGCGGGCCGTATGTCTCTTTTGTACGCAGTGGTGTTCGCCAGCCGCTGCCGCTCCACGCACCACCGCCTGGCCGTGGACGCGCTGCGCCATCTGCAGTCGCCCGACGCGGAGGCCTGGGCCACGCTGCTGCTCAATCATCACGTCGAATATCTCGGCGGCGCAAAGGCGCCCGACGACGTGTTCAAGGACTTCAAGAACCACGTCCTGCATGTGCGCGACAACGATTGGGGCGGCGCCATCGAGGCGTGCGAGGAATGGTATCGCCGCACCGTGCGCGCGCTTGGGCAAAAGGACTGGGCGCAAGCCGCGTGGTGCGCGGGCGTGACGAGCCACTATTTCTGCGATCCGCACCAGCCCTTCCACACCCACCAGACGGAAGAGGAAAACGTCATCCACCGCGCCGTCGAGTGGAGCTTCAACAAAAGCTACCTGACTTTCCAGAAACTGCTCGAGGGCGAACTCGGCGGTTATCCGGCGATCGCGGCGCCTTCCGGCGAGGATTGGCTGGCGCAGATGCTCAAAGCCGGCGCGCAAGAAGCCACCAAGCACTACGAGACGATCCTCGACCACTACAATTTCGAAATCGGCGTCAAGGATCCCCCCGCGGGTCTCGACGACACCTTGCGCCGCGCCATCGCCCCGCTGGTAGGGCGCGCCGCGGTCGGTTTCGCGCGCGTGCTCGACAAGGCGTTCGCCGAAGCTGCGGTGCGGCCGCCCAAGATCGACGGCGCTCTGCAAGCCGTGTTCATGGGCATGGAAATGCCGATTCAATCGGTGCTGAAAGCGATCGACGACCAGGCCGCGCGCCGCGAGGTGACGGCGCAATACGAAGAATTCAAGCGCACCGGCAAGGTGCGCCAAAGCTTGGGTGAGGACGACAAGGTGGTGCGGGCCCTGTTCGCGGCGGAAGTGCTGAAAACGCCGCTCTCATCGCTCGACGCCAAATGGCCGCGCGAAACCGGCGCGAAATCGCAAGCCGGCGTCAAGGCTCCGGCGAAAGCGGCGCCCAGGCCCAAACCCAAACCCGCTCCCAAGATCGCCGCAGCCGCGCCCAAAGCCGAGGCGGCGAAGCCAAGGCAGGAGCAGGCCAAGCCAAAGCCCGAAAAGACCGCGCAACGCTTCACGCTCGACGGCGAGGCGCCGGTGGTCGACGCGCCGTCGATCGGGCCGAAAACCGCCAAGCGGCTGGAATCGCTGGGCGTGAAGACGGTGGCCGACTTGCTCGCGCTGTCGCCGGAAACCGGGCAGACGCAGCTCGCCACGCGCCACATCAACGCGCAGGTGATCCGTGACTGGCAATCGCAAGCCCTGCTGGCCTGCACGGTGCCAGGGCTGCGCTCGCGCGAGGCGCAGGCGCTGGTCGCGTGCGGCGTGCGCGACGCCAAGGAACTCGCGCAATTCGACGCCGCGGAATTGACCGAAGCCATCGCGCGCTGGGGTCTTTCGGAGGAAGGCGCGCGCGCCTGGGGCATGGCTCCGGCGCCGAGCGAAGACGATGTCGCCGACTGGATCGAACGCGCCAGGCACGCCGGCAAAGCGCCCAAACGTACGGCGGCCTAGCAGTTCCGCCCTCGCGGCGGGCGCGCGCCTTGGCTAAGTTCCGCCGATGTTGCGGGCGCTCCTCGTCATCGGCTTTTTGTTCGCGTTCGCCGCGCCGGCGGCGGCGGACCGCTACGCCCTGTCCTATGAAGGGTTCGCGCTTGGCATCATCAATGTCGGGCATGCCAGCATCGATGCGGACGTGTCCGCCGACAGCTATTCGATCGCCGCGACGATGGAGTCCGGGGGTCTGTTGTCGTGGTTTGAACGCACCCACATCGAGGCTTCCGCATCCGGGGAAATCGCCGACGGCGCGGTGCGCTGGCGCCGCTACACTCTCGATCATCACTACAGCCGCAAGCATCGGGTGATCGACATGCAGGTCGGCGTGGACGGCGCCGTCGCCGCCGATATCAACCCGACCTACCGGATCTGGGGCGATCCGCGCGCCAGCGATGAACAGATCCGCGCCTCGCGCGATCCGCTTTCGACTTTGATGGCCATGGCCGTCGATGTCGGCCGGTCGCGCCGTTGCGAAGGCGCCTATCCCACATTCGACGGGCGCTTCCACTATCTGTTGGCGCTGAGCGGAGGGGATATCGACCATTATTCCGGCGGCGGCTATCGCGGCGACGTGCTGAAATGCGCGCTCTCCTATATCGCCGTCGCCGGTTTTGAGGCGCGCGACCGCGGACGTCGGCGCGTGCCGCGCGGCCAGGTCTGGTTCGCTCTCGCTCCGGACTCGCGCTTCGCCCCGCCCATCCACATGGCCATGCCGCTTTCAGCGGGTGGCGCGACCGTGCGGCTGACGTCCTGGCGGCGCGCCATCGTCTCGGTGGCGGACACCAATTGACCGCGCGCCGCGCCGCCGCCGAATTGCTTGTCGCCGTGCTCAACGATGGACGCGCGCTCGAAGACGCGCTGGACAGCACGCCCTCGTTCGCCGCGCTCACCGGCCGCGACCGCGGCTTTGCGCGCGCGATGGCCGCCGCGGCGCTGCGCCGTCTGGGCGGGATCGATGCGGTGCTCGCGCAATTCCTTGAGCGCCCGTTGCACGAATCCGCCGCGTACGCGCGCGCCTTGCTGCGTGTCGGCGCGGCGCAAATCCTGGTGCTCGGCACGCCGCCGCATGCCGCCGTGGGCGAGACCGTCGACGCCGCTAACGCGACGCGTGAAGGCCGCCCGTTCGCGCGCCTGATCAATGCCGTGCTGCGGCGCATCTCCCGCGACGGGCCGGCCATGCTCGCGGCGCAAGCGCCCGGAACGGATCTGCCGGCTTGGCTCTTCACGCGCTGGCGCGCCGCCTACGGCGCGGAGACGGCGGATGCGATCGCTCTCGCGCTGCACGCCGAGCCGCCGCTCGATCTGAGCGTGAAGGCTGACGCGCAAGATTGGGCCGCGCGTCTCGGCGGCGACGTGACGCCGACGGGCAACGTGCGCCTGCCGCTGCTTGCACGCGGTGGCGTGGACGGACTGGCTGGCTACGGCGAAGGCGCATGGTGGGTTCAGGACGCCGCCGCCGCTCTGCCGGCGCGGCTGCTGGGCGACGTGCGCGCACGCGACGTGCTCGATCTCTGCGCCGCGCCCGGCGGCAAGACGCTACAGCTCGCCGCCGCCGGCGCGCGCGTCGTCGCCGTGGACAAGTCGGCGGAGCGGCTCGAGCGGCTGGCGGAAAATCTGCAACGGACCAAGCTCAGCGCGCGCGTCGTCTGCGCAGATGTCTTGGACTGGCGCACAGATCAGCGCTTCGACGCCATCCTGCTCGACGCGCCCTGCACGTCCACCGGCACGCTCCGCCGCCATCCGGACGTTGCATGGCTGCGCCGCCCCGGCGATGTTCGCGCGCTCTCCGAACTGCAGGCCAGGATGCTGTCCGCGGCGGGCGGCCTGCTGAAGCCCGACGGCGCGCTGGTCTATGCAGTATGCTCGCTCGAGCCCGAGGAAGGGCCCGGCGTGGTTGCGCAGGCGCTCGGCGAAGCCTGGCGGCGCGATCCGGTCCGCGCCGGCGAACTGCCCGACGAATTCATCACCGCCGACGGCGACATGCGCACGCTGCCCGGGCGCTGGCCCGAACGCGGCGGCCTTGACGGCTTTTTCGCTGCGCGCCTCAGGCCGGCCTGACGGTGCGGCCATTGCACCTCGCGCCCGGCGCCGCTAACTCACATAGCATGGTGAAGACCCTGATCGCTCCGTCCATCCTGGCGGCGGATTTCGCGAGATTGGGCGAAGAGGTGCGCGCGGCCGACGCGGCGGGCGCGGACATGATCCATGTCGACGTCATGGACGGTCATTTCGTTCCCAACATCACCGCCGGACCGATGATGGTGAAGGCGATCCGCCCCTACACGAAATTGCCGCTGGACGTGCACCTGATGATCGCGCCGGCCGATCCGTATGTCGGCGCGTTTCGCGACGCGGGCGCCGACATCATCACCGTCCATCCCGAAGCCGGCCCTCACGTGCACCGCACGCTGCAGGCCATCAGAGCTTCGGGCGCCAAGGCCGGCGTCTCGCTCAATCCGGGCACGCCGGTCGATGCGATCGACAACGTGATCGAGCTTCTGGATCTGGTGCTGGTGATGACGGTCAATCCTGGCTTCGGCGGACAGCATTTCATCGAGAGCCAGCTCAGCAAGATCGAAGCCGTGCGCAAGCGCATCGATGAGAGCGGGCGCGAGATCATTCTTGAGGTCGATGGCGGCGTGAACGCCGAAACCGCGCCGCGCGCCGTCGCCGCCGGCGCAACCGCGCTTGTCGCCGGCACCGCTGTCTTCTCCGGCGACGCCTCGCACTACGCCGCCAACATCGCGCGGCTTCGAAACTAGAGTTGGCGCCGCCGGCCGCCCCTCCCCGCGGAAAGGCCATCGCTGCCAACGATCCGTGGCGCGCCAACCCGTTCCACCGCATGCGCTTGGGCGAAGCCGCGCCGGATCGGCTGGCCGCATACGGCCGCGATCCGCGCGTGGGCGACGCGATCCGCGGCGCCGACATCGCCAGGGGCGTTTGGCGCGTGGCCGCCGAGCGCATGATGGGCGAATACGCAATTCCGTGGGAGCGCCCGCACCCTTCTCGCCATTTCACCGCGCGCCTGCACGCGTTCGCGTGGCTCGCCGATCTTGCCGCCGCCAACGCGCCCGAACGCATCGTCGCGCTGACAGAATCCTGGGTCGAGGCGTTCGGAGAGTGGGACGAGCTGGCATGGGACGCCGAACTCACGGCTGAGCGCGTGTTCGCCTGGCTCTCGTGGGGCCGGCCCGCTTTCGAGCAAGGCGCGCCGGTGGCGCGCGCGGCGCTGATGCGCTCGGCCGCGCGGCAAGTGCGCCTGCTGCTGATGGCGCAAAGCGAATTGGGCGACCGCCACTGCGGCGCGATCAAGGCGGGCGCCGCCCTGGTGCTCGCGGGCGCAGCCGGCTTTCCCGATGCCGATCGCCTGATCGCGCAAGGCGAGGAAATGCTGATCGAAGCCTGCGCCAAGCAATTCCTGCCCGACGGCGGCCACCTCTCCCGTTCGCCCGAAGCGTTGGCGGAATCGTTCTACGACCTGATGACTGCGCACACCGTGCTGGAAACGCATGGCGATCCCTCGCCGGTCATCCGCGATGCGCTGCCCAAGCTCGCCAATATGCTCCGCATGCTGCGCATGGGCGACGGCGGGCTGGGCGCGTTTCAGGGCGGATCGGAAAACTCTCCGGCCTCGGTGGACGCGGCCTTGGCGCGCGTGGGCGGCGACGCGCGCGCCTTCCAGTTCGCGACGCACTCGGCCTATCAACGGCTTGAGGCAAAGGAGCTCGTTGTGTTGTTCGATGTCGGCGGCGCGCCGCCGCCGGCGTTTTCCGAGCGCGCGCACGCAGGCGCGCTGGCGTTCGAACTTTCCAGCGGGCGCGAGCGCCTCATCGTCAATGTCGGCGCGGCGCGTGAGCTGGAGCCCGCCGGCCGGCAAGCCGCGCGCGCCACCAACGCGCATTCGACGCTCGTGCTGGCTGACGCGCTTTCCGCGAGCCTGGAAGAACAACGCCGCGGGAAAGGCGCCGCGCGCTTGAGCGGCCCGACGCTCGACGACGTGCGCCGCTCCTCCGACGAGAGCGGCGTCACGGTGCAAGGCCGCCATGACGGCTACCGCGCGCAATTCGGCTTGCTGCATCGTCGCTATCTGTTCGTGGATCACGTCGGACGCAACCTGCGCGGCATCGACGAACTGATGCGCCCGGTGCGGGCCAAGGGCCCGAACATCAAACAGCCGATTCCGTTCGTCGCGCGCTTCCATCTGCATCCGAGCGTCTATGCGAGCGCGATCGAGCATCAGATGGTGCTGTTGCAAACGCCGGGCGGCCAGCGCTGGCGCTTCCGCACCGACGCGCCCAATGTCGCCATCGAGCCGTCGATCTATTGGGCTGGGCGCACGGTGCCGCAGGACACGCTGCAGATCGTGCTCTCCGGCGCCGCCGACCCGCAAGGCCACGGCCTCTCCCCGCCCAACCGCATCCGCTGGGCGCTGGCGCGCTCGGATTGAGGTGAGCGCAACCCAATTCCCCTCCCCTTGAGGGGAGGGGTTAGGGGTGGGGTGAGGCGCTGAATTCACTCGTTTGCACGCCACATATTTCGAGGAAGACTGCGGCGGTCGATTCTGCATCTTGCGGAGGTTCACCCCGCCCCCTACCCCCTCCCCTCAAGGGGAGGGGACGCGAACCTCCTAACGTTTGGATTTTTTCATGCCCGATCTCGTTTCCCTCCGCCGCGCCCTCATTTCCGTCTCGGACAAGGCCGGGCTGATCGACGCCGCGAAGGCGCTCTCGGGCGCGGGCGTGGCGCTGGTTTCCACCGGCGGCACCAAGACGGCGATCGCCGATGCGGGGCTGAAGGTGGAAGACGTTTCCGCCGTCACCGGCTTTCCGGAAATGATGGATGGGCGCGTGAAGACGCTGCACCCGAAAGTGCATGGCGGCCTGCTGGCGCTGCGCGACGAGCCCGAGCACGCCAAGGCGATGCAAGAGCACGGCATCGAAGCGTTCGATCTGCTCTACGTGAACCTCTATCCGTTCGAAGCGACCGTCGCGCGCGGCGCCGACTTCGAGACCTGCATCGAGAACATCGACATTGGCGGCCCGGCGATGATCCGCGCGGCGGCGAAGAATTACGGCTATGTCGCCGTCGCGACAGACGCCGACGATATGGCCGAAGTGCTCGCGGCGCTGAAAGAGCATGGCGGCACGAGCCTTGCGCTGCGCAAGAAGCTCGCGGCGAAAGCCTATGCGCGCACGGCGGCGTACGACGCGGCGATCTCGGCGTGGTACGCGCAGCAGCTTGGCGACGAAGCGCCGCCTTGGCGCGCGCTCGGCGGCAAGCTGGCGCAGAAGCTGCGCTACGGCGAAAACCCGCATCAGAACGCGGCGATGTATCTCACCGGCGAAAAGCGCTTCGGCGTCGCCACCGCCAAGCAGCTCCAGGGCAAGGAACTGAGCTACAACAACATCAACGACACGGATGCGGCGATTGAACTGGTCGCGGAGTTCGATCCCGCGGAGAGCGCCGCCGTCGCCATCATCAAGCACGCCAATCCGTGCGGCGTGGCGCTGGGGGGCAGCCTGATCGAAGCTTACACGCGCGCCTTGGCGTGCGATTCCGTTTCGGCCTTCGGCGGCATCGTCGCCGTCAATCGCCGGCTCGACAAAGCCGCCGCGCAAGCGATCGCGGATATTTTCACCGAGGTCGTCATCGCGCCGGAAGCGGATGAAGACGCGATCGCCGTGTTCGCGAAGAAGAAAAATCTGCGTTTGCTGATCACCGGCGGCCTGCCCGATCCGGCCGCGCCGGGGCTCGCGGTGAAGACCATCGCGGGGGGCTTCCTCACACAAAGCCGCGACAATGGCCGCGTGAAGGAAAGCGATCTGAAGATCGTCACCAAACGCATCCCGTCGAAGCAGGAGATCGCCGACATGGTGTTCGCGTTCCGCGTGGCCAAGCACGTGAAATCGAACGCCATCGTCTATGCGAAAAACGGCTGCACCGCCGGCATCGGCGCCGGCCAGATGAGCCGGGTGGATTCCGCGCGCGTGGCGCGCCTCAAAGCCGAAGACGCCGCGCACGCGGCGGGCTGGAGCGATCCGATGACCGTGGGTTCGGTGTGCGCGTCGGACGCGTTCTTTCCTTTCCCCGACGGTTTGCTGCAAGCCGTGCAAGCGGGTTCGGTTGCGGTGATCCAGCCGGGCGGTTCGATCCGCGATGAAGACGTGATCAAGGCGGCGGACCAAGCCGAGATCTCCATGGTCTTCACCGGAATGCGCCACTTCCGGCATTGATGCCCGCGCCGTCAACGCTCGGCGAGCGCGTTGCGCAACTCGCGCCGTATCTCAGCGTTTCGAAACCGCGCGGCGATGGGCCGTTCACCACTGTGCTGATGATGCCCGGCTGCGGTGGCAAGCGCCCGTTCCTCGACACATGGGCTGACGCCATCACCCGCGCGGGCGCCGCCGCGGTGATTGTCGACTCCCACGGCCTTCGCGGCATCTCGCGCTTGCATGCGCTCAGCCTCGTCTGCACCGGCGCGCAAATGCGCGGCAGCGAGCGCGCGGGCGATCTTTACGCCGCGATGGCTTGGGCGAAAACGCAAGATTGGATCGACCACAAGCGCGTTCTCGCGGCCGGCTGGAGTCACGGCGCCTGGGCGATCATGGACGGACTCGCGCTGCGCGCGGGCGCGAACATGCGGCGCGCGACGGGCTTGACGGATGTGCCGGAAGAGCCGCTGGCCGATCTTGCCGGCGCGTTCTTGATGTATCCGTATGCGGGGATCGGCTCGCTGTCGGGGCGGCGTTGGCGGCGCACTTTGCGCGGCGTTGCAATTGTCGGAGGGCGCGACAGCATCGTCGGCACGGCGATCCCGCGCCGCGCTCTGGAGCGCCAGCGCGCACACGGCGCGCCGCTGGAGATCCATCTTTTTCCCACGGTGACGCACGCATTCGACGAACCGGAAGCGAGCCATCCGCAAGTCAAATACGACGCCGCGGAGACAAAGCGCGCGCATCAACTGATGGCGGATTTTATCGCCAGCTTTGCGTAAATCATGCACTCGGTGGAAGTCGTTGCTAGACTACCGCAGCGCGTTCGCCAGCCCGTGGATTTCCGCCGCCGCGAGCATGACTTTGGCGAAGGTCCATTGGCCCTGCCCTTCGAGTTCCGCGAAGGCGGCGCGCGCAGTTTGCGCCGGCGCCCCGAGGCCGGCGATCCAATCGCGCGCCGCTTCGGCGCCCCAATGCACATCCGCGCCCGCCGGCGGCGCGCCGATCGCGCTCGCCGCGGCGGCCGCAAGTACGCGCTGGTCTTCGTAAAGGTCCTCCGCCGCCCGGCGTACGACCAGGCGATCCCAGTGCTGCTCGAGCGTGAGCCCTTGCGCCGCGCCGCGCAGCGTATCGAGGCCGAACGCAGCGCCCACCGCGCGATAGAGATGCGCCGCCGGCGGCACCGGCCAGCTTTGGCTGCGCGACAGATCCGCGATGTCGAGCGCGGCTGAAAGGGGCAACAGCAATGCGGCGTCGCTGGCGAGATCGTCCGGCGCGCCGAGCGACTGGAAATGCTGCTTGCGGGCCTCCGCGCGGGCGTGATCGCCTTGACTGAGGTCTTCCCACAGCGAGCTGCGCTGTTGCTGCACCGCGTCGCGATAGAGCCCCACGACGGAATCGATGGTCGGCTTCGGCGTGCGGTCGAACCCGCCGTGGCGCGCCAGATGCACGCACAGGCGCCGAAACGCGGTGGCGATTTCCTGATGCAGCGCGATCTGCGCCGCCGCGGGCGCCTTGTTGTCCAGCGCGTTGATGCGCTCCACCAGAGCGCGGAAGTCATAGATACGGTCAACCGCGGCGAACGCGCTCGCCACCGTCACCGCATCGACGCGGGCGATCTCGCGCACGCGGTCGACAAAGCTCGGGCCGCAGCGATTGATCACTTCGTCGGCCAGTTTCGTGGCGATGATGTCCGCGCGCAGGCGGTGGCGCGCCATTTCCTTGCGGTATTCGGCGAGTTGCGGCGGGAAATAGGCCGCCAGCGGCGCCACGAAGGCGGGATCGTTCGGGCCGTCGCTGGTGGTGAAAGCGTCGAACAGATCGATCTTGGCGTAGGCGATGAGCTTGGCGAGTTCGGGGCGCGTGAGCCCGAAGCCGCCCGCGCGGAGCGCCGCGACTTCGTCGCTCGACGGCAGCCCCTCAACCGTTCGCGAGAGTTTGCCCGCCGCTTCCAGGCGCAGCATGAAGCGCTCGTGGCTGTCGAGATCGGCCGCGGCGCTGGCTTGCGAAACGGAGAGCGCGAGCGTCTGATCGTAATTGTCCATCAGCACCAGCCGCCCAACATCGTCGGTCATCGCCGCGAGCAGCTTCTCGCGCTGCTTGGCTTTCAAGGCGCCCGAGTGAATGGCGTCGGTCAGCAAAATCTTGATGTTCACTTCGTGGTCGGAAGTGTCGACACCGGCGGAATTGTCGACCGCATCGGAATTGATCCGTCCGCCGCGGCGGGCGAAGGCGATGCGCGCCTTCTGCGTGACGGCGAGGTTCGCCCCCTCGCCCACCACCTGCGCGCGGAGATCTTCCGCATCGACACGCAGCGCGTCATTGGTCTTGTCGCCGACATCGGCGTGGCTTTCGGCGCGCGCCTTGATGTAGGTGCCGATGCCGCCGAACCAGAGCAATTCGCACGGCGCCTTGAGCAGCGCGGAGATGAGCTCCGCCGGCGTAACGCTTGCGGCCTTGAGCCCGGTCAAAGCCATCATCTCCTCGCTGAGCGCGATGGATTTCTGCGTGCGTGCAAACACGCCGCCGCCCTTGGAGATGAGCTTCGCATCGTAGTCGGCCCAGGAAGAGCGCGGCTTGTCGAACAGGCGCTTGCGCTCGTCCCACGCGGCGTCGAGGTCGGCGGGATTGGGGTCGATGAAGATGTGGCGGTGATCGAACGCGGCGACCAGCTTGATCTTCTTCGACAGGAGCATGCCGTTGCCGAACACGTCGCCCGACATGTCGCCGACGCCGATCACGCTGAACGGCGCTTCCTGAATGTTCTTGCCGATCTCGCGGAAATGCCGCTGCACCGCGACCCATGCGCCCTTCGCGGTAATGCCCATGGCTTTGTGGTCGTAACCGACCGAACCGCCGCTCGCGAACGCATCGCCCAGCCAGAAGCCGTATTCGGCGCTGACGCCATTGGCGATGTCGGAAAAGGTCGCCGTGCCTTTGTCGGCGGCCACGACCAGATAGGGATCCTCGCCGTCCCACCGCACAACGCCCTCGGGCGCGATTACGCTTTCGCCTTGAAGATTGTCGGTGATGTCGAGCAGGCCGCGCAGGAACGTCTTGTAGGCCTCGACCGCGACATCGCGATAGTTCGCGGCGTCGCGCGCGGGCAGGCGCTTCGGAAAGAAGCCGCCCTTGGCGCCGACCGGCACGATGATGGCGTTTTTCACCTGCTGAGCTTTGACGAGATCCAAGATCTCCGTGCGGAAATCGTCGCGCCGGTCGGTCCAGCGCAGACCCCCGCGCGCGACGGGCCCCATGCGCAGATGCACGCCTTCGACTTGCGCGGATGCGACCCAGATTTCGCGATAGGGCTTGGGCGCGGGCAGTTCGGCGAGGGCGCCGGATTCAATCTTGAACGAGATGTAGGGCTTCGCGCCGCCATCGCCGGCGCGCTGATAATAGTTCGTGCGCAAGATGGCGCCGACCAGCGCCGAGATGCGCCGCAGCACGCGGTCTTCGTCGAGACTCTCGACCTTCGCCAGCGCCGCTTCGATCTTTTGCGCGATCTGCGCAGCCCAATCGCGCCGCGCGTCCAGCGTCTCGGGCAGGTTCGGATCGAAGCGCACGCGGAACAGCGCGAGGATTTGCGCGGCGATGTCGGGATGCGCGCTGAGCGCCGCCTCCTGCACGGCCTGCGAGGGATCGAGCCCGGTCTGCTGACGGAAGCGGGCCAGCGCGCGCACCAGCGCCGCTTCGCGCCAGGACGCGCCCAGTTTCAGAATCAGGCGATTGAAGCCGTCATTCTCCGCCGCGCCGTTCCAGATGGCGATGAACGCCTCTTCGAAATGACGGCCGCAGCGCGCCAGATCGGCGGGCGCGTTGTCGGCGCTGCGCATTTCCAGATCGTGCACGTAAACCGTCTGCGTCGCCTCGTGCTCGTCGCGCGCGCCCACGTGCAGTTTGTAATTTTGCTCGGACTCGACGAAGAGGCCGAGATTCTCAAGGATCGGCACCGTCGCGGAAAGCGCCAGCACGTCGCCCCGCGCGTAGAATTTGCAGCGCAGCGTGCTTTCCGCGTCGCCGTCGTTTTGATAGGCGCGGACGCGGATGCTTTCGTCCTCGCGCGCGGCCACGATCTGCGCCGCGTCGATCAGCGCTTCGCTGACGCCGTAGCGTTCGCGGTAGGCGGCCGTGAACGCCGCCTGAAAGCGGCGCTCCACATCCTGGCGCGCCTGCGCATCGAACAGCTCGGATTCGCGCAGTGCGGAAACGAAGGCGTCTTCCCAGGTGCGCGTCAGCGCGGCGACGTCGGCGTCGAGCTGGCGCGGATCGGGATCCGGACGCGTCTTGTCGATATCGGCGATGACGAAATGCACGCGCGCCAGCGGGCCTTCGCCGAGATTGGGAAAGAACGATTCGACGCGTCCGCCGTACGCCTCCTCCAGGCGCTTGCCGACCGCCTTGCGCAAGGTCGAATTGAACCGCTCCTTGGGCAGGAAGGCGAGCGCCGAGACGAAGCGGTTGAAGCGGTCGCGGCGCGTGAACACGCGCGGGCGCGGACGATCGAGCAGATGTAGGATGCCGCGCGCGTTGCGGAACAGCTCTTCGCGGCTCGATTGCCAGAATTCGTCGCGCGGATAGCTTTCGAGGATATGCCCCAGCGTCTTGTAGCTGTGCCCGCCGGGCGCGAAGCCGGCTTCCGCCATGATCCATTCGACCTTGCGGCGCAGCACGGGAATTTCACGCGTCGGTTCGGTGAACGCGTCACTGCCGAACAGGCCCACGAAGCGCGTTTCGCCGATGACCTCGCCATCGGCGCCATAACGTTTGACCCCGATATAGTCGGCGTCGGTGCGCCGGTGGACGCGCGAGCGCATCGTCGACTTGGAGACGATGATCGGCGTCGGCTCCTCGATCAGGCGCTGCAGCTTCGGCGTCAGCAGGAACGGCTCGGCCGTGGACCGCAGCACGTAGCGCTCGGGGTCGCGCAGCACGCCGAGCCCGGTGCTCTCCAGGATCACGGGTTCGTCCGGCAGCAGGCGTCCGGCTTCATCGCGCGAATATTGGTAGTCGCGCGCGCCCAGGAACGTGAAACGGTCCGCGGCGAGCCAGCGCAGCAAGGCGACGCCTTCGGCCGCTTCCTCCGCCGGCGCGTTGCTGCGGGCGCGCGAAAGCTCGTTGGCGCGGTCGAGCATGTTGCGCTTCATGGCGGCGAAGTCAGCGACGCTGGCGCGCACATCGGCCAAAGTCGCGCGCACGCCATCTTGCAGCGCCGCCGCGCGCGCCGGCGTCAGCGGCGGCATGTGCACCTGGATAAGCGAGTCGCGCCCCTGCCCGCTGGCGGCGGGGGCGATCGGGTGAAACATCGCCAGCGGCGCGATGCTCTGATCGGCGATCTCACCCATCACCGAATCCACGAGGAACGGCATGTCGGGGCCGGCGACCTCCAGGATGTCGCGTCCCAGATCGCGTCCGCCGGCGCCGACGCCGGGACGGATCCGCACCGCCTGTTCCTGATGACCGCGCTCGCCGCGCCAGAGCCAGAAATCGTAGGCGACCTGCGCCAGATCATCGACGGCGAGATCGCCCAGTTCGTCTTCCGTCGCGTCGGCGTGGAAGCCGAGCAGGAAAATGTCGGCCGCGGGATCGAGACGCTCGCCAATGCGGAAGCCGGGCCAAGGGCCCTGCGCCACACGCGAAACGAATTCCTCTGCGGTCAGCGGACGATCTGCGCGCGTGCCGGCGTCCATGCTTTTTCCTTTTCTCCGGACGCGCGGAACCTAGTCTTCTTCACGCCGCGCGCAACTGGCGAAAGCGTGAAGCCCGCCCTACGTCTTAGATCTGTTCTTGGAGGGCTGAGCGATGAAAAGCGTCTTAATCACCGGCGCCAATCGCGGCATCGGATTGGAACATGCGCGGCGCTACGCTTCACGCGGCGTCAGTGTGTTCGCGGCAGTGCGCGCGCCGGAAGAAGCCGAAGAACTGCAAGGATTTGCCCGCGGACAGGACGGGCGCGTCACGATTCTGAAATATGATGCCGCCGCGCCCGACGCTGCGGATCGCTTGAAGCGCGACGTCGGCGGCGCCGCCATCGACCTTCTGTTCGCCAATGCCGGCGTCGGCGGGCGCTATCGCGGCCTTGATCAAGTCGACGCGGATGAGATTGTCGCGACATTTCGCGTCAACGCCCTGGCGCCGCTCTTGCTGGCGCAGGCCCTTGCGGACAACGTCGTCGCCTCGGCGCGCAAACTGATGGCGTTCCAATCGAGCCTTATGGGTTCGATCGAGGACAACGGGTCCGGCGGCGCCTACGCCTATCGCATCTCCAAAGTCTCGCTCAACATGATCGCGCGCACCATCTCTCGCGATCTTGCCCGCGATGGCGTGATCGCCGTGGCGCTGCACCCGGGATGGGTGCGCACGCGCATGGGCGGCGCGGGCGCAAAGCTCAGCGTGGAGGCCTCTGTCGAAGGCCAGCAGAACCTGCTCGACAAGCTGACGCCGGCGCAGAGCGGCGGCTTCTTCAACTATGACGGCCGCGAACTGCCCTGGTGATCAGAAATGCTCGGCGACGCGCTCGGCCTTGGGCGGCGTGACGCGCGCATAGATGAGCGCGCTGGCGGCGTCGATGACGTAAGCGGCGATCAGGCTCGGCCAGATGCGCAGGATCGAATAATAAATCGGAAGCCCGTGATCGTCGCGGACCAGCGTCATGAATACGATCCCGCTCAGGGCCGCGCCGACAACCGTGAGGATGCCCGCCGCCAGCAAAGTCAGCAGCAGCGCGCCGATCGCGGCCGACGCCTTGGGCCGCGGCGCCCGCCAGATCGGATAGAGCCGAATTTTCCGCACCGCGACCGTGTGCGGCCAGGACAGAAAAAACGGCACGAAGACCAGCGCCTGCAGCGCATAGATTCCCGCCCCGATCAGAACCGACGCCAAGGCGTAACTGCCGCGGACGACCACGCTCTGCGCCAAGATGGGCTGGGCCACCTGCAGCGGGGCCACCAGCAGCACGACGAAGATGGCGGTCAAGGCGCTGATGCGCAGGCCGTCGCCCAGGCTGAAGATGGGACGGCGCTCGCGCACCCCCAGATCGATCAGCGCTCCGACGAAAATCAGGGCGACCGGAAAGGATTGGCCGGCGGCGTGAACGACGTAATAGGCGGCGCGCGCAAGGAGCCAGGGGGCGCTCCAGCTCAATTCGGCCCGGGCCGGACGCGACAGGTCCGGCGCGACCTTCGCCAGTTCCCGCCACGCTTCGTCGATCAGCAGCGAGACGGCGAATCCCGCGATCAGCGCGCCCAGCACGGTCACTGGCCGGCGCAGCAGCAAAAGCAACGGATAGGCAAGCGCCTCGCCAATCATCGGCGCATCAAGCCGGATGCCCGGCAGGCGTCAAATCACGGCGTCGAATCCGAGCAAAACAAAGCGGCGCCGTCGAGCGGGGACAAGCTGCTCGACGGCGCCTGCAGGCCTCGCAGCAGGCTGGGTGGGGGACGCACGCGGAGGCCTGTTCCCGAAAGCGGGTCGAACCTCGCGATGTAGCCCCCCAATGAGCCCACAGGTACGGTTCGGCGCGCAAAACTGCACGAACTCGATTCTTCGAGCACACGCGCCGGAGATGAAAATCGAGAATGCTACGTCCCAGCCCCGGCGACGTTCACAAATTCGATACACGTTCGTTGACGATTCGCAACCGAGATTCAGGCGGGTTGCGACTTATTCACAAGCTTATTCTCGCGCACCGGTTTCCCGTCCGCGGATAACAAAATGGCAATCCAACGCGTCGACGGAAATTGCGCGAGAATAATCATCAGCATCACCGTGAGCGGCGCGGCGAGGAAAGCGCCGGCGATGCCCCAGATCGCGCCCCAGATCGCCAGCGCCAGCAAGACGATCACGGCGGAGAGATTGAGCGAATCCCCCGTCATGCGCGGCTGCAGGAAATTGCCGATGATGAATTGCCACGCGCCGACGCCGATCGCGACCGCGGCGACGTGCGCCAAGGTCGGGAATTGCACCAGCGCAAACGCCGTCGGCAACACCACGGCGACGATCGAGCCAATGGTCGGGATGTAGTTCAGGAAGAAGATCAGAAATGACCAGAACAGCGCATTGTCGAGCCCGACGGCAAGCAAGGTCACGTAGGTGAGCCCCGTGATGATGAGGCTCGAGACGGTCTGGACCCAGAGGTACCCCTCCATCGAATCCGAGATCGACTCGATTACGGCGCGCACCTGGTCGCGCTGCTTGGGATTGGGGAAGATGAGCACCAGCTTGCGGCGCATCATGGCGATCGAGGGAAACAAAAAGCCCAGATAGATCAAGATGAAGATCGTCTGGGAGATGATGTGGCGCACCTCCTGAGCGATTTGCGTGACGATCCGGCCTGGATCGACGCGCGCCAGCAGGTCGTTGACGGTGGGCGCGGGTCCAAGCCCGAAACTGGCGTACGCGTCGGAGATGAGCTGGTTCAGCCGGCCCTGATAGTCGCGCACGTTGCCGGCCATCTGTCCGATATTGCTGGCGACGATATAGACGAACAGCGCCGTCACGCTCAGCACGATGAGTATGGCCAGCGGCAGGTCGAGACGGCGAGGCAGGCGGGGCAGGTATTTCCGCAGCGCCTTGGCCAGAATATCGATCGTGAACCAGAGCAGCAGCGCCAGGGCGAACTGCGTGAGCGGCTCGCGCAGATAGTAAAGCCCGGCCGTGATCACCCCCGCGGCGATGATCCAAAGCGCCCCACGCAGTGACAAGTCCATGTTCGCTCGCCCGTTTTTCCGTCTCAACGCTTGCGTTCCTTGGCCGGCGCGCGCAAGGCCCGGCTTGCCCGCTGGGGCGAAGCGGGCCATTCACGAGCGTTTTTCGCGAACCTCTCCGGTGGGAGAAACCAGCCATGGCGACGAGCATCCTCATTGGGGCGAGTCCGGACGGTCCGCAGTCCTTGGCGCTGAAGCGCGCCAACCGGCACGGGCTGATCGCCGGCGCCACGGGAACCGGCAAGACGGTGACGCTGCAAGTGCTGGCCGAAGCCTTCGCGAAGGAAGGCGTCAACGTGTTCGCCGCCGACGTGAAGGGCGACCTGTCCGGCATCGCCGTTCCCGGCGATCCCCCGCCCGCTTGGGCCGTCGCGCGCGCACAGGAAGATGGGCTGACGCTCACTCCCGAAGCGCCGCCGACCGTGTTCTGGGATGTGTATGGCGAACTCGGCCTGCCCGTGCGCACGACCGTCACCGAGATGGGCCCGGTGCTGATGGCGCGCGTGCTCGAAGCGACGGAAGCGCAGGAAGGCGCGATGACCGTCGCCTTCAAGCTCGCCGACGATTGGTTCAAGGCGGGCAAGCCGGAAGGCCTGCTGCTGAACCTCGCCGATCTGCGCGCCCTGCTCACCTACATGTCCGAGAACAACGAAGACATCGGCAAAAGGTACGGCCTGGTCACGCCGCAAACCATCGCCGCGCTGCAGCGCCGCCTGCTGCAGCTCGAGATGGACGGCGCCGAGCGCTTCTTCGGCGAGAAGGTGCTGGGCCTCGAAGATCTGATGCGTCCCAACGCCGATGGGCGCGGCACGGTCAACCTCCTCGCCGCCGAGCGCCTGGTGCAGAGCCCCCGGCTCTATTCTGCTTTCCTGCTCTGGCTGATGAGCGAGCTGTGGGAAGAACTGCCGGAAGTCGGCGACCCCGAGAAGCCGAAGCTGGTCTTCTTCTTCGACGAAGCGCACCTCCTCTTCCGCGATGCGAGCAAGGAGTTGATCCAGCGCGTCGAGCAAGTGGTGCGGCTGATCCGCTCCAAGGGCGTCGGCATCTATTTCGTGACGCAATCGCCGACCGACATTCCCGAAATGGTGCTGTCCCAACTTGGCAATCGCATCCAACACGCGCTGCGCGCCTACACGCCGACCGACCAGAAAGCCGTGCGCGCCGCCGCCGCGTCGTTCCGCGCCAATCCGGACGTCGACGTGGCGAAGGAAATCCAGGAGCTGGGCGTCGGCGAAGCGCTGGTTTCAACGCTTGATGAGAAAGGCGCGCCGACGCCGGTGGCGCGCACCAAGGTGCGTCCGCCCAACAGCCAGGTCGGCCCGATCCTGCTGGCCAAACGCCAGGAGATGATGGGCGCGTGCGATTTCCGCGACGCGTACGCCACCGAGATCGACCGCGTCAGCGCTTTTGAAATTCTGACGCGGCGTTCCGAAGCCGCCGCGCGCGCGCAAGCCGACGCCGATGCGCGCGAGGCGCAAGCGAAGGCCGCCGCCAAAGCCGCCAAGAGCGCGCCCAAGGCGCCGCCGCCGGCGCGGAGCGCGCCGCGCGCGTCCTCCACGCGCTCCACCGCGCTCGAACGGCAAACCGGGCGCGTCGCCTCCGGCGTGATGAACACCATCGCCCGCGAACTCATGCGCGGCATTCTCGGCACGCCGCGGCGGAGACGCTAAGCCCGATGCACTCGCGCACTTTCCACGGCGGACGCCGCGTCTCTGAAATCGGCCTCGGCGCCTGGCAGCTGGGCGGCGCGGATTGGGGCGACATGCCCGCCGCGCGCGCGCTCGATATTCTCGACGCCGCCGCGGACGCGGGCGTGACATTCATCGATACGGCGGACGTCTATGGCCTCGGCCGCAGCGAACAGCTGATCGGCCAATGGCTGGCGCGCAGCGACCGCGACCGCTTCTTCATCGCCACCAAGATCGGCCGCTTCCCCAAGCCCGGCTGGCCGGAGAATTTCACTGCCGCGATGGTGCGCGCGCATGTCGATGCGTGCCGCCAGCGCCTAGGACTTGACGCGCTGGATCTTGTGCAATTGCATTGCGTGCCGACCGACGCGCTCAAACACGGCGAAATGTTCGATGCGCTGCGAAAGCTGAAAAGCGAAGGCAAGATCAAGGCGTTCGGCGCGTCCGTCGAAACCACCGAACAGGCCCTGCTCTGCCTCAATATCGACGGCATCGCTTCGCTGCAGATCATCTTCAACATCCTGCGCCAGCCGATGAACATCCGCGTGCTGCCGGAAGCGAAGGCCAAGGGCGTGTCGCTGATCGTTCGCCTGCCGCTCGCCAGCGGGCTCTTGTCCGGCAAGATGAGCGCGGAGCAGCGCTTTCCCGAAAACGATCACCGCAACTACAACCGCGACGGCGAGGCCTTCTATGTGGGCGAGACCTTCAACGGACTGACGCTCGCCAAGGGCGTCGAGCTGGCCGACCGCGTCGCGCCGTTCGCGCCGAAGGGTCTCAGCATGACGCAATTCGCGCTGCGCTGGTGCCTCGACCACGAGGCCGTGACCACCGTGATCCCGGGCGCGCGCTCGCCGGATCAGGCTCGCGCCAACGCCGCCGTGTCCGGCTTGGCGCCGCTGGAACGCGCAACGCACGCGCGTCTGCGCGCCTTCTACGCCTCCGAGGTCGCGCCGCACATTCGCGGCGGCGTGTAACGGATCGCCAAGCGCGGCGCGGGCCCGCCCGAACACCTCGCCGTGACGCCGGTCACGTCTCGGAACCTGCGCCAATCGTAAGCGTTGCCGTGGCGCGCCAGTTCCCTCGGCTCGGGCTGGCGGCTCTGCGGCTCGTCGGGGCACGTTTTCAGGAGGGCAACATGCATCAAGAACCGCCTCATGGCGCGCACGTCATCCATGCGAAGAGGGGTGGCGGCGGCTGGAAATGGCTGGCGGGCGCCGCGGTCGCGGCGCTTCTCGTCGGCGGCGGCTATTACGCCTACACGAATTCGGCGCCGCAACCGGCCCCGCAGTCCGAGCTCGCCGCCAACGCGCCCACGCCCGCCGCACCGATCGAGCGCGATGTCGCGGCGGACGAAACCGCGCAAGATCCGTCGGATGACGCGGCGCTGCCGGATGCGTCGACGCCCGCGCCGGCGACGGCGCCCGCGTCGCGCCGCGCCGCCGCGCACGCGGCCACGTCGGTTCCCGAACAGATCGTCGGCGTCACGCCGGCGAGCATGACGACCGAGGGCGACGAGATCGTCATCCCCGGCGTTCGCCGGCCGATCTGGGTGCGCACGCCAAGCGCGTACCGCCTCGCCTCGCTCTATCCCGAACGCGCCCTGGAGCGCGGCCGCGAGGGCGAAGCCTCGGTGCATTGCACGGTGCAGGAAAACGGCGCGCTGGATTGCGTGCAGGTGTCGGAAACGCCGGCCAATGCGGGCTTCGGCAACGCCGCCTTGCGCGTCGCGCGCACCTTCCGGCACGCGCCGCAGCTCGCCGACGGCAGCGCCGCCGCCGGAACGCCGGTCAATCTGCGGGTCATCTTCCGCATGGCCGACGAGCGCCGCCACGGCTGAAGCCTCGCGGCTTCAGCCGATGATGCCGCGCTTCCATTCGGCGTCGCGTCGCGGCTGGGCGAGATAGCTCTGTGAGCGCATCTCCATCAGCCGTGACGCGGTGCGTTCAAATTCGAAACTCTGATCGCCCTGGGGATAGAGCTGATTGGGCTCGGCGTCGGCCGACGCGACGAGCTTGGTCTTCGCTTCGTAGAGCGCGTCGATGAGGATGCGGAAACGCGCCGCCTCCTCGCGCATGGCCGGCGTCAGCTTGGGTATGCGCTCCAGCAAAATGGTGTGGAAGCGTTCGGCGAGTTCGAGGTAGTCGGCCGGGCCCAGCGCGCGCGCGCACAGTTCGTCGAACCGCAAACGCGCGACGCCGGCGGCCTGGCGGGCGATGTGAAGCGCGCGGCCCTGCACGTCGAGCGTCACCGGATGCGGCTGGGCCCCATGCGTCAGTGTTTGCCACGCCCGCTCCATGGCCTCGTCCGCGGCCGGACCGAGCGGCGCATAATAGACCGGCGCGGCCATCAGCCGTTCGAGCCGATAATCGCGCGGCCCGGCGAGTTCGACAGGCTCCAGCTTCTGCTTGATGAGCGCGATGAAGGGCAGGAAAAGCTGGCGGTTTATCCCATTCTTGTAGAGATCGTCGGGGGGCCGGTTGGAGGTGGCCACGATCACGACGCCCTGCTCGAACAGCCGTTCGAAGAGGCGCCCGAGGATCATCGCGTCGGCGATGTCCGTCACTTGCATTTCATCGAAGCACAGCAGCCGCGCCTCGCTCGCCACGTCCTTCGCCGTGAGCTCGATCAACTCGTCCTGGCCGAGATCACGAGCCCGCGCCGCGCGCATGAAAGCGTGACGCGCCAACATGAATTCGTGAAAGTGGACCCGGCTTTTCTCCGCAAACGGCGCCGCCTCGAAGAACAGGTCCATGAGCATGGATTTGCCGCGTCCGACCGGTCCCCACAGATAGACGCCCGGCGGCGCTTCGCGGCGGCCGAACCAGGCGTGCGGCGACCAGCGGGAGAGAGCGTCGGCCAGGGCGTCGAGGCGCGCGGCGGCGTGCTCCTGCTGCGGATCGGCCGTGAGCACGCCCGCCTCGACCCGCTGTCTGTAGGCGGCCAGGACCGTGGTCATGCCGGCGGGAGCTGTCAGGTTTCCGGATCCGCGAGCACGCGCTGGCGGGCGTCGACCTCGGCGCCGAACGCCGCGCGCCAGCGCGCGCCGCGGCGCCAGAACAAGGCCGGCAGGCGCATGTCGGCGCCGTTTTCCGCCACAACCGCGCGCAGCACGCGGTGGCGCGGGCCGTTTCCGCCCGGCTTCAACGCCAGAATCCAGACCTCATAGCCGTCGCGTCGCAGCTCCTCGACCGCGCGCGCCGTATAGGCCGTGCATGTCTGGCAGTCCTGCGCCGTCGCCAGATAGACCACCGGACCCCTGCCCGGAGCACGCCAATCCGCCTTGGCCAACGTGGCTTCCAATTGCTCGGCGCCGGCTTGAATTTCGACCGGCGCGGCGTCGAGCGCGGAGGCCAGCCCGAACAGGCTCACGCACGCCGCAACGCCCATGGCGGCGGTCAAGCTCGCGAGCGCACCCAGAACGCCCGGCCGTCTGATTTGAGGTGGAACCCGGATCATCCCCGCCGTCCCGCTGCAGCTGCGAAGAAGCCAAGGTTTGTCCGGGAAAGCAAGCGCCTTTGCCGGTTATCCGCCGCCATGCTTGTTTCCTTGGCGGAGCCGGGCCGAGTCGCGCGACATGGACAGCACATTTCCTTCGCCAGCCCCCTCCGCGGCCGCATCCAAGCACATTGTCGACGTGCTGATCGAGGAGCGCGCCCCGCAGCTTTCCGCAAGTCCGCTCTGGCCGTTGCTCCGGCTTCCGCTTTACGCCGTCCTTAATTACCGCAAGGCGCGCGCCATGGCCGACGCCATCGCGCCGATGGGCGGCGCCGATGCGCTCGATTACATTGCCCGCCTGCTGAGCGTGAAGCTCGAGATCACGGGCGTCGAGCGCATTCCGGCCAGCGGGGCGTTTCTGCTTTTGGCCAACCACCCCACCGGCATCACCGACGGCATCGCCGTCTATGATGCGATCAAGCGCGCGCGACCGGACGCGATGTTTTACGCCAATGCGGACGCGCATCGCGCCTGCCCGGGCTTCATCGACAATCTCATTCCGGTGGAGTGGACGCCCGAGAAGCGCACGCGCGAGCGCACCCGGATCACCTTGAAGATGACCGAGAAGGCCATGGGCGAGAACCGGCCGATCGTGATCTTTCCCGCGGGGCGTCTCGCGCGCCGACGCGGCGGCGTCGTGCTGGACCCCGAGTGGATGGCCAGCGCCGCGAGCCTCGCGCGCAAATACAAGGCGCCGATTCTGCCCTGCCACGTGGCCGGTCCCTACGCCTTCTGGTTCCACACCTTCGACCGCGTCTCGAAGGAATTGCGCGACATGACGCTGTTCCATGAGCTGCTCAACAAGCACGGCAAGACCTACCGGCTGACGTTCGGCCCGCTGATCGCGCCCGAACAGGTCTCCGGCGAGGCCGCGGCCGTGATCCGTCGCATCAAATATTACGTGGAGCAGCGTCTTCCCCGCGCCCCCGACACGCCGTTCGATCCCACGGGACCCGAATGCGATCGGGGCAGCGACCTGTAGGAGAATGAGACCTGCCTAGACCTTCCGTTCAACCATCGTCTTCTTGATCTCGGCGATGGCTTTGGCGGGGTTGAGGCCCTTCGGGCATACCTGCGCGCAATTCATGATGGTGTGGCAGCGATACAGCTTGAACGGATCCTCCAGCGCATCAAGCCGTTCGCCTTGGTTTTCGTCGCGGCTGTCGGCGATCCAGCGATAGGCCTGCAGCAAAGCGGCGGGGCCGTAGAAGCGCTCGCTGTTCCACCAATAAGAGGGGCACGAGGTCGAGCAACAGGCGCACAGGATGCACTCGTAAAGTCCGTCGAGCTCCTGGCGCTCCTCGGGACTCTGGCGCCATTCCTGTTGCGGTTCGGGCGTGTTGGTCTGCAGCCACGGTTCGATCGCCGCGTACTGGGCGATGAAGTTGGAGAGATCGGGCACGAGGTCCTTGATCACCGGCTGATGCGGCAGCGGCGAGATGGCGATGTCGCCCGGCGGCAATTCGTCCATCCCCTTGGTGCAGGCGAGCGTGTTGCGCCCGGAAATGTTCATCGCGCACGAGCCGCACACGCCCTCGCGGCAAGAGCGGCGGAACGTCAGCGTGGAATCGACGTGATTCTTGATGGCGATCAGTGCGTCCAACACCATCGGGCCGCAGCTGTCCAAATCGAGTTCATAGGTATCCCAGCGCGGATTCTCGCCCGTTTCGGGATCGTAGCGATAGACGCGAAAGCGGCGGACGCGCTTGGCCCCCTCGGGCGCGGGATAGCGCTTTCCCTGGCGAACCTTGGAATTTTGCGGAAGCGTGAGTTCGACCATCGTCCGTCCTTTGGCGCGGCGAACCGTGGCGAGCGGCGCGGCCCCCGTCAAGGCGCCGCGCCGCTGCATGGTCACTAAGCCGCGCGGGCGGAGGCGCGGCCGTACCAATCGATTCGCCGCGTGGCGATCATCGTCGCGGCGATGGCGATGAAGGCCACCAGCGAGCCCGCCAGCAAAGCGAAGTCTTCCAGGGTCAGGAGAACATACATGGCGCCGTAAAGAGCGCTGAGGCCCGCGAACGCCGTGAGCCCGACCGAAACCTCGCGCGCGGATGCGCCGGCATAATACGCGAGCAGCAGGATGGTCGCCGCCGCGGCGATGGCGAAGGCTTGGTCAAAGCCCAGAATTTCGGTGATCGAAAGCAGCAGCAGGTAGAACACGCACTGCGTCAGGCCAACCAGGATGTATTGCGCCGGATGCGCGCGCTTGCCGCTCACGGCCTCGAAGATCAGCGTCGCGAGAAACACGAGGCCGATGAAGAGGATGCCGTAGCTGACGGCGCGCGCGACGCCGACATAGAGGTTGTCCGGCGCCACGAAGCCGATCGCCATGTCGCGAACGGTCAAGCCGGCGAGGCCGCCTTCGCCGAGATCGGCGGCCTCCGCGCCGCCGGCGACCAGCGGCACGTTCCAGCCGGCGTCGAAGCCATGCGCGCCCGGCTGCAGCGGTTCGACGCTCTGGAAATAGCCCTGCGCGCTGGCGTCGCGGCGATTGCCCTTGATCTGCGCGGTGGTGTTCTGCGCAAAGGCGGTGAAGGCGAAGCGCTGCGCGCCGCCGACGGTGAGGCGCGTGTCGACGCTGAAAGGCTGCGGACCGTTGGCGAACGCCAGCGGCGCGGCGAAAGCCTGAACCCCGTTGTCCTCCGCCATCCGATACTGAGCGTTCGCCGTGCTGAGATCGGCGAAGGGCGCGGCTGTCGCGGTGCGGCCGTCGCCAAAGCGGAACTCGGCGGCGTCGCTCACCGCGCGGCTGTCGCGCACGAACATGACGACGCGCGCGGCGGCCCAATTCAGCCGATAGGCCGCATCGATGTGCGCCGCCGCCTGCGCCGGGTCGAACTCCGCGTGAAATGCGGTCGTGGCCTGATACACTGCGGCGCGATAGATGCCGCGCCGGCGCTCGCTCACCGCGAGTTCGGCTTGCGCGCGCCCCGCCTTGGCGAAGATGACGTAATTCCCATGCGTCGGCGTCACGTGTTCGACGCCGGCGGCGTCGACAATCGTGCGGCTGCCATCATACGGCACCACCAGCATCGGCCCGCCGACCACTTGCTGGCCGCCGGCGCGCGCGCCGATTTCGTTCGTGACCTGCTCGGCGCGGATCTGACGGTCGTGAAGGATGAGGCCGACCGCGAGCAGCGGTATGCCCATCGCAAAAACGAGCAGGCAGACCAGCAGCAGCTTCAGCCCGACCGAGCCGCGTGGGATCAAGCTGGCGATTGGATTTTCGGACATGCGGAGGACCTCCCCGCGCCGGCATGGCGCTGAGCAAGGCCAATAGCGCCTCGCTGCGCGCGCCGGTCGGAGAAGCGCCGCAGTTTTCGCCCACGGATTTAGGAGTTTTTGTGCATGTCCGCCGGCAACGGCTCCAGCAGTTCGATGCGATTGCCGAACGGATCGTCGACATAGAGGCGGTCAAAGCCCTCCAGCGGCTCTTCCGCGCGCGGGGGAAAGCCGGCGGCCTTCAGCCGCGCCGCCAGCTCCGCAAGGTTCTCGACAAGAAAGGCCGGGTGCGCCTTACGCGCCGCGCGGAAATCGCTTTCGACGCCGAGATGCACTTTGAGCGCGTCGCGCTCGAACCAGCAGCCGCCGCGCGCGGCGAGACGATGCGGCTTGCGCCGTTCGGGGATGCCGAGCAGCGTCTCGTAAAAGGCGCGCGCCTGCGGCTCTCCGCCCGGCGGCATGGCCAGTTGGACATGTTCGAGCGCGAGCACGCGCATCGGCTAGGTTCCTCCCGGCGGCAGATCGACGGTGACGGCGCCGCGCGGGGGCTGCCAGTCCTGCGGGCCCGGCGCCGGCGCCGGGCGAGCCTGATAGGCGATGAAGAACGCCGCCGCGCCAGCCACCGCGCACGCAAACGCCCAGATCAGCACCGCCCAATCATAGCCTCCGTTGGCCGCCGCGTCGGGCGCATCGGCGGCGCGGCGCTGGCGGCGCCGCTCCAGCAGCAAGTAGCCCGCGACGAAGATGAAGGGCAGCGCGAAACCCCAGGGCGCCGCCGCCGGCATCCAGGGCGCCAGAAACAGGCCGGCCGATCCGACCAGCAGCCCGCCCAAAACAAGAAACTCGATGAGCGCCTGTCCGCGGTCTCCCAAGGCCGCGCGCAGACGCCTGCGCCGCGCGCCCATTTCCGCCGTCATCGCCGAAAGAAAGCTGCTCACGCAGGCCGGAATAGCCCAGGCCCGCCCGCGACGCCAAGACCGACGCGCCGCTCGATTTCACGTTTGCGTTTGCCTATGGTCCCGGGCCACCGGGAGGACGACATGAGCATTCGGCGCACGCTGCTGATCGGCTTTGGCGCGGTGGTCGGCGTGATCGTGGCGGCGATCGCGGCGCTGTTCGCTTTCTTTCCCAAGGACGCGGCCCTGGCGGAGGCCACGCGCCACATCGATGCGGCGACCGGCCGGCATCTGGTGGTGCGCGGGCCGGTGAGCTTCACGCTGTTTCCCGCGCTCGGCGTCTCGGTGCGGCAAGCGAGTCTTTCCAATCCGCCCGGATTCGGCGAGGCGCCGTTCCTGAGCGCCGACCGCCTCGTGCTCGCCGTCGCCGTGCTGCCGCTGCTGCGCGGCGATATTCAGGTGAAACGCCTGATCCTCGACGGCGCCGAACTCAATCTGGTCGCCAAGGCCGACGGGCAGGCGAACTGGACCTTCCCCACTGAGGAGACCGCGCCGCAGCAACAGAGCACAATCGAGGACCTGCATCTCGACGATATGCGCCTCACGCACGCGCGCATCACGTTTCAGGGCGCGGACGGCGCGCCCGCGTCGGTATTGGAAAACGTCAATGCGGGCGTAAAGCTCGCGTCCCTCGATCAGCCCGCGCAGATGCACGCCGAGCTCGACTATCGCGGCGAACGCGTCTCCATCGACGCCGAGCTCGGCCTGCCGCGCGCGGTTCTCGAGCAGCGCCAAACGCCGCTCAGCGCGCGAGTGGCTTCGGCGCCGCTCAACGCCAGTCTCGACGGCGCATTCAACGCGCGCTCGGGCGTGCTGGGCGGCACGCTCGACGCCAGCGGCGCAAGCGTGCGCCGGCTGATGGCCTGGATCGGTTCGCCGATGGCCGAGGGCGGAGGCTTCGGGCCTTTCCGGCTTCACGCAACCATGGTGCACGAAGACACGAAGACCACGCTGCATCAGAGCACGATCAAACTCGACGCCATTGAGGCGCGCGGCGATCTCGATCTCGTCACCGATGCGCACGGGCGCGTGAGCGTGACGGGCGCGCTCAGCTCGCCCCTGCTCGATCTCAATCCGTACTTGCCCGCCCCGGCGCAGGGCGCGGCCCAAGGCGGCGCCGGCGGCGTCGACACCGCAGCGGCCTGGAGCGCCGCTCCGCTCGATCTTTCCGGCCTCAAGGCGATGGACGCCCAACTCACGCTGCAGGCGGAAGCGCTCAAGTTTCAGCGGATGAGCTTTCAGAACGTGGCGATGAACCTGCGCATCCTGCGCGGCGTCGCCGATGCGCGCCTTACCCGCATCGCGCTCTATGGCGGCGTCGGCGCGGCGCGCTTGGTGGCGGACGGAGCGAGCCTGACGCCGCGCATCGCCGTCGAGCTTAACGCCGACAACGTGCAGGCGCTGCCGCTGCTGAGCGACGCCATCGGCTTCGACAAGATCGAGGGACGCGGACACGTGCAGGCTTCGCTTGGCGGCGCCGGAAGATCGCAAGCGGCGATCATGCGCGCGCTGGGCGGAACGGCGTCGTTCACGTTCAATGACGGCGCATGGCGCGGCGTGAATCTCGCACAAGTGGCGCGCACGGTGCAGGCCGCGCTGACGGGGACGCGCCCCGCCGCCGGTTCGCAATCCACCGACTTCGCCGAAATGGGCGCTCATTTCACCCTCGCCAACGGAATCGCCGCCACCCAGGATTTGCGCCTGCTCAATCCGTTCGTGCGCCTCGAAGGCACGGGCGTTGTCGACGTCGGCGCGCAATCGCTCGATATGCGCATCGCCCCCCGCGCCGTGCGCTCGGCGCAAGGCCAGGGCGGCGACGCGGCGCTGCAAGGTTTGGGCATACCGTTCCGCGTGCATGGGCCATGGTCGCGCGTGAGCTTCGAACCCGATCTGGGCAACACGCTGCAGGCCGAGTTGCGCAACCGCACGCAGGGCGTGCTCAGTTCGCGGCAAGACAATCCTCTCGCCGCCATCCTGGGCGCCAGCCAGGACAGCGCGCCAACGGCGACGACGACGGCCGCCCCGGCGCAGGCGCAGCCCCAGCAACAGCAACAGCAACAGCAGCAACGCACGCCGGAGCAACAGACCCGCGACGCGCTCGAAAACCTGCTCAACCATCACAAATAGCCGGACCGGGCCGCACGCGTTTTCCGTTGCCAAGGGCGGCAATGAGGCGCTTCTATCCTTCGGCTTGAGATCGGGGGGTCCTCATGATCGCACTCAGTCTGGACGATATCCGCCGGCTCGCTCCGAGCGGGAAGGCCGAGTACCTGGCCATGTTCGAGGGCGCGCAAGAGACGTTGGCCGCGGCGGGAATCTTGGACAATCCGCGCCGTCTCGCACACTTCATGGCGCAAGTGATGGCCGAAACCGGCGGTCTCAACCGGGTCACCGAAAATCTCAATTACTCGGCCGCGCAATTGCGGGCGACTTGGCCGGGCCGCTTTCCCAGCGACGAGTTCGCCAAGGACTACGAACACAACCGGGAAAAGATCGCCAATTACGTCTATGGCGGGCGGATGGACAACACTCAGCCCGGCGACGGTTACAAATACCGCGGCCGCGGCCTGCTGCAGATCACCGGCCGTGAGAACTACACGAAGTTCGGCCCGAAACTCGGGCTCGATCTTGTGAACGATCCGGAGCAGGCCATCGCGCCCGCGCATGCGCTCAAGCTGGCCGCCGCGATCTGGAGCGATCATCGCTATCACGGCAAAGGGTGCAATGAGATGGCCGACGCAGACGACGTTGTCGGCGTCACCAACGCGATCAATGGCGGCGAGATCGGCCTCGACCAGCGCGAGCAATGGCTGGCCAAAGCCAAGCCGATATGGGCGGCGGCGGCGCAAGCGGCGCCGGCCGTCGTCGCCGCGCCGGAGCCGCCGGCCCCGGCCCCGGCTCAACAACCGCCGCCACAACAACAAGCGTCCCAACAACAAGCGTCCCAGCAACAAGCGCCTCAACAACCCCAGCAGGCGCCGGCGCCGCAGCAGGTCCCCGCGCCGCACCCAAGGCAACGCGGCGGCAGCGTCATCGGCGCCGTCCTAGCGTTCTTCGCCGGCGCGTTCGCCTTCCTGCACAGCCTGTTTCGCCCGGTCGCCGATTGGATCGACGCGCAGCGCGACTGGGTGATGGAGCGCTATCATTTCGATCCGGCGCTGGCAGTCGCGGGATTGTTCGTGCTGGCGATCCTGTTTCTGATCTTCGTGCGCATCGAACACCATGGGCGCGTGCGCAAGGCGGCGGGCGCCTGAGACGAACGCCTTCAGCCGCGGCGGAGCAGCAACAAGGCGAGATCGTCGTAACGCGGCGCGCCGGTGACGGGCATGAAGCTCGACCGTTCGCTGAGCGCCTTGATGCGTTCGATTTCATCGTCAGTGGAGGCGCGGGCGGCGTCGAGCGAGGCGATGCTGTCGTCGAGCTCGCTCCTGATGCCGCGCAGCTCCTCTTTCGAGAGCGGCTCCGGCGTGGCCGGAAAACCGCGCGCGATCGCATCCGGTTCGCGTCCGGGCATGTTGTGCGCGACGCTTGTGCCGATGAGACCGTCGAGCCCGCCATGCGCCGAGAACACGGCGGCGACGCAGGTCAGAACCACGCCGGAAAAGCCGGATTTGAAAATGGTCCAGCGCAGCTTGCGGGCGGCCTTGCCTGCATCGTGCTTTCGTTTCGCTTTCGGCATGCCGGCCGCCTCCACGCGACGCAAAGCCTAGCTTCACGATGGCAAACAATTGCTGAAGAAAAGGCGCCTGGATTTTGATCAACACGCGCTTTCGACTTCCCTGGCGCTTGAGCCCGGACCGGGCGCGGCCCAGGCTGCCCGGCAAGAGGGAGCGCGCGAAAAGGGCCGGCGGTTGAAATTTCTCCTCGTGTCCGACCTGCACTATGCGCTGAAGCAATTCGATTGGGCGGCGGCGATGGCGCCGAACGTCGATGTCGTCGTCGTCGCCGGAGACCACCTCGACATCGCCGGACATCTCGAAGGCAACGTGCAGATCGTCGTCATTCTCAAATATCTGCGGCGCATGGCTGCGCACGCCAAGATCGTGGTTTCGTCCGGCAATCACGATCTGGATGTGCGCGACGAGGCCGGCGAAAAGATCGCGCGCTGGATGAACAAGGTGCGCCAGCTCGGCATCCCGACCGACGGCGATTCGCTCGAACTGGGCGCTACGCTGGTGACGATCTGCCCGTGGTGGGATGGGCCGGGTTTGAAGCAAGCCGTCGCCGCACAGCTTGCGCGCGATGCGGCCAAGCCGAAGCGCAATTGGGTCTGGGTGCATCACGCGCCGCCGCAGAATTCGCCCACGGCGTGGGACGGCAAGAACTTCTGGGGCGATGACGAACTCAACGCGTGGATCGAAACGTACCGGCCGGACATGGTATTTTCCGGCCACGTGCATCAGGCGCCGTTCAAGGCCGGCGGCTCATGGGTCGATCGCATCGGTGAGACCTGGATCTTCAATTGCGGGCGCCAGATGGGGCCGACGCCCACGCACATCATCGTCGACACCGACGCGCGCGAGGCCGCGTGGTTCTCGCTCGCCGGCGCCGAACTGGTGAAGCTGGACGCAGCGCTGGAGCGGCCGCCGCAAGCCATCGAGGCGCTGCCGGCGTGGCTGAAGGCCACAACTCCCGCGCCCTAGCCTTCTTCAGTCATTCCGGGGCGACGACGCCGAACCCGGAAAGAAGACCGAGTTTGTGCCGGCTTGCGCATGAGCGTGCTTAGCCCGGATCGCGGTCCGAGCCCGGCGTGAATTCGGCCTGCTGTTCATGCACCAGCGTCTCGAGAATCTCGTCGACCATGCCCAAGTGATCGTCGTGATCCTCGAACTGCCGCTTCAGGTCGACCAGGTACCCCGTGACGCCGTGCAGGCGCTGCGCCAGCATCTTCGCTAGAAAGAACGTGATCTCGCGGTTCGAGCGCAAAAACGCCTCGCCGCCTTCCACGACATAAGCTTTGGAGGGCGCGACCGCGCGCACGGTCGCCATGTGCGGAATGCCCAGGAGCGCCGACATGTCGCCGAAGATCGCGCCGCGCTCGGACACAAGATTGATCTGGAAATCGCCCTTCACCACCTCCACCGCGCCTTCGGCGAGCACGTAGAGGCGACCCGAGTTCTTGCCCTCCGCGAGCAGGATCGCGCCGGGCTCGAACGTCTCGACCGGCAGGTCTTGGCAGAGATCGGCGATGGATTGAGACACGGGGGGCGCTTCTCTTTTGCCGCAGCCTAGGCGCGACCGCGCGGCCGCGTCCATGGGCGCAGCGTCATCGGTCTCGGATTTGACCAAAATGCAGGCGCCGCTTGCGCCTCAGTACACCCGCTTTTTCGGCGGGATCGGCTCGACTTCGTTGGTCATCGTGTAGGCGTGGACGGGCCGGTAGTCGATCGCGGTTTTGCCCGTGCTCATGTCGAGCCAGGCGAGCGTGTGCTTCATCCAGTTCTGATCGTCGCGCTCGGGAAAATCCTCGCGCGCATGGGCGCCGCGGCTTTCGGTGCGGTTGGCGGCGCCGCTCACGGTGACCGCGGCTTGGGCGATCAGATTGTCGAATTCTAGCGTCTCCATGAGATCGGTGTTCCAGATCAGCGAGCGATCGCTGACGGAAATGTCTTTCGCTTCGCCCCACACCTGAGCGATGCGCTCGACGCCCTCGTCCAGCACCGGCCCGGTGCGATAGACGGCGCAGGTTTCCTGCATCGCTCGCTGCATCCGCTCCCGCAGCGACGCGGTGGACGCGCCGCCCTTGGCATGGCGCAGCCGGTCGAGCCGGGCGATGTGCGCCTCCCCGGCGGACTTGGGCAATTCGGGCTGTGAGGCGTTCGCCTCCAACTTCTCACCGCAGCGCAGCCCCGCGGCGCGGCCGAACACGACCAGGTCGCACAGCGAATTGGAGCCGAGCCGATTGGCGCCGTGCACCGACACGCAGGCGGCCTCGCCGACGGCCATCAGACCGGGCACGACCGAATCCGGATCGCCGTTGAGCTTGGTCAGCACTTCGCCATGATAATTCGTGGGGATGCCGCCCATATTGTAGTGCACCGTGGGCAGCACCGGGATCGGCTGCTTCGTGACATCCACGCCCGCGAAAATCTTGGCGCTTTCGGAAATGCCCGGCAGGCGCTCGTGCAGGATTTTCGGATCGAGGTGATCCAAATGCAGGAAGATGTGATCCTTCTTCGGTCCGACGCCGCGGCCTTCGCGGATTTCGATGGTCATGGCGCGGCTCACCATGTCGCGCGGCGCGAGGTCCTTCACCGTCGGCGCATAGCGCTCCATGAAGCGCTCGCCGTTTGAATTGGTGAGATAGCCGCCTTCCCCGCGCGCGCCTTCGGTGATGAGGCAGCCGGCGATGTAAATGCCGGTGGGATGGAATTGCACGAATTCCATATCCTGCAGCGGCAGGCCGGCGCGCAGCACCATGGCGTTGCCGTCGCCCGTGCAGGTGTGCGCGGAGGTGCAGGAGAAATAGGCGCGGCCATAGCCGCCGGTGGCGAGGATCACGGTCTGCGCGCGGAAGCGGTGCAGCGTGCCGTCGTCCAGCCGCCACGCCGTCACCCCGCGGCAGGCGCCGTTGTCCATGATGAGATCGAGTGCGAAGCACTCGACGAAGAATTCCACGTCGTGGCGCAGCGACTGGCCGTACATCGTGTGCAGCATGGCGTGGCCGGTGCGGTCGGCGGCCGCGCAGGTGCGCTGGATCGGCGCTTCGCCATAATTCTTGGTCATGCCGCCGAAGGCGCGCTGATAGATTTTTCCCTCATCGGTCCGCGAGAACGGCACGCCCCAGTGCTCCAGCTCGTACACAGCGGCCGGCGCGTTGCGGCAGAGATATTCGATGGCGTCCTGGTCGCCCAGCCAATCCGACCCCTTGACGGTGTCGTACATATGCCAGCGCCAATCGTCCTCGCCCATGTTGCCGAGCGCCGCCGAGATGCCGCCTTGCGCCGCCACCGTATGCGAGCGGGTCGGGAACACCTTGCTGACGCACGCCGTCTTGAGGCCGGCCTGCGCGCAGCCGAGCGCGGCGCGCAATCCGGAGCCGCCCGCGCCGACCACGACGACGTCATAAGTGTGATCGTTCCACGTATAGGCGGCCAAAGCCTAGTCTCCGGAAAAGTTCACGTGCAGGACGGCGTAGATCGCCGCCGCGGCGAGCGCGACGCAGAGCAGGAAGTTCGCCGCCAGCAGCAACGTCTTGCCGGCGGGCTTGTGAACATAATCTTCCACGATCACCTGCATGCCGAGACTCATATGGTAGAGGCCGGCGGCCAGCAGAAGGATGACGCCCACCGCATTCACCGGATCGGAGATGAAATCGAGCGCCGATACGAAGCTGGGATCGCGCATCTCCAGCGCCGCGGTGATCACGAACCACGGCGAAAGGATCAGAAGCGCCAGCGACGAGACGCGCTCGCCGATGAAATGGCCAGTGCCGCCGTGCCCGGCGCCGTGGCCGCGCACGCGCCCCAGCGGCGTGCGCATGGTCGGGCTGTGCGCCTTCGCCATCGCCTCAGCGCCCGAACATCAGAAACGCCCACAGCCCGAGCGGGGCGGCGATGCCGAACAGGATGGCGAACCAAGCGCTCGCGTCCGCGTCCGGCGGCTTGAGGCCATGCCCAAAGTCGAACACGAGATGCCGGACGCCCTGCGCAAAATGATATGCAAGCGCCGCCACCAGCAGGAACAGACCGATCTGCCCAATCAACGAACTCAGCAGAAGGTTGATCGGGCCGTACGCCTCGGGCCCGGACGCAATGGCGATCAGCCAGACCGTGAACAGGATCGCCGCAACGTAAAGCCCGACCCCGCTCACGCGGTGCAGAATCGAGGCGGCCATGGTGACGTGCCAGCGCCAGATCGACAGGTGCGGCGCGATGGGTCTCTGTTCCGGACGGACGGCGCCGGGCATGCCAAGCCTCAAGGGAATCTCGCCCCGCGAACGCGGGCGCGGCGGACATTAGGCCGCGCGCCCCTCAAGTCAATCGACCCGCCCCCGGGCTGCGGCTAGCATGCGCAAAACGGGGGGGGCCATGCTGCGTTTTATCGCCGCTGTTTGTTTCGCGCTCGTCGCTCTGGCGGCTGGATCCGCCCGCGCCGAGAATCAAGCGCTTGCGGCGGCCGTCGCCGAGTATGAACGTTTCGATCGCCAAGCCGATCCGATCACGGCCGGCTATGACGGCGATCGCGCGGCGCTGCGCCGCCTTCCGGACGTATCGCGCGAAACCGAATTGGCGCAGCGCGCCACGCTGACGGCGCTGCGCGCGCGCGTGCAGGCGATCGATCCCGGCCAGCTGAGCGACGTCGAGGCGGTCAATCGCGCCATCTTGCTGCGGCTGATGGACAATGCCATCGCCGGCGTCGATTTCGACCAGGGACGCATGCCGTTCGGCAACGACGACGGCTTCTTCGGCACGGGGGACTACCTGGCGAGGACAACGCCCATCCAATCGGCCGAGGACGCTGAGGCCTGGCTGGCGCGGCTTGAGGCGCTGCCCGCTTATTATCAGCAGAACGTCGCCAATATGCGGCGCGGAATCGCCACGCGCGTGACCCAGCCGCGCATCGTCAACGAGCGCGTGCTGGCGATCATTCAGTCGCAGACCGAGACGTTGCCGGAGACGCTGCTGTCGCCGTTCGCACAATTGCCCAGCTCGATTCCGGCGGCCGCACAGGACGGCTATCGCGCGCGGGCGCGCGCGCTCGTCAATGAACGCATCATGCCGGCGCATCGCGCCTTCGTGGCGTTTTTCCAGAGCGAATACATGCCGGCCTCGCGGCGCGGCATCGGCATCCGCTCGACGCCCAACGGCGCGGCCTATTATCGCTATCTCGCGCGCTATCACACGACGACCGACCTCACGCCCGATCAAATCCACGCCTTGGGCGAACAAGAGGTCGCGCGCATCCGCGCCGAGATGGATCAGGTCATCGCCGCGGCCGGTTTCCACGGCACGTTCGCGCAATTCCTCGACATGCTGCACGGCGATCCGCGCTTCTATGTGACAACGCCCGAGGCGCTGCTGGAAAAATCGTCCGAGATCGCCAAGCGCGCCGACGATCGATTGCCGCGCCTGTTCGCCACCCTGCCGCGCCTGCCATATGGCGTCAGGCCGGTGCCGGCGGATGTCGCCGAAGGCTACACCACCGCGCGCTATTGGCCGGGCAGCCCGGCGCTCGGACAAGCCGGCGGGCTGATGATCAACACGACCCACCTCGACCAGCGCCCGCTTTACGAACTGCCCGCGCTCATCCTGCATGAAGGCGTGCCGGGCCATCATTTGCAGATCGCGCTCGCGCAGGAGCAAGGCGATCTCCCCTATTTCCGGCGCAATGCGAGCTTCACCGCCTTCGTCGAAGGCTGGGGGCTCTATGCGGAATCGCTCGGCGAGGACATGGGCATGTACCGCACGCCCTATGAGCGCTTCGGGCGCCTCTCGATGGAGATGTGGCGCGCCTGCCGCCTCGTCGCCGACACCGGCATCCATTGGCTCGGCTGGGATATCGAGCGTGCGCGCCGCTGTTTTGCCGAGAACAGCGCGCTCTCCGCGCACAATATCCAGACGGAGCTGGAGCGCTACATCGCCGATCCGGGCCAGGCGCTCGCCTACAAGGTGGGCGAATTGCGCTTCCAGGCGCTGCGCCGCGAAGCCGCGCAAACACTCGGCGCGCGTTTCGACCTTCGCCGTTTCCACGACGAGGCCCTGAGCGCCGGCGCCATCCCGATGGACGTTCTCGACGCCCGCATGCACGCCTGGATCGCCGCGCAGCAACGCGCGGCAAACTAAGCGCGGCGAACCGGGCCGCTAGCGCTTCGGTATCGCCGCCCAATAGTCGAAATCGAGGATCACCGACGGGTCGTACGCGCCATCGTCATTCTTGTCGGGAAACGCCGCGCAGGGCTGGTTCTTCGTCGCCACCAGGCGCAGCCGCAGCGCGCCGCAGCGGCCAAGATCGGCCTTGTCGAGCACTTCGGACCACGCATAGACGGTGTCGCCCGCAAACAGCGGCGCGACATGGCGGCCCGCATTGATCCCCAGCATCAGCGCGGCGTTGGCCAGTCCGTTGAAGGCGAGCGCGCGGGCGATAGAAATGGCGACGCCCCCGTAGATCAGCCGCTTGCCGAAACGCGAGGATTGCTGCGCCAGCGCGTCGAAATGCACTTTCGCCGTGTTCTGATAGAGGCGTGTGGCGAGCTGATGCTCGGCTTCTTCCACGGTCATCCCGTCGATATGGTCGATCTTCTCGCCGAGCGCGTAATCCTCGAAGGCGTGCGGGGCGCCGGCGAGCGTCCAATCATATTGCGCGAAATCGAGCCGATCGGTCACCCACAGCTCTTTGGCGTCGACGGTCGCGGCGAGATCGGGCGCGTGTTCTTGCGGCGCCGGCGCGTTGGCGTCGCGCTTGTGCACCATCACCCAGCGCACATAGTCCAGCACCACGTTGCCGTGCTGATTGACGCCCTTGGTGCGCACGGTGACGACGCCGGTCTTGCCGTTGGAGTTTTGTTTCAGTCCGATGACATCCGAAACCGCGGAGAGCGTGTCGCCGGGATAGACCGGCGTGCGGAACACGCCTTCGGCATAGCCCAGATTGGCGACGGCGTTCAGCGAAATGTCCGGCACGGTTTTGCCGAAGATGATGTGAAACACCAGCAGCGGGTCGAACGGCGCGGTGGGAAACCCCGCCGTCCGCGCGAATTCGTCGGAGGAAAACAGCGCATAGCGGCTGCCCGTCAGCGCGATATTGAGCTTGGCTTCCGCCGGCGTCAGCGTGCGCGGCGTTGCGTGACGGATGCTTTCGCCCAGGCGAAAATCCTCGAAGAAGCGGCCCGAATAGGATTTGGTCATGGCGAAGCCCGATCTGCGCCCAAGCGCGGCCCAGGTCAAACCGGCCGCCGGCGGACTCGCAAGGCGCGGCGCAGGATGCTAACAGGAAGGGCGTTGTTCAGGGGGAGGCTGCAATGGCAGAAGGCGGCGGCTGGCTCAGCAAGTATGGAATTCCGAGCATACTGGCCTCGATTGTTGTGTTCGCGTTCCAGCAACAGCAGCAGACGTTCGATCGTCTGCAGGCCAATGTGCAGAGCGGCTATCAATTCTATTCCAGCAACCGCACGCAGCTGTCTTCCTCCGAGGACGCGGACCGCGAATTGGCGCTGCTGAAAATCGTCGGCCGCGCATTTCCGAACATTTATTGCGATCTTCGCGACGACCTGTATCAGCGCGTGCTCGCCGCGCAGAACGCCGACACGGTGAAAAGCGGCGGCATCGACAGCGCCGACCTCGAATTGCTGCGCTCCTCGATCATGGCCCACGAGCTCGACCACCCGAAGGTGCTGCCTCTGCCCACCAACGTAATCGAAGCGCTGACGCCGCACTTCGGCCCGCAAACCGCCAAGGCGTGCCCTGGCCTCAACGTGCCGACGCCCGTCGTGGCGCAAGCCCAGCCGACGGCCCCCGCCCCGCAGGCCGCGCCGAGCGCGACCACGGCCACGGCGGATGCGGCGCAGACGACGCAGACGCAAAGCGCCGGGCTAAGCGGCGTTCGCAGCGAGGTCGCCGCCGCCGCCCGTGCGCCCGCGCGCGGCCTCGCCGTCGCCGCCGCCAACCAGCCGGCGCTTTCGTCCAGCGCCGCGACCATGCGGGTCTTCTTCCACGTCAGCGCCGGCGGCCATCGCGACACGCCCGACGCGCTCGCATGGTCGAACCGCGCGCGCATGGGCCTTGCCCCCTACAATTATCGCGTCGTGCGCGGGATCGAGCGGGTGAACCCGGGCGATGTGCCCGATCATCCCGAAATCCGGTATTTCGGCCCCAATGAAGCGCCCGCCGCCGAACAGCTCGCCGTCTATCTCAATTGGCAATTCCGCGATGAAGGATTGCAGTTCCGCCTCAACGCCATCGGCGACCGCTATCCCAACATGCCGCATGAGAATCTGGAGGTCTGGCTGCCCGAGCCGCGAAGCTAAGCGCGGGCCTCGATCGCTTCGGCGATGGCGACCACGCGCCGCGCTTCCTCAAGGTGCAGCAGTTCGGTCATCCGGCCCTCCACCTTGATGACGCCTTTGCCGGCATTGTCCGGCAGCGCGAACGCCGCGATCACCGCGCGCGACCAGGCCACCTCCTGCTCGGACGGGGCGAACACGCGATTGCAGACGTCGATCTGCGACGGATGGATGAGCGTCTTGCCGTCAAAGCCGAACGCGAAGCCCTGCTTGCATTCGGCTTCCAGGCCCTCGGCGTCGGCGATGTCATTGAAAACGCCGTCGATGGCGATGAGCCCGTACGCGCGGGCCGCCGTCACGCTGAGCGCCAGCGCCGGCTGAAACGGGGCGCGGTCCGCGCCGCCGCGCGCGCGCATGTCCTTCGCCAGATCGTTGAGGCCCATCACCAGGCCGGCGAGCCGCGTCTTGCGCGCAGCGGCGGCGATCTTCTTCAGATTGAGGATCGCCTTGGGCGTTTCGATCATGACCCAGAGCGCGACATTGTCGCCGGCGCCGGAAGCGCCCAGCGCTTCGTCGGCGGCGAGCACATCGTCGGAGGTCTCGACTTTGGGAACGAGCACGCCCGCAAGCGGCTTGCTGGCGAGCGCGGCGATGTCGGGCCCGCCCCACGGCGTCGCCAGCCCGTTCGCCCGGACGATCAATTCACGCTGGCCGTAGCCGCCAGCGTCCAGAACGGCGCCAACCTGGGCGCGCGCGTCTTCCTTGGCGTCGGGCGCCACGGAATCCTCGAGGTCGAGGATCAGCACGTCGGCCGGCAGCGACTTGCCCTTCTCCAGGGCTTTGGCATTGGCGCCCGGCATGTAGAGGACGGAGCGGCGCGGACGAGGAGCGTTGGACATCGTGACACCCTTGCGGGTTGGGATCGAGGCTGCGAGATGTCTGACCGATGAAGACGGTTCTGTCGATCCAAAGCCAGGTGGCGACGGCGCGGGTCGGCAATTCTGTCGCGGCTTTCGCCATGGAACGTCTTGGCGTGCGCGTGTTCCAGCTGCCCACCACGATCCTCGGCCGCCGGCCCGACCGTGGCGCGCCGGGGGGCGGGCCGATCCCCCGCGAAACGCTGCAATCGCTGATCGAGGGCGTGTCCGGAGACGAACGGCTCGGCGAGATAGACGCGGTGCTGTCCGGCTATGTCGGCGATTCCGAACAGGTCGGCGCCATTCTGGACATCGTCGAGCGTGTGAAGGCGGCGCGTGAGGACGCGATCTTCATGTGCGATCCGGTGCTCGGCGACGACGGCAAGCTGTTCGTGAGCGAAGCCGTCGCCGACGCCGTGCTCAACGGACTCGCGCCGCACGCCGATTGGCTTGCCCCCAACGCGTTCGAGCTCGGACTGGCCGCGGGGCGCCCGATCGCCAACGTGGACGAAGCGCGCAGCGCTGCGCGCCGGCTCGGCAAGCCGGTGCTGGCGTCCTCGATTCCGACGGAATCCGGGCTGGGCGTGCTCTACGCCGCGCCGGGCGGCGACTGGCTGTGCGAAACGCAGAAACTGCCGCATGCGCCGAAGGGCGCGGGCGATCTGCTGAGCGCGCTGTTTCTTGCCCGCCGTCTGCAGCAGCAGCCGCCCGCGGTCGCGCTCGAAGCGGCGACGGGGTCGGTGTACGACGTGATCGTGCGCAGCATCGCCGCGCAAAGCGCCGATCTTGCCTTGCCGCTGGCGCAGGACATGCTGGTCGATCCGATGACGTGGCCGCAGGCCCAGGCGCTGCCGGTATGAGCGAGGGAATCTCCGGCTTCGTCGCGCCCGGCTTTGAAGGCGTGCGCAGTGCGTTCGCGCGGAATTTCGAGGACGGCGCCGAGCTGGGCGCCAGCTTCGCCGCCATCCACGACGGAGAGGTGGTCGCCGAATTGTGGGGCGGCCACGCCGACCGGGCGCGCGCCACGCCATGGGCGCGCGACACGCTGGCGCCCGTCTATTCCACCACGAAAGCGATCTCCGCCATCGTCGTGGCGCGCCTCGTCGACGCCGGGCTCATCCGGTACGACGATAAAGTCAGCGCGCTGTGGCCGGCGTTCGCGGCGCACGGCAAGAGCGATGTGACGATCGCGCAGGCGCTGTCGCATCAGGCCGGCGTGCCCGGCTTCCCCGATCCCATCGATCCCGAGCTCTGGCTCGATCCGCCGGCCTGCGCCGAGGCCATCGCCGCGCTCGCGCCGATGTGGCCGCCGGGAACGGCGAGCGGCTATCATCCGCTCACCTGGGGCTACATCGTCGGCGAGATCGTGCGGCGCGCCGGCGGGCGCTCACTTGGGACGATCTTGCGCGAGGACATTTGCGGACCGCTCGGCGTCGACTTCCATGTCGGTCTGCCCGAGGCCGAGCATGCGCGCGCCGCGGAGATGATGAAGCCCTCGCAGGTCGGCGATTTCGGAACCATCACGCCGATCAAGCGCGCGGCCTTCCTGACCAAATGGGCCGCGCCCGCGCGCGGGGCGGCGCTGTGGCGGCGCATCGAAATTCCCTCCGCAAACGGTCACGGAACGGCGCTGGCGATCGCGCGGCTCTGCGAGCTGTTCGCCACCGGCGGCGTGATCGCCGGCGCGCGCGTCCTCTCCCCCGCCGGCTACGCGCAGCTGACGCAAAGCCGCATCGTCGGCCAGGATCTGGTTCTGCCCTTCATGCTTGATTGGAGCGCCGGCGTGCTCGCCAACAGCAATGGCTTTTACGGCCCGAACGCGCAGGCGCACGGCCATTCCGGCGCGGGGGGCTCGTGCGGATTCGGCGACCCCGTCCGCCAAATTTCCGCGGCATATGTGATGAGCAAGCAATCGCACCATCTGATGGGCGATCCGCGCGGGCTCAGGATCATCGAGGCGCTCTACGCATGTCTAAGCTGATCGCGTTTTTGAAACAGCGCTGGCTATGGGAGGCGGGCGCCGTCTGCGTCGCCATCACCATCATGGCCTTCTATGCGTGGCGGCTCAGCACCATGCAGGGCATGGTCGTGAACCGCCAGCCGCTGTTCGGGGACTACATCGCCTTCTGGAGCGCCGGCAAGCTCGCGCTCGCGGGCCATGCCGACCAGGTGCACAACACGCAGGCCCTGTTCGCGCAACACAAGGTGGCGATTCCGCATCTCACCGTGGTCGCGCCATGGAATTCGCCGCCGACATGGCTGCTGGTCTGCGCCGTGTTCGCCGTGCTGCCCTATCCGGCCGCGGCGATCGCCTTCCTGATCTTTTCGGCGGTGATCTATTTCATCGCCGCGCGCAAGATCCTGCCCGACGCGCGCGCGCTTCTTTTCGCCGCCACCTTGCCCGCGGCCGTATACGAGATCGGTTCGGTGCAGGTGGGCATCATCATCGCCGGGATGGCGGGACTGGCGATCCTGTGGATGGACAAGCGCCCGATCGCCGCCGGCGCGCTGATGGGCCTGCTCACGTTCAAGCCGCACCTTGCGGTGCTTTGGCCGGTGCTTCTGATCCTGAGCGGGCGCTGGAAGGCGTTCGCCTCCGCCGCCGGCTCGGCCATCGTTTTCGCGCTGACGGCGGGCCTGGTGTTCGGATTCGACAGCTATCTGCGCTTTCTCGACAATCTGCGTTACGCCTACTCGCTGTTCACCGACACCAAAGTCTCGGTGCGCACGTTCGCCAGCCTCTATGGCGATCTGCGCGGCCTGCACACGCCGCACTGGCTCGCCCTCGCGCTGCACTCGGCCAACGCCGCGGCGGCGTTCGTCCTGGCGTGCTGGGTGTTCTGGAAGGGAGACCGCACGTCGCAAGGCGTTGCGCTGTGCGCGGCGACGATGATGCTGTCGCCCTATCTCTTCTTCTACGATTCCGCGATTTTGGGGCTGGCCGCCGCCCTGCTCTGGCCGCCGCGCAACAAGCTCGAAGCGCTCGCCGTCGTCGCCGGCTGGGCGGCGGGGCTGACCGTGGCGCTCGGCGCGTTCGCGCCGATCCCGGTTTGCCCGATCGCCGCGTGGATCCTGCTCGGCGCGGCGCTGCAGCGAACCGGCTTCAGACAGAAAGAAAGCGAGGCGCCTCATTTGGCGCCAGCACTAGGCACGTGAGCGGGCCGCCGTAACACGCGCCGGTGTCGACATTGATGCGCCGGTCGCGCACGTCCGGAGTGAAATCGTCGGTGGGCGTGTGCCCGTGCACGACCATGACCCCCTCGAGTTCTTCGCGCTTCGGCCAGCGCCATGGATCGAAGAACTCCTTCGAACGCGTCCACATGCGCACTTCGTCGGTGCAATTGGGAAACCGCCCCGGATCGATGCCGCCATGCACGAAGACCAGCTTGCGGTCTTCATCGCGCCACATCGTCGGCAGCCCGCGCAGCCAGCGCAGGTGATCCTCGTCGATCGTCTCGCGCCAATTGTCGTGCGCGCCATTGACGCGCTCGTAGGACGCGATCGTTTCATCGCCGCCATTGCTGACCCAATGATAGAGACTGGCCGCGCTGTCGCGATCGTACGCGGCGAGCATCAGCTCCTCGTGATTGCCCTTGATGGTGACGGCGCCGGGATCGGCGTCGTGCAGCGCCTTCACGCGGGCGACCACGGCGCGGCTGTCCGGCCCCCGGTCGATCAGATCGCCGACATGCACGAAGCTCGGCGCGGCGCCGTAGAAGGCGGCGTCTTCGACAATAAAATCGTGCAGGCGCGCAAGCCGATCGGCCTCGCCGTGAACATCGCCGATGGCGTAATAGATGCGCTCGTTCATGCGGCCCGGGCTCTTCGCAGCGAATCCCAGGAAAAGAAGATAAGTCCGGCCCAAATCAGCGCGAAACTAAGGCCGCGCAAAGGCGTGAACGGTTCGCCGAAACTGAGCCCGAGCACGAATTGCAGCGTCGGCGCCGTGAATTGCATCAGGCCGAGCGCGGTGAAACTCACACGCCGCGCGCCAAAGGCGAACAACATCAACGGCAAAGCCGTCACCGGCCCCGCCAGCGCCAGGAGCACGGCGCGGTCTGCGCCCTGGCTGAACGCCGGCGGCGCGCTGATGCTCAGCAAAAGGGCGGCGGCAACCGGCGCCAACACGACGGTCTCCACCAGAAGCCCCGTCGCCGCCGGCACGGCCGCGCGCTTGCGGATAAGCGCATACATCGACCATGAGGCGCAGAGCGCCAAGGCCATCCATGGCGCCGCGCCCAGCGCCAGCCCCTGCACGGCGACGCCCACGCCGGCCAACACCAGCGCCGCGATTTGCGCCGGCGCGATGCGCTCCTTGAAAAACACGACGCCGATGGCGACGCTGACCAGCGGCGCGAGGAAATACGCCAAGCTCGCTTCGATCACGCGCCCGTTGAGCACGAGCCAGACGTAGATCCACCAATTGAGAAAAATGAACATAGCCGAGAGGGCGAGCGCGCCGAGCATGCGCGGCCGGATCGCATTCGCAATATCACGCCACCCTTGGCGCCATCCGCTCATCGCAAACACGGCCACAAACGCCGCCGGCGCGCACCATAAGATGCGCTGGCCCAAGACTTCACGCGCATCGGCGAACGTCAGGAAGTGCAGGTAGAGCGGCAGAAAGCCCCAAAGCGCATACGCACACGCAGCGGCGACAAAGCCGGCGCGCGCCTCCTGCGGAGGCGCATCAGTGCTCGCAACAGCGCTCATGGAATTCCCTTGCGAGACAAATCGGCGTTCGCGCGCGCGCGTTCAAGAGCGTGACGGCTAGCCTTGAGGTTTTCCGTATGGGTTCGCTTTGAGAATGTGCATGTAGCGTTCCGGCGCCGCGATCGCCTCGAAACCCAACGCCGCGTACACGCCATGCGCATCGCGGGTGCCCAACATCCAGCGCCGCAAATTCTGCAGTTCCGGATGATCCTGCAAAGCTTTCACCAGGGCGCGGCCCAAACCACGGCCGCGATGTTCCGGCAACACCATGACATCGGCCACCCATGCAAAGGTCGCGCAATCGCTGACGGCACGCGCGTAGCCGATGAGCGCGCCGTTCTCGCCCCGCGCTATCGCGCATATGGAATTCCTTGCCGCGCGCGCCACCGTCTCGCGCGGAATGCCCGGCGACCAATAGCTCTCCGTCAGAAAGGCATGGATCAGGTCGATGTCGGCGGGAGACGGATTTTCGATCCTGACGCGCATCAGTTTTCGCCGGCCTCTTCACCGCCGCCCGGTGATACCGGCAACAGGCCCGCGCCGCCGCCGAGCACGATGGTCGGCGCGCTTTTGCCCGGCGCCCCGGAAAGCGCCTGCAGCAGACGCAAATTCATCAGCTCCGGATTGTTCTTCAGCATGCGGGCCGCGTTCGCGAGCGAGCGCAGCGCCGCGTGTTCGCCACGCGCCCGCTCGAGCGCCGCAAGCCCCTCCTTCTGCGCGCGCCAGAGATCGGCGTAAGCCTGTTTCGCCGACCCCGCGAGCGTGAGGTCGAGCAGTTTCACCGCGCCGATTCTGAGGCCGAGCGCCGCTGCGTCTTTTGCAAGCGCCTCACTCATGCCCGCCACGATGCTATCGCGATCGGTCAGAATTTCATCCAGCGTGCGCTTCGACACGGCGTCGCGAAGCAAGGTTTGCGCGGCCTGGTGCAATTGCGCGATCGGGGAACTCGATCCCAACACGTAAGCGCGCGGATCGGCGATCCGATAGCCGACTATGATGCTAACGCGCACCGAAAGCTGATCTGAAGTGAGGATTTCCTGCCCGGCGATCGTCGCACTGAATTCACGCAGATCGAGCCGCGTGATCTCGGTCGGCGCCGGCCACGTCGCGTAACGTCCCGCGCCCAAGACCTCCACGAGTTTACCCGATTGATATTTGAGGCCCGCCTCGTGTTCATAGACAGTCACGCGGCCCTTCACGTACCGCTGCCAGAAGCCCCGCGTGAAACCCCAGACGAAAATCGCCGACAGCGCCACCAACGCAACCAGCATCCAGCCCACGTCTTGCATCTCTTCCCCCGCCCCTTGGCCATCGGGATCCACAAGGCCGACGCGGGAGCCCGAAGCTCACAGAGCGGCGGCCCGGTTTCGCCGAAGCGATGAACCCCGATAGCCTTTAGGTGACAGCCTAAGCCGGTTTCTCAGACCAGAGCTGAGCGCCAACGCGACCCGCGGCTCGCTACGCTTGCCCGGCCGTCTCGCTCTCAGCGGAAGCAAACTAGCTCAGCGCGATTTACGCCGCCAGTCTGCGGAATAGCCCGCGGTTCAGCATGAGTTCGGCGATCTGCACTGCGTTCAGCGCCGCGCCCTTGCGCAGATTGTCGCTGACAACCCAGAGCGCGAGGCCGTTCTCCACGGTGGGATCGACGCGCACGCGCGAGACGTAGGTTGCAAACTCACCCACCGCTTCGACCGGCGTGATGTAGCCTTCGTCCTCACGCTTGTCGAACAGCAATACGCCCGGCGCCTCGCGCAGAATCTCTTGCGCCTCTTCCGCGCTGATCGGGTTTTCGAACTCGATGTTGACGGCTTCGGAGTGGCCCACGAACACCGGCACGCGCACGCACGTCGCCGTGAGCTTGATCGACGGATCGAGGATTTTCTTCGTCTCCGCCGTCATCTTCCATTCTTCCTTGGTGTAGCCGTCCTCCATGAAGACATCGATGTGCGGGATGACGTTGAAGGCGATCTGCTTGGTGAAACGCTCCTTGACCACCTCATCGTTGACGTAAAGGGCGCGCGTCTGCGTCCACAGCTCATCCATGGCGTCCTTGCCGGCGCCGGAGACGGACTGATACGTCGCCACCACCACGCGCTTGATCTTCGCGCGGTCGTGCAACGGCTTCAACGCGACGACGAGCTGCGCGGTCGAGCAATTCGGATTGGCGATGATGTTGAGCTTGGAGAAATCGTCGACCGCGTCCGGGTTCACTTCCGGCACCACGAGCGGCACGCGCGGATCCATCCGCCACGCGCTCGAATTGTCGATCACCACCGGTCCCTGCGCGCCGATCTTGGGCGACCATTCCTTCGACACCGCCCCGCCGGCGCTCATCAGCACGAGATCGTACCCGCTGAAATCGAAGTGCTCGAGATCCTTGCACTTCAACGTCTTGTCGCCGTAGCTCACCTCCGCGCCCACCGAACGGCGCGAGGCGACGGCGGCCACCTCGTCGGCAGGAAACAGCCGCTCGTCGAGGATATTCATCATCTCGCGGCCCACATTTCCCGTGGCGCCGACCACCGCTACGCGCAATCCCATCGTCCTCGCTCCATTGCTCACCTCGTCCTTCCCCCGTGCGAAGGACCGCCGGTCCTAGCAGCACGCTTCCATGGCCGCGCCGCGCCGCGCCGGCTTAGGCTTGTAGCGCATGCGGCGCGAGGGAACGCGCTCGCCCCGCGCCAACGAAAATCGCGCGGCGATCTCGCCGGTATAGACGAAGCCCGCCCTCTCCAGCACGCGCCCGGAGGCGGGATTGTCGACGAAATGCCCCGCTTCCAGTTCGCCCAGGCGTTTCGCCTCGACGACGAAACCCTGCAGCGCTTCGGTCGCGAAGCCCTCGCCCCAATACGGACGGCCGATCCAATAGCCGATTTCGAACACGTCGCCAGCCGCATGCGCGCCGACCATGCCGATCAGCCCTTCGCGCGGCAGCTCGATGGCGAAGACGTGATCATCGCCGAGGCCGCGCCGCGCCCGCTGAAGCATGAGCCAGCCCTCCGCCGCCGAGGGCGGATAGGGATGGGGAACCGAGGCCACCATGCGCGAGACCCCCTGGTCGGCGAGGAAGCACGCCACGCGGGTCGCGTCGCTCGCCGCCGGGCGCCGCAGCACCAGCCGTTCCGTATCGATCTCCAACACATCCCGCATGTGAGCCTCCTTCGCGCTTGGCTCGGTTAGGCGGGGAAGAAAAAAGGGAGCCGGTCGACCCGGCTCCCCCGCATACTCGGTTCCCGGATCGCCTTGTTGGTGGGGCGATCCGAGGAATGTCCTTGGATCGCCTATTCAGCCGCTACTGCCTGCCAAATGGAGACGTAGGTTCGGCCGTCGCGCTTCGTGGCGAAGCGAACTTCGCCGTCGCAAAGCGCGAAGAGGGTGTGATCGCGGCCCATGCCGACGTTCACGCCCGGGTGGAATTTGGTGCCGCGCTGGCGCACGAGGATGTTGCCGGCCGGGACCGTCTGGCCGCCGAACCGCTTCACACCGAGACGCTGGCCTTGGCTGTCGCGCCCGTTGCGCGAAGAACCGCCGGCTTTCTTGTGGGCCATCGGACTACTCCGCCTTCTTGTCTTTTGATGAGCCGATCGCCGTGATTTTCACGGTCGACTCGATCTGGCGGTGGCCGCGGTGGCGGCGATAGGTGTTGCGGCGGCGCTTCTTGAACACCACCACCTTCTCGCCCTTGCCGGTATCGACCAGCTCGCCCGTCACGGTCGCGCCGGCCAAGTCCTTGCCCAGCTTCAGTTTCGCGCCGTCGCCGATCATCAGCACGGAATCAAACGTGACCTTGGACCCCGCCTTGCCGTCGAGCTTCTCGACCACAATGACGTCGTCCTTGGCGACCCGGTATTGCTTTCCGCCGGTTTTGATCACCGCGAACATGGTTTCCGCCGCATGAAATGGATCGCCCGCGCGAAGATCGCGCGGGCGGGACGGGGGATATAGCCGGACCAGCGCCCGCGCGTCAACCACGCTTGAGACGCCCGCCAAAGCATTTCGCCCGCGCCCGCGGGCGGCCGCCGGCGCACCTCGCCGCCGAGCCGGACGCCGCTTCGGGCGCCGCCGCGCGTTGATCGCCGCGCCGCGCCACCATTGTCGCGGCGCGCGGCTTGCACTATGCCCTCGCCTTCCCCACGACCAGGGGCGCGTTCCACGCGAGCCGCGGAGAGGTGGCAGAGTGGTCGATCGCACCGCACTCGAAATGCGGAGTACTCGCAAGGGTACCGTGGGTTCGAATCCCACCCTCTCCGCCATTTAGTGTCCCAGGTCGTCCCAGAGCGACCGGTTAACCACCTGTTTCTCAAGAAAAAGTTGACTAATTGCTGGTAACGCGTTGTGGATTACGGGCCGCAGCGGCCATGGTCTTTTATGGGGTTTTTTCGACCGCCTCCGAAAAATACCATGGCCGCTGCGGGTTCGAGTCCTTCGCGCTGCGAGTTCGAGTCCCATGCCGCTTACCGACGCCCAAATTCGTGACGCCAAGCCGCGCACTGGCGCCTACAAGATTTCCG
>DASZQK010000055.1:0-103617 GCA_035549695.1 Caulobacterales bacterium | reverse complement strand
AGATGCGGCGGTCGGCGACCTTGCGGTCGAGCTGGAGCTCGCTGTTACCCGTGCCCTTGAACTCTTCAAAGATGACTTCGTCCATACGCGAGCCGGTATCGATGAGGGCGGTGGCGATGATGGTGAGCGAGCCGCCTTCTTCGAGGTTGCGCGCCGCGCCGAAGAAGCGCTTCGGACGCTGCAGCGCGTTGGCGTCGACACCGCCTGTCAGCACCTTGCCGGAAGAGGGCACGACGGTGTTGTAGGCGCGGCCGAGGCGGGTGACGGAATCGAGTAAGATCACCACGTCCTTGCCGTGTTCGGCGAGGCGCTTGGCCTTCTCGATCACCATTTCCGCCACCGCGACGTGACGCGTCGCCGGTTCGTCGAAGGTGGAGGAGACAACTTCGCCCTTCACCGAACGCTGCATGTCGGTGACTTCTTCCGGGCGCTCGTCGATCAGCAGAACGATCAGGAAGACCTCGGGATGGTTGGTCTCGACGGCCTTGGCGATGTTCTGCAGGATGACGGTCTTACCCGTGCGCGGCTGTGCGACAATCAGCGAACGCTGGCCCTTGCCGACCGGCGCGACGATATCGATGACGCGGCCGGTTTTGTCCTTCAGCGTCGGGTCTTCGATTTCCATCTTCAGCCGCTCGGTCGGGTAGAGCGGCGTCAGATTGTCGAAATGAACCTTGTGGCGGACGCGGTCGGGGTCCTCGAAATTGATCGAGTTGACCTTCACCAGCGCGAAATAGCGCTCGCCATCTTTCGGCGCGCGGATCTGGCCGTCGACGGTGTCGCCGGTGCGCAGGCCGAACTTCCGGATCTGCGAGGGCGAAACGTAGATGTCGTCCGGGCCGGGGAGGTAATTGCTTTGCGGGCTGCGCAGAAAGGCGAAGCCGTCGGAGAGAATCTCGACAACGCCGCCGCCGCCAATATCGACGCCGCGATCAGCCATCGCCTTCAGGATCGCGAACAGCATGTCCTGCGTCCGCAGCGTGTTGGCCCCCTCGATCTCAAGCGATTCCGCGAGAGCGAGGATTTCGGTTGGGGGTTTGCGCTTGAGTTCCTGCAGCGTGAGTTGCGTGAACCCTTCGAGCACTTGTTCGTCAGTCATGAGAAAAATCTTCTTGGGAAACTTGGTGTTTGGTCCCCAGGTCGGACCCATGGCGCGAGGCCAGGGCGAACAGGGATGAGGTCTGATTTGTTCAGCGGATGGGATTTGGCGCCGCTGGCGCAAAGCGCGTGGGGAACGCGCGAGGCCCATGGACACCATAACCGGCCGGGCGCGTCAAGCGGAGCTTAGACGCCGCCTCACATCATCAGGTAGGGAAGCAGGATCAATGACGAAAGGAGCAAGGTCGCAAACGGCTGCCGCGGATTGCGACTGATGCGCAGCCAAACGTATCGACCGGCGGAGGCGGCCAGCATCAGGACCGGTAGGCCGATGAAATACGCGATTTGATCGGGGCTCGGATAACCGGCGGCGCGTTGAGCCGCGATGCCCGCGATGAGCTGAAACCCTACGAGCAACAACAGCCCCCATGCCGCGCCGTTGAGCAACCCGAGCGCTAGGGCAAGGGCGGCCCGCGCGTTCATCTTAAAATGGCTCGACCGTCGCCAGCAGCACGACGGCGATGGCGATGAGGAAGGGGATCTCGCTCATCAGCCGCCAAAACTTCTCGGTGTGCTTGCGCTCGCCGGCGGCCAGCTTGCGCCCGGCGCTGACGAGGAAGCCATGGTAGGCGGAGAGGATCAGAACCAGGGTCAGCTTGGCCCAAAACCAATGCGGCACGCCGGCCAGCACTTCGGGCAGGGGGCGCTCCCAGTCGGGGACTAGGTAGGTAGCGAACAGGAAGAGTCCAAACGCCCAGGCCAAAATCATTGAGGGCATGACAATGATCAGACGCAGCGAGCGCGACGCCTTGATCATTTTGGCTTCGAGTTCGCCGCCCGGTTGCGAGCCGGTCTGGTAGGCGTAGAAGCGCGGCAGCATCAGCATGCCGGCGACCCAGGCGATGACGGCGATGATGTGCAGGCCGCGCGCCAGGTCATAGCCGATGACGTGTTCCACGAGGCCTATCCCTCATTCGGGCGGTGCGGGCAAAGGCCAAACGCCGCCGGACAAATCCGGCCGCCCGATTCCGATTGCACCCGGCCGGGCAGCGCGCAGGCACGCTCCACCAGCTCCGCCAGGGCGTCAATGAAGCGCTCTGCCGCGCCCAGCGCTTTGGCCCGGAGATAGTAGGGCACGTCGAAGGATACGGCGCTTTGGGCGTAGTCGCGATCGAGCTCCACCAGCGTCTCGATGTGCTCCGAAACGAAAGCGATCGGCGAGACGATTACGCCAACCTGGTCCTGCCCGGCCGCGGCCAGTTCATCGAGCGTCGACGGCTCCAGCCATTTGAGCGGGCCGACGCGCGACTGATAGGCGATCCTTTTGTCCCAGTCGGCGGGCAAAAGCGCGCTGACGGCGGCGACGCTTTGCTCCACCTGCCATTGATAGGGGTCGCCGCGCTCGATCACGCGGAGGGGCAGCCCGTGCGCCGAGAAAATGACGCGCGGATTGGCGGGCTCTCCGCCCGCGCGCCATGCTTCAAGGATCGCGTCCGCGTGGGCGCGGGCAAAATTGGCGCCGGCGGGATAGCAGCAAACGGTGGAGGCGGGCAGGGCGGACGCTTTGCGCCAAGCCACCAGCGAAGAGCCTGTCGTGGTCGACGAGTATTGCGGATAGAGTGGCGCCAGCACCGCTTCGCTTGCGCCCCATGCCTCCGCCTTGCGCGCCACGTCTTCGATAAACGGTCGCCAATAGCGCATTGCGGGCCAGCATTTGAACTCGGCATCCGGCATGCGTTTCGCCAACGCCTCTTCGAGCGCGCGCGCCTGCGCTTGCGTCTCCGGCAAGATCGGAGAGCGCCCGCCCATATGCGCGTAGTTCAGTTGCGCTTCGTGCTTGCGCCGGTTCGCCAAGGTGCGCGCGATCACGCCCCGCAAAGGCTGCGGCAGATCGATGATCGCGCGATCGCTGAACAGATTGACCAAAAACGGCCGCACGGCCTCCAGGGAATCGGGCCCGCCGAGATTGAACAGAATAACCGCAATTTTGCGCGTCACGCGGCGCCTTTCACTTGCTGGACCAAGCGCGCGACATTTTCCGGCGGCGCGGCCGGCGTGATGCCGTGACCCAGGTTGAAGATATGCGGAATGCCCGAAAACGCGCTGAGCACGGCGTCAACGCCGTCTTCCAGGGCGCGGCCGCCGGCCACCACGAGCTGCGGATCGAGATTGCCCTGAAGCGCCAGGCGGCTTGCGGCGCCGCGTGCAAAATTCGCGGGCGTTTGCGTGTCCACGCCCAACGCGTCGACCCCGGTCTCTTGAGCATAGCGCGCGATCAACGCCCCGGCGCCGCGTGGAAAACCAATGATCGGAACGGCCACGTCCATACTCCGCAATCGCGTTACGAGCGCCGCGGTCGGCCGGATCACCAAACGTTCGAAAAGCGGCTCGGCCAGACCCTCGGCCCAACTCTCGAAAATCTGCACGCAATCCGCCCCGGCCTTGACTTGCGCAGCGAGGTGCAGCGCCGACGTCTCGATCAGCACGTTGAGCAAATGCGCTACGTCCTCGGAGCGTTGGTACGCGGCCAGCCGGGCGGTGTCCTTGTCGCCGCCTTTGCCTTGCAGCATGTAGGTCGCAACAGTCCACGGCCCGCCGCAAAATCCGATCAGCGGCGTGCCAGAGGGCAGGGCGCGTTTGATCCGCTCCACCGCTTCATAGACCGGGGAAAGTCGCTGAATCGCCCGCGTCGGTTCGTCGAAGCGCCAATCCGTTTCCTCGACCAAGGGCCGCAGCCGCGGGCCCTCGCCCTCAAAAAACTCCACGGCCCGGCCCAAAGCGTCCGGCACGACCAGGATATCCGAGAACAAGATCGCCGCATCGAGTGGAAAGCGCCGCAACGGCTGCAGAACAGCCTCCGTCGCCAGGGCAGGGGAATAGCAGAAATCGAGGAAGCTTTTGGCCCGTCCTCTCAGCTCCCGATATTCCGGCAGGTAACGCCCGGCCTGACGCATGATCCAGACCGGTGGAGGATCGACCCGCTGACCCTGGAGCACGCGCAGAAGCGCAGGCAAATCGGATTGATCCCCAACGGGCATGGCCACCTTCTAAACTTGAATCTGGAATGTGTTTAATGAGGATTCATTGTTGATGCGGTTTGAAACGCGGGACAACGCGCCCATCCACAGGATGCCCACAGCCTTACTCAAACCGGGCAGTGCGAGAAAATCCTTTCTGGCCGAGCACTTGGGAAGAAGACAGGGAGCATGCGATTCTCGGGGGCGCCAAATTGCCGCCTGTGAGCAAGGGCGGGACGACTCGCCAATGAGGAGAGCGCAAATCGACGAGCGGTAGGATCAAGCGGGCTCGCTTCGCACTCGGACCGAGCATTATCCACGCGGTGTCCACAGCTTGCTCAACGCCGCCCGAAAGCGCATCTCCAGACCATGCGCGAGCGCTTCGGCACCTATTGCAACGTCCACCTCGTCTCCGATTCAACTGGCGAGACCTTGGCTGGGGTCATGCGCGCCACCTGTGCGCAGTTCGACAACATCCTGCCCATCGAGCATTCCTATTTCCTGGTCCGCTCCGAGCGGCAGCTGGACCGGGTTTTGAAGGAAATCGAATCGGCGCCGGGCGTGGTCATGTTCACGCTGTCCAAGCTTGAGCACCGCGCCAAGCTGGAGCGGCGCTGTCATCAATTGATGATGCCCTGCGTGGCCGTGCTCGATCCGGTGCTGGACACGGTGTCGCGTTATCTGGGCCAAGAGCTCAACCACCGCGTCGGCGGTGCGAGAGTGCTCAACGCGGAGTATTTCCAGCGCATCGATGCGCTGGATTTCGCCATGTACCATGACGACGGTCAGCAGGCGGTGGATCTGCGCCGGGCCGACGTGATCCTTGTCGGGGTCAGCCGCACGTCGAAAACACCGACCAGCGTCTATCTCGCGCATCGCGGCGTGAAGGCAGCCAATGTGCCGATGGTGCCGAATGTGGCGTTGCCGCCGGAATTGTTCGAACCGACCCGGCCGCTGGTGGTTGGCCTCACCATCTCGCCCGACCGGCTGATTCACGTGCGCAAGAATCGGCTCGCGGCGATGAAGGAGACGCGGGCAGGGGATTATACGGATGAGGAATCGGTGCGCGCCGAGGTGATGGCCGCGCAGAAGCTGTTCGAGCGCGAAGGGTGGCCTGTTATCGACGTGTCGCGCCGCTCGATTGAGGAAACCGCGGCCTCAATTCTCAATCTGCTGGGCGAGCGGCGCGGCGCATGAAACTTATTCTTGCTTCTGGCAGCGCGGCGCGCCGACGCATGCTGGAGGATGCCGGCCTCCCAATCGAAGTGGAGAAGCCGCACGTCGACGAGGAGGCCGTCAAGGCCGGCCTGCGCGCCGAAGGCCTGAAGCCGCGCGACCAGGCCGACGCATTGGCGGAAGTCAAGGCGCTCTCGGTGTCGAGCCGCAGGCCTGGCTTCGTGATCGGCGCCGATCAGATGCTGGCCGTTGAGGGCGAAACGCTCGACAAGCCGAAGGATTTGGCGGCGGCGCGCGCCCACCTTGAGAAGCTGCGCGGACGGACACATGAGCTGCTCACCGCGGCTGTCATCGCCCGCGACGGCGCCATCATCTGGCGCCATATCGAGACGCCGCGTCTTCGCATGCGGGCGTTTTCCGACGAGTTTCTCGACGCCTATATCGCGAGGGCGGGAGAGAGCGCGCTGGCCTCAGTCGGGGCCTATCAGCTTGAGAGCCTCGGAGCGCAATTGTTCGAGCGCGTGGATGGCGATTATTTCTCCGTGCTCGGGCTGCCTTTGCTGCCGCTCTTGGCTTTCCTGCGCGAACATGGGATCGCGCCGAAATGACTCCCATCACCGCCAAGACCCAGCTGCTCGCCATCTTTGGCGATCCCGTAGGGCGCTCGCTCTCGCCGGTGATGCACAATGGGTGGATCGAGGATCATGGACTGGACGCGGTTTATGTCGCGCTGCCGCTGCGCGGCGGCGATCCGGTCGCTGCGTTCCATGCGCTCAAGCATGTCGGCTTCAGGGGTGCGAACGTCACGACGCCGCACAAGGAGGCCGCCGCCGCCGCCGCCGATAGCGGCGCTTTCCGCGTCGCCAACGTTTTGCGTTGGGAAGCGGATGGCGCTCTGTCGGCCTTCAATACGGACGGCGACGGATTCCTCGACGCCCTCGCCGAAGCCGTTCCCGGCTGGGGCGCCCGGGTGTCCGAAGTGCTGATTTTGGGCGCGGGCGGCGCGGCGAAGGGCATTGCGCAAGCGCTGCTGCCGGGCCCGGCGCAGGACATCGACCTCACAATCGCAAACCGCACGGCGGAACGAGCTGAGGCGCTGGCGAAAACGCTCACCCGCGCACATGTCGGCGACTGGAACGATCTCGGTTCGCTTTTCGCCAACGCCGATCTCATCGTGCAAACCACGACGCTGGGAATGGACGGAACAGCGAGTCCGCACTGGCCCGTCGCGCGCTGCAAGTCGGGCGCGATCGTCGTCGACATCGTCTATCGCCCCTTGGAAACGCCGCTGCTGAAAGCGGCGCGGGCGCAAGGACTCACGGCCGTTGATGGACTCGGCATGCTGATCCACCAGGGGGCGCGCGCGTTCAAACTCTGGTTCGACATCGAGCCGGACACCAAGATCGCCCGCCAACGCCTGCTCGCGGCGCTCGGCGAACACGAATGATTGTCGTGGGGCTCACCGGTTCCATTGGCATGGGCAAGTCCACAGTGGCGCGCATGTTCGCGGAGGAGGGCGCGCCGGTGTTCGACGCGGATGCCGCCGTGCACGAGTTCTACGCGCCAGGCGGGGCGGCGGTCGCGCCCATTCAGGCCGCATTTCCCGGCGTGGTCGAGGATGGCGCGATCAATCGCGATCTGTTGTCGGCGCGCATTGTCGGCAATCCGGAGGCGCTGCGGCGCTTGGAGGCCGTCGTGCATCCGCTGGTGCGCACGGCGCAGGCGCGTTTCCTGCGCGCGCAGCGGGCCGCGCGGGCGCCGCTCGCCGTGCTCGATGTGCCGCTGTTGTTCGAAACCGGCGCGGCCAGCCGCTTCGACAAAATCGTGGTGGTTTCTGCGCCGGCCGAGGTTCAACGCGCGCGCGTCATGGCGCGGCCGGGCATGACCGAAGCGAAGTTCGCCGCTATTCGCACGCGCCAGACGCCGGATGCAAAGAAGCGCGCGGACGCGGATTTCGTCATCGAGACGGGCGGGGATCTCGAACAGACTCGCGCTCAAGTGCGAGCGGTGCTGGACGCCCTGCGCAAAGCAGCTTAGCGGCGAAGGCATGCGCGAGATCGTCTTCGATACCGAAACCACCGGCCGCGACCCGGACGCCGGGGACCGCATCGTCGAGATCGGCTGCGTCGAGCTCTACAATCTCTCGCCGACGGGAAGGACGCTCCACTTTTACATGAACCCGCAGTGCGAGGTGGTGGAGGAGGTGGTGCGCGTGCACGGGCTCACCGGCGCGTTCCTGCGCGATAAGCCGCTGTTTGCCGACATCGCCGAAAAGATCCTGGAATTCTTCGAAGATTCGCCGCTCATCGCGCACAACAGCGAGTTCGACCGGCGCTTCCTCTATGCCGAACTTGCACGCGCCGGCAAAGCGCAGCCGGGAATGGAGCGGTTCATAGATACGCTGCAGATTGCGCGCCGGCGATTTCCCGGCGCGTCCTGCTCGCTTGACGCCCTGGCGAAGCGATTCCAGCTCGATCGTTATGGATTCGACCTCGCGGCGCGCAAGGGGCCGGGGGGCCACGGCGCCTTGGTGGACGCGAAGATCCTGGCCGAAGTCTATCTGCAGCTCAAAGGCGGGCGCGAGCAAAAGCTCATGTTTGAGAGCGAAGCGCAGAACTTGACGCTTGCCGACAATGTGCAGCGCGTGATCTTCACGCCGCGTTCGCCGCGCCCGGCGCCGTTGCCGGCCCGTCTGACGCCGGAGGAGGAAGAGGCGCACAAGGCGTTTGTGGCGGATCTCGGCGCGGCCGCGCTTTGGAGAAAATACGCCTAGCTGGGCGGCGCCCCGCCGGCCGCGCGCGCTTCGCGGTCGCGCAATTCCGCCCAATAGAGCGGAGTGAAATCGATCGGGTTGATCAACAGCGGCGGATATCCGCCCTCGCGCGTGATCTCGGCCAGGATTTGCCGGCTGAACGGGAATAACAGCCGCGGACACTCAATCCACAGCAGCGGTTCGACGTCCGCCTCCTGCACGCTCATGAATTGGAAGAGCCCCGAATAGGTGAGGTCGGCCACAAACATCACTTCTTCTTCGCGCTTGGCGGTGACATTGATCCGCAGGTCGACCTCGTACGCATCGCCTTGTTCGCCAATCGGCCGCGATTTCACCTCGACGCCCATGTCGATCATGGGCTGGGTCTCGTAGGCGCGGGCGGACGCCGCGGCCATCGGGTTCTCGAATGACAAGTCCTTCACGTACTGGGCAAGCACGCGCAGATGCGGGGAATCGGCGGAGGCTTGGGCGCCTTCGAGCCCAGGTGTCGTGGTCATGCGCCGGCTTTCTTGCCTGAAAATTCTGCTGAAAGCGCGGGCTAACACGGGGAACAGCGCCCCGCAACCGATCGCAAGCTGGCGTTTGCCGAGTAGCCTTATTATCTTGGAGGGCTAGTGTGAGGCCGAGCCTCAGGAGCGCATGCGTTGGCGTTGAACCAGGACGTTATAGTGATCTTCATCCTGGCGGTTGCCGCCGGGGTGATCCTCTACAAGCTTTACGCAACGTTTGGCCGTCGCACCGGGGCCGAACCGCCGCCCGTGGAAGCGCGGGCGCCCGCCCCGCCGGCTTCTCTGCAATTGCCGCGGTTTGGGCTGGGTGCGGCGCCGGCGGCGGGGCCGTCCGCGCCGAACCCCGCGGGGGAGGGCGTCATGGCGATCTTGCGCGCCGATCCCGGCTTCGATGTCGACAAGTTCGTGAAGGGAGCGCGCGCGGCGTACGAGCAGATTCTCGCCGCCTTCGCCAAAGGCGATCGGGACGCGCTCCAGCCGCTGCTGACGCAGCGCGTGTTCGACACCTTTTCACGAGCGATCAGCGAACGCGAGCAGAAGGGCGAGGCCGGTCCGGAGCTTGTGCGTCTGCGCCGCGCCGAGCTCACCGATGCCGAACTCGAGGGCCAGACCGCGCGCGTGAGCGTGAAGTTCGAAGCGGAACTGGCGCATGGGCCCGAAGGCGTGCGCGACGGCCTTGAGAAATGGACCTTCGAGAGGGATGTGCGCTCGCACGATCCGAACTGGAAGCTTGCGCGCGTCTCAGCGGCGTAAGCTTGGTCAAACGGCGCGACCTCAATCCGGAAGAGAAGGCGTTGTGGCGCCGCGTGGCGCAGGGCTTGGCGCGTCCGCGCCAAACCCTCCCGGAGGAGCGGGAGCCGGGGGCCGCGATGGAGCAAAGGCCTCGCGTCGCCCCAACCGGGGCCAAGCCTCCGCCGCCCTCCCCATCCGCACGGTCAGCGAAAGGAGCGATCAAGCCGGCCGACCGGAGCGCGGAAAAGCGCGTGCGCCGCGGTCAGATCGACATCGATGCGACGCTTGATCTTCACGGCCACACCCAGGACAGCGGCCGGGCCGCGCTGATCGGCTTTCTTGTCACCGCGCAGAGACAAGGCGCGCGCGCCGTGATCGTCGTGACCGGCCAGGGCAGGGGCGGCGAAGGCGTGCTGAAGCGCCGCTTTCCCGATTGGCTTGCCGCGCCCGAACTGAAGGGGCGCGTCGCGGGGTTTGCGCAGGCTCATCGCAGCCACGGCGGCGCGGGCGCCTTCTATGTTTTCTTGAAGCGTCCGGACTAGATTCGCAGCCGGCTAATCATCGCCGCGAGCTGAGACTGCCGGCGCGTGAGCATTTTCGCCATCGCGCCTTTGAGCTGCGCGCGCACGGTGGAGGGGCGCGTGCCGCGCTGCCTGGCGATTTCCGGAAGCGTGGCGCCGCCGGCGATGCCGATGCCGATTTGCGCTTCAGCCGACGTGAGGCCGTAGAGCCGCCGCAAGCGGGTTTCCAACGTCGCGTCCGCGCGCAGTTTTTCCTCCAGCACGAACACCACGCAGCGCACCGGCGCGGCCCATTGTGCGATCGGGTTCTCCGCGCCGAGCGGCGTGACGACGAGAACCAGCGGGGATCCTCCGGCGGGGGGCTGGGCGAGCAGTTCGGCGCCGGTGCGAAACTTGCGGGTCCAGCTCTCGCCGATCACGCGCGTCAGCGCGTCTTCAAAATTTCGCTGGGCCTCGGTGTCTGCAAGCACCAGGCGTCCGTCGCGCAGAGACACGCCGAGCTTGGCCTGCAAAAGCGCATGCGCGGCTTGATTGCGATGCACCAGCTTGCCGGCCGCGTCGTAGAGAAACGCCGGCGCGCTCAACGAATCGTAGAGCTCCCCCACGTGCGGATCGGCGGCGGCATTGGAATCGAGAAGGATGCCGAGCGCCCGACGCACATGCGGCAGCAGAAGATTGAGCGCATCCGCGTCCCGGCGCGTGAAGGGAGGGGCGCCTACGCGGCGGTAATAGTTCAGAATGACGGGCTTTTGATTGTCGTCCGCCGTGCGAACGACGCCCAAGAGCCCGCTGCCGATATTGAGCGGCCTGATGATCGTTTGCCAATACTCGTTGCCGCGCTGCTCCTCCGGCGGCATCAACTCATCGAACAGAAACACGCCCGGCGTGGCCCCCGTCGCCATCGCGCGCAGCGTAAATTCAGCGCGCCACATCAGCGGATTGCTCTGAACCGGACTGAGATCGAGCCGATGCAGCACGATGGGAACGGCGTTGAGCCCGGGCAGGGAGGGCGAGGTCATCATGCCCATGTCGGCCTCGAGCCATTCGGCGATCTCGGCGACGATTTCACTCCAGGTTTGCGGAAAACGGATTGCCGCATAGATGCGGTCCACCAAGCGCGCAGCGGCGGCTTCGGATTTCATCGTCGCGGGCCCAGGCGTCCAGTTCGCAGCATGCATCATCACCAAGCATGATCCGCGCGCACGATCCATACCGGGACTGAAGTTTGGCAAATTGCTGGCGAAGCCCGCTAGCGGCTGGCCTTTTCATCGTGGCCGGATGCGCCGCGCCGCTTCTCCAAAGCCGCGGCGACATCGTCTGGCGCAACGCCACAGACGTAGAGCGTAGCCAGCAAGTGATAGATCACGTCGGCGGCTTCACTCGCGAGCGCACCCTTGTCGCCGCTCACCGCCGCAAGCGCCGCCTCCACGCCTTCTTCCCCGAGCTTCTTGGCACATTTAGCGGGTCCGCCGGCGAGCAGGGACGCCGTGTAGGACGACGCGGGGCTCGCGCCGGCGCGCTCGGCGATGGTCTGCGCCAAAGTGTCGATGCTCTGGCCGAGAGTGGTGCTCATGGCGTCCTCAGATGGTGCGAACCGGCGCGCCGGCTTGGCGCAGCGCCTCACGCGCTTCGGCCAGAGTGTGCTCGCCGTAGTGGAAAATGGAAGCGGCCAGTGCGGCGGAAGCGCCGCCCTCGACGATGGCTTTGACCAAGTCGTCAAGCACGCCGGCGCCGCCCGAAGCGATCACCGGCACGCGCACGCGGGAAGTGATTTCCTTGAGCAGCGCAATGTCATAGCCGGCGCGCGTGCCGTCGCGGTCCATGCTGGTCACCAGCAATTCGCCCGCGCCGCGCTCAACTGCTTCCGTGGCGAAGGCGACCGCGTCTTTGCCGGTGGGGGTGCGGCCGCCGTGGATGAAGACTTCCCACTTGTCGGGCGCGGCCCGCTTGGCGTCGAGGGCCACAACAATGCATTGCGATCCGAATTTACGCGCCGCCGCGTCAATCAGCTCGGGCGTTTGCACGGCGGCCGTGTTGATGGCGGCTTTGTCGGCGCCGGCGAGGAGGAGGGCGCGCACGTCTTCCGGCGTGCGCACGCCACCGCCGACCGTCAGTGGCGTGAAACAGCGATCCGCCGTGCGGCGCACGACGTCCAGCAGCGTTCCGCGCCGTTCGTGACTCGCCGTGATGTCGAGAAAACAGATTTCGTCGGCGCCCTGCGCATCGTAGATGGCGGCCTGTTCGGCGGGGTCGCCGGCGTCTTTCAGGTCGACGAAGTTCACGCCCTTGACCACGCGGCCATCCTTCACGTCCAGGCACGGTATGATGCGCGCGGCGAGCATCAGCCCGCGGCCTCGATCGCGGCTTGCGCGGTGAGGTCGCCGTCGTAGAGCGCGCGGCCGAGGATGCAGCCGTGGATTGGCCGCCCGGCGCGGGCCCGGAGCGCGACGATATCCGCGGCCGATTTGACGCCGCCCGAGGCGATCACCGGAATCGCAACGGCGTCGGCCACGCGCCCCGTAAGTTCGACGTTGACGCCAGTCTTCATGCCGTCGCGGGTGATGTCGGTGACGACGAGCGCGGCGACCCCTGCATCCTCGAAGCGTTTGGCCATTTCCGCCACGTCGAGTTCGGTCTGTTCAGCCCAACCTTCGACCGCGACTTTGCCGTCGCGGGAATCAAGCGCTACGGCCACTTGCTGCGGGAAATCCCTCGCGGCGTCGCGAACGAGCTGCGGGCTGCGCACGGCGGCGGTGCCCAGGATCACCCGCGATGCGCCGGCATTGATCCAGTACGAGATGTTCTCGAGCGAGCGCACGCCGCCCCCGACCTGCACCGGGATGCTCGCCATGGAGAGAATCTTCGCCACCGCCCCGGCATTGCGCGGGCCGCCGGCGAAGGCCCCGTCGAGATCAATGACGTGCAGCCAAGTGAAGCCCGCGGTTTGAAACAACACGGCCTGATCGGCGGGATCTTCGTTGAAGATCGTCGCGTCTTCCATGCGCCCGCCGGCAAGGCGGACGCAACGGCCGTCTTTCAGGTCGATGGCGGGGTAGAGGATCATGGGGCTCTCACGGCGACCAGGTCACGAAATTGCTGACGACCGCAAGTCCGGCCGTCTGGCTCTTTTCCGGGTGGAATTGCACGCCGACCAGATTGTCCCGGGCGACGCCGCAACAGAACGTCTCGCCGTGCTCAGTGGTCGCGGCGATCGCCTCGCGCGGCGGCTCGAGCACGAAGGAATGATTGAAGTAGCAATGCCTCGCCGGCGCCAGCGCGTCGAACACCGGATGTCCGCGCATTGGGCGCACTTCGTTCCAGCCGGTATGGGGCAGTGTAAGGCCGGGGCCCGGACGCAATTCGCGGCACACGCCGCCGATCCATCCGAGGCCCTTGCGCTCGGTGTGCTCGAGGCCGGTTTCGGCCAGCAATTGCATGCCGACGCAAATGCCGAGGAAGGGCGCGCCGCGTCTCAGCACGGCCTCTTCAAGCGCCTCAATCAGGCCATCGCGGCTTTCGAGGCCGCTCATGCAATCGGCGAACGCGCCCTGGCCGGGCAGGGCGACGCGTCCGGCCCTGCGCACGACCTCGGGATCGTCGGTGACGACGACATCGCCGCCGCCGGCCGTCAGCGCGCGGTGCACGGAGCGGATGTTGCCCGCGCCATAGTCGATGAGAGCGATGCGGCTCATGTCCCCGCTAGGTGGGCCTTTGCGGCCGTGAAAGCTAGAGCGAACCCTTGGTGGAGGCGGCGGCGCCATTGAGTCGCGGATCGGCTTCCACCGCCGCGCGCGTCGCACGCGCCAAAGCCTTGTAGCAGGACTCGACGATGTGGTGCGTGTTTTCGCCGTAGAGGTTTTCGACATGGACGCAGGCGCCCGCATTCATCGCGAACGCCTGGAACCATTCCTTGAACAGCTCCGTATCCATCTCGCCCAGCTTTGGACGCGCCAGCTCGACGCGCCAGATGAGATAGGGTCGGTTGGAGAAATCGACGGCGGCGCGCGAAAGCGTCTCGTCCATCGGGATGTAGGCGTGGCCGAACCGGCGGATGCCGGCGAAATCTCCTAACGCCTGCTTAACCGCTTGGCCGATGCAGATGCCCACATCCTCCACGGTGTGGTGCATATCGACGTGCAGATCGCCTTGGGCTTCGACCTTGAGATCGATGGCGGAGTGCTTGGCGAAGCTTTCGAGCATATGATCGAAGAAGCCGATGCCGGTCTTGAGCGCGGCGTGACCGACGCCGTCCAGATCAAGTTCCACCACGATCCTGGTTTCTTTGGTCGCGCGCTCTATCCGGCCCTTACGCATCTCAACTCCGTGGGCCCTGCCATCAACCAAGTCTTCACTGCTTGAATCCGGTAAAGCCTAAGAAAACACTTGGGGCTTTAGCGCATCCTAACCATTCGCGGCAAGGCTTGGCGCCGTTTTGCAAGTACGGACGCCCATGCCCGCGACGGTTTTGACCAGCGCCGCGCCGCCGCGCCGCCCCCTGGGGCTGGGCGTGCGCGCGAGCCTATTCGCCGTCGGCCTCGTTTTGGCGACCGCGGCGATTTCAAGCATTGCAGTCATAATCGGCTTCGAAAACGAAAGCCGCCGGCATCAAGAGACCGGCGGGCGCGAGGTTGCGGACCGTGTCGCGCGCTATTCAGCGGACGCGATCGCGCGCGGCGACTTCCCCTCGGTGGCGACCAATGTCGCGCGCATGGCCTCACGCAGCGAAGTGCAGCGCGTCGTCGTCACCGATGCAGCGGGCGCCGAAATCGCAAGCCACGGCGCCGCGGCCGAACGACAGGAGCTTGGGCTGATATCGCGCGTGGCGCAACGACGCGAACTGACCCTTGCGCGCGCCAGCGGGGACGCTCTTATCACGATCGAGCCGATTGAACATGGCGGCCGCTTGCTCGGCGTCGCGGCGGTGACAATCAAGCCGCAGGGCTTTCGCTACAACGCCATGCTGGCGCTGACGCCGTTCTTCCTCGCGCTGGTTTGCTTCATGCTGGTGGCGATCCCCGCCGTAGTTTCCATCGTGCGGCGTGCGCTGCGTCCGCTGGAGGTTTTGACGCACTTTGCGGAAGAGATGGGCGATCGTGGCGATGCGGCGCCCGTTTCGCTCAAGACCGGCGACGAGTTCGAAGTGCTCGCGAGCGCGTTCAATCAGATGATCGCGCGGCTGCAGGCCTCGATGAAGAAGATTCAGCAGATCGCGTTCGTCGATCCCGTGACGCAATTGCCGAACCAGGACCGCTTCCAGCGCGAACTCGATTTCGCGATTCTGCAGGCGGGACAGGGGGACGCGCTCGCCGCCGTTTTCGTTTTCGAGTTTCAGCGCCTGCCGCGCCTCATGCAGACGCTCGATCCCGAGGCGGCGCGCGAATTGATGCGGCTCGTCGCAGAGCGTTTCATGGGCGCGGTGCGCGCCACCGACCGACTGATCCGCTTGCAGCAAGCCCAGGAACGCCCGGCGACCGGCGCGCGGCTCGGCGCGCATGATTTCGCCGTGCTTGCGCCGCGCATCGCTTCGCCGGCGGAGGCCGCGCGGTTCGCTCAGCAATTGCACACCGCGCTGGAACAGCCATTCGAATGGCGCGCGCACAAGATCGCCTTGGGCGCGATCGGCGGCGTGGCGCTCGCCCCGCGCGATGGACGCGAGGCGGACTCGGTGATCCGACACGCGCGTATGGCGTTGGGCGCCGCTCAGGGCGCGCCCTCGCGCCTCAAGATCTTCACGCCGTCGATCGACCGCGCCGCAATGGCGCGCCTGGTTTTGGAGCGCGACATGCGCGCCGCCATCGAGCGCGGCGAATTTCGCGCCTTCTTCCAGCCGAAGGTCAATTTGTCGAGCGGCCGGATGGAGGGCGTTGAGGCGCTCGCGCGCTGGCTGCGGCCGGACGGCGCGCTGGTGAGCCCGGCGCGCTTCATCCCGGCCGCAGAAGAGAACGGATTGATCGAACTGCTGTCGAACGCGATCCTGCGCGAGGCGTGCTGGAAGGGCGCGGCCTGGTCGCGCGCGGGAATGGCGACAAAGATCGCCGTCAATGTGTCGGCGCTGCAATTGCGCAATAAGCGCTTCGCCGAGCACGTGCTGCATTTGATCAAGCAAGCCGGCCTTGCGCCGCATTTGCTTGAGCTTGAGATCACCGAATCCGTGGCGATGGAGGACGCCGCGCATGCGGTGCGCGTGCTTGAACCGCTGCGCGAAGCGGGCGTGCGGCTCGCAATCGACGATTTCGGCTGCGGCCACTCGAGCCTTGCCGCGCTGTCGCAGCTTCCCGTCGACGTCATCAAGATCGACCGCCAGTTCGTCGCGGGTCTGGGCAGCGACAAGCAGGCCGAGGCGATCGTCGAGATGATCCTGGCGCTTGCCGCCACATTGGGCCACGGCGTGGTCGCGGAGGGCGTTGAGCGGCGCGACCAGGCGGAGTTTCTGGCTGCGCGCGGGTGCGTCTGGGGCCAAGGGTTCCTCTACAGCGCCGCCGTTCCCGCCGAGGATTTGGTGCGGGATTGGCTCGGCCGGCGTGCGGAGCAGGACGAACAAGCCGCTTGATCGCCGGCGCCGGGTTCGCCACATCATCGTCGATGAGCAATGAAACGGCTTGGCACGGCACCACCATCCTTTGCGTGCGCAAAGGGGGAAAGGTGGTTTTGGCCGGCGACGGGCAGGTATCCGCCGGGGGGACCATCCTTAAAGGCAACGCCAAGAAGGTGCGCCCGCTGGGCGGCGGCGCGGTGATCGCCGGATTCGCCGGGGCGACGGCCGATGCGTTCGCTCTTTTCGAGCGCTTGGAACAGAAGCTGGAGCGGTTTCCGACGCAATTGGCGCGCGCTTGCGTCGAGCTGGCCAAGGATTGGCGCACCGACCGGGCTCTCCGGCGCCTGGAAGCCATGCTGATCGTCGCCGACAAGCGCGAGACCTTCATGATCACCGGCGCCGGCGATGTGATCGATCCGGAATATCCGGTGATCGCGGTCGGTTCCGGAGGCAATTACGCGCTCGCCGCCGCGCGCGCGCTTTACGAGCACCTCGACGACGCCGAAGCGATCGCGCGCAAGTCGATGGATATCGCCGCGGACATCTGCGTCTACACCAACCGCAATCTCACCGTGGAAACCCTCAGCTCATGAGCGATTTTTCTCCGCGCGAGATCGTGTCCGAACTCGACCGATTCATCGTCGGCCAGGACGACGCCAAGCGTGCGGTCGCCATCGCGCTGCGCAACCGCTGGCGGCGCAAGCAATTGCCGGAAGACCTTCGCGAAGAAGTGACGCCGAAGAACATCCTGATGATCGGCCCGACCGGCGTCGGCAAAACCGAGATCGCGCGGCGCCTGGCGAAGCTCGCGGGCGCGCCGTTTCTGAAGGTCGAGGCGACCAAGTTCACCGAGGTCGGTTATGTCGGTCGCGATGTGGAGCAGATCGTGCGCGATCTGGTGGAGGTTTCGCTCGACATGGCGCGCGATCGCCGCCGCCGCGAGGTGCGTGCGCGGGCGGAAGCAGCCGCCGAGGAGCGCATTCTCGACGCTTTGGTGGGGCAGGGCGCCTCCGCGGCCACGCGCGATTCGTTTCGCAAGAAGCTGCGTGCGGGCGAGTTGCATGAGAGCCAGGTCGAGATCGAGATGGCGGACACGGCCTCGCCCATCGGACAGCTCGATATTCCCGGTCAGCCCGGCGTGGGCGTGCTCAACTTGTCGGAAATGTTCGGTAAGGCGTTTGGCCCGCGCACCAAACGCATGCGCACGACGGTGGCGGAGGCGGTCGAGCCGCTGGTGCGCGAGGAAAGCGACAAGCTCTTGGACCAGGACGCGGTGACCAAAGAAGGTCTTGCCGCGGCGGCGGAAGACGGGATCGTGTTCATCGACGAAATCGACAAGATCGCTTCCCGTTCGGAGCGTTTGGGCGGCGGCGACGTCTCGCGCGAGGGCGTGCAGCGTGATCTGCTGCCGCTGATCGAAGGCACGATCGTCGCCACCAAGCACGGCCAGATCAAGACGGATCACATCCTCTTCATTGCCTCTGGCGCCTTTCATGTCGCCAAGCCGTCGGACTTGTTGCCCGAACTGCAGGGGCGCTTGCCCATTCGCGTCGAACTCAAAGCGCTGACGCGCGAAGATTTCCGCCGCATCCTGACGGAGCCGGAAGCCAGTCTCGTCAAGCAATACGAAGCGCTCATGAAGACGGAAGGTGTCACGCTCGCTTTCACGGCGGATGGCATCGAGGCCATCGCGGAAACGGCGGCGGACGTGAACGCAGCGGTCGAAAATATCGGCGCGCGGCGGCTGCAAACGGTGATGGAGCGCTTGCTGGATGAAGTCAGCTACACGGCCCCCGATCGCAGGGGCCAAAGCGTCGTTATCGACGCGGGCTACGTGCGCACGCACGTCGGCGATCTCGCCAAGAATGCGGACTTGAGCCGGTTCATTCTGTAGCGCGCCAGCCAGGCAAGGGGACTAGGTCGGCAGCGCGTGTTTGTGCGCAAGGGCCTTCAGCTCCGCGTCCGGACGGGGCCCCATGTGCGAAATCACCTCCGCCGCCGCAAGCGAGGCGAGCGCGCCGCATTCGCGCAGCGGCCGGCCGCGCGCATAGCCGAACAGAAAGCCTGCTGCGTATTGATCGCCCGCGCCGGTTGAGTCGACCACGGCTTCGACTGGGAACGGCGCCACGTTCACGCGCTCGCCGCGCGCGAGGATGACGGAGCCGGCCTCCGAGCGCGTGACCGCCACCATTTCGCAGTCCGCTTCCGCCGCTTCCAGCGCGGTCTCAAGCTGATTGGTTTGATAGAGGGCAAGGATTTCGCGCTCGTTCGCGAATAGGATGTCGATGTGGTGCTTCACCAGATGGCGGAAGCTTTCGCGGTGGCGCTCGACGCAAAAGAGGTCCGACAGCGTAATCGAAACCTTGCGCCCCGCGGCCTTGGCGATTTCCGCGGCCTTCACGAACGCGGCTTTCGCCTCGTCGCGGTCGAACAGATAGCCCTCGAGAAACGTGATGGCGCCCGCCTCGATGAGGCCGCGGTCGATATCGGAGGATTCGAGCAGCGTGGACGCGCCGAGGTAAGTGTTCATGGAGCGCTGCCCATCCGGCGTCACGGCGATCAGAGAGCGCGCAGTGCCAGGCGGGCCTAGCCGCGGCGGCGTGTCGAAGGCGACGCCTGCGGCGCGAAATTCGCGCGTAAATTGCCGGCCGAGCTCGTCCACCGCGACTTTGCCGATATAGCCGGCGCGAGCGCCGAAGCTGGCAAGACCGGTCATGGTGTTGGCTGCGGAGCCACCGGCGGCGATCACGGGATTCTCGAACGCCTCGGTCAGGTGGTCGGCGCGCGCTTCGTCGATCAGCGTCATGGCGCCTTTGACAATGCTCTCGCGGATCAGAAAGTCTTCCGGCACGGCTTGCAGGACATCGACAATGGCGTTGCCGACCGCAACGACGTCGTATTTCGAATTTGTCATGGAAGGCGGTTAACGCGAGCGGGCGGAGCTGTCCAGCATTGCGGCGGAGGGATCGAGGCGGCAAGCTCCGTCCTCATGCGATCCTTGATTCCCTTGCTCGCAGCGGTGTCGCTCACGGCCTGCGCCGCGGCGACACAGTCGCCACCGGCCGCCAGTTCTGTTGCGGTTGCCGCGTCGGCGCCCGCCGCGCCGCAATCGCCGCTCACAGCCATGCTGGCGAGCGCGGGAGGCGCGAACGCGCCGGACCTGGCCACGGTCGAGCGCACTCTCGGCGCGGCGGATATCCGCCGTCACGACGGCGCGGGCACGTTGCTGACCTATCGGCTCGAGACGTGCGCATTGATGCTGGTGTTCAGCGCCGACGGGCAAAACGCGATGCGCCTGGCCGAGGCGCATCCGAGCCCGCGGCGAGCGGGCGGGCCGGCGCCCAGCCTCGATCAATGCGCCGCGGAAATTGACGCGCGCCACCCGCGTTCATGAAGCGCGTCGCCTATCTCACCGGGCGCGCGTGGCGAAAAACGCCGATGGCGCCCGGTACGCTGCCGTGGATCGAGGGAGACGATTTCAAGCTGGTGAGCAATGCCGGCGGTCCGCGCGGCCTCTCATTCGAGGTTCGATATTGGGATGAGCCGGACCTCGCGGAACAGGGCTTCGACGCGGCCATCGTCCGCTCGACGTGGGACTATATCGAGCGGTGCGACGAGTTTATCGCCACATTGCGCGGGCATGAGCGCGCCGGGCTCAGACTGTTCAACCGCGCCGATGTGATCGGCTGGAACGCACGTAAGACCTATCTCGACGATCTCGGCGCATTGGCGATCCCGACGCTATGGGCGGAGAAGCTCGACTCGCGCGCCGTGGCGCAGGCATTTGACACGCTGGACGCGGCTGAACTCGTGATCAAGCCGCAGATCGGCGGCGGTTCGCGCGAGACCATCAAGCTGAAGCGCAACGCCTGGAGCGAGGCGGATTTGCGCGACGGCCCTCGGAGCGCGGCGATGCTGCAGCCATTCCTGGCCTCGGTCGAGACGGAAGGAGAGCATTCGCTGTTCTGGTTCGGCGGCGAGTTCTCACACGCCATCCGCAAGGCGCCGCGCACCGGGTGGTTCGCCAACGATCCCGCCGCGACCGATTTCGCGCAGGAAACGCCGCCCCGCGCCGCGCTTGAGGTCGCGGAAGCCGCGCGCGCGCTCGCGCCGAAGGATTTGCTCTATGTGCGGATCGATGTGGTGCGCGCCGATGACGGCGGCTGGCGCGTGATCGAGATCGAAGCGATCGAGCCCTATCTCTTCCTGGTCTTCGCGCCCGCGGGCGCCGAGGTCTTCGCCGGCGCGATCGCGCGGGTCTTGGAAGGATAGCGGCAGAGATCCGCGATCACGCAGCGCGGGCATTCGGGCTTGCGCGCAATGCACACATAGCGTCCGTGCAGGATGAGCCAGTGGTGCGCGCCGCGTAGATATTTCTTCGGCACGATCTTCATCAGGTCGGCTTCGACCTGATCGGGCGTCTTGCCGTAGGAAAGACCGGTGCGGTTCGAGACGCGCAGCACGTGGGTGTCCACGGCGATGGTCTCTTCGCCAAACGCCTCCATCAGCACCACGTTGGCGGTCTTGCGGCCGACGCCGGGCAGCGCTTCGAGCGCTTCGCGGTCGTGCGGAACCTCGCCCTTGTGGTGCTCGACCAGTGCTTGCGAAAGCGCGACGACGTTCTTGGTCTTGTTGCGCCAGAGGCCAATGGTTTTGACGTAGGGCGCGAGTCCATCCTCGCCGAGCGCGGCCATTTTCTTCGGCGTATCGTATCTCTTGAACAGCTCCGCCGTTGCACGATTGACGCCCTTGTCCGTGGCCTGCGCGGAAAGCACGACGGCGACCAGCAACGTGAACGGATTCGTGTAGTCCAGCTCCGTGCGCGGATCGGGGCGCACTTTTGCCAGGCGCGCGAACAATTCCTCGGCTTCGGCCTTGGTGAGGCGGCGCGGCATGTCGTGATCCCTTGGCGAAACGCAAATCGTGCGCCAGTTTAGACGCCATGGGCCCGCATTGGGAACGCATCGCCGAAGCGCCGGAAACGGACACGCCGCTTTATCTCGACACGGTGCTGAAGCCGCATCGGAGTCTCAGCCTGCGGGCGTTTCACCTCATGCTGATCTGGGTGATCGCAGTCAATGTCGTCATCGCCGGCTATTTCATCGCGCACCATGCTTTTCCAGTCGCCGGGTTCCTTGGGCTCGATGTATTGGCCTTGTGGTGGGCGTTTCGCGTGAACTATCGCGCCGCCAAGGCCGAGGAACGCGTGCAGCTCGCGCGCGAGACGCTCGCGGTCACGCGGCGCGATCCGGAAGGCAAGGAGGCGCATTGGGCGGTGAGCCCAATGTGGGCGAAGGTGGCGCAAGACGCGCGCGGTGTGACGATCCGCTCGGCGGGCAGCGGTCTGCGCATTGCGTCGTTTCTGGCGCCGGACGAACGCGCGCGCTTTGCGCGGAAGCTTGACGATGCGCTGTGGCGCGCCAAGCGCGGCGGCTCAGTCTAGAGCCCCAGCACATCTTTCATGGAATAGAGACCCGCCGGCTTGTTCTGCGCCCAGAGCGCCGCCGCCAGTGCGCCATCGGCGAACACTGCCCGGTCCAGTGCTTGGTGTGAGAGCGTGATCAGCTCGCGCTCGGCCGCGAACATCACATCGTGCTCGCCGACAATGCCGCCGCCGCGCACTGAGGCGAAACCGATGCCGCCTTCGGGCCGCGCGCCAGTGATCCCGTCATGGGGCGCAAGCCGCGCGTCGAGCAGCGCCACGTTGCGTCCTTCGGCGACTGCTTCGCCAAGGAGGAGGGCGGTGCCGGAAGGTGCGTCCACTTTGCGGCGATGATGCGCCTCGACGATCTCTACGTCCCAATCGCTGCCGAGGCGCTTCGCCGCCTCGCGCGCAAGATGGGCCAAGAGGTTCACGCCGAGACTGAAATTGCCGGAACGCACGACGGCGATGCGTTTGGCGGCGGCGGCGATCTTGGCTTCTTGTTCGGACGAGAGCCCCGTCGTGCCGACGATGGCGGCGCGCACGTTCGTGGGCGCGAGCGCATCGAGTGCGGCGACGGTGGCGCCCGGCGCGCTGAAATCGATCCAGACGTCGGCGTTGGCCGCGGCGGCCGCGACATCGGTCGAAACGGGGATCGCCACATCGCGCGGCAGCGCATCCGCGCGCTCCGTGCCGCCGACAATGTGTAGATCGTTGCGCTGTGCGGCCGCGGCGATCAGCGCACGGCCCATCCGGCCGCCCGCGCCGGCAATGGCGATGGAAAGCATCATGGGTGTTGTTTGGACCTGCGCGCGATAGGCGGCAAGCTCAACTCAGCGGGACGCGATGGCCGATGGCTTACCGCGCCGGGCCGTCCGGCTGGTTGGCGTCGAAGAATTTCTTCACGCTGTCGAAGAAGCCTTGCGTCTGCGGGTGGGCCTCTACACCGCATTCCTTGGCGAATTCCTCCAGCAGCTTGCGCTGCTTGGGGCTGAGATTCACCGGCGTCTCCACCACCAGTTCGACATGCAGATCGCCGCGATCGCGCGCGCGCAGCTGCGTCATGCCTTTGCCCTTGAGGCGGAAACGGCGCCCGGTTTGCGCGCCAGCCGGAATGGTGATCTTGGCGCGGTCGCCGTCGATCGTGGGGATTTCCATTTCCCCGCCGAGGGCGGCTTTGCACATCGGCGCGGGGGCGCGGCAATAGAGATCGGCGCCTTCGCGCTCGAACAAAGTATGCGGCTTCACCGATAGGAAGAGGTAGAGATCGCCGGGCGGGCCGCCGCGCGGGCCGGCGTCGCCTTCGCCTGCAAGCCGGATACGCGTGCCGTCTTCGACGCCCGCCGGAATCTTCACCGCCAGCGTGCGTTCCTTCTGCACGAGGCCGCGCCCGTTGCAACTCTTGCAGGGTGATTTGATCGACTGGCCGCGGCCATGGCAGCCTGGGCAGGTGCGCACGACGCGGAACATGCCCTGGCTTGCCCGCACTTGCCCGGCGCCGCCGCACATGCGGCACGTCTCGAGCGGCGCGTTGCCTTCCGAGCCTGAACCGCCGCACGGCTCGCACGCGGCCGCGCGCGGCACCACGATCTCGCGGTCCATGCCCTTGAACGCCTGTTCAAGCGTGATTTCGATATCGTAGCGGAGATCGGCGCCGCGCTCGGGCCCGCCGCGCATGCCGCCGCGCCGGCCGAACACGTCTTCGAATTCGCCGAAGATTTCGTTGAACAGATCGCTGAAATCGGTGAAGCCCGCGCCGCCCGGCCCGGCGCCGCCATTGAAGGCCGCCTTGCCGAAGCGGTCGTATTGCGCGCGCCGATTGGGATCCGCCAGGACGGCGTAGGCCTCGTTCAGTTCCTTGAACTTGTCCTCGCAGCCGCCCTGACAGTCGGGATGCAGCTCCTTGGCCTTCTTACGATAGGCGCTTTTGAGCGCGTTCGCGTCCGCGCCGCGGTCCACGCCCAAGACGTCGTAATAGTCGCGCCCGCTGCTCACGGCGCGGACCCCCAGCGAAGCATCTGGCCACCCAGTTGGCGCATGGCGTTACGCGCTCTTCTTGTTCTGACCGTCCACTTCCTCGAACTCGGCGTCAACCACGCCTTCCTGCGCCGGCTGATCGCCGCCTTCGGCCTGAGCGCCCGGCTGGCCGTAGAGCGCCTCGCCGATCTTCATCGAGGCCTGCACCAGCGCCTGGCTCTTGGCGGAAATGTCAGCGGCGTTGTCGGTTTCAAGCGCGCTCTTGAGCGCTGCGATGGCGCTTTCGATCGCCTGCTTGTCGCCGGCGCCGAGCTTCGAGCCGTTCTCGGCAAGCTGACGCTCGGTCGAATGCACCAGCGCTTCGCCCTGGTTCTTGGCCTCGGCGAGTTCGCGCCGCGCCTTGTCTTCGCTGGCGTGCTCTTGCGCTTCCTTGACCATGCGCTGAATGTCGGCTTCCGACAGCCCGCCGGAAGGCTGGATGCGCATAGATTGTTCTTTGCTCGTCGCCTTATCCTTGGCGGAGACGGAGACGATGCCGTTGGCGTCGATGTCGAAGGTGACTTCGATCTGCGGCATGCCGCGCGGAGCGGGCGGGATGCCGATCAGGTCGAACTGTCCAAGCGGGCGGTTGTCCTGCGCCATTTCGCGCTCGCCCTGGAAGACGCGGATCGTCACGGCCTGCTGATTGTCTTCAGCGGTCGAGAAAATCTGGCTCTTCTTGGTCGGGATCGTGGTGTTGCGTTCGATCAGGCGCGTGAACACGCCGCCGAGCGTTTCGATGCCCAGCGAAAGCGGGGTCACATCGAGCAGCACGACGTTCTTCACGTCGCCTTGCAGCACGCCGGCTTGGATCGCCGCGCCCACGGCGACGACTTCATCCGGGTTGACGCCCTTGTGCGGTTCGCGGCCGAAGAACTCTTTCACGACCTGCTGGATCTTCGGCATGCGCGTCATGCCGCCGACCAGGACAACCTCTTGGATTTGCGCGGCGGAAAGGCCGGCGTCCTTGAGCGCGGCCTGGCACGGGCCGAGCGTCTTCTTCACCAGATCATCGACCAGGCTTTCGAGCTTGGCGCGCGTCAGCTTGAGATTGAGGTGGAGCGGCAGCTTGGAATTGGGATCCATGCTGATGAAGGGGATGTTCACGTCGTAATCGGCGACGGTCGACAATTCCTTTTTGGCTTGCTCCGCGACTTCCTTGAGGCGCTGCACGGCGAGCTTGTCGCCGCGGAGATCGATGCCGTTCTGCTTTTTGAATTCGTCGGCGAGGTAATTGACGATGCGGTTGTCGAAATCCTCGCCGCCCAGGAACGTATCGCCGTTCGTGGAGCGGACTTCGAACACGCCGTCGCCAATCTCGAGGATCGAGATGTCGAACGTGCCGCCGCCAAGGTCATAGACGGCGATGGTCTTGTTTTTGTCGGTCTTGTCGAGACCATAGGCGAGCGCGGCCGCCGTCGGCTCGTTGATGATGCGCAGCACTTCGAGGCCGGCGATGCGGCCCGCGTCCTTGGTGGCTTGGCGCTGGGCGTCGTTGAAATACGCGGGAACGGTAATGACCGCCTTCTCGACCTTTTCGCCGAGATAGGCTTCCGCCGTCTCCTTCATCTTCTGCAGGATGAAGGCGGAGATTTCCGACGGCGAATACGTCTTGTCGCGGCCCTTCACCCAGGCGTCACCGTTGGGGCCCTTGGCGATCTTGTAGGGAACGATGTCGACGTCCTTCTTGACGATCGGATCGTCGAACTGGCGCCCGATCAGGCGCTTGATGGCGAAGAAGGTGTATTCGGGATTGGTGACGGCCTGACGGCGCGCCGGCATGCCCAGGAGACGCTCGCCGCCTTCGGTGAAAGCGACCACGGACGGCGTGGTGTTCGAGCCCTCGGAATTCACGATCACCTTGGGGTTGGTCCCTTCCATGATCGCGACGCAGGAATTGGTGGTTCCCAAATCGATGCCGATGACTTTGCTCATTCGTCCGTCCTCACTTCCATTCGGCGGCGCCGCCTCGCGTCTTGGACCCTAGTTGGCGTCCCGAGTGCGCGCGTCCCTTGCCTTCCACATAAAACCAAGATTTTCCGGTCCGGTCGCCCCCGCGACATCCGAACCGGTCATGCCGGTTCATGTGGTGTATTCCCCATTCAATGCAAGCGCCTCGTCCGTGCTAACCGCATTCGTCCCATGGGAATAGGCGCATGGCGTCGAGCTGCGTCAAATCTGGCGAGAACAAAAAAGAAACCGAATTGAGGGCTGCTGTGGCGATATGAGCGGCCTCACCGACCTCGACGGCTTCCGCCTCTGGCCCGGGCTCCTGACCCGGGGAGAGCAGGAGGATCTGCGCGACGCGGTGTTTGTGCGCCTCCCCAGGGGGCCGCTCTACATTCCGCGCATGCCAAAGTCGGGCGCGCCGATGAGCGTGAGGATGACCAATTTCGGACCGCTCGGATGGGTGACCGACAAGGACGGGGGCTACCGTTACCAGGCGATGCATCCTGAAACCGGCATGCCTTGGGCCGATATCCCGCCCCAGGTGCTGGCGCTCTGGGAGCGGCTTGCCGACTACCCGGCCCCGCCCGAGGCATGCCTCGTCAACCTTTACGAGAGCGACGCGCGCATGGGCCTTCACGTCGATGCCGACGAGGAGGCCTGGGATGCGCCCGTGCTGTCGATCTCGCTGGGCGACACCGCGCTGTTTCGCATCGGCGGCCACGTGCGCAGCGATCCCACGCGCAGCGTGCGTCTCGCCTCCGGCGATGTGTGCATGCTGGGCGGCGGCGCGCGCCGCGCTTATCACGGCGTCGACCGCATCCTGCCTGGCACGTCGCGTCTGTTGCTGAAAGGCGGACGCATGAATCTCACGGTGCGCCGGGTGACGCTCCCGTCGTGACGAAATCCGGCCGCCAACCTGGCGGCGGGCCGCCCGGTGTGGCGGGCAAGCGCCCCGCGGCGATCTGCTCGGCCTTCCATTCCATCGCCATGTGAATGCGCGCATAGCCCGAGGGGTGATCGTAGAAAAACCATTCCTCGAAGGGGGAGGGCTCCATCTTGCGATATTCGGAGAGCAGCAGCGACGCTTCCGCGAAACCATCCGGCTCGCGTGCGGCGTTGATGCCGAAATAATCCGCCTGGCGCTCGTGGAATCGAACGATGTTGTTCTGAATAGGCGTGGCGAGCAGGCCGTAGAAGCTCAGCACCGCGATCGCCAATGGGAACCCGGCGGGATCCCAAAGCTCACGCACGCCCCAGCGTTCGCCGCGGATCAGGCGCTTGAACGTGAGATGCAGCAGGACAAACATCACGGTGATGAAAACGCCGAACATCAGCAGCAGCGAGGTGATGTGCCGGAGCACGTAGTGCCCCAGCTCGTGGCCCATCACGGCGCGCACGCAGCCGGGATCGCAGCGATTGAGCAGCGTGTCGGCGAGAGAAACGCGCGTTGTGGCGAAAAGGCCGGACACATTGGCGCTGATCGACTTGGTTTGGCGCGAGCGGTCGTAGACATAGACGTTATGGGCCGGCACGCCGTTGGCTTCCGCCATCGCGAGGATGTCGTCCTTCAGCGGCCCGGCCTGCATTTCGTGCGACGTGTTGAAGATCGGCGCGATGACCACGGGATAGATCGCGACCTGAACCATGAGGAAGAAGCACGTGACCAGCGCGCCCCAAATCCACCAGGTGTTCTTGGCGACGCGCACGATCAGATAGAGCACGGTGACGATGACGGCGCCGATGACCAGGCCGATCCCGGCGCTCTCAAGGTATTCAATGAACCATTCGCCGAAGCTTTGGTTGGAGAGATTGTATTGGTGTTCGCGCAGGAAGCCGACATACCAGTCGAACGGGAATGTCAGGACTGCGGCAAGCAGCGTGTAGAGCAGCGCCATCAGGAAGGCGACGAAGACGTAGAATTTGACGCGCGCTTCGAGCCAGGCGCGCAGTCCGTTGGCCCACCCCAGCATCGTGAACGCGAGCGCGATCAAGATCGCGAGCCCGGCGCCCGCGAACTGAATGAGATAGCCGCCTTCGAAATAGGAATTGGAGCGCGCCGTCGCTTCGGGACCCATGGTCGCGAGCCAGGCGCGCGTCGCCGCATCCGGATCAAACGCCGGCGCCGCAGCGGCGCCCGCAATGGTGAGCCCCATCCAAATGAGCGCAAATGTGAAGAGCCGCGCCATGGTTTCCCGCCCCCAGTGTCTTATGTTTGAACGCAGACTAGGGGAAAAGGCGAGGAGGGGACAGATGCGCCTGGACATGCCGGAGGGAAATTTGTCGCCGACGCGCCGCGCGGTCGCGGCGTCGTTTTTCACCGCGGGCTACGCGCTCGCGCTCTCGCCGCCGGCGCAGGCGGCGATCACGACCTCCGCCGAGGGGCTTGTCGTCGAAGAGCCTGTGCTCGACGGGGCGGATGGATATCGCCTGCCGTCCTACCTCGTCCGTCCAGACGCCGGCGGGCGGCGTCCGGCCGTCATTGTCGTCAATGAGGTGTTCGGCATCCACGAATACATCAAAGACATTTGCCGCCGTCTCGGGCGCGCCGGCTATGTTGCGCTCGCGCCCGACTATTTCGATCGCGCCGGCGATCCCGCGACCGCGGCGGACTTCAATCAGATTCGGCCCATGATCGCGGCGACGCACTACGAACAAGTGATGGGCGATACGCAAGGCGCCATCGAATTCCTCGCGCACAACGCGCATGTGAACGCCGGCAAGCTGGCTATCACCGGCTTTTGCTGGGGCGGCAACGTGGTTTGGATGGCGGCGGCGCGCTTCCCGCAGATCAAAGCGGCGACAGCCTGGTACGGGCGCCTTGCGCCGCCGAACCAAGGCGATTTCGGCTACGAGCCCGGCCGGCCATGGCCCCTCGACATCGCCGGCCAATTGCATGCGCCCGTGCTCGGCTTGTACGGCGCGCGCGACCAAGGCATCACCCAGGAATCGGTGCAGGCGATGCGCGCGGCGCTCGCCGGCGCGCATGACCGGACGCATTCCGAAATCGTCGTCTATCCTGACGCCGGGCACGGCTTTCACGCCGACTATCGCGATAGCTACAACGAAGCCGACGCGCAAGACGGATGGCGGCGCATGCTCGCTTGGTTCCATGATCACGGCGTCTGATTGGGAACGGCGCGTACGGAAAAAAGCGGCGGCGCCGAGCTCAAGGACTCCAGCGCCGCCGCGCGCGCGTCCCCTACCGACGCACGATCGAGACTTTATAGCCGCCGGTGGAGCCGCTGAGCCCGCTCGCCTGCACGTAATAGGTGTCCGTCGCTTCGGGCGTGAAGCGGAGCCGCGCATCGAGGCCGGGGCCGCTGTCGTCGTCGGATGCGATCTGTTCGCCGTTGGCGTTGAGCACGGCAAGGAACGGATCCGTCAGCGGCGTGTCGCCGTCGCCGCTGACGCTGATCTCGTACCGCACATTGGCGACGAGTTCGACGCGATACCAGTCGAGATCGCCGATCATTTCAATCCGGCTGAAGCGATCGTCGGAGGGCTCGGGCTGGAGTTCCTCGTCGGTGCCGACATTGCCGGGAACGTCCGTGTCCGAGGCGCGGATCGAATAGCGGCCTGAACCGGCGTGGTTCGCGGACGATACGGCGGCGTAGTAAGCGCCTCCGGTCGGCGAGGCGAAGTAAAGATAGGCGTTGGCGCCGCTGCCGCCATTGTCGTCGCTGGCGATTTGACGCCCATCCGCGTCGTAGAGAGTGATCACCGGATCCGCGAGACCGTTCTCCGCGGCGCCGTTGACAAAGAAGCGATACGGACGTCCCTCCACCAAATCGATCGAGAACCAGTCGGCATCGTCGTTCGGAGAAATGATGCTTTCGCGTCCGTCGCCCCCGGCCGCGAGCGGTTCGGCGCCGTCAGCTTGCGCCGGAATTTCGCCGGCGGTCAGATTGATGGCGTATCCGCCGGTCGCGTCGCTGCTGAAGCCCTTGGCTTCGATATAATAGGCGCCCGCGCTCGGCGCGGTGAATTCGAGCCACGAGTTGAGACCTTCCCCGCCATCGTCGTCGCTCGCGAGTTCGGCGCCGTCGGAACCGTGGATGGCCAAGAGCGGGTCGCCGACGCCGCCTTCTGTCGCGCTGTCGAGGGCGATGCGCACGGATTGCCCGGCTTTCATGTCGACGCGATACCAATCGGTGTCGCCGGGCGCGCCTATCCGGCCTTCGCGATAGTCGCCGTCCGCGCTCAGCGCAGCGTCAGTGGTGGCGTCGCCAGGAATATCGCCGGCCGCCGCCGAGACGTCGTAGGCGCCGGTGGCGGTCGAATCGAACGAGCGCACCTCGACGAAATAATTGCCGGCGCGGGGCGCGGTGAACTCAAGGTACGAGTTGAACCCCTCGCCGCCGTCGTCGTCGCTGGCGAGCTCCGTTCCCTGGGCGTCGAGCAGGCGGATCACGGGGTCGGCGAGGGGGCCCTCGCCGGCCGCGCTCTTGGCCTGGAAGCGGTAGATTTGGCCGTCCGCCAAGGTGACGCGCAGCCAATCGACATCGCCGCCGTACTCGATCGCGCCGCGCTGCGTCTGGCCGACCGCGAGGCGGCCACGCGTGTTGCGGCCGTTGGCGAAATCGTCGTGCGGCAAGGCCGATGTTTCGGCGCGCAGCACATACGCGCCCGTGGCGTTTTCATTGAAGCCGCGCGCTTCGACAAAGACGTCGCCGCGTGCGCTGGGAACGTAGTCGAGGCGCGAGTTCAGCGTGCCGCCTTGCTCCCCCGTGGGCGGCGCGTCGTCATTACGCGCAATCTCGTCGCCGTTGGCGTCATGCAGAATGAGCAGAGGATCGCTCAGTCCGGCGTCGCCTCCGCCGGCGTCGAGCGAGAGGTGATAGATCTGGCCGGTGCGGACGCTCAGGCGGAACCAGTCGGTGTCTCCCTCATACTCGAGCGCGCCTTGGACGGTTTGTCCCGCCGCAAGGCGGGCGCGTGTCGACTTGTCATTTGCGGCGTTGTCCGGCGGAATCGCGCTCTGGTCGACGCTCAGCGTGTAAGCGCCCGTGGCGTCGTCGGCGAACCCGCGCGCCTCGACAAACACGGTTCCAGCCTGCGTTGGCGTGTAGCGCAAAAGCGAATCGAGCCCCTCCGGGCCGTCGTCGTTGCGGGCAATCTCGGCGCCGTCCACGCCGTGCAGAATGAGCAGGGGATCGGCCAGCTTCACGGCGTCTTCACCGGCGCCATTGAGCGCGATCCGGTACATTTGGCCGGGTGCGACGACGAGCTTGTACCAATCCGTGTCGCCGGCGGGCGAAAGGGCGCCGCTTACGGGCGCGCCGGGGGTCAAGACGGACGTAGTGGAATTGTCGCCGGGAGGATCGCCAGCGGACTGCGCCAGAGCCGCCCCAGCGCCCAAACCCAACGTGGACAGCGCGACAAAGGCCGCGCCAAACAACCACTTCCCCCGCATCGTCGGTCCTCCGCAATCCCCCAGATTCGTGCGCGCTATTGAGCACGGCTGGGAGGAGGCCGTGGTTAACGATTGTTCATGTTGGGAGCATAGCCGGAAAGAGGCCGAACGGCGGCGAAACCGTCCTCGAAGCTCACACTTTGATGTCGATACTGCCGGCGGGCGGTTCGGGCGGCCCGGGGTCGTCCGCTTGGCCGCTCGAGACGAGAACCATCGCGGCGCGCAAGGTGCGGTCGCCGAGCACATAGCCGGGCTGCATGACTTCCGCGATCTGGCCCGCCGGCACGTCGGCTGGGGCCTGCGCCACCGCCTGGTGCAAATTGGGATCGAAGGTTTCGCCCTTGGCCCCCACGCGTTTCAGTCCGTGCCGCGAAAACGCGTCGATGAGCGACTTTTCGGTAAGCTCCACGCCGGCAATCAAGGTGCGGGTCGACTGATCGGCGGCGTCGCGAGCCTCCGCAGAGATGGATTGCAGCGCGCGGCTGAGATTGTCCGCCACCGGCAACAGGTCGCGCGCGAACCGGTCGATTGCGTAAGCGCGGGCGTCTTGCGCTTGGCGCTCGGCCCGGCGCCGCGTGTTTTCCACCTCGGCCAGGGCGCGGAGCAATTCGTCACGCGTCTTCGCCAGCTCGGCCTCGAAGGGGGAGGCGTCGGCGGCTTCCAGGTCGGGGGCGGGCGCTTGTTGCGCCTGGCTCTCGTTCGACATCCGTTTCTTCCTCATCATCGCTCGGGCCCGCCGCGACCGTCGAGCACCCGCCCGACGACTCGCGCCGTATAATCCACCACTGGGATCACCCGCGCATAGTTCAATCGTGTCGGGCCGATCACGCCGAGCGCCCCGACCACCCGTCTTTCCGCGTTCATATAGGGTGCGACGATCAAGCTCGACCCTGACAGCGAAAAAAGCGGATTTTCCGACCCAATATAGATTTTGACGCTCTCCCCGGCGCGGGCCAGATCCAGCACCTGAATGAGTTCGCGGGTTTTTTCGAGGTCGTCGAACAGGCGACGGGCGCGCTCCAGATCGGCCAGGGCCCCGGGATCCTGCAGGAGATTGGCGCGGCCGCGGACGATGAGCGAGCGCCCGCCCGTGGGATCCTCTCCCGACCAGTCGACCAGCCCGCCCTCAATCAGCTTGGCCGCGGCTTGGTCCAAAGCCGCACGGTCCCGCGCCAGCGCGTCCGCGGCTTCGGCCCGCGCCTCGGCGAGGGTTTTGCCTTTGAAACGGGCGTTGAGGAAATTGGTGGCCTCCGTCAGCGCCGAGGCCGGCAGTCCCGGCGGCGTGGCCAAGACGCGGTTTTCAACCTGGTTGTCTTCGAAAACGAGGATCAGCAACGCCTGGCCGGGGCCAATGGCGACGATTTCGGCGTGACGCACAGCCGCATCGTGGCCCGGCGTGACCACGAGGCCAGCGCCGCCGGCGAGACCGGACAGCAATTCCGAAGCCGCGCCCAAGACGTCCTGCGGATTGGAGCCGGCGCGAGAGATCTGCGCGTCGATTTCGCGCCGCTCGTCCTCCGGCGCTTCGCCGAGCTGCAGCAGGCTGTCGACGAAGAAGCGCAGGCCGGCTTGTGTCGGGCGGCGGCCGGCCATGGCGTGCGGCGCGTCGAGCAGCCCCATCGCGGCGAGGTCGGCCATCGTGTTGCGGATCGAGGCCGGCGAAAGCGATGTTCCGCCGATGCGCGACAAAGTCCGCGAACCGACCGGTTCGCCGGTGGCCAGGTAGGTCTCCACCACCTCGCGAAAGATCTCGCGCGCGCGTTCGTCGAGCGAGGAAAGGTCGGGGGCGCCGGGCTCGGCCATGAGGGCATAGGTAGCGAGCGCTTCCTGCTGAGGGAAGCGGTCAGGCGGGCTTCGGATTTTTGCCGCTTCGCGCCGACGACCCACAGGATTTGTCACTGCTTATCGGGCAGGCCGGCAAATTCCCTGGATCAGCGCCTCGACCCCGGGGGGCAATTGCGCCATGGACGGTGAGCCGCGGCCCGATAAACCGGCGCGTCCGCAACACCAGGAGAATTCATGCGTCCCTCCGGCCGTGCGCCTGACCAGCTTCGCGAAATCGTGCTTGAGACTGGCGCGTCGCGCTATGCCGAGGGCTCTTGCCTCGCCAAGTTCGGCGCGACGCATGTTCTGTGCACGGCAAGCGTCGAGCAGGGCGTTCCCGGCTGGCTCAAGGGCCAGGGCAGGGGCTGGGTGACGGGCGAGTACGGCATGCTGCCGCGGGCCACCCATACGCGCGGGCGCCGCGAAGCGGCGCAAGGCAAGCAATCAGGGCGCACGCAGGAGATCCAACGTCTGATCGGACGCAGCCTGCGCTCCGTGGTCGATCTTAAAGCGCTGGGCGATCGCACGATCACGCTCGATTGCGACGTGATTCAAGCGGACGGCGGCACGCGCACCGCCGCGATCACCGGCGCATGGGTCGCGCTCGCCAAAGCCTGCGCGTACCTGGTCGAAGAGAAAGAACTCAAGAGCAATCCTGTGGTCGGCCAGGTCGCAGCGATCTCTTGCGGCGTGTTTGAAAAGGCTGCCGTGCTCGATCTCGACTATGCGGAAGATTCGAGCGCGGAGGTCGATTCGAATTTCGTGTTGGCGGGCGACGGCCGCATCATTGAAATTCAAGCCGCCGGCGAACAGCGGCCTTTCACCGAGGACGAGTTCCACGAGCTGGTGCGCCTCGCCAAGCTCGGCTGCGGTCTGTTGTTCGACAGACAGCGTCACGCGGTCAGCTAATTGCGACGAGCGACTGCTTCGGCTGCTGGCGCGTCTCAGGATCGCTTCGTATAGCTCCCGCAAATTGGGGGCACACGGATGAACATATCTCGTCGCGGCATGCTTGCCGCCGCCGCTTATAGCGTCTTCTCAGCGCCGCACGGCGCGGCTTGGGCCCAGACAGGCGGACATGCCGGTTTGGCTGCGCTGCTCGATGCGTTCGCAGCCGAAATGCTGCGGGGTTCGCCTGAAACGGCGACGAGCCTTGGGCTCGACAATGGCCCGCGCGCGCGGCTTAAAAGCCAGCTTTCGGATCGTTCGCTCGCCGCCGCGGCGGGCGACCGCGCGGCGTGCCAGGCGCGCTTGCGCCGGCTCGCCGCGATCGATCGCGCTTCGCTCACCGGCATGGACGCGATCCGTTACGACGCCGTCGCATATGCGCTCCAACTCGGCGTTGACGGCGGCGCGTTCGGCTATGGCGACAACAGCTTTGAATCCGCGATGGAAGAGAGCGCCACGCCGTACGTCGTCAGCCAGCAGACCGGCGTCTATGCCCTTGTCCCCGAATTCCTGAACTCGCAGCACAAGATCGAGAACCGCGCCGATTGCGAAGCCTATCTCGCACGCATGAGCGCGTTCGCACGCCAGCTCGATCAGGAAACCGCGCGGGTGGCGCACGACGCGGCGATGAACGTCATGGCGCCGGATTTTCTGCTCGACACGACGCTCGAACAGATGACGGCGATGCGCAACGCGGACGCATCCCAAAGCGGCATTGTGCAATCGCTGGCGAGCCGGGCGGCGGAGGCCGGGGTCGCGGGGGACTACGCCGCGCGCGCGGCTCGCATCGTCGATCGCGAAATCTATCCCGCGCTCGATCGGCAGATCGCCGCCGTGCGCGCCGCGCGGGCGCGCGCGCCGCACGAAGCGGGCGTGTGGCGTCTCCCGCGCGGGGAGGAGTACTACGCGTGGCAGCTCCGCGTCGGCACCTCGACGACGCTGAGCGCCGACGACATCCACAACATGGGTCTGGAGCAGGGGCGCGCGATCGATGCGCGCATGGACGCGATTCTGAAGGCGCACGGCATGAGCGAGGGGTCGGTCGGCGCGCGGATGACAGCGCTGGCGAGCGATCCTCGTTTCGTGAAGCCCAACACGGACGCCGGGCGCGCCGAGGTGATCGCCTACCTTGAGGGCCGCATCGCGGCGATTCGAACGCTGATGCCGCGCATCTCTCACATGAATCTGCGCGCGCCGGTCGAAGTCCGTCGCGTGCCGCCGGACATTCAGGAGGGCGCGAGCCTCGGCTACATGAATTTCGGCGCGCTCGACGGTTCCCGCCCGGCGATCTATTACATCAACCTCAAGGACACGGGAATCTGGCCGCTGTTCGCGCTGCCGACTCTCACCGCCCATGAGACGATTCCGGGCCATGCCTGGCAGGGCGCGTATCTTGCCGAGCATCGTGAGGAGGCGCCGCTGATGTCGTCGCTCATGGGCTTCAACGCCTTCGTCGAAGGCTGGGCGCTCTACGCCGAGCAATTGGTCGACGAGCTTGGCTTCTATGACGACGATCCGTTCGGCCGCCTTGGCCATTTGCAGGCGTTGCGGTTCCGGGCCGCGCGCCTGGTGGTCGATACCGGCATGCATGCCAAGCGCTGGTCGCGCGAGCAGGCCATTCGCTCGCTCGTCGATCAGACCGGCCGTTCGGAAGCCGCGGCGCAGAGCGAGATCGACCGTTACGTCTCCACGCCGGGACAAGCCTGCGGCTACAAGGTGGGCCACACCGAAATCGTGCGCTTGCGGAAAAAGGCGTTCGACGCGCTCGGCGCCGGGTTCGACGTGCGCGACTTCAACGACATGATCGTGCAGACCGGCGGCATTCCGCTCACCGTTCTGGAAAAGGCCATCGACGATTACATCGCTTCAAAACTGACCTGAGCCGCGCTCACTCGGCCGCTTCTTTTTCCATGGCCGCGTCGTCGTCGGCGGGCTCGTAGGCCAGCAATTCGCCCGGCTGGCAGTCGAGCACGCGGCAGAGCGCATTGAGCGTGGAGAAACGCACGGCTTTGGCCTTGCCGGTCTTCAAAATGGAGAGGTTCGCCAGCGTGACGCCGACGCGTTCGCTCAGGTCCGTCAGCGACATGCGCCGTTCGAGCAGAATGCGATCGAGGGTGACGCGAATTGCCATCAGATCGTGAGCTCCTGCTCCTCGCGCAGCCGCGCGCCCTCGCGGAACACTTCGGCCAGCACGATGAGGATGAGAATGGCGAACCACGTCGACAAATCGACGTGGGCGGTGAACTTGGCGTGCGTATTATCGTCGCCGAACGCGACCAGCAGCGCCCCGGTCACCGCCATCAGAATGTAGCGCGAGACCTCGATGGCCAGCAGCGCGATCCAGATCGCCCGCAGGTGATCGGCGTTGGCCTTGTGGAACGGCTCTCCCGTGGAGAAGTTGGCGAACAGCCGGCGCAGGCGCCACACGATCACCAGCCCGCCGGCGATGGCCACGGCCCCCACGAGCAGCGAGGGCACGACCACCGGCCAGGTGGCGCCGCCCGCATCGTCGTAGGTCACGTCGAAATGGCCGGTGTCGCCGACATGAATCTCGCCGTGACCGCCGGTGAGGATGTTCGCGTCGACCACCCCGTTGGCGACGAGAATCAGCAGGACGGCGTAAGAAACGGCGGCGATCACCCAGCAGACGGCGCAAAACCACAGCACCCACCAGGCGAAGCCCAGGGCCCACCTGATGAACGAGGCGATTGATCCTCTGCCCAGCGCTTTCATGGCTCGCTGCTTCTCCCGGTCCAAGGCAGCTTGCCCGGACTTTATTGATAAACGATATAGACCGAACGTTCCGTCGTCAAACAAGTGTTGCAATCATGATCCGCCTGACCGGCCGACTCGTCGTCGCCAGCCACAACTCGGGGAAGGTGCGCGAGATCGGCGCTCTGCTGGCGCCGCTCGGCCTCGAGGCGGTGTCGGCGGGGGAATTGGGGTTGCCCGAGCCCGACGAAACCGAACCGACTTTCGCGGGCAACGCCGCCCTCAAGGCGCGCGCCGCGGCGCAAGCATCGGGTCTGCCCGCGCTGGCTGACGACTCGGGACTCGAGGTCTTCGCGCTTGGCGGCGCGCCTGGCGTCTATTCCGCGCGCTGGAGCGGCCCGGGGCGAGATTTCGATGCGGCGATGGCGCGTGTCTGGCGCGAGTTGCAGGAGCATCGCGCGGCGGATTTCGGTGCGCGCTTCGTGTGCGCGCTCGCGCTGGCGCAGCCGGGCGGCGAGGCGCACGTTTTCGAGGGCGAAGCGCGCGGGCGTATCGTCTGGCCCCCGCGCGGCGAACACGGCTTCGGCTACGATCCGATTTTCACGCCCGACGGCTGCGATCGCACCTTCGGCGAGATGACGCATGAAGAGAAGTTGCCGCTGACTCACCGCGCCCGCGCCTTCGAAAAACTTCTGGCCGCACTCGCATGAGCTTCGGCGTCTATGTCCACTGGCCGTATTGCACGGCGATCTGTCCCTATTGCGATTTCAACGTCTATCGCGCGCGCGGCGCCGACAGCGCGCCATTGCTGAGCGCGATCATTGCCGACATGGAGGCGCACGCGGAACGTTTCGGCCGGCGCCGGGCGGAGACGCTGTTCCTGGGGGGCGGCACGCCGTCCTTGCTGCGTGGCGACGACGTCGGACGTTTGATTGACGCGGCGTCCCGCGTTTTCGGCCTTGCGGCGGATGCGGAAATCACCCTGGAGGCCAATCCGGAGAATTGGCCGTTGTTCGCGGAGCATTGCGCAGCTGGCGTCAACCGGCTTTCCGTCGGCGTGCAAGCCCTGGACGACGCGGCGCTCAAGACGCTCGGCCGGTCCCACGATTCGGCGACGTCGGTTCAAGCCGTGGAAGCGGCGGCGAAAGCGTGTCCGCGCGTGTCCGTGGATCTCATCTATGCTCGCGAAGGGCAGGGCGTCGATGGCTGGCGCGATGAATTGTCCCGGGCGCTGGCGCTGCCCGTCGAACACGTCTCTCTCTATCAGCTGACTATCGAGGCGGACACGGCGTTCGCGCGCAAAGTCGCGCGCGGGGCGCTCGCTCCGCCGGATGTTGAACTGGCCGCGCAGCTTTACGAGGCGACTCAGGAAGTCTGCGACGCCGCCGGCGTTCCCGCGTACGAGATTTCCAACCATGCCCGCTCTGCTTCGGCGCAGGCGCGGCACAATTTGATCTATTGGCGGAGCGGGGATTGGATCGGGATCGGTCCCGGCGCGCATGGCCGCATCACGCATGCGGGTTCGCGCCTCGCGACCGAGGCTCAGCGGCGCCCAGGCGACTACATCGACGCCGTGCGGGAAAACGGGCTCGGCTGGATCGGCGAAGCAAGTCTCACGGCCGAGGAAGCTGGCGACGAAGTTTTGATCATGGGCTTGCGCATCGTCGAAGGATTGGATCTCGCGCGCCTCGAACACATGCGCGGGCGCCCGCTCAATGCGCACGCCCTCGCATGGCTGCGGGAACAGAATTTGGTCGAGCAAGACGGCGCGCGGGTGCGGCTCACGCCCTCGGGGCGTCTGGTGGCGAACCAGATCGCGGCGGAACTCGCGGCTTAGGTTCCGGAGCGTGCGAACCGGCGCGGGGCCGGATCGACAGCCACGGAAGCGCCGGCGCGGACTTCCATGATGGCGAGTCCGCGCTCGATCGTGCCGTTGGCGCGGAAGCGGAAAATCCCGTCGGAGCCGAGAAATCCCTCCGAGTTTTCCAGCTGCGCGCGCGAGAAACCCTGCGCGCCGCGATCATGGGACAGAGCCGACGCCAGCGCCACCGCGTCGTAGGCCAGGCTGGCGAGCCGCGTGGGCTGCTTTTGGAACACGCTCTGATAGCGCGATTCAAAATCGGTGCGCGCGCCGGGATCGGGCGAGACGTACCAGCCGCCCGCGAGCGTCGGCTCGCGCTCGGCGTCGCCGCCGGCCCACGCGCTGGTGCCCAGCAAGCGGATGCGATGCAGATCGGCGCCGCCCGCCACCAGCGCCGGCCCGATGACGCGCAGGGCCGAACCGCTTTCCGCGACCAAAAGCGCTTGCGGCGGCGTCGGTCCGAAACTGCGGGCGAGGGCGGTCGCGGCGGCGGCGGCCTCGGCGTCCGTGCGATTGTAGAGCTGCGCCGCGGTCACGCCCACGCCGTTGGCCGCCGCCGCTTCGCGCAGCGCGCTCTCCACGCGTCGCCCGTACTCATTGCTCGGCGCCAGCAGCGCGATGGTGCGCACATTGTGCGCGGCGGCGTAGGTGACGATGCGGGACACCTCGTCTTCAAGCTGGAAACTCAACAAATAGATGCCATCCCCCGCCACGGTGCGGTCGGAGGAGAAACCGATCACCGGAATATTTTGCCCCCGCGCTTCGCGGCCCGCGCTCTGCACGGCATCCGCCAAAACCGGTCCGATAATAATGTCGGCGCCATCATTGATCAGCGCGCGGGCCGCGGCCTGGGCGGACGCCGCGTCGGCGCCCGCATCGCGGGGGATCAGCAGCGTGTTGCGGTCGCCGTGGTCGAACAGCGCCAATTCCGCGGCGTTGTAGAGCGCGGAAGCGTCCGTGGCGCGCAGGGAAAACGGCAGCAACAAGCCTACCCGCACAATGGGCCGGCCCGCCATGAATGGCGGGGTCACGCCTTCGCGCGTTTGCACGACCGTCGCCGGAGGCGGCGTCGAAGCCGGCGGTCCAGCCACCGGCGTCTGCGTTCCCGAGGTCGCGCAGGCTCCGAGCGCGGTCGCAACCGTGAGCAGGGCCGCGGCTTTGAGGCTTGGCGCGACGCGCGCGTCCGACGATGATCGTTTTCCGCTCATGACCCCTCCCTTAGACCCCGAAAAGGCCGGCCGCGACCCTAGTGGCGCCCGCGCACCCAGTCCACCTTTGGAACCGGGCCTTTATGTGGTCGCCACGCCGATCGGGAACCTCCGCGACATCACGCTCCGCGCGCTCGACGTGCTTCGCGCGGTCAACCGCATTTACGCGGAAGACACACGCGTGACGCGGAAATTGCTCGACGCCTATGGGATCAAGGCGTCGCTCGGCGCGTACCATGAGCACAATGCGGAGGCGGCGCGCGCGGATGTCCTCGCCGCGCTTGAGCGTGGCGAGAGCGTGGCCCTTGTTTCGGATGCGGGCACGCCGCTCGTTTCCGATCCCGGTTTCAAGCTGGTGCGCGCGGCGCTTGAACAGGGTCGCCGCGTGGTTCCGCTGCCAGGCGCCTCCGCCTTGCTCGCGGCGCTGGTTGGGGCGGGTCTGCCAACCGACCGTTTCCTCTTCGCGGGCTTCCTGCCCGCGAAGGCCAATGCGCGTCGGGCCGTATTGGAGGAGCTGGCTGAAACAGAGGCCAGTCTCGTTTTCTACGAAACCGGCCCGCGTCTGTCGGAGAGTCTGGGTGATATGGCGGCGGCGCTGGGCCCGCGCTTCGCGGCGATCGGGCGCGAACTCACCAAGATGTACGAGGAATTCCGCCGCGGGCGGCTCGATGAGCTCGCCGCACACTACGCGCAGGCCGGCGCGCCGAAGGGCGAGATCGTCGTGGTGATCGGTCCGCCGCCGCCCGCGCAGGAAGCGAGCGAGGCGGACCTTGACGCTCTGCTACGCGAAGCGCTGACGCGCGTCGGCGTGAGGGAAGCGGCGGCCGAAGCGGCGGCGAAGCTCGGCGTGCGTCGGCGCGCGGCGTATGCGCGCGCGCTCATGCTGAAAGGCGAGGCGTGAGCGAAAAGCGCAAGCGCGCGGAGCGGCGCGGGCGCGGCGCCGAATTGCTGGCGGCCTTGTGGCTCATGGGCAAAGGCTATCGCATCCTCGGTCAACGCCTGCGCACGCCGTTTGGCGAAGTCGATCTCGCGGCATGGAAATCAGGCGCGCTGATTATCGTCGAGGTGAAGGCGCGCAATGAATACAACGCCGCGATGCTGGCGGTGACGCCCTGGCAGCAGGATCGCATCGCCCGCGCCGCCGAAGTGCTGGCCGGCCGGTGGCGCCTGATGGCCGCGCCGATCCGCTTCGACGTTGTCGTCGTTGGCGCGGGTTGGTTACCGAGGCATGAACGCGGCGCCTGGATGGCCGAGCTTCACCGTTAATCGGCGCGAAACCGCGATCTGGCAGCGTCGCGCGCATGCGCACGATGCTGACCCTCGCGGCTTTGACGGCTTGCGGCCTGTCTTCGGGCTGCGTCACAGCCGCGGTCGGCGCGGCGGCGGGCGTGGGCGTTGTCGCGCTGCAAGATCGAACCATCGGCGAAGCCTTGGACGACGCGACGGCCTCGAACGAGGTGAAGGCGCGCCTGCTGGCCGCCGACGCCGAAGGCTTCTCGCACGTGGACGTGGAAGTCGCTGGCGGAAGCTTGCTGCTTTCTGGCTCGGCGCCCACCGAACAGCATCGCACGACAGCGGAGACGATCGCGCGCAACGTGCGCAGCATCCACGCCATCTATGACGAGATCCAAGTGGGCGAGCACCGTTCGCTCGGCCGCAATGCCGGCGATGAATGGATCACAGCCCAGGTGCGTACGCGGCTGGTGGCGAGCCCGCACGTGCACGGCGTCGACGTGAACATCGAGACCTTTCGAGGAAACGTCTATTTGATGGGTGTTGTCCGTTCGCAAGCGGAGCTGGAACAGGCTGCGCAGATCGCCAGTCTGGTGCCTGGCGTGCAGCGGGTCGTCTCGTTCATGCTGACGCGCAACCGCGAGGCGACGATCTATTCCAGCGGCGCGGAAACCGCCGAGCGCTGACTTGAAAAGCCGTGGCCAGGCGGCATAGTCGCGGCTCTCCCCAGATTTCGAGCGGCAATGTTCGATTCTTGTTGCCATTTTGTTCTGGGCGTGTACTAGATCGGCCTATCGCTGTGGATAAGCCGGGGGCCAACCCATGTCCGTGGGCGTAACGACAGTGGCGTTCGCCGGCCTCGAGGCGCGCCGCGTCGATGTTCAAGTGCAAATCGCCGGCGGCGTCTATGGAATCGTCATTGTCGGCCTTGGCGACAAAGCGATTACCGAAAGCCGCGAGCGCGTGCGCGCCGCCTTCGCGTCGATTGGTCTCGCCATTCCGGCCGGGCGCATCATCGTCAATCTCGCGCCCGCCGACCTGCCCAAGGAAGGCTCGCATTACGATTTGCCCATCGCCCTCGCCATGATGGCGGCGATCGGCGCGGTGCCGAAGGATGCGCTCGATGGCGTCGTCGCGTTCGGGGAGCTGGGCCTTGACGGATCGCTTGCGCCCGCGCCGGGCGCGTTGCCGGCCGCCATGGCCGCGCACGGCATGGGCTGCGCGTTCGTGTGCCCGGAAGCTTGCGGCGCGGAGGCTGCGTGGGCGGGCGGCGAAGTGCTCGCGGCGCCCTCGCTCTTGTCGCTGGTCAATCATTTCCGCGGCGGCGCAGCGCTGAAGCCGCCCGAACGCGGCGAGCTGGTTTCATCGGGGCCCGCGGCCGACCTGCGCGATGTGAAAGGCCAGGAGCAAGCCAAGCGCGCGCTCGAAATCGCCGCCGCGGGCGCACACAATCTGTTGTTCGTCGGTCCGCCCGGCGCGGGCAAGTCGATGTTGGCGCAGCGCCTGCCAGGCATCTTGCCGCCGCTCACGTCCGAGGAATTGCTCGATGTGAGTATGGTCCACTCCGTCGCCGGCTTGCTTGAGCGCGGCCAGCTGACGCGGACGCGCCCGTTCCGCGCGCCGCATCACTCGGCGTCGATGGCGGCGTTGGTGGGAGGGGGCATCCGCGCCAAGCCAGGCGAGATCAGCCTTTCCCATCACGGCGTGCTCTTCCTCGACGAGCTTCCCGAGTTCAGCCCCCAGGCCCTGGATTCGTTGCGAGCGCCGCTCGAAACCGGGCAGGTGATGATCGCCCGCGCCAATCATCATGTCACCTATCCGGCGCGCATTCTTCTGGCCGCGGCCATGAATCCGTGCCGGTGCGGAGGAGGGCCGGGGAGCCCGTGCCGGCGTGGCCCGCGCTGCGCCATCGACTATCAGGCGCGCCTCTCAGGTCCGCTTTTGGACCGCATCGACATCCAGCTCGACGTGCCGCCTGTGACAGCAGCCGATCTCGCGCTTCCGCCGCCCGCGGAAGGCAGCGCCGAAGCCGCCGCGCGCGTCGCGCTCGCCCGCGCCGCGCAAACCGCGCGGGGAGCGGCGCTGAACGCCAGCATGAATCTCGAAACGCTGGAGCGGGTCGCAGCCCCCGATGCGCCGGGGCAGGCGTTGCTCAGCAAGGCCGCGGAGACGCTCGCGCTTTCGGCGCGCGCCTATCATCGCACGCTGCGGGTGGCGCGCACGATCGCCGATCTCGACGGCGCCGACGGCGTCAGGCGAATCCATGTCGCCGAAGCTCTCAGCCTGAAGCGCCGCTGGGCCGGCGCAGAAGAGGCCGGATTGGCGCACGCCTCGTGATCAAGGCCGGAAAGCTTTCTTAACCGCCGGCGCGCTTCATCGCTCGCGTGACCGCGCCTGCTCTCGCCGCCGCCTTCGACGCCTTTGAAGCGCTGCCCGATCCCGCCGCCTTGCTCGCCGCCGACGGCGCGCTGATGCGCGCCAACCCTGCTTTCCGCGCGACATTCCGGCAATGGATCGGGCCGCAGCGACCGCCTTGGGGCAGAGTGCAGCCGCCGCCGTTCGATCGCGACGCGCGCCGTTTCGATGCGCCCGCGCCGGATGGGCGGCGCTTCGAATGGATCGAGCGCGTTCTTGCCGACGGCGTTCGTCTTGTCGTCGCCCGCGACATCACGCGCCACGCCCGCGCCGCCGAAGAATCCCTGCGCGCCAAGACCGTGCTGTTCGCCACGCTGACGCACGAATTGCGCACGCCGCTCAACGGCATTCTCGGCATGGCCAATCTGTTGTCGGAAATGAAGCTAGAGCCGGCGGGACAGACTTATCTCGCCGCCATTCGTCAATCCGGCGAACTCTTGCTCGACCTTATCACCGAGGTCCTCGACTATTCAAAACTCGAGGCCGGCCACGTGGCTCTCGAGTCGGCGCCGTTCAGTCCGGAAGCCACGATGCAGGATGTGGCGGAACTGCTTTCGCCCAAGACCCATGCCAAGGGTCTCGAGATTGCCGTCAATGTTCGTCCCGGGGCGCCGGCGCGCGTGCTGGGCGATGACGGGCGGCTGCGTCAGATTCTGTTCAACCTCGCCGGCAACGCCGTGAAGTTCACGCAGGCCGGCGGCGTTTTGCTCGAACTGGCGCCGGCCGGCGCCAATCGTTTGCGCTTCACCGTGCGCGACACCGGCCCCGGCGTTGCGCCGGAAAAACAAGCGCTGATCTTCGAGGAATTTACGCAGGCGGACGCCGGCGTCGCGCGGCGCCACGGCGGCACCGGCCTCGGCCTCGCCATCGTCAAGAAGCTCGCGCAGGCCATGGGCGGCGAGGCGGGCCTGGTGAGCCGCCCGGGGGAGGGGGCGAGCTTCTGGGTCGAACTCCCGCTGGAGACGCTCGACCCCGCGCCGCAACAGAGTCCGCTTGGCGGAATCCGCGTCGCGGTGAAAAGCGAGTCGCCCTTCCTTGTCCGCGCCGTCGGCGAGATGGTCGTTTCGCTCGGCGGCGTCATCGTCGCGGCCAATGAGACGCATGACGTCGCTCTGCTTGATTGGCGCGACACGTTGCGCGGCGGCGACGTGGCGGCGCTGAAGCGCCATGCGCGCGTCGTCATCGCCCTTGCGCCTCAGGAACAGCGTGAAGCAATCGCGCAGTGCCGCGAGGCGGGGGTAGATCACTACACGCTCAAGCCCTTGCGCCGCCGCTCTTTGGCGGAGCGCATCAAGGTCGCCCTGGGCACGGTCCGCGCGGCCGCCGACTGGGCCGTGGAGGAGTCCGCGCTGCCCCAGGCGTTGAAGGGCGTGCGCGTGCTGCTCGCGGAGGACAATCCGATCAACGCGCTGCTGGCGCGGACGCTGCTTGCGCGCTCCGGCTGCATCGTCGACGGCGTGCATGACGGCGAGGAGGCGGTCGCCGCCGCCGCGCTGATGCCCTATGATCTCATCTTTCTCGACATCCGCATGCCGCGGCTTGATGGGATCGCGGCCGCTGCGCGCATTCGCGCGTCCGGCGGCCCCTCTGCCGGCGCGCCCATCGTGGCTCTGACTGCCGACGCCGGCGACGAGGAGCGCACCCGCGCGTTCGAAGCGGGCATGGACGATTTCATCACCAAACCGATCCGCGCCGAGCAGCTCCTGAACGTCGCGGCGCGCTTTACGAAGCAGGAGAAACCGTCCACGCTTTGAGGCGACAAGGGAGCAGCTTCATGACCGCAGCGGCAGCGCAGGATAAAAAGAAATACGGCCTGCGCGAGATCGTCACGTCTTTGGGTCAGCCCAAAGTGGCGAATATGTTTGCGCTCGGTTTTGCCTCGGGCTTGCCGTTTCTGCTCTCCGGATCGACCTTCGGTTATTGGCTGCGCGACGAAGGAACCGCGCTGACCGCGATCGGCTTCATTTCCTGGGTTCAGCTGGTTTACGCTTTTCCGTTCAAACCGCTTTGGGCGCCGGTCGTCGATCGGCTCAATCTGCCGTTCCTGGGATCGCTTGGCCAGCGCAGGTCGTGGGTGCTGCTGGCCCAGATCGTCATCGCCGCCGGCCTCATCGCGATGGCGATCAACGGCCCCTCCGGAGTCGGCGGACTGACGACGATCGGCGCGCTCGCTTTGCTGGTGGCGTTCGCCTCGACGACGCAGGACATCGCGGTCGACGCATGGCGCATCGAGGGCGCGCGCAACGCCGACGAACTGGGCTTGTTCACGTCGTCGTTCCAGCTTGGCTACCGCATCGCCTTGCTGGTGACCGACGCGATGATCCTCATTTCTGCCCAGCATCTCGGCTGGCCGACGTCCTACGTATTGATCGCGGCGCTGCTTTGCCTGGTCGGATTTACGGCTGTGCTGAAGGGGATCGAGCCGCAAGATGCGGAGGCGGTGATCAAGGCCAAGGAAAAGGCCGCGCCGTTGTGGACGCCGCGCGGATTTTCCGATGCGGTCGCGGGCCCCTTCATCGCCTTTTTCCGCACGCACGGCGTCATCGCCGTCGTCATGCTGCTGATGATCAGCCTGTACCGGCTGCCGGATTTCATGATGGGCCCGATGGCCGCGCCGCTCTACCACGATCTGGGCCTCAGCAAGGACACCGTGGGGTTCGTGCGCGCCAGCATCGGCTTGCCCTCCGCACTCGGGGGCATCGCGGTCGGAGGTCTCTTCGTCCTGAAGTTCGGGTACATGCGCGGCCTGATCGCCGGCGCCATCGTCCAGGCGCTGGCGGTGGCGTCCTACGCCTTTCTCGCTCTCGCCGGCCCGAACATGATCGTGTTCGGCGCGGTGATGGCCGCCGACAGTTTCGGCATCAGCTTCGCCGGCGTGGCGCTGGTCACCTACATGTCGAGCCTCACGAGCCTCGGCTACACGGCGACGCAATATGCGCTGATGAGTTCGACCTACGCGTTTTTCGGAAAATTCCTCAAGGGATTTTCGGGCGCCGTCGTGGATTCGCTGTCGCACACGCGAACGCTGATGGAGGCCTACGCTATTTTCTTCGTCGCCAGCGGCGCCATCGGCATACCTGCGCTGCTGCTCTGTCTGGTGCTCGCTGCGCGTCGACCCAGCGGCGATCAAGCGCCGGCGGCCGCCTAGACCTTCGCGCTCTCGACAAGTCCAGCCTCGAACGCGGCGACCTTGGCGAAATTCACGATGTCCGACACCGTCGCGCCGAGGGGAGCGATCTGGATCGAGGCCGTGAGGCCGAGCAGGACCGGGCCGATCACCGTCGCGCCGCCCGTGGTCGAGAGCAGGTTCGTGGAGATCGACGCGGAGTGAATGGCGGGCATGACGAGCACGTTCGCCGGCTCCGAAAGGCGCGAGAACGGGTAGAGCCGGCGCGCATCGGGATTGAGGGCGACCTCCGGACTCATCTCGCCTTCGTACTCGAAATCAACGTCCTCGCGCCGATCCAGTATCGACACGGCCTCACGCAGCTTGTCGGCGCGGTCGGAGCGCGGATTGCCGAACGTCGAGTGTGAAAGGAAGGCCACGCGGGGCGTCGCCCCGAAGCGCCGGGCGGCGCAGGCCGCTTGGATCGCAATCTGTGCGAGCTCCGGCGCGGTCGGGAATTCCGAAACGGTGGTGTCGGCGATGAACAAGGTGCGTCCGCGCGAAAGCACGATGGACACGCCCATCACGCGCTCGCCGCGCATCGGATCGATGACGCGGCGGATTTCCTCAAGCGCCGTCGCGTAGTTGCGGGTGACGCCCGTGACCATGCCGTCGGCGTGGCCGAGCGCCACCATGCACGCGCCGAAGACGTTGCGGTCGAGATTGACCATCCGCTGCGCATCGCGCTGCAACATGCCGAAGCGCTGCTGCCGCTTGTAGAGAAACTCGGTGTAGTCCGGATTGTGGTCGGACAGGCGCGCATTGATGATCTGCAGCTTGGCGTCCTCCGGCACGCCGACGACGGCCATATTGCGCATGATCTGTTCTTCGCGGCCGATCAGGATCGCCTGACCCAGATCTTGCTCCTGGAACGCATAGGCCGCGCGGATGACGGCCGGTTCTTCGCCTTCCGCGAAAACAATTCGCTTGGGGTTTCGCCGCACCGAATTCTGCACGCGCTGGAGCAGGGCGGCGGTGGGATCGAGCCGCTGCGCCAGCGTCTCGCGGTACGCGTCCATGTCGGCGATGGGCCGGCGTGCGACGCCGGTGTCCATCGCCGCCTTGGCGATAAAGGGCGGCACGGTTGAAATGAGGCGGGGATCGAAAGGCGTGGGGATGATGTAATCCGGCCCGAACTTGAGGCGTCGGCCGTGGTAGGCTGCCGCGACCTCATCGGGCACGTCCTGTTTCGCGAGCGCCGCCAACGCCTTCGCGGCGGCGACTTTCATCTCTTCGTTGATCGTGCGCGCGCGCACGTCGAGGGCGCCGCGGAAGATGTAAGGAAACCCCAGGACGTTGTTGACCTGGTTCGGATAGTCCGACCGGCCGGTGGCGACGATGGCGTCCTTGCGCACCGCATGCACCTCTTCCGGCGTAATCTCCGGATCGGGATTGGCCATGGCGAAGATGATCGGCTTCTTGGCCATCGCCTTGACCATGTCTTGCGTCATCGCGCCCGCCACGGAGAGCCCCATGAAGCAATCCGCGCCCTCGATGGCCTCCTGCAGCGTGCGCGCCTTCGTCTCCACGGCGTGCGCGGCCTTGAATTGATCCATGCCTTTTTCGCGGCCGCGATAGACGACGCCCTCACGGTCGCAGACGATGACGTTGTCGTGAGGCACGCCCAGCTGTTTGATCAGCGCGATGCAGGAAAGCCCGGCCGCGCCGGCGCCGTTCACCACGACCTTGATGTCCTTGAGCTTGCGGCCGGTAAGCTCGCATGCGTTGAGCAGCCCTGCCGCGGCAATAATGGCGGTGCCGTGCTGGTCGTCATGAAATACCGGAATGTCGAGTTCGTCGCGTAGGCGGCTCTCGATGATGAAGCATTCGGGGGCCTTGATGTCTTCAAGATTGATGCCGCCGAAGGTCGGGCCGATGTTGCGGACGGTGATGATGAATTCCTCGACGTCCTGCGTCGTCACTTCGATATCGATCGAGTCGACGTCGGCGAAACGCTTGAAGAGGACGCTCTTGCCTTCCATGACCGGCTTGGACGCCGCCGCACCGAGATTGCCGAGCCCCAGAATGGCCGTCCCGTTTGAAATGACGGCGACCAGATTGCCCTTGGACGTGTAGTCATAGGCTTTGTCGGGGTCGTCCGCGATCGCCTTCACCGGCACGGCGACGCCGGGCGAATAGGCCAATGAAAGGTCGCGCTGCGTGCCCATGGGCTTGGTGGGCGTAATGGAAATCTTGCCGGGCGGATGCGAGCGGTGGAAAGCGAGCGCTTCCTCGTCGGTGAAGCTGCGCTTGAGATCGGCCATGGGAGGATTGTGCTTTCGGAGAAACGGAGGGCGTCAACCTAGTCAGGCCGTGCGCCCGGTCAATGGAAGTTCCGGTGTCCTTACGGTTAAGTTGCGCCGATGGCCGATTCTTCCGCCTCCGCGCCCGCCGCCGCCGCGCGAACGACGCCGTTCATGGCGCAATATCTGGCCGCGAAGGCGGATCATCCTGACGCGCTTCTGTTCTTTCGCATGGGCGATTTCTTCGAATTGTTTTTCGAAGACGCGGTCAAGGCTGCAGCCGCGCTCGGAATTGCGCTGACCGCGCGCGGCAATCACGACGGCGATCCGATCCCGATGGCGGGCGTGCCGTGGCGGCAGGCGGAGAGCTATCTCGCGAAGCTGATACGGGCCGGCTTCAAGGTGGCGGTATGCGAACAATTGGAGGATCCGGCGGAGGCGAGGAAGCGCGGCGCGAAGTCCATCGTGAAGCGCGCCGTCGTGCGCGTCGTGACGCCGGGCACGCTCACGGAGGAGGGGCTGCTCGATGCGCGCGCGGCCAATCGTCTCGCGGCGGTCGCCCTTGCCGGCGACGAAGCCGGCCTTGCCTGGGCGGACGTATCAACCGGCGCCTTCGAGACGCGGGCGTGCGCTTTCTCTCGCTTGGAAGAGGAGCTCGCAGCGCTCGCGCCAGCCGAAATCCTCGTCACGGAGACTGACGTTGCGCGCGCGCGGCCCGCCACCGAGAACTCCGGCGCGGCGTTGACGGTGCGTCCGTCCGTCAAGGCGGATGTCAAGGCCGCGGCTCGGCGCGTGAAAGACGTGTTCGAAGTCGCCGCGCTCGAAGGCTTCGGTGAGTTTTCACCGGCGGAGCTCTCCGCAATCGGGCTCGTGCTTGACTACATCCAATTGACTCAAGCGGGCGCCGCGCCGCGCCTTTCACCGCCCAAGCGCAGCGCGGAGCGCGCCTTCATGGCGATTGATGCCGCGACGCGCGGCGCGTTGGAGATAGAGCGCTCGGTGCGCGGGGGGCGGGATGGTTCGCTTCTCGGCGCGATTGACTGCACCGTCACCGCCGCGGGGGGACGCCTGTTGGCGGAGCGTCTGGCGCGCCCCCTGATGGATGTCGCGGCGATTCGGCAACGCCTCGATGCGGTTGAGTTTTTCGTCGAGGCGCCGGACCGGCGAGAGGGCGTGCGCCAAGAATTGAGAGCGGCCGGCGATCTGGCGCGGGCCGTGACGCGTTTGACGCTCGGACGTGGCGGGCCGCGCGATCTTGCCCAAGTGCGCGAAGGCCTGAACGCCGGAGACAGGGCGGCGGCGCGATGCATCGGGCTGGACGGCGAGGCGCCGGAAGAGATCGTTCGCGCCTGTGCGGCGGTTTCGCTTGCGGCGCATCCGCACAGCGCCGCCCTGGCGCAATCGCTGCAGCGCGCGCTGAGCGCCGACTTGCCCATGCTGTCCCGCGATGGCGGCTTCATCGCCGCCGGATATGACGCATCGCTTGATGAGGCCCGAAGTCTGCGTGACGACAGCCGGCGGGTGATCGCCGCGCTGCAGGCCAAGTACGCGGAAGAGACCGGCATCGCCGGCCTGAAACTGAAGCACAACAACGTTTTGGGCTATCACCTCGACGCGACCAGCAAACAGGCGGAAGCGCTCATGGCGCCGCCGCTCAATGCGCGCTTCATCCATCGTCAGACCAATGCCGGCTCGGTGCGCTTCACCACCACCGAACTGGCCGAACTCGACGCCAAGATCGCGCGCGCGGGCGAAGCGGCGCTGGCGCGCGAACTTGAACTTTTCCGGAGCTTCGCCGTCCAGGCGTCCGCGATCGAGAGCGAAATCCGCGCCGCCGCCGAAGCGCTCGCCGCGCTCGACGTGGCCGCCGGGCTCGCGGAATGGGCGTCCGAGGTCGCCGCCGTGCGTCCGGAGATCGACGAAACCACCGCGCTCATCGCCGAGGGCGCGCGCCATCCCGTCGTGGAGGAGGGGGCGCGCCGCCAGGGACAAGGCTTCACTCCGAACGACGCCCGCCTGGACGCGGACGGAAAAACCGGCCCGCGCCTGCTTGTCGTCACCGGTCCGAACATGGCGGGCAAGAGCACATACCTTCGCCAGATCGCACTGCTGGCGATCCTGGCGCAAAGCGGCTCGTTCGTTCCCGCGCGGCGGCTCCGGCTTGGCGTCGTCGACCGCGTCTTCGCCCGGGTCGGCGCTTCCGATGATCTGGCGCGCGGGCGCTCAACCTTTATGACGGAGATGGTTGAGACGGCGGCCATCCTGCATCAAGCCGGCCCGCGTTCGCTGGTCGTCCTGGACGAGATCGGCAGGGGCACCGCCACCTTTGACGGACTTGCGATCGCCTGGGCGGTAGCCGAACACCTGCATGAGGCCAATCAGTGCCGGGCGGTTTTCGCCACGCACTACCACGAACTGACGCGCCTGGCGGACAAGCTGGCCGGCGCCGCGAACGCGCACTTGCGCGCCAAGGAGTGGAAGGGCGATTTGGTGTTCCTCCACGAGGTCGCGCCCGGGCCGGCAGACCGATCTTACGGCATTCAAGTCGCAAAGCTGGCCGGTCTGCCCAGAAGCGCGGTGGAGCGGGCGCGGGGCGTTTTGCAGCGTCTCGAACAAAACGGAGGGGCGACACGCGTTGAGATCGTCGAGGATCTGCCGCTGTTTTCGCAGGTTCAGGCGGATGCGGCGGGTTCACCGCTTGAAAATGCGCTGGAGGCGCTCGATGTCGACACGCTCAGCCCGCGGGAAGCACTCGACATGCTCTACCGATTGAAATCCCTGGCCAAAAACGATGGCGACGGGTGACGGATCAGTGTTGCTGGTTTTGTGGCGGCGTCTGCGGATCGCGCAACGTCAGCGGATGTTCGGCGGCGCGTTCCTTGGCTTCCTGGGCGGCCATTCCGCCGAGGATGTTGTCCCGCACCGGCCCGGTGAGCCCGGTATAGGCTTGGAGCATCATAAAGCCGCCAAGGATTGCGCCGATGACCAGACCGCCGGTGCCCCAGATGGACGCGGCCATCCAGAATGCCGCGGAACGCTCCCGGCGCAATTGAAGACGAAACAGATTTTGGTCGAACAACGCTTCGATGCGTCCGCGCTCGGGATGGTCTTGGACCTGGGGACCCCGGAAATCGTCATCCACGGGGGTGATTTCCCCTTTGCGCGGCCTCGCCATCAGCGGTCCTCCTCAGGAGCCTACGTGCGGGCGCATACACAACACTTCTCTGCCCCGCCTACATATACTTCGCAGTGCTCGCGGATTAAGGCAAGTTTGAGGTCTGCCATTTACGAAGAAGTTATTTCTTTGCGGCTGCACAAAGAAAGATCACTCCGCTGATGGCCGCGCGTCTGAAACCCGCACGTATCGAACATGTCGTGGACGGCCTGCGGCTGCGCGCGCAACTCACCGCCGTCGCGCAAAGCCATGAATCCGAAGAGGCAAAACGCAAACGCGCGCTACAGCTGCTGCATGGCGCCTTGTTCCGCGGCCGGATCATCGCCAAGGAGCGCCTGGAAGACGGCGAGAACGGCCAAGCGGTCGCGCGCCTCCTGGCCAAGGTCGCCGACGAAGTGATTTCGGCGCTCTACGATTTCACCACCGTTCACGTCATCCGTTCGCGCAATCCGACGCAAGGCGAGCGCTTTTCGGTGATGGCCGTGGGCGGTTACGGCCGCGGCGAACTCGCACCCTCGTCCGACATCGATCTCCTCTTTCTTCGGGCCTACAAACAGACCCCCTGGGCCGAGAGCGTCACCGAATACATGCTCTACGCGTTGTGGGACATGGGGCTCAAAGTCGGCCACGCATCGCGCACCGTGAACGAGTGCATGAAGCTCGCCAAAGAGGATCACACGATTCAGACGGCGCTGTTGGAGGCGCGGCGCATCGCCGGCGATGAATCGCTCGCCCAAGAATTGGAGACGCGCTATCGCGCCGAGGTGGCGTCGCAGAACCAGGCGGCGTTCATCGCCGCGAAACTCAAGGAGCGCGACGAACGGCACATCCGCGCCGGCGCCTCGCGCTACATGGTCGAGCCCAACATCAAGGAAGGGAAGGGGGGGCTGCGCGATCTGCACACGCTGTTCTGGCTGGCCCGGCATCGCTACGGCTACGCGCGGCTGCAGGATTATGTCGGGCACGGCGTGTTCACCGCGGAGGAGTGGTCGCGCTTTCGCCGCGCGCTCGAATTTCTGTGGACCGTGCGTTGTCATCTCCACTTCATCACCGGGCGCGCGGAGGAGCGGCTGTCTTTCGACTTGCAGCCGGAGATCGCCAAACGCATGGGTTATGGCGCGCGCGCCAACCAGGAATCGGTCGAACGCTTCATGAAGCACTACTTCCTGGTGGCGAAGGAGGTGGGCTCGCTGACGCGCACGCTGTGCGCCAAGCTTGAGGCCGATCAGGCGAAGCGGGCGCCGCGGGGGCTGCAGCGCTTTTTGCCGCCGCAGCGATCCGCGGCCGCGCCGATCGAGGCGGGATTCCGCGTGGATTCGGGGCGGCTGGATGTCGAAGCTCCCGAAGTGCTCGACGATCCGGTGAATTTGCTGCGCCTGTTCGAACTCGCCGATCAGCGCGATCTTGATATTCAGCCGTCAGCTCTTGGGGAGGCCGCGCGGCGCCTGCGCCGGATCACGCCGGCCGTGCGGCGCGATCCGCGCGCGCGCGCATCTTTCTTGCGCGTGGTCGCTTCCGATCACCATCCGGCCGCGGCGCTTCGGCTGATGAACGAGGCGGGCGTGCTCGGGCGCTTTTTGCCGGAGTTCGGCCGCATCGTCGCGCAGATGCAGTTCAACATGTATCACCACTTCACGGTGGACGAGCACACGCTGAACGCCATCGACTACATCAGCGACATTGAAAAGGGACGGCGCAACGCCGATCACCCGCTCTCGACGGAGATCTTTCCCAAGATCATCAATCGCCGCGCTCTCTATCTGGCGATGCTTTTGCACGATACCGGCAAGGGCGCGGGCGATCAGCAGATCGAAGGGGAAAAGTCCGCGCGCGCAGCCTGCGAGCGTCTGGGTCTGCCGGAGGAGGAGGTCGATCTCGTCGGCTGGCTGGTGCGCCATCATTTGCTGATGAGCGACGTCGCCCAGCGGCGCGACATCGGCGATCCGCGCACGGTCGCGCAGTTCGCCATGGAGGTCGGGTCGCTTGAGCGCTTGCGCCTGTTGCTGGTGCTGACGGTGGCGGACATCCGCGCTGTCGGTCCCGGCGTGTGGAACGGCTGGAAGGGTCAGTTGCTGCGTGATCTCTATCGCCTCACGGAAGCGGCGTTCCATGGCGGCCGCTCGGACGAAGAGGGTGTGCGCGAACGCCTTGCTTTGCTCGCGGGCGAAGCGAAGCAGCGTCTGCTGATCGAAATCGGCCGCCCCGACGGCGGCGTGCTCGACGACTGGCTCGACACACTGGAGGACGGCTATTGGCTTTCGCACGACGCCGAGGCGTTGCTTTGGCACGCACGCGAAGTGTTGACCGCGCGGCGTGGCCGCCAGATCCCCCATGTCGCCGCGCGCCCCCGCTTGTCGCAGGGCGTGACCGAGCTGATGGTCTATGCCGCGGACCGGCCGGGGCTATTCGCCAGCGTCGCCTCGGCCATCACCGCGTCGGGCGCGGATATCGCCGACGCGCGCGTGCACACAACCCGCGAAGGCGTGGCGTTCGACGTGTTTTCCATCCAGACCACGGAGCGCAAGCCGTTCGGCATCGATGACGAGGATGTGCTGGCGAACCTGATCGCGCGCGTCGCGCGCGCGACCTTGCAGGATCATCCCACGCCGCCGGCTAAGGCGCCGTCGCGCCGCACGGCCGCCTTCGCCATCGAACCCTGGGTGCGCGCCGACAACGACGTCACGCCCTTGGCGACGGTGATCGAGGCGTCGGGCCGCGACCGGCCTGGCCTGCTCGCCGAACTGGCGCACGTGTTCGCCGAGGCCAAGGCCTCCATCGTCAGCGCCCACATTGAGAGCCATGGGGAGCGCGTCTCGGACGTGTTCTACGTGCAGGAGCCGAACGGCGCGCAGGTTACCGAGCCGCGGCGTATCGCCGCCATCCGCGCGGATCTGGAGCGCGTGCTGCGCGCTGCGGAGCCGGAAGCGCCTGCCGATCCGGCCAAGCAGCCGCTGGCTGTAGCGCGGGCGTCGACGGCGCGATAAAAGCTGCGGCCTTCCAGGGGAATCGATGAGTCTGGCCCGCAACACGTTCGTGCAAGCGTCGCTGACGCTTGCGAGCCGCATCTTGGGCTTTGCGCGCGATCTCGCCGCCAATTATCGCTTCGGACAGGGCCCTTACATGGACGCGTTCGCCACCGCGCTCATGTTCCCCAATCTTTTCCGCCGATTGTTCGCCGAGGGCGCCTTCGCGCAGGCTTTCGTGCCGATCTACGCGAAGGAACGCGCCGAGCATGGCGAGGAGAGCGCCGACAAGGTGGCCTCGGACGCGCTGTCATTTCTGATGACGATCGTCGCCGGGCTTTGCATCGCCGCGCAGATCGCCATGCCCTGGCTCATGCCGATCTTGCTTTCGGCGTACGTCCACGATCAGCACACCATGCAGATCGCGACGCTGATGACGCAGCTTACGATGCCGTATCTGGCCTGCATGACGCTCGCCTCGCTGCTCTCGGGCGTGCTCAATACGGCGGGGCGCTTCGGCTTGTCCGCCGGCGTCCCCATCCTGCTCAACCTTTGCACAATCGGGCCGCTGCTGTTTTCGCCTAACCGCGAAGCGGCGGCCATCGCCACGGCGATCGCGGTGACGGTCGCGGGCGTCTTGCAGGCGGGCCTGCTCTGGTGGGGCGCGGCGCGCATCGGCGTGAAGCTGCGCCCGGGTCTGCCGATGCTGACGGAAGCCGTGAAGCGCGTGGTGTGGCTCGCCATCCCCGGCGCGCTCGCCGGCGGGGCGATGCAAATCAACACGCTGGTGTCGCAATTCCTGACCGGTTCCGACGAGGGGGCGCGATCGGTGCTTTACAATTCGGACCGCCTCTATCAATTGCCGCTCGGTCTGATTGGCGTGGCGGTCGGCCTTGCGCTGGTGCCGCGCTTGGCTCGCCACTACGTCGCCAACGAGACGGAAGCGGCCAGCGCTTCCATGGACGACGCGATCGGCTTGTCCATGGCGTTCACGGTGCCGGCGGCGGTCGCCTTCCTGATCATGCCGTATTTCATCATCGACGCGACGGTGACGCGCGGCCTCTTTACCCATCAGGATGCGCACCGCACCGCCGAAGTGCTCCGCCAATTCGCCTGGGGCGTGCCGGCTTTCGTCCTCGCCAAGGTGTTCACGCCCCCATTTTTTGCGCGTCAGGACACGCGTCGCCCCATGCAGTTCGCGGTCTCCTCCGTCGTGGTCAACACGCTGCTGGGCGCGACGCTGTTCTTCTCGCTCCCACATGTCGGCGTCGACGGCGTCATTGGCCTCGGCATCGCCACCAGCGTCGCCGGATGGCTCAATGTCATCCTGCTGGCGTCGACCTTGGCGCGCGAGAAAGTCTATCGCGTCGGCGCGAAGGCTTGGGCGCGTTTCACGCGCCTCGGCGTCGCGTGCCTCATCATGGGCGGGTTCGTGGCGGCGTGCGCGGCCAATTACGAGCGTCTGTCGCATCTGCTGTTGCGCAAGGAGTTCGCCGTGATCGTCGTCGCTTCCGCGGCGTTCCTGCTCTACAGCCTGGCGGCGCTGGCGCTGCGCGCCGTGACCTTGAGCGAAATCCGCGGCGCCCTGCGCCGGGAGCGCGGCGCCCCCGCTGGAGGCGGCGCCTTGCCGCCCGGCTTGGACGGCTGATAAGAGGTCGCCTCATGCGCAAGACGCACCACCCAGACGGACGATGGCGGGCCTGACGTTCCGCTTGCCTGACCGCGCTTCGGCGCGCCCAACGTCTTTGTCTGGAGTTTTCCGATGTCCGATCAGCCGCCTCAATATACCGGTCCGCAACGCGTCTTCTCCGGCATGCAGCCGACCAACGGATTGCATCTCGGCAACTATCTTGGCGCGCTGAAGAAATTCGTCGCCCTGCAGAAGCATTACGAGGCGTGCATTTATTGCGTCGTCGATCTGCACGCGGTCACCGCCGAGTTCGATCCGAAAGAGCTCATTGGGCGCACGCGCGACGTTGCGGCGGCCTATCTCGCCGCCGGCGTCGATCCCAAGAAATCTATCATCTTCGTGCAATCGGCCGTGCGCGAGCACAGCGAGCTGGCGTGGGTGCTGAATTGCGTGGCCCGCATGGGTTGGCTCGAACGCATGACCCAGTTCAAGGACAAGGCCGGCAAGCACGCTGAACGCATGAGCGTCGGGTTGTTCGATTATCCGGTGCTGCAGGCCGCCGACATCCTGCTCTACAAGGCCACGCATGTACCGGTGGGCGAGGATCAGAAGCAGCACCTCGAGCTCTCGCGCGACATTGCGCAGAAGTTCAACAACGATTTTGGCGCGCCGGCTTTCTTCCCGCTGCCCGAGCCGTTGGTGCAGGGGCCGGGCGCCCGCATCATGTCGTTGCGCGACGGTTCGAAAAAAATGTCGAAGTCCGATCCTTCGGACCAGGCCCGCATCAATCTGAGCGACGATGCGGAGACCATCGCCGCCAAGATCAAGCGCGCCACGACCGATCCCCATCCGCTTCCCGAAACCGTGGAAGGGCTGAAAGGCCGCCCCGAAGTGGAGAACCTCGTCGGCATCTACGCCGCCACGGCGGAGATCAGCGCCGCGGACGTGCTTAAGCAATTCGGCGGCAAGGGGTTCGGCGTGTTCAAGCCCGCGCTGGCGGATATTTTGGCGCAGCATCTCGCGCCCATCGCCGCCGAAGTCCGCCGCCTGAACGCCGATCCCGCGGCGCTCGACGCCATTTTGCGCGACGGCGCGTCGCGCGCCCGAGCCATCGCGGCGCCGGTTATGGAACAGGTTCGCGAGGTCGTGGGTTTCTGGCGGTAGCTCGGCTTGAGGCCGGCGCGGTGCGCTCAATCATTTGCGGGCGGGGGCGAGAGGACGCGTGGCGTGCTCCTTGTCGCGGCTTTCCTGGTGATGTTCGGCATGCTGATCGCTGCGCGGGCGCGCGGCTTGCTGCATTGGCGGCGCGGCTACCGCAACCTTTCGCGGTTCCAGCGCACCTGGCTCATCAACCGCCGGGACGTTCGGGCATTGCGCTGTCGGGCGCGCTGTTGGCGGCCTCCGGCTTCGTCCTCGCCGGGCTGGCGCTGGCCACGGGGGCGGGCGCGCCGGCGCAGCTGGCCTTCGCTTGGCCTTGAAGCCGGTTGCCGATTGGGTCAGCATGACCGCCATGAGCGCCGGCTTCGCCTGCCTGGTCATCGCCGACGAGAGCCCCGAGTTTCCGGCCGCGCTGACCTACGCAGCATCCCTGACCAAAACCGCCGGCTGGCGCCTCGTCATGATGCGCGTCATCGAGCCGTCGGAGCCTGCGCCTTGGGCTTCGATCTCCGAGGAGATTCGCCGCCAGGCGCACGCCGCCGCCGAGAGTTTGACCCAGCGCTTCGCCGCCGAGGTCTGGGCCGAATCCGGCGTCACCGCCGAGCCGATCTTGGTGGAGGGCGAGCTCCGGCCCGAAATCCGCAAGCTGATCGAGGGCGATCCGTCGATCAAACTCGTCGTGCTCGCCGCCGCGCACGGCCCGGGCGGGCCCGGACCGCTGGTGGCCTCGCTGGCGAAAGGCGGGCTGGGAGGACGCGCCGTGCCGGTTCTCGTCGTGCCGGGCTGGCTGACCAAGGACGAAGTGCGGAGCTTGGCCTTGCCGATCCCTGAAACAGCGCCCTCGGCTTGACCGATTCCGCCAACGGGGCCACCTCAGCGTCATGTTCATTCAAACGGAATCCACGCCCAATCCGCAGACGCTGAAGCTTCTGCCCGGCCGCGACGTCCTGGGAACGGGGAGCCGCGATTTTGCGAGTGCGGAAAGCGCGGCCGGTTCGCCGCTGGCGGAGTCGCTGTTTGCGATACAGGGTGTCGAGCGCGTCTATCTCGGCGGCGATTTCCTCACCGTCACAAAATCCCGCGACATCGAATGGCCGCACCTCAAGCCGCACGTCTTGGCCGCGGTGATGGATCATTTCACCGCGGGCAAGCCTGTTCTTACCGACGCCGGCGCGGATGCGGAAAGCGACGTCGTCTATGAGGGCGAGGCCGCCGACATCGTGCGCGAGATCAAGGAAATCATCGAAGTGCGCGTTCGGCCTCTCGTCGCGCGCGACGGCGGCGACATCACCTTCCATTCGTGGGACCATGATGAGGGCGTCGTGCGCCTCAATATGCGCGGTGCGTGCGCGGGCTGCCCGTCTTCGACAATGACGCTGAAGCAAGGCATCGAAAACATGCTCCGCCATTACGTTCCGGAGGTGAACCGCGTGGAGCAGGTGATTTGAGCGCGACGCCGCGGTCGTGATCATCCTTGCGATCGATACCGCGCTTGACGCGTGCTCGGTCGCCATCGCGCGAGAGGGTGCGGTTCTGGCGTCCGCGACGGAGCGAATGGAGCGGGGCCAGGCCGAGCGCCTCGCGCCGATGGCCGACGAAATCATGCGCAGGGCGGGCGTCAGGTTTTCTGAGATCGGCCGTATCGCCGTAACCACCGGCCCCGGCTCTTTCACCGGCGTTCGCGTCGGCCTTTCCTTCGCGCGCGCCATCGCGCTCGCCCTCGACCGGCCGTGCGTCGGCGTTTCGACGCTCGAAATTCTCGCTCTGGGGGAGGGCGAGAGCGGCCTGCGCGCCGCCGTGATTGAGACACAAGGCGCGCTCTATGTGGCGCTCTTCGAGAGCGGCGCGGCGATCATGGCGCCGCGCGCGGTGGAGCGGGATGAGGTGAAGGCTGTGCTGAACGCTGCTGCAAAGGGCCGCGCCTTCGTGTGCGCGCCGGCTGGAGCAATTCCCGACATCGCGGCGCTCGCCCGGCGCGCCGCCGCGCTGGATCCCGCCCTGCATCGTCCCGAGCCGCTTTATTTGCGCGGCCACGGCGCCAGGCTTCCCTCGGAACGTCCATGATCGCGACGGTTGGCGCCGATCAGGCGGGGGCGATGGCGGCGCTGCACGCGCGCGCCTTCGATCCGGCCTGGGGCGCCAGCGAAATCGCCAAGTTGCTGGAGAACCCTGCCGCGTTTGCGATCATGTCGTCGGATCCGCATCCGCAGGGATTCATTCTGGCATGGACGGCGGCTGATCAAGCGGAGATTTTGACGCTTGCGGTGACGCCGCGCGAGCGATTCAAGGGGGTCGGGTCGGGTTTGATCAACGCCGCATGCGCGGCCGCTTTGCTGCGCGGCGCGGCGGCCATGCTGCTCGACGTTGCGGAGGACAATGCGCCCGCCCGCGCGCTCTACGCAAAATTCGGCTTCGTCGAAATCGGCCGGCGCGTCGCCTATTATCATCGCGACGATGGCCGGGTTGACGCGCTGGTCCTGCGGCGGGATTTGCCTCGGCCGATTTTCTGATCGCCTGGACAGTGCGCGGCGCAGGGCATAGTTTCGGCCAGCGAAACAAGGCGCGCCTCATGGACCGCATCGAGAAGCTCTGCATCGAAAAAGGCATGCGCATGACCGAACAGCGCAAGGTCATCGCGCGCGTGCTCTCGGTATCGAAAGATCATCCCGACGTGGAGGAATTGCACCGCCGCGCCGCGGCCATCGACGCCGGCATCTCCATCGCCACGGTCTATCGCACTGTGCGTCTGTTTGAGGAAGCAGGCATATTGGAGCGCCACGATTTCCGCGATGGCCGCTCGCGCTACGAGGAGGTGCCGGAAACGCACCACGATCATCTGATCGACATGAAAACCGGCAAGGTGGTCGAGTTCGTCGATCCCGAGATCGAGCGCCTGCAGCAGGAGATCGCCCGTCGTCTTGGCTATCGCCTCGTCGATCACCGGCTGGAGCTTTACGGCGTGCCGGTTGAGGAAAAGCCGGCCAAGGCCAGCAAGCACTAGCGTTGACGCTTGATGCGCCTGCGCCGGCGGCTTAGATCGGGCGCTTGAACCGGGCGCACGCGCCCCTGAGATGGATCATGGCGGACCAAGGACGGCCGGGCCCGAAAGGGCTCTACATCGAAACCTATGGCTGCCAGATGAACGTCTACGATTCCGAGCGGATGCGGGACGTGCTGGCGCCGCTCGGCTACGCGCCGGTCGATCGGCCTGACGACGCCGACATGGTCGTGCTCAACACCTGCCACATCCGCGAGAAGGCGACCGAGAAGGTTTATTCCGAGATTGGCCGCCTGCGCGCGCACAAGGAACGGCGCCGTGGCGAAGGCAGGGATATGAAAATCGTCATCGCCGGCTGCGTTGCACAGGCGGAAGGCGAGGAGATCATGGCGCGCGCGCCTGCGGTCGATCTCGTTGTCGGCCCGCAAGCGTATCACAAGCTTCCGGAACTCATCGCCCGCGCCGCGCGCAAGACCGGCGAGCGCCTCGCCGCCGATTTCGCTGCGCAGGAAAAGTTCGACGCGCTGCTCGCGCGCGCCGCCGATGGCGTCACCGCGTTCCTCTCGATCCAGGAGGGCTGCGACAAGTTCTGCACTTTCTGCGTCGTGCCCTACACGCGCGGCGCGGAATATTCGCGCCCAATGGCCGACGTGCTCGCGGAAGCCGAAGCGCTCGCGGGGCAGGGCGTGCGCGAGATCACGCTGCTCGGGCAGAACGTGAACGCGTACCACGGTGCTTGGACCGCCAGCGTCCCCGGCGGGAGTCGCGACGTTGAGAGGTCGTCCGCCGGCGAGACGCCGGCGGTCCGAAGCTTTGCCCAGCTCCTCCGCGCCATCGCCGGCATCGAAGGCGTCGAACGTATCCGCTACACCACCTCCCATCCCATCGAGATGACGGACGAGCTGATCGCGCTGCACGGAGAGGAGCCGAAGCTCATGCCGTACCTGCACCTGCCGGTGCAGTCTGGCTCCGACCGCGTGCTCAAGGCCATGAATCGCAAGCACGATCGCGCGCACTATTTCCGCATTATCGAAAAACTCCGCGCCGCGCGGCCAGACATCGCGCTTTCGACCGATTTCATCGTCGGCTTCCCGGGTGAGACGGAAAGAGATTTCGATGACACGCTGGCGCTCGCGCGCGACGTCGGCTTCGCCTCGGCGTTCTCGTTCAAATATTCGCCGCGCCCCGGCACGCCGGCGGCCGCGATGCTGGGGCAGATCGAAGAAGACTTGAAAGCCGAACGCCTCGCGCGCTTGCAGGAGCTGCTCTTCACCCAGCAGCGCGCGTTCAACGAAGCGCAAATTGGGCGCACATTGCCGGTGCTCGTTTCCGGCAAAGGCCGCAAAACTGGGCAAATGCACGGCCGCTCGCCTTACCTCCAGGCCGTGCACTTCACCGACGATGCGCGCGAGGGCGATATTGTGCCGGTGCGCATCGTTGCGGCGTCACAGAACTCGCTGACAGGCATGCGCGTTGAGCGCGCATCGGAGGCGGCGTGACCACAATCCAACAGGATGGCGGCCTGATGCGCATCATCACGCTCGCTGATCCGGGCGTGGCGCAGGCCGTGTTTGGCCCGCTGCATCGCCACCTCGCGCACATCCAGGAAGCCTTTCGCGATCAAAGCGCCCCGCGCGGCGCGCCGGCTTACCGCATCACGCTCGACGCACAGGGCGATCAGCTCACCGTGCGCGCCCGCGCCGACGGCGCAGCGGATGTCGAGCGCGTGCAGCGCATCGTCGATGCCTTGGCCGATCTCGCGCGCCGCAAAGGCCGCGTGCGCGAAGGGGAGGTGCTGGCGGCGATTTCGTTCTCGGAGGGCCCGCGCGAAACGCCCGGGCCGATGACGCTGCCGCAAGTGGGCGGCCTGGTGCTGCGCACGCCGCGCCAGGTGCACTATGTGGAAGCTTTGCGCGATGAAGAACTCGATCTCATTTTCGGCGTCGGCCCCGCCGGCACCGGCAAGACGTTTCTCGCCGTCGCCGCCGCCGTCGAGGCGTTGAAGCAGGAACGCTTCGATCGCATCGTCGTCACGCGCCCTGCCGTCGAGGCCGGTGAAAAGCTGGGCTACCTGCCGGGCGATCTCGCGGAAAAAGTCGATCCCTATCTGCAGCCGATCTGGGACGCATTCCGTTCGCAGATGAGCGAAAACGATCTCAAGGCGCGCCGCGAGCGCCGCACCATCGAGGTCGCGCCGCTCGCGTTCATGCGCGGGCGCACGCTCAGCAACGCCTTCGTCATCGTCGATGAAGCGCAAAACGCCACCATCCCGCAGATGAAGATGGTGTTGACGCGCCTGGGCGAAGGCTCGCGCATGGTGGTGACGGGCGATCCTTCGCAGATCGATTTGCCGCGCAGCGATCATTCGGGCCTTGCCCACGCGATTTCGATTCTGGAAGACGTGCCCGGCGTCGAAGTGATCCGCTTCGCCGCGCAAGACGTCGTGCGTCACCGCCTCGTCGCGCACATCGTCGAAGCGTATCATCGGGATGAGGGCGGCCGTGGCTGAGCTGGAAGTTGATATTGTCGGCGGTTCCGAGATATGGAAGGGGCTCGAGGGTCAGCTCGCCAAGGCGCTGGCGGCCGCGGCGATGTATGAACGGATCGCCGGCACGGTGTCGCTGCTGCTCGGGGACGATGCGGCCATTACCGCGCTCAATCGAGAGTTTCGCGGCAAGGATGAGCCGACCAACGTCTTATCGTTTCCGCCCGCCCCGGCGGCGGAGGGCTTCCTGGGCGACATCGCGCTCGCGGCCGAGACCATCGCGGCGGAAGCGCAATTCCAGGGCAAGAGCTTTTCCGCGCACGCATCCCACCTTGCCGTGCATGGCTTCCTGCATCTGGTGGGCTACGACCACGTCAATGATGCCGACGCCGAGGTGATGGAAGCGCGCGAAACCGCTATATTGCGGTCGATTGGCATCGACGATCCCTATTCCTGAAGGATGCTGACGCTCACATGAGCGAGCCCGAAGATCATTCCGAATCGCGAAGACGCAGTCTGCTCCGCCGATTGCGCCGTCTGATCCAGCCGCGCGGCGCCGTAGCGGACGTCGCCGACGCGCTGGGCGAGCGCGAGGATCGCGGCGAACCGATCCAGGATGCGCAAAAGGACATGATCCTGAAGGCGGCGCGCTTCGATCGCCTCAAGGTGAGCGATGTGATGCGCCCCCGCGCCGATATCGTCGGCGTCGAAGTTTCCTCCACACTCGGAGAAGCGGCGCGGATATTTTCCGATAGCCAGCACTCGCGTCTGCCCGTCTATCGGGAGACCTTGGACGACCCCATGGGCCTTGTTCACGTGCGCGACGTGATGGCGTTGCTCGCGCCGGCGGAGGAGGGCGAGCCGCAGGCGAAATTCACCGACCGGCTGATTGCCCGCATCAAGCGCGACATTCTGTTCGTGCCGCCGTCCATGTCGCTCTCCACGCTGTTTTTGAAGATGCAGTCGAGCCGAATCCATCTGGCGCTTGTCGTCGACGAATATGGCGGCACCGACGGTCTGGTCTCGATGGAGGATCTGGTCGAGCAGATCGTCGGCGATATCGAAGACGAACACGATGTCGATGCGCCGTTGATTCAGGAACGCCCCATCGGCGCGTTCGAGGCCGACGGCCGCGCGCCGATCGACAAGCTGGAGGCGATGCTGGAAGCCAGCCTGGCGCTTCCCGAACACGAAGACGAGTTCGATACGGCGGCGGGCTTGGCCGTGGCGCTCGCCGGGCGCGTCCCGCAACGCGGCGAAATATTACGCCATCCTTCGGGCTTCGACATCGAGGTGCTGGACGCCGACCCGCGCCGCGTCAAACGTGTGCGCGTGCGCGGCGCGCAAGGGACGCCCGCGCCCGTGTTGCCGCAGGCGCCGCCGGTGCGCGCCGAAAAGCCGCGCGCCCGGAAAGCTTGACGCTCCGCCCGGCGCGCGGTCCAACCCATCCGGTTTCGCACGGAGCACCGAAATTGGGTTTTGCGGCGCCTGAAGCGTCTCTTTCTCGGATCGAACGTTGGTTTGCGGCGCAACCGCGCTGGCGCCGCTATGTTGCGGCGCTGCTGGCCGGGGCGCTGGCGACACTCGGACATGCTCCGTTCCAAATTGTTCCGGCGTTCGCAGTCGCCATTACCGCGCTGATGTGGCTGTTGGACGCCAGCATGCGCGGCGTGCGCGCAAAGGGCTGGTTCAGCCGAGCGCTCTCGGGCTTTGCGACGCTCTGGTGGTTTGGCTTCGGCCACTTCACCAGCGGTCTCTATTGGATCATGTCCGCGTTCGCCGTGGACGCGCAGACCTTCGGCGCGTTCGCGGTTCCGGCATGGCTCGCGCTTGCAGGCGGGCTTGCCCTGTTCTGGGGACTCGGCGGCGCGTTCGCCGCGCTGATCTGGACGCCGGACATCCGGCGGGTGGCGGGCTTCACGATCGCCGTGTTGGCAAGCGAATGGTTACGCGGCCACGTGTTCGGCGGCTTTCCGTGGCTCTTGCCCGGGTACATCTGGATGCCGGGCGAGCCCGTCTCGCAGCTGGCCTCGATCTTCGGCATTTACGGCCTCTCCGCTGTGACGCTCCTGGTCTCGGCGGCGCCGGCGACCATCGCCGACGGGGATTTGAGCGCGGGGCGGCGCTTCGCGCCAATGGTTGTGGCCGGCCTGGCGATCGGGCTGGCATGGGGCTGGGGCGCCCAGCGCCTTGCGCATGCGCCGATCGAGCCGCCGGGCGCGCAGCCGGTCGTGCGCGTCGCCGATTCCGGTCTAAGCCAGGCGGAGAAGTGGAGGTTCCGCGAAGGTCAAGAGGAATATGTGCTGCGCCGCTACCTGCGCGCCAGCGGCGATCCCGAATCAGATCATGCCGACATCGTCGTCTGGCCGGAGGGGGCGATCCCCACCGTGCATTTCTGGCTGCTCGATAATCCGGCGTTTCTTGACGAAATCGGTCAGGGCCTTGGCAATCGCGCGCTGATCACCGGTTTTTCGCGCTGCTCGCCCGCGCCGGAGTGCGACGCCTATCTGCGCGGCGAGCGCGGCTCCGACGGACTGCGGTTCTACAACAGCGCGACCGTCATTGACGGCGTGTCGGGGCGCGCTCGCATCGACATGACGCAGGTCTACGACAAACATAGATTGGTGCCTTGGGGCGAGTTTATTCCGCTCTGGTCGGTATTCAGCAGTTTCAACATTGCCCCTCTGCAAGAGATCGGCGCCGGTTTCACACCGGGACCGCCGCCAACTCGCCTTGTCATTCCTGATGCGCCTCCAGCGGTCATTCTCATTTGTTATGAGGCTATTTTCCCGGGCATGGTCCCGCGCGGCGAGGAACGGCCCGGCTGGATCATTTCGATCAGCAACGATGCGTGGTTCGGCAACGGCACCGGACCCTACCAACATTACGTAGCGGCACGCTACCGCGCCATCGAGGAGGGCCTGCCCATGGCCCGCGCCGCCTCGGGCGGCGTCTCGGGCATCGTTGATTCATTCGGACGCGTTGTGCGAGAAACGCATCGGCGTGGTGACGCCGCAGAAGCTCAACTTCCTCCCTCGCTACCACCAACTCCACACGCGGTTTGGGGATTTTTATTGATTCCAATGCTCGCCGCCGTCATTGCGGCACTGAGGTTCGCGCCCATTCTGGCGACGACGCGGAGTAGATAGGCATTATGAATGATGAGCGCGCGGCCAATGCGATCGATCGCCGCCTAGGCCAACGCGTGCGCGCACGGAGACTTGAAATCGGCATGAGCCAAGAGCGGCTAGCCGAAGTCCTGGGCGTCACGTTTCAACAGGTGCAGAAATACGAAAAGGGTGTGAACCGCATCGCAGCCAGCCGTCTGTTCGACATCTCGGCGGCGCTCGACATGTCCATCGCGCGCTTTTTCGAAGGCCTGTCGCCGGCGCGCGCACGCGGCGTGGCGGAGGAGGAGGGCGGCTTCATCCACGATGCGTTGGCGACGCCCGAGGGCGCCCAGCTGATGAGCCTGTTCGCGTCGATCAAGAGCGTTAAGGTGCGACGCCGCGTCGTTGAGCTGGTCCGGGCCCTCGCCGAGGAAGAGGCCGAAAAGGCCAAAAAGAGCTAGTTCCCGCGCATCTTGGCGCGCACGCGCGATTGCGCGGCTGGGCGGCGCTCCCTAAGAGGGGCGGTTCTGTATTCCCGGGTCGGAGAACCGCCTTGATTCGAAGCTCTTACGTCTTCACCAGCGAAAGCGTGTCCGAAGGCCACCCCGACAAGGTGGCGGATCGCATTTCCGATACCGTGGTCGACGCGTTCCTCGCTGAGGATCCCGAGGCGCGCGTTGCGTGCGAGACGATGGTCACGACCAATCGTATTATCCTCGCCGGCGAAGTGCGCGCCGGGAAGAAGGGCGGCGACAAGGCCGCCAACAAGGCTTTCACCAAGGACCTCATCGCCAGCCTGCAGCCCAAGGTGCGCGCTGCGGTGAAGGACATCGGCTACGAGCAGAAGGGCTTTCACTGGGAGAAGGCCAAGTACGCCTGCTACCTGCACGGCCAATCCGCACACATCGCGCAAGGCGTCGACGCCAACGCCAAGAAGGACGAAGGCGCCGGCGATCAAGGCATCATGTTCGGCTACGCCTGCGCGGAAACGCCGGAGCTCATGCCGGCGACGCTACAATACTCGCACAACATCCTGAAGCGCCTCGCCGAGGTGCGCCACTCGGGCGAGCGGCCTGAGCTTGAGCCCGATGCGAAGAGCCAGGTCACGCTGCGCTACGAAAACGGCAAGCCGGCGGAGGTCACCGCGATCGTCGTCAGCCACCAGCACAAGAAGAAGCTCGGACCCAATTCATATTCGCCCAAGCGCATGCGCGATCTGATCGAGCCTTACGTGCGATCGGTATTTCCGGACGGCCTCATCACCAAGAAGACGCAATGGCTGGTGAACCCGACCGGCAAGTTCGAGATCGGCGGCCCGGACGGCGATAGCGGCCTCACCGGCCGCAAGATCATCGTCGACACCTATGGCGGCGCGGCCCCGCACGGCGGCGGCGCCTTCTCCGGCAAGGACCCGACCAAAGTCGATCGCTCCGCCGCTTACGTGTGCCGCTATCTGGCGAAGAACGTCGTCGCCGCCGGCCTCGCGCAGCGCTGCACGATCCAGATTTCCTACGCGATCGGCGTTGCCACGCCGACCAGCTTCTATGTCGATCTGCATGGCGCCGACACGATCGATCCGGCCAAGCTGGAGAAGGCCTTGCCGGAAATGATCAATGGCTGCACGCCGCGCGCCATCCGCATGCATCTTGGCCTCAACCGTCCAATCTATGCGCGCACCGCGGCCTACGGCCATTTCGGCCGCACGCCGGACAACGAAGGCGGCTTCTCCTGGGAAAAGCCCGACCTGGTGGAAGAACTGAAGCGGCTGTCGTAGCATTTCAGTCAGTCCGGGACGGCGAAGCCGAACCCGGAATCCAGGGGATCGTGGAGCGCAATGCTCATCGCCCCTGGGTTCCGGATCGCGCTCCACGCGTCCGGAATGACTGAGGGTTTGGGACGCTGTATGCAACGTCCATGTCCTCCTCCATCTCGCTCTCGCCCGAACTCGTCGCGTACCTCGCTTCGGTCAATCCGCCGGAGCATCCCGTGCTTGCGCGCTGCCGCGCGGAAACATCGGCGCTGCCGATGGCGCGCATGCAGATCAGCGCGGAGCAGGGCGTCTTCATGGCGCTCCTCGCGCGCGTGATCGACGCCAAGCGCGCGTTCGAGATCGGCGTCTTCACCGGCTATTCTTCGCTCGCCGTCTCGCTCGCCATGCGGGAGCGCCACAAAGACGCGTACATTCTCGCCTGCGATGTCTCCGAGGAATGGACCAGCAAGGCGCGCGGCTATTGGAAAGACGCGGGCGTCGACAAGGTGATCGACCTGAAACTCGCGCCGGCGACCGAAACGCTCGATCAGCGCATCGCCGCCGGCGAAAGCGGAACCTACGATCTCGGCTTCATCGACGCCGACAAAACGAGCTACGGCGCTTACTACGAACGCGGCCTCGCGCTGCTCCGGTCCGGCGGGATCATGCTGTTCGACAACGTGCTCTGGGGCGGGGATGTCGCCGATCCCAAGATCACCGACGCCGACACCACAGCGCTCCGCGCCGTCGCGCAAAAAGCCAAAACCGATCCCCGCGTCCACGCCGCCATGACCAGCATCGGCGACGGGCTGCTGTTCGTGATGAAGAAATAGCCGAGCCGCCGCACTTTCAAATCCAAGGTTGCACATGCTAGCGTGATCGCGGAGCATTGTCGGGTGGCGGGATTCTTCGCCTTTTTCGTACTCGTTGTGGTGGCGGCAGCGTTTGCCGCCGCGGTGCTTCGTTTGGGCGCGCAGCTATCAATTCGGGCCGTCAAACAGGCGGGCATTCAAATATTGGTGTTTGGCGGTGCGATTTTGGTCGCCATGGTGGGGGTTTACGGGAGCGTCGCAAGCAACGGAGTGGCAGGAAAGGTCGAATTCCTAATTGTGAGCGTCATTGCCAGCTGCACTTTCATCGTCTTGGTATCGATGGGGCTTAGCGCAGTGGTGCTTTTATTTCACGTGCTGGTGCATGCCTCCGATCTCCATCCTAGTCTTGGGCGCGAACTACTTGAGCCGCTCACGCGGACCCTGAGCGCCACGAGACAAGACCTAAACCATGCACTGTCGCCGTCTGCAGTGCCGATGGGTTCGGAGGCGTCTTTGGAACAATCGCACGCGGGGTCGTTGGCGGCGTCGGTAAAGGGCTTTGGTGAAACCGAGCAAATCCTAGAAGAACGATTGGCCGCACGTCGAAGGTTCATCGATGATTATCATCGGGCGCCAGCGAGCACGATCGTTCTCTCGATTAGCGCGCTTTTGCTCGTGTTTGCGCTCTTCGTCGGTTGCAGGTCGATGGTCCCGCAATCATCTGACCCACAGGCATATTTGGCTTGGCTCGCGCGTATCGCCGAGCCCGGACGCGCAACGCAAAGCAGCGATGGTGGTGCGTTGGTAGCCAACACCGGATCGTCACAACAATTCATTCAGGTTACAATTGATCCCGGCCGCGCGAGGGATGATCGGACGGCAACGTGCTTTGAGCCCTCGCGGCGACCGCGTTCGCCGCGTCACCGATCTCCGACCCCCCATTCCAGACCTCCGACGTCGACTCCCCATCATGGTATGAGCTGCCCCGGGTAGTATTTGCGTTGAGGCAGCTGCGGCGCTAGACCACGCGCGCAAATTTCCTCCCGGTTACGGAGCACCCATCCCATGGCTCGCAGCAAAATCGCCCTTATCGGTTCCGGCATGATCGGGGGCACCTTGGCGCACATCGCCGCGCGCGAGGAATTGGGCGACGTCATCCTGTTCGACATCGTCGAGGGCGTGCCGCAGGGCAAATCGCTCGACATCGACGAAGCCAGCCCCGTGTTCGGCCGCGACGTCGCCATCAAGGGCGCCAATGACTACGCCGGCATCGAAGGCGCGGACGTCTGCATCGTCACCGCCGGCGTGCCGCGCAAGCCCGGCATGAGCCGCGACGATCTCCTCGGCATCAATCTCAAAGTGATGAAGGCGGCGGGCGAGGGCATCGCCAAGTACGCGCCGAACGCATTCGTCATCGTCGTCACCAATCCGCTCGACGCGATGGTGTGGGCGCTGCGCCAATTCTCCAAGCTGCCGCCGCAGAAGGTCGTCGGCATGGCCGGTGTTCTCGATAGCGCGCGCTTCCGCTGGTTCCTCGCCGAGGAGTTCAAAGTCTCCATCGAAGACGTCACCGCGTTTGTCATGGGCGGCCACGGCGACACCATGGTGCCGCTTACGCGCTATTCCACCGTCGCCGGCATTCCCGTGCCGGACCTCGTGAAGATGGGCTGGACCACGCAGGAGAAGCTCGACCAGATCGTGCAGCGCACGCGCGATGGCGGCGCCGAAATCGTCGGCCTGTTGAAGACGGGCTCGGCGTTCTACGCCCCCGCCGAAAGCGCGATCCAGATGGCGAAGTCCTATTTGCGCGACAAGAAGCGCCTGTTGCCCTGCGCCGCGCATCTGAATGGCCAATACGGTTTGACTGACATCTATGTCGGCGTGCCGTGCGTGATCGGCAAAGGCGGCGTCGAGCGCATCGTCGAGATCGAACTCAACCCCGCCGAACGCGCCGGCTTCGACCACAGCGTCAATGCGGTGCGTGGGCTGATCGACGCATGCAAGGCGATCGATCCCAGCGTCGCTTAGCGACCGTCGCGCTGCGTGACCGGCCCCAGACTCGAAACCGCGCGCCTCATCCTGCGTCCGCCGTTGCATGAGGATTTCGACGGCTGGGCCGGCATGTGCGCGGAAGAAGACACGATGCGCTTCATCGGCGGGCTGCAGCCGCGGGACGCCGCGTGGCGTCAGCTTGCCACCATGGCCGGCTCATGGGCCGTGCTCGGCTACGGCATGTTCTCGGTGATCGAGAAAGAAAGCGGACGCTGGATCGGCCGCCTCGGCCCATGGCGCCCCGGCGGCAAGGAAGGCGCTTGGCCCGGCGACGAAGTGGGGTGGGGGATCGTCCGCGCCGCGCAAGGCAAGGGCCTCGCTTACGAAGGCGCGATTGCGGCGATGGATTGGGCTTTCGATCATCTCGGCTGGGACGAGGTGATCCACTGTATCGACGCCGGGAACACGCCCTCCATCGCGCTGGCCCAGCGCTTGGGCTCCAAGCTTTTGCGCAACGGCGTGCCGCTGCCCGAGCCGTTCGACATCTACACGGTCGACATTTACGGCCAGACCAAAGCAGAATGGCGCGCAAAAGCGTCCTGACAAGAATCTGTCGGCCGAGATGCGAAGCATGGGTTTGAGGAGTGGGGTTATGAGGGGACTGGCTTTCGTTTTCGCGTGCGCGGTGCTTGGCGTCGCGTCCGCCAGCGCGCAGCCTGCGCAAGTCGCGCCTGCGCCGATCAACGCCGAGATGCAGCGCACCATCGATCGCCTGCGCGAAGCGGGCCTCAAGGACGACAACGCCTTCGCTATCGTGCAGGACCTCGTCAGCCGCATCGGTCCGCGTCAGGCCGGCACGGAGGCCGAAGCGCGCGCCCGCGATTGGGCCGTCGCCATGCTGCGCGCGCATGGCTTCGCCAATCCGCGCATCGAAGACTTCACCATTCCCTCTTGGGACGCGACGGTTGAGACCGCGGAGATCGTAGCTCCGGCGCGTCAACGTCTCCTTGTCGCCGCGCTGGGCGGCTCGCCGTCGACGCCGCCAGGCGGGCTTGAGGCCGAGGTCGTGCGGTTTCCCTCGCTTGAGGCGCTCCAGGCCGCGCCAACCGCGAGCGTGCGCGGCAAGATCGTGTTCATCGACGAAGGCATGACGCGCACGCAGGATGGCTCGGGCTATGGCGTCGCAGTGCGCAAGCGCGGCATGTGTCAGCCCTTGGCGCAGGCCAAGGAGGCCGCCGCCTGCCTTATCCGTTCGGTCAGCACCGACGCGAGCCGTTTCCCGCACCAGGGCGGCTCGTCGCGTCAGCGCGACAACGCGCATCTGCCCGCCGCCGCACTTGCCGTGCCCGACGCCGACGTGCTCGCTTATCTCCTGTCGCGCGGCCCGGTGCGCGTGCGCCTTAACATTGAAGCGACGATGCAGGACGCCGCGCCCTCCGGCAACGTGCTCGCCGAAATTCCCGGGCGCGATCGGGGCGGGGAAATCGTGCTCGCGGTCGCTCACCTCGATTCATGGGATCTCGGCTTCGGCGCCATCGATGACGGCGCAGGCGTAGCGATCGTCACCGCGGCGGCGAAGCTCATTCGCGATTTGCCGCGCCGCCCGCGCCGAACGATCCGTATTCTGCTCGCAGGATCCGAAGAGATCGGCGGCAATGGCGGCAAGGCCTACGCCGAAGCGCACCGGAATGACACGCACATCGTCGCGGCGGAGAGCGATTTCGGCGCCGACCGCGTCTGGCGTGTGCAGACGCGTTTCGGCGCGGGCGCGCTGCCTTACGCGCGCGCGCTGCAGCTGCAGCTTGCGCCGCTTGGCGTCAATCCGGGCGACAACAACGCCGATCCGGGCACGGACGTCGATCCGGTGAAAGATCAAGGCGTGCCGGTCATTACCCTCAACCAGGACGGGTCGCGCTATTTCGACGTACATCACACCGCCAACGACACGCTCGACCGCATCGATCCTCAACAGCTTCGCCAGAACGTCGCCGCATGGGCCGTGTTCCTCTACATGGCCGCCGATAGCGATTGGGATTTTCGTGCGGCGCAATAGCCTGGAGCGGCGGCCCGACGTGCGCGTATAGAAGGGCATGTTCGATCCGGCCCGCGCGCCCGTGCTCGAGACGCCGCGCCTGGTTTTGCGCGCTTGGCGCGACGAGGATTTTGAGCCTTTCGCCGCGATGATGGCCGCGCCGCCGGTCGCGCGTTTTCTTACCGGCGATCAACGCCCGCAAGATCGCGCCGGCGCATGGCGCACGCTATCGCTCTTCGTTGGCCACTGGGCGCTGCGCGGCTTTGGTCTTTTCGCCGTGGAAGAGAAGCGGACCGGCTCGTTCGTCGGCCGCGTTGGCCTGTGGCGCCCTGAAGCATGGGTCGGACTTGAACTCGGTTGGGGGCTCGCCCCGGCGTATTGGGGCAGGGGATACGCCCTTGAAGCGGCGCGATCCGCCGGTGATTGGGCCTTCACTCGGCTGCAGGCTGACGAACTTGTTAGTCTCATCCACGTCGACAACACGCGCTCGCAAAATCTCGCGGCGCGCCTGGGCATGAAGCCGGCGACGCCGACATTGCACGCCGGCATGCCGCACACGATCTGGAAGATTTCGCGCGACGCGTGGGCGGAAACTCGCTAAACGCGGCGGCGCATGGGCCGGTCGCTGCGCAACGTCGCGTCACTCATCACCACGGTCACGATTCTGCAGCTCGCCGCTGGGCTGATCGGCGTGCGTTTGCCGCTCGATTTCGCCGCGCACGGCCATTCGCGCGCCGCGCTCGGCCTCGTCGCGGCCGCGTATTCCGCGGGCTTCATGTTCGGCGCGGTGATGGCGACGCAGATGCTCGCGCGCGTGGGGCACATCCGCGTCTTCGCCGCGAGCGCCGCGATTTTCGCCGCGATGACGCTTTCACTGCATTTCGTCGGCGACGTTTGGTCATGGGGTCTTGCACGCATGATCGCGGGCGCCGCGGTGGCGCTGATGTTCGCCGCCGTCGAAAGTTGGCTCGCATCCTCCATCGGCGCCAGCGAACGCGGCGAGCTGATGAGCCTCTACATGGTGGCAACGAAGGCCGCGCTCGCGCTCGGACCGTATCTCGCTTTCAACTACGCCGATATGGCCGCCGAGCCATGGATGATCGCCGCTGGCGTCGCAGCGGTGTCGATGGTTCCCGTGTGCTTTACCTCGCAGGCACAGCCGGAAATGCCCAAGGCGCAGCCCTTGGCGCTGCGGGAGCAATTCGCCACCGCGCCCGCGGCCGTCATCGCCTGCTTCGGCGCCGGCCTTATCAATTCCGGCGTGCTGGCCCTCGTGCCGCTCTACGCATCGCAGCACTTTGGCGCGCCCGCGGCGGCGGAATTCTATTCCGCCGCATGGACCGGTTCGCTGCTGCTGCAATGGCCCGCGGGGCGCATCTCCGACCGCATCGATCGCCGCATCGTCATCGCCGCGCTCACCATGCTCGCGGCTGCGAGCGCCTTCGCACTCGCCGCGTTGGGGCCTGCGTTGCCGCGCTGGGCCTCTGTGCTGGTGTTCTTCCTTTGGGGCGCGGGGGGGTTGAGCTTCTACGCACTTGGCGTCGCGCACATGGCGGACCGCGCGGAGCCGGGGCGTCTGGCGCAAGCATCTTCCGGCTTGCTGTTCGTTTGGGCCGCGGGTTCGATTCTGGGACCCATCCTGCAAGGCGTGCTGGTCGATCGCTTGGGAATGGACGGTATTTTCTGGTTTTCTGGCGCGGTTTCCGTGCTGCTCGCCGCCGCCATGTTCTGGCGTCGCACCACGCGCGAAGCGGCCCCGCCGTCGCAAAAGGAAGAGTTTGCGCCGCAGGAGACCACCAGCGTCGCCGCCGGCGAAATCGCCTACGGCCCCGACGATCCCCGCAAAGCCACTTTGTAGGCCGCGGCGCGCTTGCGGGGTTCGGCGCGCAGGGGCTAAGCCTCCGGCAAGATTCGGCTTCGGAGCACGGCCCCCATGAATATCCACGAATACCAGGCCAAAGAGGTGCTGCGTCAGTTCGGCGTGCCCGTGCCGCAAGGCTATCCGGCGTTCAGCGCCGAGGAAGCCATCGACGCCGCTGCGAAGCTCGGCGGCCCGGTCTGGGTGGTGAAGAGCCAGATCCATGCGGGTGGGCGCGGCAAGGGCGTGTTCAAAGAGGCCGAAGCGGGGGAGAAGGGCGGCGTCCGTCTCGCGCGCCAGCCCGAGGACGTCGGGCTCTTCGCCAAACAGATGCTCGGCCACACGCTGGTGACGAAGCAGACCGGCCCCGCCGGTCGCGTGGTGAAACGCATTTATGTCGAAGGCGGCGCCGATATCGCCCGCGAGCTCTATCTCTCGGCGCTGGTGGACCGCAGCGCCGGCCGTGTCGCGTTCGTCGCCTCCGAAGCCGGCGGCATGAACATCGAGGAGGTCGCGCACGACACGCCGGAAAAGATCACCACCGTCGCCATCGATCCCGCGACGGGCCCGAGCCAGGCCGATGTCGAAAAGGTCGCCGGCGCGCTCGGTCTGCGTGGCGATCTCGTTGCGCAATGCGCTGATCTTTTGAACAAGCTCTATGCCGCGTTTGTGAAGAGCGACATGAGCCTCCTGGAAATCAATCCGCTGATCGTCACCGGCGCCAACAGGCTCATGTGCCTCGATGCGAAAGTGAGCTTCGATTCCAACGCCAGCTTCCGCCATCCCGAATGGGAAGCGATGCGCGACATCGGCGAAGAGGACGAGCGTGAGATCGAAGCGTCGAAATACGATCTCTCCTACGTCGCGCTCGATGGCGATATCGGCTGCCTCGTCAATGGCGCCGGCCTCGCCATGGCGACCATGGACATCATCAAGACGTTCGGCGCCGAGCCCGCGAACTTCCTCGACGTCGGCGGCGGCGCCGATAAGGACAAGGTGGAAGCCGCCTTCAAAATCATCCTCGCCGACGCCAACGTGAAAGGCATTCTCGTCAACATTTTCGGCGGCATCGCCCGCTGCGACGTGATCGCCGAAGGCGTGGTGGAAGCGGTGAAGGAAGTGGGCCTCACGGTGCCGCTCGTGGTTCGCCTCGAAGGCACCAACGTCAACGAGGGCAAGCAAATCCTGCGCGACTCCGGCCTCAACGTGATCCCGGCGGATGATCTCGAGGACGCGGCGCGGAAAATCGTGGCGGCTGTGAAGGGGTGAGGGGGCGCTGATCATCGCGGGCGTGCTCGCCGCGGCGATTGGCGTTTCAGGTTGTGCGACCAGCAAGCCCAGTTACAGAGAGTTCGAGGAAGCGCGGCATGCCAATGGCGTGTCTGGCGGCGCCTCCATTGCCGCCGGCGGAATGCAGGATCCTTGGAGTGCTTCTTGGTACATTGTGCGCTTCGATGCTGTGCAAGCACTTGGCCAAGATGTTGAACCCGATCCAACGACGTCCATTTTCAGCGGGCGCGCCGTCGTGGCCACTCTGGAATATCATGTGCGGGGATCGGCTCGCTCCACGCGCACAACACGGGAGAGGTGTCCCCCAGGCGGCAGCCGCGATAGATGCCCTCGGCGCGATCCAACCGCGCGAGCAGTGGAATCCGCACAGCAATCCCGTGCGGCCTGTTCTGATGGAGGACGGCAACATGGTCTGGCTGTCGACGCGAGAACTCACACCTTACAGCGTGCTCGGCCAGCCGATCACAGGGCAGCAATTTGTCGATACCGAACGACTTACCACGGATGGGTCGCCAGAGGCGAACTGGATTCGTGATACACTTGATGCACTGCGGACGTGCTGGGCGATACCCGCAGACGACTTATATACTTGGCTGCACCCGCCCGACGACACGGATGCGCAATAGCTAAGTACATTCCCCGCTAATGGCGCGCTCAATCCGCTTGTCCGGCACGAGCCACACAAGCGCCACCAGCACATAAAGCGCCCACGAAATTTGCGGCGTCCAGAACGCCAGCGCGATCCCCAGTGCATACGCCACCGGCGAAAGCTTGCCCTTCCAGTCGTTGCCGCTCGTCACGGCGCGGGCGAGCGTGCTGTCCGGCCCATCGCTGCGCACCAGCAGCGTCTGTAGCAAGAGATACGCGAACGCCGGCAAGATCAGTGAGACGCCGTAGATCGCCGTCGGCAGCGGCGCGCCTTCGGTTTCGCCCATCCACGCCGTCGCGAACGGCACCAGCGAAAGGCAAAACAACAGCCCCATGTTCGCCCAAAGGATCGCGCCGTTCACGCCCTTGGCGACGTAGAGCATGTGGTGGTGGTTGTTCCAGTAGATGGCGATGTAGATGAAGCTCAGCACATAGCTCAGAAACACGGGCGCGAGTTCACGCAGCGCCTCCCACGTGGGCGCGTGCGGGGGCCGGAGCTCGAGCACCATGATGGTGATGATGATGGCGATCACGCCATCGCTGAACGCCAGCAGCCGGTCCTTTTCCATGCGGCGTTTTTAGGCGATCCGGGCTCGGTCGCGAAGGGTTTCGCGGCGGCGGGAGGCTAGTCCTCCTGGTCGTAGCCCATGCCTATGGTCGCGCGCTCCACGCGCGAGCGCACGTGCAGCTCGTTCGTCACATGCACGATGCCGCGCACGCCCCGCGCGACGCGTTCGGCTTCACGCGATTCTTCCTGGTAATTCACGACACCCCGAAGAATCGCTTCGTTGTGCCGGACGTGCACGTGGATATCGGTGGCCCCGAAGAATTCGTCCTGTCCCAGCCGATATTCGACCTCCCGCCTGAGTTCGGCGTCTTCGTCATAATCGCCGTGCCGACCGCGGTGTTCGCCGCTGCGCACCTGATCCCACCGCCGGCGCTGCTCGGCATGCTCGTCGCCGAACCAGGAGGCGACCTCATCGCTTGCCTTTTCGAGCCAGCCACGCCCGCTCGATGCGCGGCCGGGCGAGCCGTAGCCGGAGCCATAGGCGCCATGTCCGGGCTCGTGGTCGTGGCGTTCGTCGCGGTCATTCCTGCGGTCCATGACGGGCCTCCGATTGATGGACGAACGGAGGGGCCCGGACGATCGTTCCAACCAAAGATGTTCTTGATTTGTTTCCATGCCGCTGCTAAAGCCGGGGCGCCAATTCATTCGGGGCTTCAAGGGGAGCAAACCATGCTCGGCTATGTCACGCTCGGCACCAACGACCTGAAACGTGCAGCGGAATTCTACGACGCCATCGCCAAGGAAATGGGCGTCGGGCGAATGATGGAGAGCGAGACGTTCATCGCCTGGGGCGTGCCCGGCGGCGGCGCGGGGCTTGGGCTCACCAAGCCCTATGATGGCAATCCCGCGACAGTGGGCAACGGCGTGATGGCTGCGCTTGAGGCAAAGAACACGGCCATGGTCGATCGCATTTACAAGCTCGCCATGTCGATGGGCGCGAAGGATGAAGGCCAGCCGGGCGACCGAGGCGGCGGTTTTTACGCCGCGTATTTCCGCGATCCGGACGGCAATAAGCTCAACGCGTTTTTCATGGGCTGAAGCCCCAAGACGCGCGGGGTTTGCATCGGCGGCGGCGTGGTTTAGGACCGGCCCGAACTTTCCACTCGGGGCCCGTCTCCTCATATGTCCATTTTCGTCAACGCGGCGACGCGCGTCATCTGTCAGGGCTTCACCGGCAAGAACGGCACGTTCCACTCCGAACAGGCCATTGCCTACGGCACGAGGATGACGGGCGGCGTGAGCCCGGGGAAGGGCGGTCAGACCCATCTCGGCCTGCCGGTGTTCAACACCGTCGCCGAAGCGCGGGACAAGGCCGGGGCCGACGCCACCGTGATCTATGTGCCTCCGCCGCACGCCGCGGCGGCGATCGAGGAAGCCATCGACGCGGAGATTCCTTTCATCGTGTGCATCACCGAGGGCATCCCGGTGCTCGACATGGTCCGCGTGAAGGCCAAGCTCGCGAACTCCAAGTCGATGCTTCTAGGCCCGAATTGTCCCGGGGTTCTGACGCCGGAGGAGTGCAAGATCGGCATCATGCCGGGCTCGATCTTCTCCAAGGGCAGCGTTGGCGTCGTCTCGCGCTCCGGCACGCTGACTTATGAAGCCGTGTTCCAGACCACCAATGAAGGGCTCGGCCAAACCACCGCTGTCGGGATTGGCGGCGACCCGGTCAAAGGGCTTGAATTCATTGATGTCCTTGAGCGTTTCTTGGCAGACGAGGCGACGCAATCGATTATCATGATCGGCGAAATCGGCGGCAGCGCTGAAGAAGACGCGGCGCAATTCCTCAAGGACGAAGCCGCCAAGGGCCGCAGCAAACCGGTCGTCGGCTTCATCGCCGGCCGCACCGCTCCGCCGGGACGCCGCATGGGCCACGCGGGCGCCATCATCTCCGGCGGCAAGGGCGACGCAGCCAGCAAAATCGCCGCGCTCGAATCCGCCGGTATCCGTGTGGCTCCGCACCCGGCCGCGCTGGGCCGCACCATGAAAGAATTGCTCGCAGGCTGACAAAATCACACAACGAAGCGCGCAAAAGTGATGCGCCCAACGCAACGAAACTCAGCTTTCACCAATCTGACCCTTCAATCTGTCTTCGACGCGGACTAGAAGGGGCGCCGCGTCCGGGCGGCGCCTATATTTCCTGTAATCGCTCCCGCGATCGAAGGACTTGCTCTCCATGGCGGACGACGTTCGCTCCATTCCCAACTCGGCCTTGCTCGAAACCAGTTTTCTCTACGGCGCCAACGCCGTGTTCGTGGAGGAAATGCACGCGCGCTATCTCGACGATCCCAATTCGGTCGATCCGTCCTGGCGCGCCTTTTTCGAGTCGCTGCACGACGATCCCAACACGGTGCGCCATGCTGTCGATGGGCCGTCCTGGTATCGCCCGGAAATCGCCCAGCCAAAGACCACGGAAACCACGGCGCTGCTCGACGGCAACTGGGCGGCGCTGACCGACAAGCTCGAAAAGAAGGTCAAGGAGCGCCTGCCCAAGGCGTCGATCATCGACGTGCAGACGGCCGCGCGGGACAGCGTGCGCGCGCTGATGATGATCCGCGCCTATCGCACGCGCGGCCATCTCTCGGCGCATTTGGATCCGCTCGGCCTCGAACAGCGTCCCGAGCCGGCGGAACTCGATCCCGCCGCCTACGGCTTCGGTCCCAATGATCTCGATCGCCCGATCTTCATCGACGGCGTGCTCGGCCTGGAAAGCGCCACCGTCAACGAAATGCTGGCGATTCTACGCCGCACTTATTGCGGCACGTTCGGCGTCGAGTTCATGCACATCACCGATCCGGCGGAAAAGAGCTGGATCCAGGAGCGCATCGAGGGACCGGACAAGGAGATCGCCTTCACGCGCGAAGGCAAGCGCGCGATCCTCAAGAAGCTCATAGAAGCCGAGGCGTTCGAGCGCTTCGTGCACAAACGCCATCCCGGCACCAAGCGGTTCGGTCTCGATGGGGCCGAGGCGATGATCCCGGCGCTCGAACAGATCATCAAGCGCGGCGGCGCGCTCGGTGTTGAGGAAATCGTGCTGGGCATGGCTCACCGCGGCCGCCTCAATGTCCTCGCGGCGGTGATGGGCAAGCCGTACCAGGTCATCTTCCATGAATTCCAGGGCGGATCGGCCACGCCGGACAGCGTGCTGGGTTCGGGCGACGTGAAATATCACATGGGCGCCTCAAGCGACCGGGCGTTCGACGGCAAGCCCGTGCACCTTTCGCTGAGCTCCAATCCGAGCCACCTCGAGATCGTCAATCCGGTGGTGCTCGGCAAAGCGCGAGCCAAGCAAGGCCAGCGCCAGACCTGGGCCGCCGACGAAGACATGCACGGCCTTCGCGCCCGCGTGCTGCCGCTGCTCATTCATGGCGATGCGGCCTTCGCCGGGCAGGGCGTCGTCATGGAGTGTTTTGCGCTTTCCGGGCTGCGCGGCTATCGCACCGGCGGCGCCATTCATTTCATCATCAACAATCAGATCGGGTTCACGACGGCGCCGCGCAATTCGCGGTCGAGTCCGTATCCCAGCGACGTGGCGCTGATGGTGCAGGCGCCCATCTTCCACGTAAACGGCGACGATCCCGAGGCGGTCGTGTTCGCGGCCAAGGTCGCCGCCGAATATCGCCAGCAGTTCGGCAAGGACGTTGTCATCGACATGTTCTGCTATCGCCGTTACGGACACAACGAGGGCGACGATCCAACCATGACGCAGCCCTTGATGTACAAGCGCATCAAGGAGCAGCCGACGACGCTGGCGATCTACGGCAAGCGGCTCGGCGAAGAGGGCGTCGTCACCGCCGCGGAGTTTGAGGGCTGGGTCGGCGATTTCGAAAAATTTCTCGACAGCGAGTTCGACGCCGGCAAGGCGTACAAGGCCAACAAGGCCGACTGGCTCGACGGCGCCTGGTCGGGCCTCGGCCTGCCCGAGGACGACGACCGGCGCGGCAAGACCGCGGTGCCGCTGCCGACGCTGAAGGATATCGGCCGCAAGATCACCGAAATCCCCGCGGGCTTCGACGTCCACAAGACGGTCGCGCGGGTGATCGAGGGTCGGCGCAAGGCGATCGAAGAAGGACACGGCATCGACTGGGCGCTCGCGGAACACCTCGCCTTCGCCACCCTGCTCGACGAGAATTTTCCGGTGCGCCTGTCGGGCCAGGATTCGGCGCGCGGCACATTCAGCCAGCGCCACTCGCATTTCGTCGATCAGACGACGGAAGAACGCTACACGCCGCTCAACAACATCCGCCCGGGCCAAGGCCATTACGAAGTCATAGATTCACTTCTGTCCGAAGAGGCGGTCCTCGGCTTCGAATACGGCTTCTCCACCACGGCGCCGAACACGCTGACTCTCTGGGAAGCGCAGTTCGGCGACTTCGTGAACGGCGCCCAGGTGCTGATCGATCAATTCATCTCATCCGCCGAGCGCAAATGGCTGAGGCTCTCCGGCCTCGTGATGCTGTTGCCGCACGGCTATGAAGGGCAGGGCCCCGAGCACTCGTCAGCCCGCATCGAGCGCTTCCTGCAGCTCTGCGCGGAAGACAATCTGCAGGTCGTCAATTGCACGACGCCGGCGAACTACTTCCACGTCCTGCGCCGGCAGATCCACCGCACCTTCCGCAAGCCGCTCATTGTCTTCACGCCGAAATCGCTATTGCGGCACAAGAAGGCCATCTCGCGCCTGGATGAAATGAGCGCCGGCACCTCGTTCCACCGCGTATTGTGGGACGACGCGCAAATGAACAACGGCTTGACCAGTGTGAAGCTGAAGCCCGACGCGCAGATTCGGCGGGTCGTGCTGTGCTCGGGCAAAGTCTATTACGATCTGCTCGAAGATCGCGAAAAGCGCGGCCTTGACGATGTGTACATCCTGCGCCTTGAGCAGATGTATCCGTGGCCGATGAAATCCGTGATCGCCGAATTGCAGCGTTTCCCGAGCGCCGAACTGGTATGGTGCCAGGAGGAGCCGAAGAACATGGGCGGCTGGACTTTCGCCGACGCCTGGCTCGAAGTGACGCTCGAAAAGATGAACCTCCAGGCCAAGCGGGCGCGCTATGCGGGCCGTCCCGCCTCGGCGTCGACGGCGGCGGGCCTAATGAGCAAGCATTTGAAGGAATTGGAGACGCTTCTGGGCGAAGCGCTTGGGTGACCGAATGACCGATATCGTGGTGCCGACGCTGGGCGAATCCGTAACAGAGGCCACTGTCGCCAAATGGCTGAAGAAGGCCGGCGAGGCGGTGAAGAAGGACGAGACGCTGGTCGAACTGGAGACCGAGAAGGTCTCCGTTGAAGTGTCCGCGCCGGAAGCGGGCGTACTGAGCGAGATCGTCGCCGCCGAAGGGTCGACCGTGGAGATCGGCTCGCTGCTGGGCCGCGTCGCCAATGGCGCCGGCGCCAGCGCCGCCAAGCCCGCGCCTGCCGCTGCCGCGCCCGCGCCCAAACCCGCGCCCGCGAAGCCCGCGCCGCAAGCCGCAGCCGCAAGCGCGCCGCCCTCGGTGCAGCGTCTGGCGTCCGAGAACAACATCGACCTGAGCAGCATTGTCGGCACTGGCCGCGACGGCCGCCCGACGAAAGCCGACGCCATGGCCGCGATCCAGGCGCGTCCAGCGACGCCCGCGCCTGTCGCGCCATCCGCGCCGCGCGCGCTGGGTCCGCGCGAAGAGCGCGTGCGCATGACGCGCCTGCGCCAAACCATCGCGCGGCGCTTGAAGGAAGCCCAGAACAACGCCGCGATGCTGACGACGTTCAATGAGGCCGACATGTCGGCGATCATGGCCGCACGCGCGAAATACAAGGATGGGTTCGAGAAGAAGCACGGCGTGAAGCTCGGCTTCATGAGCTTTTTCGTGAAGGCATGCGTTTCGGCGCTGAAGGAAATCCCAAACGTCAACGCCGAGATCGACGGCGAGGACATCATCTACAAGAATTTCTATGATGTCGGCATCGCCGTCGGCACTGACCGCGGCCTGGTCGTGCCCGTGGTGCGCGACGCCGACCGCAAGTCGATGGCCGAGATCGAGCAGGAGATCGGCGAACTCGGCGCTAAGGCGCGCGACGGCCACTTGAAGCTTGAGGATCTGCAGGGCGCGACGTTCATGATCTCGAACGGCGGCGTCTATGGCTCGCTAATGTCGACGCCGATCCTGAATGCGCCGCAATCGGGCATTCTTGGCATGCACAAGATTCAGGATCGCCCGGTCGTCATCAACGGCCAGATCGTGGTGCGGCCGATGATGTATCTCGCGCTCAGCTACGATCATCGCATTGTCGACGGCAAGGAGGCCGTCACCTTCCTGGTGCGCGTGAAGGAAGGGCTCGAAGATCCCGAGCGCATGCTGCTCGATCTGTAGGGTCCGCGCGCCAGGCCCCCTTTTTGGAGGGGGTTGGGCTGGGCCCTCCGCGACCGCCTGTTGCGGGAACGCTGCTGACGCGCCGCCCCGCCCGGTGTAAGAGCAAGAGGGGGAGCTGACAGGGGGAGGGGACGCCCATGCTGTTCATCGCGCGCTGGCTTCTGGTGCTGGTGCTGCTGGTTTTGGTCGCCGCCAGCCTGTTTCCGGCCGCCGTGACGACGATCGTGCAGAACCACCTGCCCGTGGACCTCACCGCCGTTTCCAGCCAGCTGGAGCAATTGGGCAGCGCCGCCACGCCGTTGGAACTGGGACTTTGGTACGCCGCGGCGTTCTTCTTCTTCGTTGCCGCGGTGCGTCTCATTCGACGAACCCAGGCGTTCTGGGCGTGGCTCTTGGCGTTCGCGTGCTACGGGGGCCGTTGGGCCCTGCAGGAGCAGGAGCAGCCCGGAGGCGCGCTCTCGACGATTCAGAGCCTCAAGATCGATGATTTCCGTCCGGAAAACTTGGCTACGATCGGTCCATCGACGCAAGTGACGTTGCTCGGCGTCATCCTGGTGATCGGCGTGCTGTTGCTGATCATGGACATCGCCGACCGCCGCTTCTGGGATCATCAAACGGCCTGATGAAGAGCGCGGCTCGCGCTCTTACATAAGTTCCACGCGAGTGATTGCTTTCGCGCCATCGGCGATTACGGTGCGCGCAAATTCGCGTGGGCGAGGATTTCCATGGCTCAATACGATCTCGTCATCATCGGCGGCGGCCCCGGCGGCTACAACGCCGCCATCCGCGCCGGCCAGCTCGGCCTCAAGACCGCGATCGTCGAAAAGCGCGGCAAGCTTGGCGGCACCTGCCTTAACGTGGGCTGCATCCCATCCAAGGCGCTGCTGCACGCTTCGGAATTCTACGAGGATGCGCGCAAGACCTTCCCGTCCATGGGCATCAATGTCAGCGGCCTCTCGCTCGATATGGCGAAGATGCAGGCGCAGAAGGAAGACGCCGTCGACGGCCTCACCAAGGGCGTCGAGTTCCTGATGAAGAAGAACAAGGTCGATTACATCAAGGGCGCCGGCCGCATCGTCGGCCAAGGCCGCGTCGAGGTGACGTTGAACGACGGCGGCAAACAATCGCTCGAAACCAGGAACATCTGCATCGCCACCGGCTCGGTGCCGGCCGATCTCAAGGGCGTCGATATCGACGAAGAGCGCGTGGTCTCCTCCACGGGCGCGCTGGCGCTCTCCAAAGTGCCGAACAAGCTGATCGTGATCGGCGGCGGCTATATCGGGCTTGAGCTCGGCTCCGTGTGGCGCCGACTCGGCGCGGAAGTCACGGTGGTTGAGTTTCTTGATCGCATCACGCCGACCATGGATGGCGAGATCAGCGCGCAATTCCTGAAAATTCTCAAGAAACAGGGGATGGCGTTCGAACTCGGGATGAAAGTCACCGGCGTCGAGAAGCTGCGCAATTCGCTCGAAGTCACCATCGAACCCGCCAAAGGCGGCGCGGCGCGCACATTGAGCGCAGACGTCGTGCTGCTCTCCATTGGCCGCAAGCCGTTCACCACCGATCTTGGCCTCGAAACCGTCGGCGTGCGCTTCGATCAGCGCGGCTTCATCATCACCGAGCACCATCAGACCAACGTGCCCGGCATCTACGCTATCGGCGATTGCACGCACGGGCCGATGCTCGCGCACAAGGCGGAAGAAGAAGGCATCGCCGTCGCACAGCTCGTCGCCGGCCAATGGGGCCACGTGAACTACGATGTGATCCCCGGCGTTGTTTATACAAATCCCGAAGTGGCCTCCGTCGGCAAGACGGAAGAGGAACTCAAGGCCGCCGGGGTGAACTACAAAATCGGCAAGTTCCCGTTCCTCGCCAATTCGCGCGCGCGCACCAACCACGAGACCGAAGGCTTCGTCAAAGTGCTCGAGGACGTCGCGACGAGTAGGGTCGTCGGCGTGCACATGATGGGCGTCGGCGTCGGCGAGATCATCGGCGAAGCGTGTCTCGCCATGGAGTTCGGCGCGAGCGCCGAAGACATCGCCCGCACCTGCCACGCCCACCCGACCATGACTGAGGCGCTGCGCGAAGCCGCCAAGGGCGTCGACGGGTGGGTAATGCAGGCGTAAACACTCCTCGCTGAAGCATGAGATGAATCGCCGGCTGCAGGCTGGCGGGCTCAGAACCATAAGGGGAGGGGCGCGGTGCGTTTTCTAGCGGCGATCCTTGTCGCGCTTTCGACTGCAACGGCCGCAGCACAGGACCAACCCGCGCCGGAGCTCACCGAAATATGGACGCCGGTCCCCGCGAAGGTCGCGCCCGGCGCGAACGCCGCGCCTCCCTCCGACGCCGTGGTGCTGTTTGACGGCCGTGATCTTTCCAAATGGGAAGGCGCGAGCGGCGGCGAAGCGCGCTGGAACGTGTCGCGGGGCGTGATCACGGTCGCGCCGGGAACCGGCGACATCCGCACGCGCGAGAGCTTCGGCGACATGCAGTTGCACATCGAATGGCGTCCGCCGGTGCTGCCAGCCGATAAGACCGGTCAGGATCGTGGCAACAGCGGCGTGTTCTTGCAGGAACGCTACGAAGTGCAGGTGCTCGATACGTTCGAGAACCGCACCTATGTGAACGGCCAAGCCGGCTCGATCTACAAGCAATATCCGCCTTTGGTGAACGCTTCGCTGCCGCCTGGCCAATGGCAAAGTTACGACATCATCTACACCGCGCCGCGCTTCAACGGGCACATGCTGGTCTCGCCGGCGCGCGTCACCGTGTTGCAAAACGGCGTCTTGGTGCAGAACAATGTCACACTCGCCGGCTCGACGACCTATCGCGGCCAGCCGGCGTATGAGCCGCACGGCGAGGCGCCTCTGCGCTTGCAAGATCATGGGCACCTTGTCAGTTTCCGCAACATCTGGATCCGGCGGCTCTGAGCGGGCCGAGGAGTGAGCGCGTGGACGCACCTTCACCTATCGGCGCAGCGCTGTCGCTGCGCGCGCTGACCAAGACGTTCGGCGACAAGCGCGCCGTCGACGCGATCGATCTGGATATTCGCGCCGGAGAACTCTACGCGCTGCTCGGCCCAAACGGGGCGGGCAAGACGACGACGTTGCGCATGGTCGCGGGCCTGCTCAAGCCCGACAGCGGCGAGATCCGGGTATTCGGCGTCGATGCGCTCAAGGATCCCGTCGGCGCCAAGCGCGTGATCGCCTGGCTGCCGGACGAGCCGATGCTCTATGACAAGCTGACGGCCTGGGAATACCTCGAATTCATCGCCGGTCTCTGGGGCGTCGACGTGAAAGTGGCGCGCCAGCGCGCGGAGGAACTGCTGAAGTTCCTCGATCTGTGGGATCACCGCAACGAGCGCTGCGAGGGTTTCTCTCGCGGCATGAAGCAGAAGACGTCGCTTGCCGGCGCGCTGATCCACGATCCCAAACTGCTGATGCTCGACGAGCCGCTGACTGGCCTCGACGCCGCCATCGCCCGGCAAGTGAAGGATTTGCTGCAGGCGCGCGCCAAGGCCGGCGGCACGATCATCCTCACCACACACATTCTTGACGTCGCCGAACGTCTCGCCGACCGCATCGGCATCATCCAGTACGGACGGCTGCTCGCCGAAGGCACGCTCGCTGATTTGCGGGGCAGGGCCGGCGACGCGCAAGGTTCGACGCTGGAAGATGTCTATCTACAGCTCGTCGGCGCCGCTGGCGCCGCGCCGGCGCTCTGACGCCGATGTTCAAGCCCGGCGGCGTCCTCTGGTTGCTTCGCCACGAATTGCGCGTCTCCTGGCGCGGCTGGCGCATCGGCCGCAACCGCGGGGTCAGCGGCCGCGTCATTCTCTACATCGTCCTCGGTGTCGCGATGTTGGCGGGCGGCTTCGGCATCGCGACGCTGCTCGGCGAGGTCCAGCCCGAAGCGAGCCCACCCATTGTCGGCGTTTTGAGCGCGGTGTTCGCGCTCATCTTCACGTTCATGCTGTCGCAGGCGCTGATGCTGATCACCGAAAGTCTCTACCAGCGCGGCGACCTCGATCTCTTGTTGGCCTCGCCCATCCCCACTTGGCGCGTGCTTCTCGTACGCATGGCGGCGATCGCGCTCAACGTCGCGACGCTCTACCTGCTGCTTTCGGGAGCGATCTTCGTTTGGCTGCCCTTTACCGGCGGCTGGCGCTGGATGGGATTCGCCCCCAGCGTTCTCGCGCTCGCGCTCGTCTCCACCGCGATCGCCCTGGTGATCGCGCGACTGCTGTTTGCACTGATCGGCCCGCGCAGCACGCGGGTCGCGGCGCAGGTGCTGGGCGCTCTGAGCGGCGCCGCGTTTTTCCTGGGCATGCAGTCGCAGAACTTCGTGCCGTACGAACAACGCGCGCAAGTCTTCATGCGCGTGATCTCCGTGCTGTCCACGACGCTGGGCGATCCGCGTAGCCCGACATCCTTGCCGGCCCGCGCGGCGCTGGGCGAACCGCTCGCGCTTGGCCTTTGGATCGGCCTCGCGATCGTCGCCTATGTCGCCGCGGTCTGGTGGTTCGCGCGCAGGTTTGTCGCCAACGCCGCCGCCATCGCCGGCATGAGTGGCAAGAAACGCGCGGACTTGCGCGTCCGGGCCATCCAGGGCGGCCTGACGCGCACCCTGGTGCGCAAGGAGTGGCGGCTCCTGCTGCGCGATCCCCTGCTGCTGTCGCAGATTTTGCTGCAGTTGCTCTATCTGCTGCCGCTCGTGTTCGTCATCTATCGCGGCGTCACGTTCGGCGAGATGGACCGTGCGCGCGTGGCGCTGTTGAGCGGGGCGTTCGTCGTCTTGGCGTCGATCCTGTCGGCGAGCCTCGTCTGGCTCACCGTATCCGCGGAAGATGCGCCCGATCTGATCACCGCCGCCCCGGTCGCCCGGAGCAAGATTGAGCACGCCAAGGCCATCGCCGCGGCGCTGCCCGTCATCGTGCTGATGCTGGCGCCCTCGATCGCCGCGGCCTTCGTCGCGCCGACGGCTGGCGTCTGGCTTTTCCTCGGCACAAGCGCGGCGATTGTTTCCGCGGCGCTGGTTGGAATCTGGCATCAAGCGCCGGGCAGCAGGAAAAACTTCCGCCGCCGCGCCGGCCTTTCGCTGATCGCACGCATCGGCCAAAGCATATTGACCTTCGCCTGGGCGGCGGCGACGGGCCTCGCCGTTTTCGGCTGGCCATGGGCCTCGCTGATCCCGGGGCTGATCGGCGTCGGCGTTCTGCTGGCGTTGCAGGAGAGCCGGATCAAGCCGGAGGTCGCCTGATCGCGCTTGTGAACATTGACGAAAGCTCACTATGCAGGCGGATCACGTTCGGTTGATGTGAAGAAGCGAAGCGAGGGGAGACGTACGCTTGCTGATCCTGGATGCGCCGCGGCTTTCGCTGCTGGCTCTCGACGCCGATCTGGCCGCGCTGCAGGCTTCGAGCCGTACGGCTTTCTTCAACGCCTTGGCAGTCACGCACAACCGGATCTGGCCGCCGGATCCGTTCGGCGAGGCCGCCCTCACATGGTCGCGCGAGAATCTCGCGCACGATTGCGAAGGCGTCGGCTGGTATGGCTGGATGCTGCTCGCCAATGAGGGGGAGCGCGCGCCGCCGCACCTCATCGGCAGCGCCGCCCTGGTCGGGCGCCCCGACGAGGAGGGAGACGTCGAACTCGCATTCGGCCTGCTGCCGGAATACCGGGGCAGGGGATATGGCGTGGAGGCGGTGCGCGCGCTGGCGACGTGGGCGCTTCGCAATGGGGCCAAGCGCGTCATCGTTCACCTCGACGCGGAAGATAATTTCGCCGCGCGCACGCTGCAAAAGACCGGCTTCTCCGACACGCGCGAGCCGCCTTATCCTGGCGTCGCCCGCTGGGCGCTCGCGGCCTAGCGGCGGCGGGCCAAGCCCCACCGAATCCATGGGCTGACGAAGATTGCGATGTAGATGAGGCTGATCCACGGCTGATACTCGATGTAGAATTCGTGGACCGTCAGCTTCCACGGATTGTCGATCACCACGAAGCCGACGAAATCGACCACCATCGCAGCGATCAGCCAGAGCACGCCGAGCATTGCGGTTTCGCGCACTTCCGCGCGCTTCTCGAGGCCGCGGCGCCCGGCAAAATAGAGCCACGCAAAGGCCGGCCAGATCACCAGCATCACGAGCACATGATAGGGAACCGTCGCGACGAAGGCCGGCGCCTGCAGAATGCTCTGTCCCGGCGGCGGCTCGCCCGACAGATTATTGGCGGCGCCATAGAAAATGCTGATGCTCGCCGCCAGCACTGTCACGAGCACGTAGGCGATGGCGAACAATACCAGGGCGCGAACCAGGGCGAACCCGCGTTTCGGCATCGCGTCGGCGTGCGCCATCACGGTCCCCTTTATTCCCTTGTCGCCGCGATCAGGCTTTCGAGCCGCGCCAGGTATGCGATCCACGCCGCCCGCCCTTGCTTGGTCAAATGCACGCGCGTCAGCGGCTTCTTGCCGTTATAGGTTTTCTCGACACGCACGTAGCCGGCTTCCTCAAGCTTCGTGAGGTGCGTCGACAAATTGCCGTCGGTGGAATTGGTCTTCTCTTTGAGCTCGCCGAAAGTCGCGGGGCTCGCGGTCGAGAGATACGCCATGACGCCGAGGCGCAGGCGCCCGTGGATGACGTCGTCCAGACGGGAGTGATCAAAATCGGACACGTTCGATCACGCGACCGGCGAGGGCTCGCGCCGGACCAGGATGATTCCCGGCGCCAGCAGGACGATTACGCTGGCGAGGGCCGCCAGAAGGTAGGCCCACGGTTCATTGATGTAGATCCAGAGCACGACGCTGGTCGCGAACGCGAGCAGCGAAAAAGTGCGGAGCCATCCCTGGTTCGAAACCGCCGCGGTCACGCCCAGGGCCACGCCGAATAGCGCGAACGCCGAAGCCATGATCGCATTTGCCGCATATTGGTCCGACATGAGGGTCATGCGCGTCATGCAGCCCAAGACAACAACCGTGATGGCGATGCCCGACGAGCGCCAGACAATGCGGTCGACCCGGTTGGCCACCGAAGCGCGCCCTGGCAACGCCCGGACGCGGCGGAAGAGGATGAATGCGCCCAGCACGGCCAGGACGCCGTAGCCGAGCCAGATGTACCCGAACACGACGGCGGGCGTGCGGCCGAAAAGATTGGTGAGCGCGGCCCAGTGGGCGAGGTAGCCGATGCTCAGCAGCGTCCCGAACAGGATCAGGAACGATCCTCCGACCAAGGGCGTCTCACGGCCTTCCTCGGCCAGCGTCCGGACATAGGCCAGGTCCTCGGCCAATTCTTCCTTGGTCATTGCGTTCTCCAAAGAACTTTGAAACGCAAAGTACCGCAGCTTGGCGGGAATGGCAAGGCGGGCCGAGCGCAGCGGGGAAGGGCTGGCGGTTCGCCGGATGAGGCGCCGTGGCGAGGGCGGCTCGCAGTCGCGCGGGCGTTCCGGCGCGATCAGTATCGACGATGTTTTCGGGAGAGACGTCTGCGTTCGATGCGGGAGCGAGGGCTTCTTATGACCGGAGAACGCATGAAATCCTTTGCGGAGGCGTTGGAGCTCTGAAAGCGATGGGGGGCGCTTCGTCAGCGCCCCCCATGCATGTTTCAATCGTTAGACAGCCGGCGCCATCGGGGACGGCTTGGCCTTCCGGGTCGTCTTGCGAGCCGGCTTCTTGGCCATCGCCTTCTTCGCACGGCGCTTCGGCGCCTTGCGCGTCTTCTTGGCGACCTTGCGGGTCTTCTTGGCGGCCTTGCGGACGGTCTTGCGAGCCGTCTTGCGGACGGTCTTGCGAGCCTTCTTCGCCTTCTTCGCGACCTTTTTCGTCGCCTTCTTTACCTTCTTAGCCATCTTAGTTTCCTCGTCTTTACTGATGTTGACACTGGGTTGGGTGGGAGTTGTTTGACTCTCCGAGCGTGTTTTTCGCTGAATTTGGTTTTCGATTTATTGCTGTTGCATCGAACACTGTATTTTTCTGAGACGACAAATTGAGTGCGTGAATTCGCCCGCGCGAATTCTCTCCAGCCCTTATAAATCAAGGAAAAATCGCGCATCGCGCAGCGTCTAAAAACTCAGGCGCGCGGATGTGCGGCGCGGTACGCGGCGAAAATTTTTTCTGCTTCGACGCCGGCGTAGCGCTGAGTCGTCGAAAGTGATTCGTGCCCGAGCAATTCCTGGATCGCTCTGAGATCGCCGCCTTTCGCGAGCAAGTGCGTCGCGAACGCGTGGCGCAAAGCGTGCGGCGTCGCCGAAGAGGGAAGACCCAGCGCCACACGAAGGCGCGCCATCAAAGCTTGCGCCGTACGCGGCGAGAGCGGGCCGCCGCGCACGGCGCGAAACAGCGCCTCCTCCCGGGTCAGCGCAAAAGGGACAAGCGCGGCGTAGCGTTCCACCGCCTCACGCGCCGCCGCGAGCACGGGCACAATGCGCTCCTTACCGCCTTTGCCGACGACGCGCAGCGTCTCGGGCAGCGGCCGATCCGCGCCAGTGAGCGACAGCGCTTCGGAGATGCGAAGGCCCGCCGCATAGAGCAGGGTGATCAAGGCGGCGTCGCGGGCGCCGATCCACGGCGTCTCAACCTGCGCCTCAGCCTCCGCGATCAAGTCGCGCGCCGCCTTTTCCGAGACGGGGCGCGGCAACGCGGCCTTCAGCTTAGGTCCGCGCACCAGCGCAAGGCGCGGATTGGCGACGCCTTTGCGTCGATCAAGCCAGCGGTAGAAAGAGCGAATGGCCGCCAGCGCCCGCGAGATGGAGCGGTCCGAGAGCGCGTCCGGCCCCTGACGGCGATACGCGAGATAGGCGCGCAGGTCGCGGGGTTCGAGCGTTGCAAGCTCGGCGGACGTGACGGCGCCCCCGAGGTGCCGGCCCAAAAAATCCAGAAACGCGCCGACATCGCGTTCGTAGGCCTCGACCGAACGCGGCGCGAACCGGCGCTCGTCGGCCAGGTGCGCGGCCCATTCGCGGAGCAGGGCGTCGGCGTTCATGTATCGAGCATGACTTGGCGCGGTGAATAAACGGTAGGTCTATTTCGGTCGTTCCAGACGCGCGGAACGCGCGTCGTGGAATCCAGGGGTTGTAGGACCACGCCCGTGGCCCTGGATTCCACGTCGGCCTTCGGCCTCCTGGAATGACTGAAATGTTGGAGGCGCTTCCGCCGAATCTCCGCAGTCCCTAAGTTTTGCGAATGAACACCGCCCGCCGCCGCGCGCTGGAAGCGCTCAAACGCCAGCGCACGCCCGCGCCGGGGCCGTTGTTCGCGCCAGAGGGCGATTCTGGGGACGAGCCGGAAGTTCAGTCCGAATACGACAAGGTTGCGGTGCTCTTTCCGCTGCCGCTGCCCGAACCGTTCGACTACCGCGCCCCACGGTCCATGAACTTGCAGCCCGGCATGCACGTGATCGCGCCGATCGGGCCGCGCCTCGTGCGCGGGGTGGTATGGGCGGTGACGCCGAACTTTGCCGGCGCCGCCAACCTCAAGGCCATAGAAGAAGTCCTGCCCGGCGCGCCGGTGCCGGAGATTTCGCGCCGCTTCCTCGATTGGGCCGCGAAGTATCTGGTGCAGCCGCCGGGCAATCTGATCGGCATGATCGTGCGCTCGCCTGACGCTTTGTTCGATGCGCCGACGCAGACCTTGCTTACCACGAGCGGCCTCGTACCGCCGAAGCTCAGCGATGCGCGCAACCGCGTGCTCGAAGAAGCCGCGAAAGAAGCGAGTTTCGCCGCGGAATTGGCGCGCCGCGCGCAGGTGACGCCGGCCGTGGTGAAAGGCTTGTTGGATGCGGGCGCGCTGAAGCGCATCGAGGTGAGCGAAGATCCGCCGTTCGATCATCCCGATCTCGACGCCGCCGGCAAGCCGCTATCGGAGCGCCAGGCCGAGGCCGCCGAAGAGCTGAAGGCGCTGGTGCGGCAGGGCGGGTTCTTCACCGCGCTGCTCGATGGCGTCACCGGCTCGGGCAAGACGGAAGTCTACCTCGAAGCCGCAGCCGAAGCCCTAAAGCAAGAACCCGATGCACAGGTGCTCGTGCTGCTGCCGGAAATCGCGCTGACGCAGGCGGTGATGGCGCGTTTTGAAGCGCGCTTCAAAGCCAAGCCGGCGGAATGGCACTCGGCCATCTCCTCGAAAGCGCGCCGCCGTGCGTGGCGCGAGATTGCCGAGGGCCGGGCGCGGCTGATCGTCGGCGCGCGCTCGGCGTTGTTCCTGCCTTACCCAAATCTGAAGCTGCTCATCCTCGATGAAGAGCACGATCCATCTTACAAGCAGGAGGAGGGCGTCTGTTATCAGGCGCGCGATCTCGCCATCGCCCGCGCTAAGCTGGGCGGCGCCGGCGTTATTCTCGCCAGCGCGACGCCTTCATTGGAAACCCTCGTCAATGCCCAATCGGGCCGCTACGCGCACGTGAAACTGCCGGGGCGCCACGGCGCCGCCGAGCTGCCGGATGTCGAGTTGATCGACCTGAAGCTCGATCCGCCGGAGAAGGGCCGCTGGCTTTCGCCCAAGCTGATCACCGCGGCCGCCGAAGCGTTATCGCGCGGCGAGCAGGCGCTCTTCTATATGAATCGCCGCGGCTACGCGCCGCTCACGCTCTGCCGCGCATGCGGCCATCGCATGCAATCACCGGATACGGCGAGCTGGCTCGTCGAGCACAAATATAGCGGCCGCCTGGTTTGTCATCTCACCGGCTTCTCAATGCCGAAGCCGAAAGTCTGCCCCAATTGCCTGACGCCGGACTCCTTCGTCTCCATCGGCCCGGGCGTCGAGCGCATCGATGAGGAAGTGCGCGAATATTTCCCCGAAGCGCGCGTGGAGATTTTCTCGTCGGATACGGCGCCCAACGGTGAAGCGATACGCGCCATGGTCGAACGTATGGCGGCGGGCGAAATCGATATTCTGATTGGCACGCAGATCGTGGCGAAAGGCCACAACTTCCCGATGCTCACCATGGTCGGCGTTGTCGACGCGGACCTCGGCCTCAAGGGCGGCGATCTCCGCGCCGGCGAGCGCACGTTCCAACTCATCTCCCAAGTCGCTGGCCGCGCCGGTCGGCACGAAAGGAAGGGCAGGGCGCTCGTTCAAACCTATGCGCCGGAAGAGCCGGTGATGCAGGCGCTCGCCGCGCAGGACCGTGACAGTTTCCTCGCCGCCGAAGCCCAAATGCGCGAAAGCATGGGCATGCCGCCTTTCGGGCGGCTTGCGGCGATCATTGTCTCCGCGCCGAGCGAGCAAGCCGCTCACGAGGCGGCGAGCGCGCTTGGCGAGAAGGCGCCACACGCCGACGGCGTGGATCTCTGGGGACCCGCGCCCGCGCCGCTCGCGGTGATCCGCGGACAGCACCGCCGCCGCTTCCTTGCGCGCGCGGACCGCAATGTCGATCTCTCCGCCTTTTTGAGCGCGTGGATGAGCCGCGTGAAGCTGCCCTCGAACGTCCGTGTTCAGCTCGACGTCGACCCGTATTCGTTCCTCTGAGCGGATCTGAAATCGTTAACGCGCCAAGTCCGGTCCAAGTAAGAATTGGTTAATCGGCGGAAAAATTTTACTCGCCCTTAAGCGCGCGCACGGCACCTGGAACCATCCAAGTTTCCGGGCCGTGCAATGTCGGACAAAGCGTCAAGCCTCGACAATATCGACGAAGAGACACGCGAGCGGATTTCCGCCGAGGCGGCGGCTCAGAACATGAGCGTGCCGGACTATCTCACCAACGCGCTGATCTCGCGGCTCATGCAGGATCGCCCGCCAAGCCCGAAGCGCGACGATCTGGCCGAATTCCGGACGCGCATCACCGCGCTCGAACGGCGCATGAGCCTGTCGTTCTCAAGTCTTGAGGGGGCCATCGCCGCCATAGACGGCGTGATCGCCGAGACGGCGGGCGAACTGACCAAACGCATAGACCACACCCAGGCCGATACCGAAGAACAAGCCGGCGCCATTGAAAGCGCCCTCTCGGTCATGCGCGTTTCGATCGATGCGCTGGCCGGACGCATCGCCAAGAGCGAGACCAAAAGTGAAGAACGCGCGCGCGCGATTGAAACCGCGGCGGAAGAAAAGGCCACGCAGATCGGCGACACCATTGGCGCGCTCGAGCTGAGACTCGATGGCGCGGAGGCCGTCGCGGAACGTGAGAGCGCCGTGGCCGAACAAGCCATCGATCAGATGCGCGTTGGCCTGGCCGAGTGCGCGCTGCGCCTGGAATCAGCACAGACGTCGGCGGAACGGCGCGCCCACGCCGTCGATTCCGCTCTGGGCGTTCTCCGCGCCGCCATCGACGAACTCGAACTGCGCGTCGACGGTCAAGCCGGCGCGACCAACAGCGTGCTGTATCAGTTGCGCAGTGCGGTCGACGGGCTCGATCGCCGGCTTGACGAAACCGCCGAGGAGCTGTCGGCGTCGCAGCGGGCGCAGATGGCCGCGGCGGAAGCGATGCGCCAGCACGCGGCCTTGAGCGAGCAGCGCTTGAGAGAGGTCGAACGCGGCGCGGATGCGCAAGCCGTCGCGCTCACCGCCACGATCGCGGACGCCGTCGCCAGCGCGGAATCCACCGCGCAGCGCGCCGCGGAGGAGGCGGGCGCCGCTGCCGAGCGAATGCTGGCCGATGTCCTGAGCGCGCGGGAAACGTTCACCGACGCGCTCGCCGCGCACTCACAGAAGCTTCGCGGCGAGATGGATGTGCTCGCCAACGACATCGTGGCCCGCACCAAGCTCATGCAGGAGCGCGGCGATCGCCTGATCGAGACCGCGGAGATGCGCATCGTCGCCCGCGAGGAGGCCGCTGCGGGAGCTGCGGCCAAACTCGAAGCGCGCGTGGAGCAGCGCTGCGTTGATCTGCGCGATGAGGTCATGCTGTTCGTCGCGGAGCACGAAAATCGCGCCATGGCGGCGACAGAGGAATTGGCGGAAGACTTTTCCGAGATGCGCGAACGCCACGCCGGCGCAATGGCGAGGCTCAGCCTTGTCGAAAACGAGCTTGGTCGCGTCGCCGCGGAATCGAACGGTGTCCGCGCTGTGTTCGAAGCGCGTCTTTCGGAGGCGCGCGCCGCGTCGGACGAACGGTTCGAGGCGGTCGACAACCGGTTCGCCGACCTCGGCGAGCATATCGAGGTAAGCCATCTGGGCGTCGCCGCCGATATCGCGCGCATCGACGGGGCCTTCGCCGATCTGGCCGACGCGCTGGCGGGTCAAGAAGCGCAGAACCGCGCGCAATTCGAAGCGGCGCGCGAAAACTTCCAGACGCAGCACGATGACATGCGCGCGTGGGCGTCCGAAATCGACCGCAAACTCGACGATCATTCGAGTGCGCTGGAAGCGGCCGAACAAGCGGCCGCGGCCCTGGCGGAGCGCGTCGTCCAGGCCGAGGCGGCCCGCGGCGCGGAGCGCGAAAAGCTGGACGAAGTCTTGTTCGGCTTGGAGCAGCGGATCGTTGCGACCGAAACCGCGGTTGCAGCCAGTCACCGGATGGTGGCGAAGATCGACGATATCAAGTCACGCGTCGCCGTTCAGGAGCAGGAAAGCGCCGACGGCGCCAATCGCGTCTCCGAACTGGCGCACGCTCTGGGCGCCCTGGCGGCGCAACAGGGCGGAACGGGACAGCGCGTCGAGGCCCGCGTGCACGACCTCGAGGTTGCGCTCGGCGATTTGCGGCTGCAGCGCTTCGCCGACGTCGAAGCCGACAATATCGCCAACGAATTTGCGCTGATGGAGCAGCGCCTGGCGCAGCTGGAGCAAACCGTTGCGGCTGAACAGCTCGATGCGCTGAGACGGGCGGTCGAGGAACGAATGCTCGCGGTCGAGTCGAAAAACGTGCGCATGCTCCAGCACTTGAACGAAACCATCGCGCAGCTGGCCAAGAAATGGGACGCGCCGGCCCCTGATCGCATCGCCCGCGCCGGCTAGCCCTTCCGGAAGCGCATCCGCGCACAAACGTGATCCGGACTGAACGGCACGGGTGTGTACGCGCCGTTGGCGTCCGCCTCGAACTCAAACCCGCTCCTGAGCGCGACGATCTGCGCCGTGCCGTCGGGCGCATCGTAGATGCCGACATAGGCCGGTCCTTGCGGACCGCACAGGAACGGGGCGCCAGCATTGTTGGCGGCGTCGGCGGCGTAGAGTTTGGGCGCTTCCTCGCCGAACAATCCCATGACCTGCGCGAGCGGCCCGCCTTGAGCCTGCGCCATGACGTCGAAAGGCGCGTGATTGGCTTCGGTGAAGGCAAGGGCGCGCCCGTCCGTCGTCGTAAGCCTCATTTGGACGAGCCCATCCTGGCCAGCGGATGGCGCGGCGGCGGGCGAGGACAGCGTCATGGCGAGCGCGCCGCCCGTCATGAGGCCCGTCGCGGCGTCGGCGGGGGTCAGGGTCGCGCGCTGGACGTTGGGGGCGGGGCCGGCTGTGACGCAGCCGGCCAGGGCGAGGGCCGCCAGGAGCGATCTGAACCGCATGTGCATTCTCCGATCCGGGTGTTTCAAAGCACGAAAAGCGGCGTCGCGCACGCCTTGACGAGCGCCCGGCGATCGGGCGTGTGAGCGTTCATGATCGAGCTTCTTGCGCAGCCGGCATTCTGGGTGAGCCTGACGACGCTCACCTTTCTCGAACTCGTCCTCGGCATCGACAATTTGCTGTTCGTCTCGATCGCCATCGCCAAGCTCAAGGGCGAACAGCAGCAGCAGGCCCGCCAGATCGGCGTGTGGGGGGCGATGGGGCTGCGCATCCTGATGCTGGCCGGCGTGTTCTGGATTATCCAGCTTGAATCCCATCCGCTCCTTGTCCTCCCCGAGAATTGGGCGATGATTCTTGGGCCGACGGCCGACGACCATGCCCGGCGCGAATTCCTGTTCTTTTCCCTGAAGGATCTGGTGCTGTTGGGCGGGGGCCTGTTCCTGCTCGCGAAGGGGACGCAGGAAATCCATTCCGCCATGCTCGGCTCGGCGCACGAGGAAGCGGAAGCAAAAGGCGATTTCGCCGGCGTCGTCGTTCAGCTCGCCGTCATCAACATCGTCTTCTCGCTCGACAGCGTCATCACCGCCGTGGGCATGACCGACGTGCTGGAGGTCATGATCCTGGCAGTCGTGCTGTCGACGGTGGTCATGGCGATGGCCTCGCGGCCGCTTGCCGATTTCATCGAGCGCCATCCGACCATGAAAATGCTGGCGCTGGCGTTTATTCTGTTGGTCGGCGTGGCGCTGGTGGCGGACGGCGTCGGCTTCCACATTCCCCGGGGCTATCTCTATTTCGCCATCGCGTTCTCGGTTCTGGTGGAGCTATTGAACATCCGGACGAGGGCGAAGACGGAGCGCGTGCATTGAGCCACCACACCTTCAGCCTAAATCCGATCGGCTTCGTGCGCTCTCCGCGCAAGGATTTGCGCGACGATTTCTGGGGCGCCGTCGAGGCCGAGATTGTGCTGGAGGAGGCGTACGGACCCGAGGCGTTTTTCGGGCTCGACGAATTCAGCCACGTCGAGGTGATCTTCCTGATGGACCGGGTCGATCCGGCGAAGGTGGAGATGGGCGCGCGGCATCCGCGCGAGCGCATGGACTGGCCGCTCGTCGGCATTTTCGCGCAGCGCGGCAAGGCGCGTCCGAACCGGCTAGGGCTCACGCGCGCGACTATCGTGCGCGTCGAAGGCAAAGTGCTCACGGTGCGCGGGCTCGATGCGACCGATGGCACGCCGGTTATGGACGTGAAGCCCTGGATGAACGAGTTCGCGCCGATCGGCGCCACGCGGCAGCCGGATTGGGCAAGCGAACTGATGCGCGATTATTTCAAGGCCTGAGCCGATGGCGTACGCCGTCACCGAGATCTATGAGCAAATTCGCGCTCAGGCGCTATCGCTCACTCAGACGCAATTGGGGGTCGACGCCGATCCGTACGGCTTGCTGATGGAGATCGGCTATCCCCCGGCCGCCGTGAGCTTGTTCAGCGCCGCCGACGGCGCGGCCAGTCTCTGTTTCAGCAATGGCGGTGGAATGATCGGCGCTGGCGAACACCAGAGCGTCGCCGCGGCGGCCAAAAAATTTGTCCAGGCGGCCGGGCTGCATCGCCATGACATGGGCGCGGCCACGGAATTTCCGCTGCCTGAACCTGGCGAGACGCGTTTTTGCGTGCTGACGGCGACAGGCGTTTTGACGGCCGCGGCGCCGGAGGAGGCGTTGGGCCGCCGTCGACATCCGCTTTGGCCCTTATTCTATGCGGGGCAGGACGTGCTGACGGCGATGCGCGAAACGCAGCAGCTTGGCTAGCGAGTCTGGCCGATTTGGATCAGCGCCTTGAACATCTCGTCGCCGATGCGCACGGTGTTCACCGCGGCTTGCAGCTGATGCTTCGCCTCGATCTGCTGTGCCACGGCCGCCCCAGCGTCGACATTCGCGCCGCCTTGGACGGCGCTCAGCAGGCGGCGGCTCGCCGTATCGTAACGCGTGAATGCGTTGGCGATCGCCGTGGCCGGAGTGGAGACGATGCTCATCGCATCGCTTTTAGCCCATTGCGGTTAAACGGCCGCCCTACGGATTTGGCAAAGCCTCATTTACCGCACCGTGTGGACGCGCCGGCGCGTCGGCGGCATGGATGTCGCGATCCTTGGTTTCCGGCCACAGGAAGAGAAACAGGATTGCGGCCGCGCCCGTGACAATCACCGGGTACCAGAGCCCGGCGTAAATATCGCCGCGCGCGGTCGCGATCGCGAACACGGCCGGCGGCAGCAAGCCGCCGAACCATCCCGTGCCGACATTGTAGGGAAACGAAAGCGCCGTATAGCGGATGCGCGTCGGAAAGAGTTCCACCAGCGCCGCCGCCTGCGGGCCGTACAGCATTGTCGCGGCGACGATCAGCACGGTCATCACGCCAAGCGCGAGCCAGAAATTGATCTGGTGAGTGGGGGCAGGGTAGCCGGCTTCGGTGAGCGCGGCGCGCAGGCGCGCACCGAAGTCCTTGCGGACCGCATTGATGCCCGCGAGGTTTTGGCCGACGGCGCTCGGGGCCTGAAGGCTGCCGTGGTAGCCGATGCGCACGCGCGCCTGCGCGCCGGGCTCGGCGGCTTCAAATGTGTAATTGACGCCGGCGCTGGTCAGCGCGCTCTTGGCGATGTCGCACGAGGTGGCGAAGGCGTTGGCGCCGCCGGTCAGATCGAACTGCACGCTGCAATCGCGCGGATCGGCCACCACCACCGCGGGCGCCGCAAATGAGGCTGCTTCCAGGGTCGGCGCCGTCGCGCGCGTGAACGTATGGAACGCCGGAAACGTCGCGACGGTGAACAGCAGCATGCCGCCGAGCATGATCGGTTTGCGCCCGACCTTGTCCGACAGCCAGGCGAAAAAGATGTAGAGCGGCGCGGAAATGATGACGACCACGAGGGTCAGGTAGTCGACCGTCTTCGCCGTCACGCCCAAAGTCTGCTTCATGAACAAGGGTGCGTAGAAGTGCGTGCAATACCAGCTGACCCCTTGCGCCATCATCAGGCCGAACAAGGCGAGCGCCATGATGCGCACGGTTCGCCAATCCAGGAACGTATCGGCGAACGGCCGCTTCGAGTGCTCGCCGGCGTCCTTGAGTTTGCGGAAGGCGGGGCTCTCTTCCAGCTTCAGCCGGATGTAGAGCGAAATGGCGAGGAGCCCGATCGAGACCCAATAGGGGATGCGCCAACCCCACGCGCGGAATGCGTCCGCCGACATGTAGTTCTGGGCCGCCAGCACGACGCCGAGGGCGCCGATCAGCCCGATGGCCGCCGAGCACTGTATCCATGACGTGGCGGCGCCGCGTCGCTTCGGATGGGCGTGCTCGGCCACATAAATTGCGGCGCCCCCGTACTCGCCGCCGAGCGCAAACCCCTGCAGCACGCGCAGCGAAATCAGCAGCACCGCCGGCAGCCAAAACATGCCGGCGGAAACTTGGCTTTGCGTTGGCAGACAGCCGATGGCGAAGGTGGCCAGGCCCATGAGCGAGATCGTCACCAGGAACGCGCCCTTGCGCCCCAGGCTGTCGCCCACCTTGCCGAACACCAGCGCGCCGATGGGGCGGACGACAAGGGCAATGGAGAAAGCCAGCAATGAAAAGATGAGAGCTTGCGCATCCGGCAGGCCGGAGAAAAAATTATCCTTCATAATCAAGGCGATGGTGCCGTAGACGAAGAAGTCGTACCATTCGAACACGGTGCCGGCGGCGGAAGCAGCCACCACGAGACGCATGCGCCCGGGGCTGACTTCGACGGGAGCGGACGTCGATTCAGCGGCTGCGGTCATGGTTCTCGAACTCCCCCGGACGCGGACGCGAATGTCTATGCGCTTTTGTCGCTGATCGGGCCGTCCGAAGCGCTGTTGTCAAGCGCAAAGCCCGCATGGTATCTCGCGCCGCACCAACGGACCCGCGCGCGTCGAAAGGCGCGCGTGCGCGCTTTTTTGGCGTGCTTGGGTCCCCCAAACCAGCGAGATCGACGTGGCGGAAAAGGTCGAAGGCGAAGCTTCCGAGGCTGCGGAGCGCTACGCCCATGCCGCATTCGATTTGGCCAAGGAATCCAAGGCGCTCGAAGCGCTCGAAGCGGATTTCGCCAAGTTCGACGCGGCCTGGAAAGAGAGCGCCGATCTGCGCAGCGTTGCGCGATCGCCGCTGATCGATCCCGACGCGAAGGCGAACGCTCTGGTCGCGGTCGCGGCCAAGCTCGGGCTTTCCAAGCTGGGTCAAAACGTCATCGGCGTCACCGGCAAGAACCGCCGCGCCGGCGAGCTGCCGCAGATCGCCGCGAAATTCCGTGCGCTGGTGGCGCGCGAACGCGGCGCCCGCCAGGTCGAAATCGTCTCGGCGCGCCCGCTCAGCGCCGAAGAACAAGCTTCCATCGTCGCCGCGCTGGGCAAACAGCTGGGCGCGAAGATCGAAGCCGACACCCGTGTCGACGACAGCCTCATCGGCGGCTTCGTCGTGCGCGTCGGCTCCAAGCAATACGACGCATCCGTCAAAGCGAAGCTCGACGCGCTTCGCCTCGCACTCAAATCCGCTTGACCTGAAAGGCCGCACACATGGACGTCCGCGCCGCGGAAATTTCCGCCATCCTCAAGGAACAGATCAAAGGCTTCGGCGCCGAAGCGCAGGTCTCTGAAGTCGGCCGCATCCTGTCCGTCGGCGACGGCATCGCCCGCGTGTACGGCCTCGAAAGCGTGCAAGCCGGCGAAATGGTCGAGTTTCCGGGCGGCGTGAAGGGCATGGCCCTCAACCTCGAACGCGACAATGTCGGCGTCGTCATCTTCGGCGAAGACCGTGGCCTCAAGGAAGGCGATACGGTGAAGCGCCTTGGCCAGATCGTCGACGTGCCGGTGGGCAAGGGCCTCTTGGGCCGCGTCGTCAACGCGCTCGGCGAACCGATCGACGGCAAGGGCCCGATCAAAGCGGAAAAGCGCTCGACCGTCGACGTGAAGGCGCCGGGCATCATTCCGCGCAAGTCCGTGCACGAGCCGATGCAGACCGGCATCAAGGCGATCGACGCGCTCATTCCGATCGGGCGCGGCCAGCGCGAGCTCATCATCGGCGACCGCCAGACCGGCAAGACCGCCGTCGCGCTCGACGCCATTCTCTATCAGCGCGACGCGCACGACCGCAACGCGTCCGAGACCGAGAAGCTCTATTGCGTTTACGTCGTCATCGGCCAGAAGCGCTCGACCGTGGCGCAGCTCGTCAAGACGCTCGAAGACCGCGGCGCGCTCGGCTACTCGATCATCGTCGCCGCCACCGCGTCGGATCCCGCGCCGCTGCAATATCTCGCGCCGTTCTCCGGCTGCGCCATGGGCGAGTATTTCCGCGACAACGGCATGCACGCGCTGATGATCTATGACGACTTGTCCAAACAAGCCGTCGCCTATCGTCAGATGTCGCTGCTGCTGCGCCGTCCGCCGGGCCGCGAAGCCTATCCGGGCGACGTGTTCTATCTGCACTCCCGCCTGCTGGAACGTGCGGCGAAGCTCAATGAAGCCAATGGCGCGGGTTCGCTGACGGCGCTGCCGATTATCGAGACCCAAGCCAACGACGTGTCCGCCTACATCCCGACCAACGTCATCTCGATTACCGACGGTCA
>DASZQK010000054.1:0-7281 GCA_035549695.1 Caulobacterales bacterium | reverse complement strand
GCGTTCGCGGCGTTCGCGCGCGAGTATCAAGCGAAGGGCCTCGCTGTCGTCGCAATCAGCGCCAATGACGTAACGAGCTACCCGCAGGACGGGCCAGCGCCGATGGCCGCCTTCGCCAAGAGCCACGGCTTCACGTTCCCGTATCTCTATGACGAAAGCCAGGACGTCGCGCGCGCCTATCAGGCCATCTGCACGCCCGACCTCTATCTCTTCGATGCCGCCCGCACGCTCGTCTATCGCGGCCAATTCGACTCGACGCGCCCAAATCGCGGCACACCCACCGGCGCCGATCTTCGCGCGGCAGCGGATGCCGTGCTCGCCGGCAAAGCGCCGAGCACGGAGCAAACGCCCAGCGTCGGCTGCAGCATCAAGTGGAAAGCGGGCATGGCGCCCGACTGGGCTTAGACCAACTCGGATCGCCGGCGTCCCCGCCGGCGGGTAACTCCACCGGCTTTGAGAACCGCCGGCGAGGACGCCGGCGGTCCAAGGACTAAAGCGCCTTCTCGATCACGCCCTCGAGCGCTTCGGGCTTCACGGTCGGCGCGTAGCGAGCGAGCACTTTGCCGTCGCGCGCCACCAGGAACTTGGTGAAATTCCATTTGATCGACGTTGAGCCCAAGAAGCCGCGCTTGGCGCGCTCCAGAAATTTGTAGAGCGGGTGCGCTCCCGCACCGTTCACATTGATCTTGGCGAACAGCGGAAACGTCACATCGTACGTCGTCGAGCAGAAATTCTTGATTTCGTCCGCATTGCCCGGCTCCTGCTTGCCGAACTGATTGCACGGAAATCCCAGCACCTCGAAGCCGCGCTCGCCGTATTTTCGATGGAGCTTCTCAAGCCCCTCGTACTGGTATGTGAAGCCGCATTGGCTCGCCGTGTTGACGATGAGCAGCGCCTTGCCGCGATAGTCGCCGATGGACTTGTCCTGGCCGTCAATGGTGCGCGCGGTGAAGTCGTAGATGCTGGTCATCCTTGACGCCTAGCAGCGCCGGTGCGCGCGGCCTAGATGCCGCTACGTCCAGGGTTTGGCAGAATCGCGCGCCCTCGCCTAATCTCGCGCCACATGGCCAAATCCGATCACGTCTATACGTGCCAAGCCTGCGGCGCGATCTGGCCCAAATGGTCCGGCAAGTGCGAGGCGTGCGGGGAGTGGAATACGCTGGTCGAGGAGACCGCGCGCCCTGTCGTGCCCGGCGCGCTGGCCGCGCCCACCGGCAAGAAAAGCAAAGCGCTCGCCTTCGTTGAACTCGCCGGCGACGCCGAGCCGCTCGAACGCCTCGCCACCGGCATTTCCGAGTTCGACCGCGTCTGTGGCGGCGGACTTGTGCCCGCTTCGGCGCTGCTGATTGGCGGCGACCCCGGCGTCGGCAAATCGACGCTCTTGCTGCAAGTGGCCGCGAAACTCGCGAAGAAGGGCCGCACCGTCGCCTACGTCACCGGCGAAGAAGCGGAAGCGCAGGTTCAGGAACGCGCGCGGCGCCTCAAATCCGCCGACGCGCCGGTGCGCCTCGCGGCGGAAACGGATCTGCGCAAAATTCTGGACGGCCTCAAAACAATGAAGCCCGACGCCGTCATCGTCGACTCAATCCAGACGCTCTGGGCCGATGGCGTCGAAGCCGCGCCCGGCACCGTCGCCCAAGTGCGCGCCTGCGCGCATGAATTAGTGCGCTTCGCGAAGAAATCCGGCGCCGTGCTGATGCTGGTCGGACACGTCACCAAGGACGGACAGATCGCGGGCCCGCGCGTGGTCGAGCATCTCGTGGACGCCGTGATCTATTTTGAAGGCGAGCGCGGTGTGCCGTTCCGCATTCTCCGCGCGGTGAAAAACCGCTTTGGGCCGACCGACGAAATCGGCGTGTTCGAAATGGTGGAAGCGGGCCTGGTGGAAACGCCGAACCCCTCCGCGCTCTTCCTCGGCGCTTCCGGCGAGCGCGCTTCGGGCGCCGCCGTGTTCGCGGGCGTCGAAGGCTCGCGGCCGGTGCTTGTGGAAATCCAAGCGCTCGCGGCGCCCACGGCCTACGGCACGCCGCGCCGCGCCGTGGTCGGCTGGGACAGCGCGCGCCTCGCCATGATCCTCGCCGTGCTGGAGACGCGCTGCGGTTTGGCCTTTGGCGGACGCGATGTGTATCTCTCCGTCGCCGGGGGCCTGCGCATCACCGAGCCCGCCGCCGATCTCGCCGTCGCGGCGGCGCTCATCTCCGCGCTCGCCGATGCGCCGCTGCCGAAAGACACCGTGGCTTTTGGTGAAGTCGCACTCTCCGGCGAAGTGCGGCCCGCGGGGCGAAGCGACCTGCGTCTGAAGGAAGCCGCAAAGCTGGGTTTCACCAGCGCCTTCGCACCGCCAGGCAAGAAAAACGGCGATTTGCGCGTGCGCCCGATCCCACACATTCGCGATTTGGCCGCCGCGATCGCGGGAGAATAGGCCCTATTGGGAGCGCCGGCTTCCAGCCTGCATTCGGTAAAGATCGTCGGCTGATAGCCGGCGGTCCCAGCTATCCGTCCGCCAAGCACGCCGCGCTCTTGCCGCCGTGTTCGCGCAGGAAACCGACATAATAGTCCGCATACGCAAGCGCGGCGTCGCGGGTGGTGTTATCGGGCACGAAGGTGGCGATCGCATCCGCCCAAACCGTCGCGCACACACGCGACTCCGCATCGCCGCGAACGCAAGCGATGAACATGTTGTACGCTTGGCGATACGCATCGAATTCCTCCCGGCTCATTGGCAAGCCGTGCCCCGGCACCGCGATCACGAATGGCGTGGCCCACACCGCATCGAGCGCTTCGCTCCAGCGCTGCGGACACGCGGTCTCGAAGAAGGGCGCGGGAAACGTCACCAGATCGCCGACCACGGCGACATGCGTGTCACGATCGTAGAGCCAAATGTCGGCGTCGGTGACGGCGCCATTGGTGACATGCACATCGAGCCGTTTGCCGGCGATGCGCATGCGCCCATCGCGCGAGACGACAATATCGGGCCGCAGGCTCTGCGCAGCGTCCATCGTCGCGATGAACCCCGCTGTCTCCTCGCGCTCGACATCGCTCTTGCCGGGATCGTTCGCATGCGCGCGCGCGTTGGCGAGGTTGCGGGTGAGGAAGCCGTCCGGCCCGAGCGCGCGGTCGATGGCGCTGGTGGCGTAGATGGGAGCGTTCGGAAACACCGCCTTGATCCGGCGATTGCCGCTGGTGTGATCGAGGTGCCAGTGGGTGTTGATGATGGCGGCGATTGGGCGCCGGCTCTCGCGTGCGAACGCCAGGATCTGATCGCTCTTCCAGACATGCCGGCCGGTGTCGACGACGACCAGCCCCTGCGGCGCCTCGAAGATCACCGTATTGCCATCCGGCCCGCGATCCTCCGGAACGGCGCCCGGCAGCTCCGTCACTCCACGCGCCACGAGGCGCGGCGGGTCGGGCGGAGCAGCGACCTCACCCGCCGCCAAGACCAGAGCCAGCACCGCCGCCGCCACAATCATACGCCGCTCCTTGCACGATTTCGCCCTGCACAATTCGTATCCGGAATGATGCGGGGCGCGAGCGGCCGTCGACGACCCGCCGGATTGGCCGGACGCCCTGCCGCTGGCGCCGGGGCTTCCTTTCCCCGATCCGCCCGTCTACCAATCCCGTGCTTCGCCGGCGTTCATGAAAAAGGACGGATCGGAGGGCGCGGGGGACCGAGGGTCGGGGGACCTGACACGGCCCCGCTTTTGGGGGAGAGGCAGTCAATGGCGCTTGGCTTCACCTGGTTCGATCTGGCGGCGCTGGCGGTGCTGGCGCTGTCCGGCGTGATGGCGTTCGCCCGCGGGCTGATCCGCGAGGTTTTTTCGATCATCGCCTTCATCGGCGCGGCCATCGCGGCGGTGTTTTTCGCCGACGTGTTGCGGCCGATTGTGGAGAACTTCCTGCCCATCAAAGGCCCGATCGCTTCCGTCGCCGCCGGCCTGTTCATCTTTCTGGTGGTGTTCATCGCCATTACCCTGGTGACCTCGGCGGTAGCGAAGACGGCTCACCAATCCGCCGAAATCGGCAATTTTGACCGCGCCGCCGGCCTGGCCTTCGGGGTTCTGCGGGGCGTGCTGGTCGTTTCGCTATTCGTCCTGTTAATGCGCCAGACCACCGACGACGCCTCAAGCGCGCCGCAGGCGTCGATGCCCGAGTCCATTGTGGCGGCGCGGACATACCCCATCTATGAGGGGGTCGCGAAAGCTCTGGAGCAGATCCTGCCCCAGGCGCGCCAGCGCGCTCATGTTATAATCGATGAGCGTCGCCACGCGCGTGAGTCGGCGACGCCGACCACCAGTCAGCCGCCGCCCGGCGACGGCAAGACCCAGTGAGACAGGCCTGATGACCGACCGCGCCCTTCTCCGCTTCGACAATCCCCCGGAGAGTGCGGCGCCGGCGGCGCCCGACGACTGGATCGACGACAAGCCCCGCGAGGAATGCGGCGTGTTCGGCGTCTTCGGCAGCGAAGACGCCGCAGTTTTGACAGCGCTGGGGCTCCACGGTCTGCAGCACCGGGGCCAGGAAGGATGCGGCATCGCCACCTTTGATGGCGAACGTTTCTTCACCGAACGCTATCTGGGCCTCGTCGGCGATAATTTCGGCGGCGATAAACCGAAACGCCTGCCCGGCTTCTCCGCCCTTGGCCACACGCGCTACGCCACCCAAGGCGGGGCCGTGCTGCGCAACGTGCAGCCGCTGTTCGCGGACCTCTCTGTCGGCGGGTTCGCCATCGCCCATAACGGCAACCTCACCAACGCCCGCGCGCTGCGCGAGCAGCTGGTCGAAGACGGCGCGATCTTCCAGTCCACGTCGGACACCGAGTGCATCCTGCAACTCATCGCCCGCTCGCGCCGCGCCAAAGTGGTCGACCGCTTCATCGAGGCGCTGCATCAGATCGAAGGCGCCTACTCGCTGGTCTGCCTCACCAACACCATGATGATCGGCGCCCGCGATCCGGTCGGCATCCGCCCGCTGGTGCTGGGCGACCGCAACGGCGCAGTGATCCTCGCCTCCGAAACCTGCGCGCTGGACATGATCGGCGCCCGGTTCGTGCGCACCATCGAGCCCGGCGAAATCTTCGTCGCCACGCGCGGCAAGGACGGCGCGATCAAAGTCGAGAGCCACTTCCCGTTCCCGCGCCGGCAGGCGCGGCCGTGCATCTTCGAATACGTCTATTTCTCGCGCCCGGATTCGATCATCGACGGCCGCTCCGTCTATGACATCCGCAAGCGCATGGGCCGCCGCCTCGCGATCGAAACCGCGGCGGAAGTCGATGTCGTCGTGCCGGTGCCCGATTCGGGGGTGCCGGCCGCAATGGGATATGCGGAGCAATCCGGCCTGCCCTTCGAGCTCGGCATTATCCGCAACCACTATGTCGGGCGCACCTTCATCCAGCCGAAGCAGGCGATCCGCGACATCGGCGTGCGCCTCAAACACGCCGCCAACAAGAACGTTATCGCCGGCAGGCGCGTGCTGCTGGTCGACGATTCCATCGTGCGCGGCACCACGTCGAAGAAAATCGTGCAGATGGTGCGCGAAGCCGGGGCCAAGGAAGTGCATTTCCGCAGCGCCTCCCCGCCGATCAAATTCCCGGATTTCTACGGCATCGACATGCCGAGCTTCGACCAGCTCATGGCCGCGCACCACACCGTCGAAGAAATGACCGAGCTGCTGGGCGTGGACAGCCTGGGCTATCTCTCGATCGACGGGCTCTACTGGGCGATGGGCGCCGAGGCCCGCAACGGCGCCAATCCGCAGTTCACCGACCACTGCTTCACCGGCGACTACCCCACCCGCATCATCGACCACGACGCCGACCGCGCCGCCAAGGAATTCCAGCTTTCGCTGCTGGCCGAAAGCGCGGCGGAATAGCGCGCACCACGCTCCGCCCCCGTGCACATCGCCGCGTTTGCGTCTATGGGTCCCGGGCCGGGTTTGAGCTGATCCGGGAATAGGCGCGCAGTTCCGATATGACAGACGCTCGCATTGCATTGGTCACCGGCGCGTCGCGCGGCATTGGGCGCGCGGCGGCGCGGCTGCTGGCGCGGCAGGGCTGGCGTGTGGTCTGCGTGGCGCGCAGCCAGAAGGCGCTGGAGAGCCTCGACGACGAGATCAAGGCCGACGGCAAGGGTGAAGCGACGCTCGCGCCGCTCGATCTGCGCGACTACGAGTCCATCGATAAGCTGGGTGCCGCGCTCTATGAGCGCTTCGGCAAGCTCGACGGGCTGGCGGCGTGCGCGGGCGCCCTGGGCCAGCTGACGCCCGCGCACCAGGCGAGCCCGGCGCTGATGGAGGAAACCACCGCGGTCAATTATCTGGCCAATCAGCGGCTCATCCGCTCGATGCATCCGCTGCTGCGCGCCAGCGATGCGGGACGCGCCGTGTTCGTCACCTCCGGCGTCGCGAAAAATCCGCGCGCCTATTGGGCGCCCTACGCGGCGAGCAAAGCCGCGCTCGATGCGCTCGTGATCTGCTATGCGCAGGAAATCGCGATCACGCCGATCAAGGCCAATCTCTACAATCCGGGACCAACCGCCACCGGCATGCGCGCCAAGGCGTTTCCGGGCGAAGATCCCGCCACGCTCGCACAGCCCGACGATGTCGCGCCGCAACTCGTGGCCCTGCTCAGCCCCGCCTGCGACCTCAACGGCGCGCGAGTGCAATACGAGCCGGCGCGCGAAAAGCATTGACGCTCCCCGACAGCGGCTCCTAATAAGTCATATAAATAAAAACGGGGAGCGAATGCGGATGCGTGTGCTGATTTCGGGCGTGCTGGCGTTCGCGCTGATGCTGTGGCTCGGCGCGGCGGCGCAAGCGAAGAATGAAACCGTCGCCTTGCCGGGAACGCCCAACGGTCTCGCCCTGACCCCGCCCATGGGCTGGAACAGCTGGAACAAGTTCGGCTGCAATGTGAATGAACAGACCGTACGCGCCGCCGCCGACGCGATGGTCTCCACTGGCATGCGCGATGCAGGCTACCAGTACGTGGTCATCGACGATTGCTGGCAAGGCGCGCGCGACGAGCACGGCGACATCCAGCCCGACCCGCAGCGCTTTCCCTCCGGCATGAAGGCGCTCGGCGATTATATCCATTCAAAGGGATTGAAGTTCGGACTCTATTCGGACGCGGGCGAAAAGACCTGCGGCGGACGTCCGGGCTCGTGGGGCCACGAATATCAGGACGCCGCGCAATATGCCCGCTGGGGCGTCGACTATCTGAAATACGATTGGTGCAATACCGGCGCGACGGGCGCCGATCTGCCTGCGCATGCGCATCAGCTCAAT
>DASZQK010000053.1:0-20244 GCA_035549695.1 Caulobacterales bacterium | reverse complement strand
GCGTCGGCGCCGGCGCCGGCGCGCGTTCACATCTTTGCGGCGGCGCGGCGCGCTGCGGCGCGGGCGCGCGCGCCGGGCGCAGCTGGGCGACGTTGTCGCCGATGCTGAAATGGCTCACGAGCGCGGCGAGTTCGCCCGCCTCGCTGGCGAGCGAGTGGCTGGCGGCGGTCGATTGCTCAACCATGGCGGCGTTCTGCTGTGTGACCTGATCCATCTGATTGACGGCGGTGTTGACCTGGCCCAAGCCGCTGGATTGCTCCTGCGTCGAAGCGGATATTTCCGAGACGAGCCCCGTGATCTGCTCGACGCGCGCTACGATTTCCTGCAGCGCCTCGCCGGTGCGGTTCACCAGATCGACGCCGCTTTCGACATGGCGCGAACTTGCCAGGATGAGCGTCTTGATTTCTTTCGCGGCCTCGGAGGAACGCTGCGCCAGTGCGCGCACTTCCGAAGCGACGACGGCGAAACCGCGTCCGGCCTCGCCGGCCCGCGCCGCTTCCACGCCGGCATTGAGCGCCAGCAGATTGGTCTGAAAGGCGATCTCGTCGATGACGCCGATGATTTGCGAAATGCGCTTCGAGGAATCTTCGATGGCGCTCATCGCCGAAACGGTTTCGCGCACGACCTCGCCGCTTTTTTCCGCCTGACCGCGCGCTTCGGCGACGACCTGATTGGCCAGCGTCGCGCCTTCCGCAGTCTTGCGCACGGTCGCGGTGATCTCGTCCAGCGCCGCGGCGGTCTCTTCCAGGCTGGCGGCCTGCTGCTCGGTGCGGCGCGACAAATCATCCGCGGCCTGACTGATTTCTGAAGCGCCGGTGCGGATGCCGTGCACGTTGGCGACGATGGTCGCCATCGCCTCCTGCAGCTGCGTGACGGCGGCGTTGAAATCGTCGCGCACCTTGCGGTACTCGGGCGCGAAGTCGGCGTCGATCTTGCGCGTGAGATCGCCCTTCGACAGCGCTTCGAGCCCCAGCGAGAGGCTTTCCACCACGAGCGCCTGCTGCTGCTGCGCCGCCGCGTTCGCCGCTTCGAGCTTCTGTTTCTCGATCGCCGCCGCCTTGAACGCGGCGACAGCGTCGGCCATCTGGCCGATCTCGTCGCCTTGCCCGATGGCGGGGATCTCAACGCCATGATCGCCTCCGGCGAGCCGGCGCATGGCGTCGGTCATGCGCGTGACCGGATCGGCGATAGTCCGCGCCAGCAGCCATCCCATCACAACCGCGATCAGGATGACGAGAGCGCAGCCCGTCTCCAGCACCAGGTAGGAATTGTTGATCTCTGTCTGGGCGTGCGCGTCATAGCCGCGCATCTGTTCCTGCTCGTGGCCGATGAGTTCGCCGACCGTCGCGCGCACGTCGAACAACCGCGCCTTGCGCGCCAGCGTTTCGCGGTTCGCCTCCATCGCCGCGGGATTGCGCGCCAGCGCCATCGCCGCATCGGCTTCCTGCCGGAAGACGGCCAGCGCGGCCTGCACACGCTGCAGGTTCTGGCGATCGTCCGCGTCGACCATAGCGCGGTCGAGCCCGGCATAGGCGGCCTCGATCTCGCGGATGTGCTGTTGGTAGTTTTGAAAAAAGCTCACGTCCCGGGTCGCGTAGAGACCCCGCACCGAATTCTGCGTTTCGACCGCGGCATTGATCAGCGCGGTAGCGTCCTCGACCAGCTCGCGCGAACGGGTCATTTGCAGGTTCGCCGCGTCGACCGCCTTGTTGCTCATGAACACAAGCGCGTTCGAGCCGGCCACCGTGACCGCGACGCAGCCAAAGGCGAGCGCCAGCTTTCGGGAAAACCTGAGATTTTGCAGCACGCCCACCGCCCGTTCTCCGTGCAGCGGCCGGGGACCGGCCGCCGAAAATTTCTCCGTTCGGGTCGGTTTTTCTCGCAGACTGCTCAAAAAAGCGTTAAAGCTGAGAATAATGGTTGGATTCTCGCGAATCGGCTGGAGCAGCAGCTCGGGCTTGGCCGTGTGGCCGATTGCGAAGCCCTGGGACTCCGCGACAATGCCTCCCGTGGCTCAGGGCGGCGCCTTCTCCGGGACGGTCATTCGCGCTTTCACCTTCGCGGGGCTCTACCTGGTCGCGATGGTGGGGGCGATCGAGTTTGCGCGTCTGGGCGCCTCGGTGTCGCCGATCTGGATCGCCAGCGCGATTCTCGCCTGGGCGCTGATCGCCTCGCCGTCGCGCGATTGGCCGCTCTATCTCGGCGCCACCGCGCTCGCGCATCTCGCGGGCGCCGTCATGGTCGGCGACCAGATGATGGTGGAGATACCCTATCTGGCCGCCAATCTGGCCAGCCCGCTCATCGTCGCCGCCTTGATGCGCTGGCGCGACGTCGATCTCGATTTCGAACACCGCCACGCCGTGCTGTGGTTCCTGCTGATCGGAGGCGTCATCGCGCCCGGCGCGTCGATGGCGATCGCCTTCGGCGGCGCCGCCGCGCTCACAGGGGCGGTCGACCTGCACAATGCCGGGGTGTGGTTCCTTTCCGACGGCCTCAGCTTCATCGTCTTCCTGCCGACCATCAAAGTGATCGCCGACAATGACTGGCGCGAGCTGATCGGCGAGCGCACGAGGGCGCGCGCCGCGGTGTTGTTCGCCCTCCTGCTCGCCGCGCACGCCCTCGCCTGGAGTCTGCCCTACGATCTGCGCCGCTTCTTCTCGATCCTCATCGTTCCTTTTCTCATCTACATCGCCTTCGAATTGGGGCTCACCGGCGCGCGCACCGCCATCGCCGTCAACGCCGCGCTGATCGTCGCCTACGCGCTCGCGACCAAGAGTCCGCCCGGTTCCGGCATGCCGCCGCAGGAATATCTTTTCGTCGCGCAAGTCTATCTTGCCGCCATCAGCGCATGCGTTCTGCCGCTGTCGGCGGCGCTGGCGGAAAAGCAGCGCCTCTACGAAACCGCGTCGAACGCTCTGAGCGAGGCGCAGGCCGCGTGGGGCGAGCTTATCGCCGCTGAGGCGCACTACCGCCTGATCGCCGACAATTCGAGCGAGATGCTGTTGCGGATCGGGCTCGACGGACAGATTCTGTTCGCCTCGCCGGCTTGGCGCGCATTGACCGCCGCACCCGACGATCTGGTCGGCCAATCGCTGCGCGATCTCGCGCACGCGGACGATCGCGCGCGTCACGACGGCGAAGTGCAGGCGCTCCTGACCGACGGCGCGCTTGACCGTCCGCGCAAATGGCAGCTGCGTTTACGGGATGTGAACGACGCCTGGGTTCTGTATGACGTGCGCGCAACGCTTGTCGCCCACGCAGGCGACGCGCCACAAGAATACGTCGCCGTGTTGCGGTTGGCGCAGGGATGAACCGCTCCATGGTTGATGTTCCAAGTCTCGTCGAGCCTTGCCGATGCGCTCGCGCCTGACGCAACAAGCAGGTGTCGCGGTGCGCAAATTGCGTTTGGCCAAGGGCTGGACGCTGCAGCAGCTCAGCGAGAAATCGGGCGTGCCGTTGTCGACGCTGTCGAAGCTTGAACTCGGCCAATCCTCGCTCACCTACGACAAGATCCTGCGCATCTGCCAGGCGCTCGACGTCGACCCCGGCCTCTCGATCCTGCAGCAAGCGGCGGTTACGCCGTCGCCCAGCGCGCGCCGCTCCATTGTGCGCGTCGGCGAAGGCGCGCCCGCCAGCTACGGCCATCACCCCGTAAAGGTCGCCGCGCAGGATCTGCTGTCGAAGAGTTTTACGCCGATGCTGGTGACGTTGCAGCCGGCCGACGTCTCGGCGCGGCGCCAGACCCTGCCCGGCGAGGTGTATCTCTACGTGTTGCAGGGCGCCGCGATCCTGAAGACCGACGTCTATGCGCCGCTGCGGCTCAATCCGGGCGACGCGATCTTCTTCGATGGCAGCACGGAGCATCAGCTTCACTCCGCGCTCGCCGAGCCCTGCTCGGCCTTGATGATCGTTTCCGGCGACGAAGGCTTCTGGCGCGAAGAGGGCTGAGCGCCGCTCAGCTCCAGACGCGCACAATGCGGGGCGTGACGCGCAGATGATCGCGCGGCGCGATCTTGGCGGCGATGTCATGCGCCAGGCGCACGTCGAGAGCCTCGCCCGAGTCCAGCACGCAATCGAGCCGCGCGTCGGGGCCGGCGAGGATCACGTTGCGCACGGTCACCGCGAGGCCTGGCCTGTCGGGCGCGGCGATCTCCAGCTGGTCGGGGCGCGCATAGGCGGTCGCGGGCCCGTCCGCCGGATGCGGCCCGACGATCGGCACGCCCGCCCCGGCTATGACAGCGACGCCGCCTTTGACGTCGCAGCGAAACGTCACGGTGTCGCCGAGAAAATCGAACACGAAGGCGCTGGCTGGCTCGTGATACAGTTCTTCCGGCGTGCCCACCTGTTCGAGCGCGCCATCGCGCAGCAGCGCCACGCGATCGGCAAGATCGAGCGCCTCTTCCTGATCGTGCGTGACGAAGATCGTGGTGAGGCCGGTGCGTTCGTGCAGATCGCGCAGCCAGCGGCGCAATTCGCGCCGCACCTTGGCGTCGAGCGCGCCGAACGGCTCGTCGAGCAGAAGAATCTTCGGCTCGATCGCAAGAGCGCGCGCCAGCGCCACGCGCTGGCGCTGCCCGCCGGATAACTGGCTGGGATAGCGCCCGCCAAGGCCCCCGAGCTGCACCAGATCGAGCAATTCGGCGACCCGCCTGCGAATCTCGGCGCCCGCCGGCCGTTCCGCCTTTGGCCGCGAATGCATGCCGAAGGCGACATTCTGCGCGGCGGTCATGTGGCGGAACAACGCGTAATGCTGAAACACGAAACCGATGCGCCGCTGCCGCACCGGCTTGGCCAGCAAATCCTCCTCGCCGAAGCGCACGGCGCCGGCGTCCGGTTCATCGAGGCCAGCGATCACGCGCAGCAACGTCGTCTTGCCGGAGCCGGACGGGCCGAGCAGCGCCAGGAATTCTCCGTTCTCGGCGAACAATGAAACTCCGTTCAGCGCGGGAAAGCGCCCGAAGCTCTTGGCGATGTTGGAAATCTCAAGCGACATCGCTCACCGCGAACGCTGCGCCGACAACTCGTCGGCAATCTGGCTTTCAAGCAAGGTCTTCACCGCCAGCGTCACCAGCGCGAACAGCGCCAGCAAGGACGCCACGGCGAATGCGGCGGAAAAGCTGTATTCGTTGTAGACGATCTCGACATAGAGCGGCATCGTCGCCGTCTCGCCGCGAATGTGGCCGGAGACGACGGCCACGGCGCCGAACTCGCCCATCGCGCGCGCCGTGCACAAAAGCACGCCGTACATCAAGGCCCATTTCGCATTGGGCAGCGTCACCAGCGCAAACGTGCGCCAGAAGCCCGCGCCCAGCGTCGCCGCCGCCGCCTCTTCGTCGGCGCCCTGCTCCTGCATGAGCGGAATGAGTTCGCGCGCCACGAACGGCAATGTCACCAGCGTGGTGGCGAGAACGATGCCGGTGAACGTGAAAATGATCTGGATATTGTGGGCGTCGAGCCATGGACCGAACCAACCATTGGCGCCGTAAAGCAGCACGAACACCAACCCCGAGATCACCGGCGAGATCGAGAACGGCAAATCGATCAGCGTCAAAAGCGCGCTTTTGCCCCAGAATTCGAACTTGGCGACGGCCCACGCCGCGGCCAGGCCGAACACCGTGTTGCTGAGCACGGACAGGCCGGCGACCATCAGCGTCAGGCGGATGGCGGCCATTGCGTCCGGCTCGGTCAACGCCGCCGCATAGGCCGCGAACCCCTTGCGCAGCGCCTCGATGAACACCGTGGCCAGCGGCAGAAACAGCACCAGCCCCATATAGAGCAGCGTCACGCCAATCAGCGCGGCGACGATCAGCGGCGGGTCGCGCCGCGCCGGCGATCTTGCGGGCGCCGCGCTCAAGCGCGCCCCCGCCGCGCCAATTTGCCCTGCAGTGCGTTCAAGAACAGCAGCAGCACGAACGATACGACCAGCATCAGCAGCCCGACCGCCGCCGCACCCGCATAGTCAAACTCCTCAAGCCGGATGACGATGAGGAGCGGCGCGATTTCCGACACCATCGGAATGTTGCCGGCGATGAAGATCACCGAGCCGTATTCGCCGACGGCGCGGGCGAACGAGAGTGAAAACCCCGCCACCAAGGCCGGCAAGATCGTCGGCGCGACGACGTGCAGGATCGTGCGCAGGCGCGAGGCGCCCAAGGTTGCGGCCGCCTCCTCGACCTCCACATGCAGGTCCTCCAGCACCGGCTGCACCGAGCGCACGATGAAGGGAAATCCGACGAAGACGAGCGCGATCATCACGCCCAGCGGGGTGAAGGCGATGTTGATGTGATGCGGTGCAAACAGCGCGCCGACCAAGCCGTTGGGCGCATAGATGGCCGCCAGCGAAATGCCGGCGACCGCGGTCGGCAGCGCGAAGGGAAGATCGACGAGGGCGTCAAGCAGGCGCCGCCCCGGAAAGTCGTAGCGCACCAGCACCCACGCCGCGATCGTGCCGAATATGGCGTTGACGCACGCGGCGAGGAACGCCGCGCCGAAACTCAGCTTGAACGCAGCGAGCGTGCGCGGGCTGGTCAGCACTTCGGCGAAATGCGCCCACCCTGCTTCCCATGGCCGCAGCGCCAAAGCCGCCAGCGGCATTAGCAGGAAGCATGAAAGGTAGGCGAGCGTCAGTCCAAGCGCCGGCGCAAATCCCGGCAGCGCGCTCGGCTCGACAAGACGGAAGCGGCGCGGGCGGCTCATCCGCGCCGCCCGCCCATGATCTGATCGAAGACGCCATTCTCCGCAAAATGCGTGCGATGCGCCGCATCCCACCCGCCGAACGTCTGATCCACCGTCACCAGCGGAATCGGCGCGAACTCCGCATGGCCGGCGAGGACATCGGGATCGGAGGGGCGATAGAAATTGCGCGCCACGATCTCTTGCGCCTGCGGCGTGTAAAGGAAACGCAAGTAAGCTTCGGCGATTTCGCGCGTCTTGCGCTGCTCGACATTGCGGTCGACCCAGGCGACGGGCGGTTCGGCCAGGATGCTTATCGATGGCGTCACCATCGCCACGGCTCCGTCCGCCTCGCGCAGCGCAAGAAACGCCTCGTTTTCCCAGGCGATCAGCGCGTCGCCGATGCCGCGCTGCACGAACGTCGTGGTCGCTCCGCGCGCGCCGCTGTCGAGCACGGAGACGTTGTTGTAGATTTGCGAGACGAAGGCGCGCGCCCGCGCGTCGTCGCCGCCGGGCTGCGCCAGCGCGTACGCCCACGCCGCCAGATAGTTCCAGCGCGCCCCGCCCGACGTTTTCGGATTGGGCGTCACCACGCTCACGCCCTCACGCGCCAGATCGTTCCAATCGCGGATGCCCTTCGGATTGCCGGCGCGCACCAGGAACACAACGGTCGATGTGTAAGGCGCGCTGTTGAACGGCAGCCGCTCGCGCCAGCGTGTCTCGATCAGGCCGGCCTTGGCGATCTGGTCGATGTCATATGGCAGCGCCAGCGTCACGACGTCGGCGCGCAAGCCGCTGATAACGGCGCGCGCCTGGCGGCCCGATCCGCCGTTCGACATTTCGATGGCCACATGCGCGCCCGCGCGCGCCTCGCGCCAGTGCGCCGCAAACGCCGGGTTGATCGCGGCATAGAGTTCACGCGTGGGATCGTAGGAGACGTTGAGCAGGCGCGGCGCGGCCGCGCCGGGGCGAGCACACGCGCTCACGCCCCATGCCAGCGCTCCGCTCACAAATGCGCCTCGGCTCAGTCGCATCGGCCCCTCTTCGCGCCTGCGCGCGTCGGCCATGACGGGACATAAACTTCACTAAGTCAATGAAGTTGCCATGCATTGTGCTGCTAGCTCCGCTAAAGCGGCGCATAGCTCAGGAGCGCACGGAAATCTGATCGAACACGCCTCCCTCGGCGAAATGAACGGCCTGGGCGCGCGACCAACCGCCGAACTCGCCATCGATCGTGGCGAGTCGCAGCTGCGGAAACTGGGCGGCGTAGCGGGCGAGGATGGCGGGATTGCGCGGGCGATAGAAGTTTCGCGCGGCAAGCTCCTGCGCGGCGTCCGAATAGAGGAACCGGAGATAGGCTTCCGCCACGGCGCGCGTCCCCTTGCGGTCGACCACGCGATCCACGACCGCGACACTGGGCTCCGCCAGGATGCTGGTCGCGGGATAGACAATGTCGAAATTGTCGGCGCCGAACTCGTTCTGGATGAGGTGCGCTTCGTTTTCCCAATTGATCAGCACGTCGCCGATGCGGCGCTGCGCGAACGTCGTCGTCGCCCCGCGCGCGCCGGTATCGAGCACGGGCACGTGACGATAGAGCTGCTGAACGAACGCGCGCGCGGTGGCGTCGTTGCCGCCCGGCTGTTTCAGCGCGTGATTCCACGCCGCGAGATAGGCCCAGCGCGCGCCGCCCGAGGTCTTCGGATTGGCGGTGATGACGCTGACGCCGGGCCGCACGAGATCGCTCCAGTCGCGGATGCGCCAGGGGTTGCCCTTGCGCACGATCAACACCTGAGTCGAGGTGTAGGGCGCGCTGTTTTGCGGCAGCCGCGTGATCCAGCCGCGCGCGATCAGGCCGCGCGCCGCGATGGCGTCGACATCGGCCGCCAGCGCCAATGTCACCACGTCGGCGCGAATGCCGTCGATCACCGAACGCGCCTGTCGTCCCGATCCGCCGTGCGATTGCGCGATCCGCACCTGCTGACCACCGTGCGTGCGCGCCCACTCCGCCGCGAACAGGCGATTGTATTGCTCATAAAGCTCGCGGGTCGGATCGTAGGAGACGTTGAGCAGATCGATTGCACGCGCGGCTTCCGCCTGCGCGGCCGTCGCCGCCGCCAACACGCCGGCCCCAATGCCTGCGGCCGCCGCGCGCCGCGTGATCGTCTTTGTCATGGCTCCACTCCTGATTGTGAGCGCGCGCTTTTGCCTAAAACGCGAATTGCGAGCGCAGCGTGATGGCTTGGAAGTCCTGGCCGATCTGCGCGCCGGTCCCGGCGACCGCGGTTGCAATGCTGCTGTCTTCCGGATCGAGCCGGTCAATCGACACCCATTGATAATCGAGCAGGAAGCGCACGACGCTGTTCGGATACCAGTTGAGGCCGAGCGACGTGATCTCCTGCTCACCGCCGCGCACGCTATCTCCCGCGACAGGCGCCAAGCCCGGCGCGCCTTCGTGGTAATTGAGATCGAGATCGCTGTAGCGCGCGGCGATTTCCCACGCGCCCCAATGGCCCGTCTTCGGATCGAACGCGTTGGTCGGGCGAATGCCGGCGAAGCCGCCAGATTGCCCGTTCCAGCGGCGGCGCTCGCCAGTGAGCGTCCAGGCGCCCTGCGCGTACCAGCCGCGGAACGAGGGGTCCGAAACGCCGCCGCTGCGATCAAGATCGACCTGGAACGCTTCACTGGCGAGGTAGAAGTTCTTGAACTGGCCGCCCAGTTCGAGGCCGTACTGGCGCACGCCGCGCGCCGCGATCGATCCCGTGTCGACGAAGCGCGTCGCATCGGTGCGGAGTTCAGGGCGCTCGCGCAGGCGCACGCTTTGCGTGTCCGCGGGCGAAGCGTTGACGTCTGCGACATCGAGAATGCCGGAGGCGTTCACGCCGACATGCACGCCGTAATTCTCGCCGCGCAGCGGCAAGAACGCCGCGCGCAGTAGATAGCCGCTTTGTTCGTCGAACTCGCCGGTCGCGCCGATGGTCGAGCCGGTATAGACCGCCGAGCCGTACCAACGATCGCCGTTCGCGAACACGCCGATGCCCGAGCGGCCGTCGCCCGCAGCGATGCCGCGCACAAGTTCCGCCGCGGCGGGGCGCTCAACAAACAACAGATCCGCCGTCGGCGTGGCGTCCTCCAAGCTGGTCGGCGTCGCCCACGCGCCAATGCGGAAACGGATCGGCGCGGCGTTTGCGAGCGGCTTCCAGCCCGCATATTCGATATAGGCCTGGTTGAGCACGGCGCTCTCGGCGCCCGAACCGCCCCATTCTCCCCAGATCGCGTAGTTCCAATCCTTGAACGCGGTTCCATCGACGCCGAGGCGCGCGCGACGAAAATTTGTGCCGGAATTGAGATCGCTGGCGGCGGCTGTGTCGGCGCGACGGTTGTCCGGCGTCGCCGGATCGTCCTGATCGTAGTGCGTGGCGTCGAACTGCACGAGTGCGCGCACCGCGAGCTTTTGTGAACCGTCCGCCGTGGCGAAGGCGGCGCGTCCGTTGTTGATGGAGGTTTGCGGCGCGCTGCTTAATGTCGTGCGGATATCTTGCGACTCCGCCGCCGTGCTCGCCTTCAAATCATTGAGCCGGCCTTCGATATCCTCAAGCCGCCGCTCCAACTCGCGGATGCGCGCATCGCGCGGATCCGCCGGCGCCGCCTGGTTGGTCTGGATCGGCTCGCTCGCCTGCTGCGCCGCCGCCGCACCCGCCAAGGCCAGCCACGACGCGCCAAACATCGCCAACGTCCGCACACTCATCGTTCACCCCTGATTTGCGACCGGCACGGGGAACGTTAAGTGCTCTAACTCGACTGAGTCAATGTAGATTTGACTAAAAGGCTCTATAGGACGGCTTCAGGCCACCGAACTGGAGGATGGGTCGGCCTGCGCCGCCCTGTCGGCCGCGATCTGCTGCGGCGTGAGGCCGGCCGCGTCGGCCAAGGTCGTGGCCTCAAGCAGCGTCGCGGAGGCGTCTCGCACCTTGATGAGCGTGCGGCGAATGGCGCAGGTCGCCTCGTCCTTGCAGTCCTCGCAACGCTGATAGGCAGTCCGGCTGGTGCACGGCGTGAGCGCCAAGGGCCCATCTATGGCCCTGATAATATCGGCAAAAGTGATCAGATCCGGGGTCCGGGCCAGGGCATAGCCGCCGGCCTTGCCGCGATGACTGACAACGAGGCCGTGCTTGCGCAGCTCAAGCAGGATGTTCTCGAGGAACCGGCGCGGGATGTCCTGCCGCGCTGCGACGTCGGCGATGAAAATGGGCCGGCGCGGGCCGGCGCCCGCCTGTGCGGCGAGGTCGATCATCGCCCGCAGGGCGTACTTGGCTTTGCTGGTCAACATCTCAGCGCTTTGTCCACTATTTAGGTAGGAAATGGCAAGCGCGCGCGCCCCGCCGTAACGGCGCGAGGGCGCGCATCGTCTTGGCAAGGGACATTGACCCGCGTCTTCGCCCGGCTTCAGACTCGCACATGGCCCGCCCCGAGCACCCGCCGCTGATCGACCCCTACGGGCGCGCCATCAGCTATTTGCGCGTCTCCGTGACCGACCGCTGCGACTTGCGCTGCGTCTATTGCATGAGCGCGCGCATGCAATTCCTTCCGCGCGAGGATCTGCTGTCGCTGGACGAGCTCGATCATCTTTGTGCGGCGTTCGTGGCGCGCGGCGTGAGGCGCCTGCGATTCACCGGCGGCGAACCGCTGATGCGGCGCGGGCTCGTCGATCTTCTGCGCGGCGTCTCGCGTCATCTGCGCAGCGGCGCGCTTGACGACATGCTCATCACCACCAACGGCACGCAGCTCGCGGCGCGCGCCGAGCAGCTAGCTCAAGCCGGCGTCCGGCGCGTCAATGTCTCGCTCGACAGTTTGGACCGGGAAACCTTCGCCCGCATCGCCCGCCGCGATACGCTGCCGCAAGTGCTCGACGGCATCGAGGCGGCGCGCGCGGCGGGGCTGAAGGTCAAGATCAACACGGTTGCGCTGAAGCGCGACAACGCGCGCGAAATTCCCTCGCTCATCGCCTGGGCGCACGCGCGCGGGCACGACATCACGTTGATTGAAGCCATGCCGCTGGGCGAGATCGATGAAGACCGCTCGTCGCAGTTTCTTTCGCTCGCCCGCGTGCGGGAGGAGCTGGCCAGCTTTTGGACGCTGCGCGACGTGCCGGACCGCACGGGCGGGCCCGCGCGCTACACGCACGTGGAGGAAACCGGCGGACGGCTCGGCTTCATCACACCGCTCAGTCACAATTTCTGCGACGGCTGCTCACGCGTGCGGCTCACATGTACGGGCGAACTCTATCTCTGTCTGGGTCAGGAGGCGCATGCCGACCTGCGCACGCCGCTCCGCGCGGGCGGCGGCGAGGCGGCGCTGCATCGAGCGATCGATGCGGCGATCGCGCGCCGGCCCAAAGGCCACGATTTCCATTTGGAGCGCCTCGCCAAACCAGCGGTCGCGCGTCACATGTCGATGACGGGCGGATAATGCGCATCCTGTTCTTCGGCCGCCTCGGCGAAGCGGCGGGCTGCAATGAAATGAACGTCGCGCCGCCCGCGGACGTGCGCACGGTGGCGGCGCTGCGCCAATGGCTCGCGCACACCCGCCCCGAACTGCGCGATCACCTTGATGGGCCCGGCGTGCGCGTTGCGCTCGACCGGCAATTCTGCAGCGGCGACGCCGCCCTCGCGGGGGCGGCGGAGATCGCCTTCATGTCGCCGTTGAGCGGAGGCTGAGGTGATCTCGGTTGAAGACGCGCGGGCGATCATGCTTGCGCATGCGCGGGCGACGCCCGCCGAATTCGTCGATCTCGAGCGCGCGCTCGGCCGCACTTTGGCTGCGCCCGTCGAGGCTACGCGCCCGCAGCCGCCGCTGCCGGTCTCGGCGATGGACGGCTACGCCGTGCGATCGGCGGACACCCCCGGCGCGCTCGTCGTGGCGGGAGACTCGCTGGCCGGGTGCGCCTTCGGCGGCGCGGTCGAACCGCGCGCGTGCGTGCGCATCTTCACCGGCGCGCCGTTGCCGGACGGAACGGACGCCGTCGTCGTTCAGGAAGAAGCGCGGCGCGAGGGCGACGTCGCGCACGTCGGCGCGACGCCCGTGGGACATTTCGTGCGCCCGGCCGGCATGGATTTCCGCGCCGGCGCAATTCTGCTGGCGCCGCCCGCTTTGATGACGCCGGCGGCGATCGCGCTCGCCGCGAGTGCTGGCGCCGCGCGCGTCGCGGTGCGCCGCACGCCGCGCATCGCCGTCCTCTGCTGCGGCGACGAACTTGTCTCGCCCGGCGATGCGCCGGCGCCCGAGCAAATCTTCGACTCCGCGGGTTTTGGGGTCGCGGCATGGGCCGAAACCTGGGGCGCCGCCGCCGCACGGCGGCCCCCGCTCAGGGACGATCCGGACGCGATCGCGCAAGCGATCGACGCCGCGTTGGACGAAGCGGATATCGCGGTATTCGTCGGCGGCGCCTCGGTGGGCGAGCGCGATCACGCGCGCGCCGCCGCGCACTCGGTTGGAGCGCGCATTCACTTCGACAAGGTCGCGTTGCGCCCCGGCAAGCCGAGCTGGTTCGCCACGCGCGGCGCGAAGATGATCGTGGGCGCGCCGGGCAACCCGGCCTCGGCGATGGTGTGCGCGCGTCTGTTCCTGCGGCCGCTGATCGAGGCGATGCTCGGACGCGATCCGGACGCGTCGGTCGCACCCGCCCGCGCGCGCCTCGCGGCGGCGGCGCCGGCGAACGGCCCGCGTGAAAGCTATCTCCGCGCCCGGCTCTGGACCGATGCCGGGGGCCAGCTTTTCGCCCAGCCGTGCGGCGATCAGGATTCCTCGCTGGTCACGGTGTTCGCGGCCGCCGACGGGCTGATTGTGCGCCCCGCGAACGCCGAAGCGATTGCGGCCAACGCGCTCGTGGACACGCTCCGGCTCTGACCGCGCTGGCCAAACCGGCCGCGCTCGCGCTATCACGGGACGCGCGCCGCTCGGCGGGAGGCAGGCATGTTCTTCTTCGTCATCTTTATCTGCATCGCGGGGATCATCGGCGGCGCGGTCGCGGTCGGCCTGCTCACGCCCAAGCGCAGCGCCCCGCAACACAAGCTCTCGCGCCGCGAGAAGCTCGACCTCGCCAAGGTCGCCGGCGTATTGCCGGCGCGCAAGGAGAACTGAGCCGCCTCAGCTCAGGGTAGGCAGCGCGCCGATCGCTTCGGCGCACGCGGTCTGGCACTCGCGGCACGCTTCCGCGCAGATGCGGCAGTGCTCGTGCATGGCCGCATGGCGTTCGCACTCTTCGGCGCAGCTGCGGCAGATTTCAGCGCAGGCGTCCAACAGATCGGACCAGAGCGCGGGATCCTGGCCGGTGCGCCGCGAAGCGACCGCGCCCGTCGCCAGACACACGTCGGCGCAATCCATGTTGAGACGCACGCACTGCACCAGCGCGGCCACGTCCTGCTCGCCGAGGCAGGCATCGGCGCAGGCGATGCACGTCTGAGCGCACGAGAAACAAGCCTCCACGCAGCGGACAATGCTGTCGTCCAGCGTTCCGAACTGAACCGGGTGCGTGCGCAACATTTGTTCGACGTTCATGGAAGCCAATCTCCGCCAATCTCCGCGTGATGAAGGCCAACCGCGCACACCGCCATGCGGTTCCGGCGATGGACGGAGGAAAGGATTGGGCGTAAGCCGGCGCCATGCGCGAACCCATGAAGCTGCCCGCCGGCAAGGCCGAACGCTATACGGCGCTGCGCGCTGAGATCGCGGCCGTGCTCGACGGCGAACCGAACATGACAGCCCGCTTCGCCAGCGCCGCGAGCCTGCTCGCCAACGCCTTTCCCGAGCGCTTCTTCTGGACTGGTTTTTATCTGGTCGATCCCGCGAAGCCGAATGAATTGGTGGTGGGTCCCTATCAGGGAACACTGGGCTGCCTACGCATCGGCTTCGGCAAGGGCGTGTGCGGCGCCGCGGCGGCGCAGCGCAAAACCATCATCGTCGCCGATGTTCACGCGTTCCCAGGACACATCGCCTGCGACAGCCGTTCGAATTCGGAAATCGTCACGCCCGTGTTCGACCGGCAGGGCGCGCTGCTCGGCGTGCTGGATATCGACTCCACCGCCTTCGCCGCGTTCGACGAAACCGATCAACGTGAATTGGAAGCGATCTGCGCGGGGCTCGCGGTCTGATCAGCGCTCCCAGCGCTCGTTCTCGTCATCGTCCTCGGATTTCGCACGTCCCGCTTCTGGGGCAGGCGCTTTTTCGGCCGGCCGCGACGTCGTCGCTTTGCGGCGGCTTCCGCCGCGCGCCTCGCCGCCCTTGCGTCCAGCCTCGGCGGCAAGCGCGCGATCTTGCGAGAAGCTTCTGTCTTCGGGATCGACGCTTTGCCCGCCCTTGCGCCCCGCCTCCGCGGCGAGCGCGCGGTTCTTGGAGAAGCTGCGCTTCTCGTTCGGCACGCTTTGGCCGCCCTTGCTGGCGATTTCACGTTGCTTTTGCGCGTCCATCGAAGCGAAGCCACGATTGGAAGTGTCGCCGTCACGCCGTTGCGGCATGCGCTTCTCCTTCGGTCTTGCGGAGCATTGGCCAGCGGGGACGCCGGCTTATCTCCAACAAGCGGAGTCCGGGGGAGTTCCGGCGCGGCCGGCCTGCTCATACACAAAACCGCCCCGAGCTTGGGCTTCGCAGTAAGCTGTTATTGCTCAGTTATTCCCAGGCGCCGGACCGGAGGCCGGCGGCGGCGCGACAGGTTCGGGAACGGGCGCCGTCGTGGTTTCGGCGGCGTCCTCAACCACGGCCTCGGTCGTCGTTTCAGCCGCTGGCGGCGCCGCGCTCGCGGCGCGCCGGAACGCCGAAAGTCCGGGCACGCGATCGGCGCCGTCGATCGCCTGCACGTTCGCGCCCTGCAGCGCCGCCCCGATCGGCTCGACGCGTCCATCCAGACAGCCCCCCAGGAATTGCTCGCTGATGGCGAAGAAGGACACGCGGTTCTCGGGCCGCGCCAGGCCGTGTCCCTCGTCGGGATAGTTCAGATAGATCGAGCCGTTGCGCCGCGCCCGGGCGCTCTGCGCGATGACGTCCTGTTCAGCGCGCGATGTGAAGCGGTCGCGCCCGCCCATCGCCAACAAAAGCGGCGCACGGATTTGCGCCGCTCGGAACAAGGGCGAGCGATCGTGCAGCAGGCGCGCGCCTTCGGCCGTGCGTGGATCGCCGACGCGCCGATACAATTCTCCGCGCCACGTGGTCCAATAGGCGGGAATGGAATCGAGCATTGTCGACAGATTGGCGACACCGGCGAAACTGACGCCGCAGGCGAACCGATCAGGCGTCGCGGTGAGGCCGACCAGCGCGGCGTAGCCGCCATACGAACCGCCCATGATGGCGACACGATTGGGCTGGGCGATCCCCTGCTCCACCGCCCATTGCACGGCATCCAGCAGATCCTCCTGCATCTTGCCGCCCCATTCGCCGTTTCCGGCGTTGAGGAACGCTTTGCCGAAACCCGTGGAGCCGCGGAAATTCACCGAGAGCACGGCATACCCTCGATTCGCCAGCCATTGATGCATGGCGTTGAAGCCGTAGCTGTCGCGGTACCAAGGGCCGCCATGAGGAATGAGCACGAGCGGCGCGGGATGTTCGGGCCGTGAGTCGCCGTTGGCGTCCGCGCCGGGGGGCAGCGTCAGATAGGAAACCAGCGTCAGCCCGTCGCGCGCTTCGATCTCCACCGGCGTCATCGGCTGCAGCGGCGCACGCTCGAGATTCGGGCGGTGCCGAAACAGAAGCGTGAGCCGGCGCGCCGCAAGGTCGCTGCGATCGTAGAGATAGGAACGCGCCGGCGTCGTCGGTCCGTCCTCGACGACGATCCAGTGCTTGTTGTCGAGGCTGCGCGAGACGACGCTGGGCTCGCCCTGCAATTGGTTGTCGAGAAAATCGAGATCGGCCTGCGCTTCCGGATCGAGCGCGCGCCACTCCGGGCGAAGATAGTCGGCGACGAAGGCCTCCGGATCGTGCGTCGTAGGGTCGAACCAAGCGTCGACGACGTCGGCGCGTTGGCTTTCGCCGAGCACGGTTTTCGCGCCCGTCGCCGCGTCCACGCGCACCAGCGCGGCCCGATCGCGTCCCGTCGAATCGAGCATCAGAAAGCTTTTGCCGTCACTCGCGAATTCCAGCGGGTAAGACGCCATCGCGTCTTCGAACGGGATGTTGAACAACTTGCTCCAGCGCCCGCTGGACCGCGCGAACACGTCGACGCCGCCGTCATCGCGGCTGCGCAGCCCGAGGCGCACGTCATTATCCTGATCGACCACGAAATCGGCGAAACCGCGCTGCGCGGCGGTGTTGGTGTTGCGCACCAGGGTGGTGCGGGCGCCAGTGGCGATGTCGATGCGCACGACGTCGGGCCAGGCCGCATCGCGCGTGTTGAGGGTGACCACCACCGAACCGGGATCACGGGGGCTCAGCCCCAGAATGTCCGCGCGTGAATTTTCCGGCGTCAGGGGCCGGGCCTCGCCCCCGGCGATCGGCGCGGCGTAGAGGCGCCAGTTTTCGTCGCTCTGTTCGTCCTGCAGATAGAGGATGGTGGCGTTGTCCTCGGCCCAGACGAACCGGCGGACGCCGCGTTCGTGGTCGTCGGTCACGGGCCGCGCCTGGTCGGGCGCATTGGCCGGCATCATCCAGACGTTGAGCGTGCCGTCCTTGGGGGCGAGAAAGGCGATCATTTCTCCGTTTGGGGAAAGTTGCGCCTTTTGCCGGACGGCGTCGCCGAACAGATCGGCCCGCGCGATGATCGGGGCGGCCGCCGGCGGGGGCACGGGCGCGACCGCGGCCTTGCGCTCGCCGCATGCGGCGACAGCAAAAAGGAGCCCAAGAGCGACCGCCGCCCCGGCCCGGAAAAGTCCCGATCCTATCCCCACACCCTGACCTTAAAGGACTGTCATGCCGCGTCCAACGCCGTTGGCTGACAACCTGTTCAGGTTTGCGGCCAGAAGTGGGCGCGCCCGCCGTCAAAGGCAGCGGGCGTGGCGCCCCAATGCCGCTTTGCTCGCGTCATGCGGCCAAGACCCGCATTTCAGCCTCCGGAAGGGGCGACGCGAGGGTCATCACCGCCTCCGCCGGCGCCTTCAGCCAAGCGTCCTGGCGCGCCTCGTCCGCCAAAATCACCGGCATCGCCTTGGCGTGAACGGGCCGGACCAGCGCGTTGGGAGCGCAGGTCAGGATCGCGAACACGTAATGCTTGCCCTCCACCGGCGCGGCTTTCGGCCCCCGCACGCCGGACCACGGCCGCCACACGCCGGCGAAAAAGCCCATCCGCTCCTCCGGCAGCGCAAACCAGACCTGACGTTTTGGCGTGGCGTCGGTCCATTCGCAGAACCGGTCGAACGGGACGAGGCATCGATAGCGCGGCGCCAGCCAGCCCCGCCAATAGGGCGAGTCCAGATTGCGGATGTTGGTTACCGGGCGCTTAGCCAGCCCCTCGGGGGGCGGAAAACCCCAGCGCATCGCCGTCCAGCCCAGGTCGCCGTCCTTGCGCACGCCGATCACCGGCGCGAGCACGTCCGGGTAAATCTCCTGCGGCGTCTCCGAGAATTCTTCGTAGCCGTAATAATCGCGCTCGCGGCCCGCTTTGCGGATGTCATTGCGATAGAGATTGCACACGCCGCCAACCTAATGCGTCCGGCGCGCTTTGACACGCAACGCAACGCCCCCTATCTCCCAGCCGTTTTGACCCTTACCGAAGGCCCGCTCCCCGAAGTTCCGACCGCCGCGCTCGTGCTGGCGGACGGAACCGTGTTTCTGGGCCAGGGGCTCGGCGCCGAAGGCGAGGCGCTGGGCGAGGTCTGCTTCAACACGGCGATGACCGGCTATCAGGAGATCCTCACCGATCCCTCCTACGCCGCGCAGATCATCGCCTTCACCTTTCCGCACATCGGCAATGTCGGCGTGAACGACGAAGACATCGAAACCTCTTCGCCCGCCGCGGCCGCCGCGGCGCGCGGCGCGGTGTTTCGCACGGCGCCGACGCCGCCGTCGAACTGGCGCGCGGGCGATGATTTTTCCGCGTGGCTCAAGAAGCGCAACGTCATCGCCATCGCCGGGCTCGACACGCGCGCGCTGACCAAGCGCATCCGCGAGCACGGCATGCCGAACGCCGTGATCGCCCACAACGCCGCCGGCAAGTTCGACCTCGAAGCCTTGCGCAGGCGCGCCGCCGAATGGCCCGGCCTCGTCGGCCTCGACATGGCCAAGGATGTGACGACGGCGCAGAGCTACATTGTCGAGGAGACGCGCTGGCGCTGGGGCCAGGGCGTCCGGCCGCTGAAGAAACCTCAATACGACGTCGTCGTGTTCGATTACGGCGTGAAGCGCAACATCCTGCGCGCGCTCGGCGACATCGGCGCCAAGACCATCGTCTTACCCGCCACCGCCACCGCGGAAGAAGCGCTCGCGCACAAGCCCGACGGCGTTCTGCTCTCCAACGGCCCCGGCGATCCCGCGGCGACGGGAATCTACGCCGCGCCGCAGATCAAGAAGCTGGTCGACAGCGGCGTGCCGGTGATGGGCGTCTGCCTCGGCCACCAGATGCTGGCGCTGGCGCTGGGGGCCAAGACCAAGAAGATGAGCCAGGGCCATCACGGCGCCAACCATCCGGTGAAAGACGTGCGCACCGGCAAGGTCGAGATCGTCTCGATGAATCACGGCTTCGCCGTCGACGCCGCCACACTGCCCAAAGGCGTGAAGGAAACCCACGTTTCGCTGTTCGACGGCTCGAACTGCGGCGTCGCATTGGAAGGCCGCCCGGTGTTCAGCGTGCAATACCACCCCGAAGCCTCGCCCGGCCCGCAAGACAGCCACTACCTGTTCGAGCAATTCGCCGAAGCGATGGCCGCCGCGAAGAAAAGCGCGGCCTAGCTCGCGTCCGCTCTTGGCCCGGAGCGGACGTTGCACGGTTCTGGTAACATGCCGGCATGACCGCCGATGCAGTGACCGTAAGACGTCTTGTCGAGGCTGAGCTTGGCAAACTCGGGGACGCTCGGGTTGAAACCTACATTCGAGGTTTGCTCGTCGAGCCGACGCCAGGGCTTCGCGACTGGGACTATGGGAAGCCTGGGGAGCAATACGTTTGCTGGACCGTCCTCGAACATCCTCTTTCAAACAATTCGATAGCCTATTGCGAAGATGGTTTCGGTCCGCGCTCGCCGTGGGGCCTGCTGTTTCTGACTGGCGAATACATGTCCCTCGGCATGGACTCGCAGTGGTATCCAACCTTCTTACAGACCTTCTTCGAGTCTAAGGCCGCGACCTACCTTCCAATTTGGCGCGTGTTTAAAACCGACGCCACCGGCGTTCGCGAAGCCGTCACCAACGAAGGCACGTGGGATGAGACTTGGGCCAAAGTCATGGCCCGTCGCAGTGCCGACCCGACGGCGAGCTACGATTGCGGCACGTCGATTACGTATGAACGCGAATGACTGCTTCCGGCGAATAGGCGACGTTCAGCTCTTCTCCCCGCGATACACAAACTCCACCAGATACACTTTATCCCCAGGCCCGTGCTTCGCGATCTTGAGGAGATCGATCACTCCGGCGAAGCCGGATTTCCGCACCAGCGCCGGCGTG